>JAUPTZ010000004.1 GCA_030917815.1 Candidatus Babelota bacterium | reverse complement strand
CACTTAAGCGTACGTATTAAGAAAGTCAGGTTAAAAGCCTGGCTTTCTTCTTTTAGCGCTTGATTTTTTTCCGGTATCATCCATACTTTCTGCTCATGGGGAACGGGTTGATGTGGAGGCGATATGAACGGCACGCTACATAAGCGAAAATTTGGCAAAAAGGGGTACGTGGCAGTATTAATGCCCGAGATCTTGCTCCACGATACCGAGCTCATGGGCCGCGTTGATGCGGCTGCAGTCCAGTTTGGCGTGAGTCATGAGTATGGGTTCACCTATTTTAAAAGCCGTTATTTGCCGCATAGTACCTACTGCTACGTAGAGCTCATGGAGCTTGCAGCACAAATTCTGGCCGAGAACTACATTACTATCATGACGGTAGGACCTGAGGCGTTTAACGCACTCAATGAGGTGACTACTCGGTTGAAAGTAAAGCCGATGATTATCGGGATCAACTGTCAAGACGCGCTCGATACTAATCAGCCGCAACAGTATGAGATGCTTAACATGCATCATGAATATTATCCTAATCTCTCAAACCTAGTTCGTGTCTGTCTTGAGAAAAACCTCTCGCAGGATGAGGGGATTGCGTATATTCAAAAATATGAGGCTGCCCGTGAGAGGAAAAATTGGGGCATTTTTGATGATTGTTATGTGATTTTAAAGAGTCGTAGTGGTGCTCAGCAGATGGTGCGCTTCGAGGATCGAGAAGATGTTATTCTGCCGCCGGCGCCGGAGCACCCTTTTCTGGGGCGGGGCCGCATTATTCTATTTCAAGCGTAAAAGTTACCCCAGCCTATATATTTACCTATTCAGTCTCTTTAGGAGACAGCGTAAGCTGTCATTGCGAGGAGCCATCGTGCGACGTGGCAATCTAGTCACATAGGGTGGTAAGTAGGCGAACAAATATTTTATTGGCCTGGATTGCCACGAGCTGACAATGCAGCTCTCGCAATGACGAGCAGTGGGCTCGTCTGAAATCAGAGAATTCTCTGGCCGATAGTACTACTAAAAGAGGGGCGGTTTATTAACCAGCCCCGCACTCTTTTCAAAAAATAGGTCTTATTCTTACTTAGTCACTGTCTCCATCTTCTACCGGGACTTCCTGGCGACGATCGTTAAGCGCTGCTTTTGCAAGGCGGCCAATGGTAATCGTGAGCATGCCGTTTTTGACTTTTGGCGAGACGCTGCCTAGGTCGGCATCGGCAGGAACGTTGAAATCATGCGCTTGTTCGTGTGAGCTGCTGCTAAAGACGTTGCTGACAAAGCCTTCGCCACTGTTTTCAGATGCCTCAGCTTCTTGGCCGCGTACCGTCACGTGTACTGTGTGATGGTTCTTGTCGGTGCGAACAGAGATTTGATCCCGTGTGTGGCCGGGTACTGCAAAACGGTATACATAGTGGCCGTCTTCGATTTTAGAAGTCATGTGGGCAAAGTTGATATCGGTTTGTATCGGAGTATGGGTTGGGTGCTCTACGACGACGGTCCGTTGTGGGTAGGGAGCGACTACTTGCTCTTGAATAACCGGCCCTTCAAAAAAAGGTAACCCGAAGCCGAATCCAAAACCACCATGATGATGATGGCCAAATGGCCAAGCACCGACGATCGTTGGCGTGAGGCCGGTAGCGATGGTTAGTGCGATAAAGAGTTTCTTGTTCATAGGGGTGCCTCCTAGATAATGGATATAGCTAACGAGCGTAGCATAAGAATGCTGAGATATTTCTGTCAAACTCCTCGGAAAATGGCGTTGTAGTCTCGGTTCTTTGCTGTTATAGTTAGCCCGATAAACTCTACTAATTATCGGTAACACATGAGGTTGTATGAAGAAGTTAGCTCTGATCTTAATTTTGACACTTCCCTATGGCTTGGTGGCCGGTGAACAGCTTTCGGAGCCGGCAAAAAAGGCTTCTAATGATCTTTGGTTAAGTGATAAGGCGTCCGATGCGTTTATTAGCTTTTCTACCTCGTTTCAGAGCGGTCTTGCTCGCCGCTTTGTGGAGACCGGTGCGTACGATTTGAGTGTTCGTGCGAAAGGGTTGAAGATCCTATTTGGTAGTCCAACATGTAACCATTGTATGCCTGACGGTTTTTTCTCTGCGGTTGATATCGAGGGCTATGTTGGTGATGGCCCGATGTGGGTAGGTTTGCGAAATTTGGGTGGTGGCTTTGCATTGCATAAGCATTATGAGCGACTTCAGCACACCAACGATGAGCTTCATAATGCACACCGACCGTTGTTTATGGTTAAGCAGCCTATTACTGCGATAATTTTAACCCCATCGTATCTTTTAGGCGCAACATTCGCCGGTCGTTTCGGTGGTATTGATATAAGCATTGGTTGTGAGCCGGTGGGCCTTTTTTTGGCGAATGGTTCGGCGCCTACGACTCATGTGCGATTATTTACTGAATCATATGGATATACCGCGGCGCTGAAGCATAATGCGATGAGTGCCCGACTCTTTTTTGGTGGTTATGCCGAGCATGCTTTTTCTGGCGAAAATCGTGAGTGGAGTGTTAAATTCTCGCCAGGCTCAATGGTTGGTGGCGTTGCAGGATTGCAGGGAGCGTTGGGTTTTCTCCGCTTCGGCTCTGCCTATGGTTACCAGTGGCATTCAGGTTCAACAAGCGCGGTGCTTGATAATTCTTATGCTTATTTCTATCGCTCTCGCTCCGGTTCTGCATGGCAGGAGGCGCCGCGCAATGAATCGCAACCGGCCGAAGTTAGCGATGTAGGTATGACTTCGGCGCCGGCCCTTACTTCGGTTGCGGCCGGTGGTGCTCATAAGTTAACAAGTTATGTAGCTGCAACGTTTGACCGATTTACCGTTGGGTTGAGCTGTCAAAATGCGTTGCATTCAGTCGGTCACTCTCCGATCGAATATATGCGTTTGGTATTTGGCTTTTCGGTATAAATTGTAGATCTATATCCCCACACTAAGTAATGAGATGAGAGTATAATGAGAAGAAGAGTAAAGAAGGTCGCGTTGGCCCTTTGTATAGCAATCGGCTCCATGGTTGTGTTGTACATTGGGGCTTGTATGCTTGGCGGAAGTTCATTTGTTGAGACGGTGGTCTTTTTGGGCCGTTTTATTGATGAACCGGAGTCGGTTGGTGCGGTAGCACCTAGCTCAAAGTTGCTTGCTGAGGCGCTAGTAGTGCATGTTATACCGGGTGTTCAAGGTGCTGGAAAGCGATTTTTAGAAGTTGGTCCAGGCACCGGAGCGGTAACTGAAGAGGTGGTAACAAAGCTTGGGCCAGATGATCATCTTGATCTGGTTGAGCTTGATGGAAAGCTTGCGATGATGCTTCGAGCACGATATGCGCATCATCCGCAAATAACGGTACATTGTGGCTCCATTACGCAGTGGTTGCCGCAGCATCGGTATGATGCAATTGTGATGGGGATTCCCTTTAACGCGTTACCCTTTGCGTTGGTGCAAGAGATTTGGCAGCATGTGGTTAGCCTAGCCAAGCAGGGTGGTGTGATTTCTTACTTTTCTTACTTGTGGTTGCCCGACATCAAAAAGGTTTTCTTATCAAAAACAAAAAAGCGTGAGTTTAAAAAGATACAGCGGTATCTTCTTGACCATTATCAAAAGTATGGCATTGGCATGAAAAAAGTCTTACCGAATGTCCCGCCGGCCGTTGTTTCCTATCTTCGGTTTACGAGCGAGATTGCGGCGTAAGTTGCTTTTGAAGATTGTGTAACTTGTGTGCGAGTTGTTCCAATTCACGTTGAAGTGTCTCGGTATGTTTGCAGGATGGGCATTGCGACGGGCTGAGGGAGCGTGCTGGTGAAACGATGTGTGCCGGCACTGCTGCAACCTCTTTGATGCGATTTTTCTGCCGTTGCTCAAGTTGCTGGCGCGCACCGGCAATGGTGAATCCTTTTTTATAGAGCAACTCTTTGATGTACATGAAGGTAGATAAATCGTCATTAGTATAGAAGCGTTGGCCGCCTTCTGAACGGTAGCCAGTAAAGCAAAATTCTTTTTCCCAAAAGCGAATCACGTACTTTTCCACGCTTAATGCGGTGGCTAGTTCTCCGATACGAAACTGGCGTTTAGCCATAGGACGACCTTTATGAGACATCGTGGGTAACTCCTTTAATACATCACCATGCAAGCATCGAGCGTTGTACCATATCAGGGAGGAAAGCAAAATAGTTTGGTAATAATTGTTCTTCGCAGCTCGCAGTTCTGGCTGACAACGAGGGGAGGGGTAGAACCCTGAGGACCTTTATGGTACACTGCGGCTCTTATTTTCAGAGGTATCATCTTACAAGTAATCTTCAAAAGGTAGTTCATGTTTGATAAAAAAACGTTAGTAGCCGCATTTCTCTCCTTTATTACAATTTTTGGGCTTCAAATAATTTTTCGTGATTGGTTTGATGGTAAGAGTGGCACGGTAGAGCAGGTGCATGAAGCCGGCGCTGCTTATAAAATTCCTTCAGCGCATGATCTTTCTTTGCCAGCAGTAAAAACGATCTCGTTTGGTGATGCAGCAGCGGTTAGTGTAAGCCAAGAAGTAACGGTATCAACTCCTCGTTACGAAGCAGTATTTTCTACGTATGGCGGTACCCTTGAAGCGCTGGCATTCCCTGAATATACCGATGCTAACAGTGCGCCACTGCAATCAATCTATGAAGCAGCGACACCTGATCAAGCCTCGTTTGTTCTCGCTATTAACGATGAAACACCGTTGCATTACCACTATGAAGGACAAGAAACGCTGAAGAATGGTGATGTGACCGTTACCTATACGGCGCGTACCGATGAGTGGGCGATTCGTAAAACATTTGTATTGCATCATGAAAAATACCTTATTGATCTTCTGATTGAACTGAAGGCAAAAGCTGCTCATCCAAATCCAATCCGACCACGGCTCTTTATTGGGGCGCCTCATCTGCCTGCGTTAGAGCGAGATGAGGTGAGTGGCGTGATTCTTGATCCTGCAAAGAACACCATTAATCAGGTGAGTGATTCGCAACGCGCTTCCGATGCGTGGGTATTGCCACACATGATTGGGGTAGAAAATAGTTACTTTGCGCATGCATTGATTGCTGATAAGGACGGATTTGCGCAGCGTGGTTACTTTACCAGCACTGAATCAAGCTGGATAAGTGCCATTCTTGAAGGGCCGGCGATTACCGAATCGGCTTCCTATAATCTTTCGTTCTTTGTTGGACCAAAATCGCTTGCGGCATTAACCGCGGTAGATGCCCGCCTTGAAGGGCTTCTTAACTTTGGTTGGCTCTCTTGGTTTGCTAAGCTTCTTTTGCAGATGTTGGGCTGGCTCTATGAGCTTTGTCACAACTATGGTTTAGCGATTATCGCACTGACTTTTATACTTAAGCTGATTTTGTTGCCGTTGTCGCTTAAGAGTGCCGGTATCAATGAACAACAACAAAAATTGCAACCGCGCATTGCTGCTTTACGTAAAAAGTATGCTAATGACACGGCAGGATTCAATGTTGAAGTTATGCGTCTCTATCAAGAACATGGCGTCTCACCGGCTTCGTTTATGTTTGGCTGTTTGTTGATGGTGCCGCAGATGCTTCTTTTCTTTGCAATGTACCGCGCACTGGGCAACGTTATTGACATGTATCAAGCGCCGTTCTTTGGATGGATTATCGATCTTTCAAGTAAAGATCCGTATTACATTCTGCCGGTTATTGCGGTGGTGGCTATCTTCTTCCAACCAATGGGAATGGTTTCGCAAAAGGGCGATAAGCAAGCGATGATTATGCGTTATCTGCTGCCAGCTGTTTTGGCAACGGTGTTTGTGCGTATGCCGGCCGGTTTGCTTCTCTTTATCGTAACGAACGTTGTGGTGACGATGGCTGAACAAAAACTTCGTAAGTTTTTTGCGTAAAGGATATCTGTGCGTGATTTACCCTCGCTTCAAGCGCTGATTCAGCAGCTTCGTCATATTCCTTACGTGGCCTCTAAGCAGGTGTATCGTGTGGCCCTGTATTTATTGACAGCACCTGATGAGCGGGCGGCAAAGCTTGTTGAAGCGATTGCTCAGGCTCGTAGTGCGGTAGCACCTTGTGAGCTGTGTGGTAATTGGGCAGAAAAATCGGTGCGGTGTACGGTGTGCAGTGATGTGCACCGTGACGCCAATCTTCTCTGTGTGGTAGAGCAATGGCCGGATTTGTATGCGATAGAGCGCCTTGGTGAATACCGTGGTCGCTATCACGTTCTTGGAGGCGTGCTGAGCCCGCTGGAAGGCATTGGGCCTGATCAGCTACGTATCTCTCAGCTGGTACAGCGACTGACGCAAGAGTCAATTCGTGAAATCATTTTTGCTATCAACCCGACACCTGAGGGTGAGGCAACGATGAGTTACATTCGTACTAAAATGCCTAAAGATGGGCCGATCTGTTCACGTCTTGCCAGTGGTATGCCAACCGGTTCGCATCTAGCCTACCTTGATCGAACGACAATTCACCGGGCACTTGCAGGGCGACAACCGTTGCTTTAAGCCGGTTTTTGCGTATCTCTATTTGTATCTTGCGCGTGAGCATGCTATGCTACGAAGCGTTTGTTGCATACCATAAAAAAAGGTAATTCATGTATCCAAGCGCTGCGATATACAAAGAACGCCGAGCGCGATTGCGCGCCATGTTGGCCTCGCTCAGTGAGCAAGACACCATCGTGTTATGTGCCGCTGCCGAGCCGCGCAATAGTCGATTCAGACAAGATAGTACCTTTTATTACTTTACCGGCATTGATGAGCCGGCCGCCGTCCTCTGCCTTGAAGGCAATGGGGACGAGTGGCTCTATGTTCCTTCGTACAATGGTATGCGTTCTCAGTGGGTTTCCCACGAGATTACAACCGAAACCGATCCGGCGACATACGGAGTTACTGGCATTAGGTATCAGGGTGCGGTGGTCGGTGGCTACATGGTGCGACCGTTTACCCATGATGCGGTGTACGCCGAGTTGATTACTTATCTCGTTCGTCGTGCTGCAGGGCATGGCTCTCTCTACGTTGCCGGTATGGCGCGATGGTTTGGCGATTATCCGCAACAGATGTTATGGTATCTGGGACAACAAATACCTCATTTTACTGAAAAATTAATTGATATTAATGCGCTTATCGCGACGATGCGTCGCCGTAAAGATCGGCATGAACTTTCTTGTATCGCCGGTGCGATTGCGCGTACTGCGTCTGCGCAACAGATAGCGCACACCCTCATGCAGGCCGGGCGGAAAGAATGTGAAATTAGAGCGGCGATCGATGCCGAATTTGTTCGGCAGGGAAGCCCTATTGAAGCGTTTCCGAGTATAGTGGCAACCGGTGTGAATGCTACTATCTTGCATTATATAGATGAAAAAGCGGTGCTGCAGGCCGGAGAAGCGGTGGTGGTCGATATTGGCGCAACCTACGAATATTATGCGGCCGATATTACCCGAACCTATCCGGTTGGGGGAATGTTTACGCCGCGACAACGAGAGTTGTACCAGATTGTGCTTGATACGCAACAGTACATTGCATCCTGTGCAAAGCCGGGAATGTATAACAACAATAGATTTGATCCGGAGCATTCATTGAATCACCTTGCCAAGGCATATCTTGATAGGTACGACTTAGGCCGGTATATGCCGCACAGTATAGGGCACTTTATGGGGCTTGATGTACATGATGTCGGTGATCCGATGGTGCCATTGATGCCGGGTGACGTGATTACCATTGAGCCGGGTGTTTATATTGCAGGGGAGCGTATAGGGATACGTATCGAAGATGATTATCTGATTACCACAACCGGCGTAGAGTGTTTAAGTAGTGAAATTCCAAAAGAGCTTACAGAGATAGAGGGGTAGTTGACGATGGTACGTAAAGAGAATGAACAGATAACAATGAAGGCACTGCATGAAGAAATTGCAGCGCAAGGAACTCGGTTTATTATTGTAACCGGTGGGGTATGTTCTTCTATTGGTAAAGGGGTTTTGTTATCCAGTATCGGTGTATTGCTTAAAGATGCCGGGTATCGGGTTGGTGTAATAAAGTGTGATCCGTATTTGAACGTTGACCCTGGTACAATGTCACCACTCGAGCATGGGGAGGTATTTGTGACGGTTGACGGTGCCGAGACCGATTTGGACTTAGGGCACTATGAGCGGATGCTTGGTGAGGCATTTACGAAAGATTCTTCGGTAACGGCTGGCAAGGTCTATAGTCATTTGATTGCGGCCGAGCGAGAAGGGGCTTATTTAGGCAAGTGTATTACGGTCGTGCCCCATGTAACCGATGAGATTAAGCGACGCTTGTTGACATTTGCACAAAAGGGTCAGTATGACGTGGTGATGGTTGAAATTGGGGGGACCGTTGGAGATATTGAAGGTGAAATTTTCTTGGAATCGGTGCGCGAATTACGGCATATGCTGCCTCGTGGGCATGTAGTTCATGCTCATTTAAGTTTGGTTCCTTATTTGCCATGGGCTAATGAGACGAAGACCAAGCCTACTCAGCACAGTGTTATGATGCTGAAGCGTGCCGGGCTAACCCCAGATTTATTGTTTTTGCGGACCGGAAAAGCGATGGCAAAGCGTGAGCTGAAAAAAGTATCGGTGATGTGTGGTGTTGCCGAAGAAGCAGTATTTCAGGTGCGGACAAGAAGTCCACTCTATACACTCTTTTTTGACTTAAATGAACAAGGTGTTTTGCATCAAACTCAAGAAGTTGCGGGACTCTCGACACAGCGAGTGGCTCGGTTAGAGCAGTGGCAATCGGTGCTTGATGCCATTGAATCGGCAACGCAGGTGGTGCGCATCGGCATGGTGGCAAAATATGTAGGGGGCAACGATCCCTATATTAGTTTAATTGAAGCGCTGAAGTCGGCCGGACATGCCAATGGGTTGGCTATTGAGTTGGTGACTATTGATTCACAAGACCTTGAGGATATGTCGGAAGCCGATCGTGAGGCGTTGTTAAAGACGCTGGATGGGGTTGTGATTCCGGGTGGCTTTGATAAGCGGGGTGTTGAAGGAAAAATTGCGGCTACCAAGTGGGCTCGCGAACATAAAGTACCCTTTATGGGTATTTGCTTGGGACTTCAGGTGATGTTGATTGAGGCAGCACGTAATTTATGCGGCATTAAGAACGCGACCAGCTCAGAATTTGATGATGAGACAACCGATCCGGTTATTACGATGATGGATGCACAGCAAAAAGTGGTACGAAAAGGTGGCACTATGCGACTGGGAACCTATACCTGTGCGTTAGGCAAAGGGACCAAGGCTCGCGAGTATTATGGTGCCGAGACGGTCGAAGAACGTCACCGTCATCGCTATGAATTCAACAACAATTATAAAAAACAGCTTGAAGATAAGGGGATAGTGTTTTCTGGCATATGCCCGCAGAACGGCTTGGTTGAAGTTTCGGAGCTAGCCGGCCATCCCTTTATGATCGGGGTGCAGTTTCATCCTGAATATAGAGCAACGCCATTGCAGCCGCATCCGCTCTTGAGTGCGTTTATGGCAAAAGTTAAGAAAAAGTAGGGTTTTAGCGTTTGACGGAGGCTGTTTTTTGCCGTAAAATAACTGACTCTTTTATTCACAAACAATCAAAGCAGTGTTTATCGCGTTCCCGTTCAGCGTGCGCACCGCAGTAAAAGATTTTTTTATAACCAAAAGGTGACTGTATCATGATCGATATGAATAAAACATTTTTCCTGCGTGTTGAAGATCGCGCACCGGAATGGCATGTGATTGACGCTGAAGGACAAACGCTTGGTCGTTTGGCTACACAAATCGCAACATTGCTTCGTGGCCGTCATAAGCCAACCTACACGGCTCATACCGATGGTGGTGATTATGTTGTTGTGTTGAATGCCGATAAGTTCAAAGTAACCGGCAATAAAATGCTTGGTAAAGAATATGTAAGCTACTCAGGATGGCGCGGTGGTAAAAAGGTAGTAAGCTTGAAAAACAAGTTAGCTGCTCACCCAACCGATATCATTCGTTTGGCAGTGAAGGGCATGTTGCCTCGTACTTCAATGGGTCGTCAAGTGATCGATAAGTTGAAGGTTTACACCGGCAACATTCACCCACACACTGGGCAAGTTAAACAATCTGCATAAGGTCTTTGGATCTTGTGTTTATGACCAAAAAGAGGCCTCGGAATTCCGAGGCCTCTTTTCTTTTTTTCTGTGTGTGTCTATATTTATGAGATACGAAGCGTGCACTGCACGGTACTTTTTTAATCCTTTTGGGGGACATATGTTGAGAAATAAAATTTTTATATTATTCGCCATGATTTTTGTGAGTGGTCTTGTGGGAGGCCGGTGTTTGGCAATGGACAACGCTCTGGCTGATAATGAAGCTGCTGCGGTGGTGCGGTTCGCTCAAGCTGTGGCGGCGCAGCGTGCTGCTGTTGAGCGTGCAGGAGCAGCCGTGGTCGGGCTCAGGGCTGCCGAAGAAAGGGCGCGCTTAGCGCGTGAGGAAGAGGCGCGCAGGCGTAGCTATGCCGATGCAAAGCAGAGAGCTTCTGGAGGATAGAGGAAGAGCACGTCATACGAGAAATTATTTGTGAGGGGCCTTGGAATTTCCAGGGCCTTTTTTCTTTTGTAGCTACTAGAATTCAGAGCCGGGAGCACGGCGGCGCAATTCTTCGATAACGTCTCGGGGAAGCTTATTTTCTCGTGCAAATCGTACTATCCTCGGAGTTGCCTTGAGGCCAAGCTCAAGCAATGTATAAATGGTCTCAGATTTTTGTTTAGAAAGTACCGCATACTCGAGCGTGTTTCGCATTACTGTGCGGTGTGTACGCCAATCAATGGGGTCATTGAGATCTCGTGTCTTAGCTACTTCTTCACCAATTAATCGTATAATTTCATTGTTTCCCGATGCAACGGCATGGCAGAACATGCTCATATTGGTGGTGACAGCCGCAGTGTGTGCTCCTGCTGCGAGTAGACATTTAATGGCCGGTACATGCCTATTTGCTATGGCCCGCGCGAGCGGACAATCATGTTTATTTCCCGGAAAGCTTGGGGAGACTCCTTTGGCGACTAAGGCTTCAAGCACCGCTACGTTTCCGGTCTCTGCAGCGACACAGATCGGCGATCCGAAAGGAGCAGGTGAGCACTGGAGAGAAGGATCATCTGCTCCGGTTTCGCCAATTATGGCGAGGGCTGCTGCGGTATCTCCTCGGGCAACTGCATTGTCGAGTGGCGTGCGGAGATCGGCTTCAGGAACTTGCTCAGTGGATTCTGACGTGAGTAGTCTGATAATGGTATTGAAGTTACCATGTAAATGCGGTGGTGCATGGCTAGCTCGATCTTTAGCCATGGCTATAAGACTAGCTCTGTTGTCGGTGGTGGTTACGTGAGGAAGGAGTAGGTTGACGAGTGCCGGAACGCCGGTATCAATTGCTTCATGTATGGGGAATGTGCCATCTGTTGTCGGAGTATTAACATCTATATGCTTTATGAGCTCTTGTACGCATAATTTTCCAGCTTCTCCTTGGCGAATAGCTTGAACCAGGTAGCTATCCTTCTTTCCTTCGTTGCTTCCATATACCTCATTTGGCTTGGCGCCACGGGAAATCGCCGTCCTGATGACGTCCACGTCTAGCTCTCTGACTGCATCGCTAAGCTGTATAAACGGAGGATAATACCAGTGCATTGGTTCTTCATGCGCCGGCTCTTCTTCTTCCGACCTTCCTCCTGAGTTGTCATCATCTTCTTTTCTTCCCACGCCGGATGCCGCCGCTTCGTTATCACCGGTTGTGTTGTCGGCGAGAGATGGCATTGTCGCAGTCAGATCTGTTGAATCTTCGCCTGAGGCTGAACTCATATAGGCATGAGTCCCGGCTGCGCTCGTCGCTAACGCAAAGCTCAAGAAGGCAGCACGTAGCGTTTTGAATCGACTGCGAGCTCTTTGAGCGGCAATCGAGTGCCGATTTATTTCTTCAGCAGCAATCATTCTTTTATACGCCTTGTAACAAAGTAGTGCCAATCCAGTGGTAGTGATTCCACCAACACCAGCAATCGCAGCTGAGTGGGCAGCAAGAAGGCTAGAAGTGCTTGATGATGACTCGGGGGCAGTAGTTTCAGCCGCCGCATTGAACAGTATGCCGAGCGATAGCGCGATCAAGGCAAATAGTCGATAGGTTTTATAGGTCGATTGCATACGGTTCCTCGGTTAGCAGCTTAGGCTAAAATAGTTTCGATATGTAACTATTTTAGCCTATTTTAATTGTGGGCTCAAGTATAACGCGTTTGTGGCAAGATCATAGTACTTACTTTTTGGCAGTGGCCTCACTGGCAGCGGCAGCATCGTCAGAGCTAGCGCTTTTGGTTAAAAAAGCAAGCGAATCTCAATGCGCTCAATGCCTCGCCCCGGCCGTTCACGCTTCAACGTAACATACCCTACTTCGCCGGTTGATCGAACGTGGGTGCCGCCGCAGGGGACCTGGGCAAAGCCTTCTATTTCCCAAAATCGACGTTGGGTGGCAACATCTGAGTAATCTTTGATAATGGGGAGGTTTTTGCGAATAATCTCATTGTACTCGGCCAATATTTCATCGAAATGGATGCCGATATGTACCTCGCTTTTAAAATCGATGCGTGACTTTGTTTCGGCTATGTGGGCGCCGACTTTTTCGTAACCAAATTTACGAGATACAATCTCAAGAATCAATTCGGCTGCAAAGTGAAGGCGCATGAGCTTGAGGCGTCGGGGCCAATCGATCTCCATGATTACCGTGTCGCCCGACTGGAGTCCGTGGCCTTCGGGCAGCGTGTAGTAAATGAGGTTTCCCTCTCGGCGCGACGAAATGATCGTGATACCGTTTACGGTTGCCGCATCGTTCTCTTGGCCGCCGGCAAAAGAGTACACAATAGTCTGGGCACAGAGGATCTCGGTGTCGTTGACCGATGTAACGGTGGTTTCAAGGGTAGTTTGATACGGGTTATCCCAAAAGACCTTTTTCATTATGCACCTATAAAGCCAAGAACATCACGATATAAAAGGGTAATAGTGAGCAGCATGAATAAGATCCACGAACCAATAATAATCCCCTCTTTAAGCTTTCGTGGTAGGCGGCGACGAGTGATGCCTTCAATGAGCGTAAAGAGCAGCTGTCCACCGTCAAGGGCGCCAATGGGGATAAGATTCATGATCGCCAGTGTCACACTGAAGGTGCTTAAGAAGTAGAGGAGAGAGCGTAGGCCTTGCTGTGCGCTTGTGTAGGCATAGGAAAAGAGGCCTAGGGGCCCGACTAAGCCATCAAGGTTGCGGCGCTTGAATTTGCTAGGGATGATAGCAAAGGTATTTTTAATGTAGAAATTGGTAAGGCCGATCCCTTTGTGAATGGCGTCAAAGAACGTATCTGATTCATAC
Source organism: Candidatus Babelota bacterium (assembly GCA_030917815.1). GTDB lineage: Bacteria > Babelota > Babeliae > Babelales > JAUPTZ01 > JAUPTZ01. The sequence goes on along the minus strand of JAUPTZ010000004.1, from coordinate 12,076 downwards.
TGGCCTTCGATGGGAACCTGCTTTATCTCCATGGCCACGCCGAGGAATCCGGCTTTGTCTGCAGTTTCACCCAGCGTTACGCGACGAACCTTTTCCTGCATATCTTTGGTCGTGATAGCAAGGAGCATCTTTTGTTGTGGTTTGGCCGCAATGGTATCGAGAAAAGTTCGAATTTGTTCATGGACGCTGGCGCTGCCGCTACCAAAGGTGATGCCATCATAACCGGTAATGCGATCTCCGATCGCAATGCGGCTTTTTGCGGCCGGGCTCTTTTCGGTAATAGCGGTCGCGATAATCTCGGTTACCACTTTCGGTCTGGTGCCACAATGGAGACCGATAAAAGCGATATAGGCAAAGGCAATATTGAAAAGAATGCCTCCAAGAAGGACCAAGAGCTTTTGCCAGAACGGTTTAGTGTCAAACGATTGAGCCGGGTCTAACGGTGCCGCTTCAGGGTCCGGTGTTACCATGCCTGCCTCAGGATCGCTGTCCATCTGGATAGCGCAATAGCCGCCCAGTGGGATGAGTGACAGGCGGTATTCGGTAGCGCCAATTCTTTTCTTAATGAGGCCGGGTCCAAAGCCGATAGAAAAGACCGGGACACCAATATTAAAGAGCTTGGCAAAAATAAAGTGGCCGAATTCGTGAATGGTTATTAAAAACCCGATGCCGGCTCCGGTCAGAAGAAGAGGGAGGAGTTTGGTGAAGGCAAGCGTGTACATGGTTGTTATCATGATATTCCTTTAGAATCTGCTGATAGTGTAATGAGGGGCAGAAGCTATCACATAAGCATCGGTGATGCAAACAATGAGTACACAGATTTTTTTTCATGAAAGCGGTGCAGGTAGGTGTACTTAATCGTTCAGTTAGTATATCTTTATTTCTATGAGTAAGTGGGTAATGGGCCCGGACGGCTTAAGGATCAAGTGGTGATTATGAGCATAATGAAGCATTTTCGAACATGGATTTTTCTGGGTGGTTGCTCTCTGGTGCCGGTGGTTTGCCTGTCGGTGACCACTGCTGATCAGTTTCAATCTTTCTTGAGTGAGGCCGAAGTACCGCAAATACTTCCCGATTATTGGCATCAGTTTGTTGAGTCGTACAATGTTGGCCTGATTGGCACCGAGTCTTGGTATCAAGTTGCCGATGCTCAGATAGACAACCGATTTGATATCTATAAGTCGATGATTGCCGGTATCGTTCTACATAGGCCGTCGGTGCCGATTGTTGATGAGCACCCCATAGTATTTTGGGTGGTGCATGGGACCTGGGCTCGCGAGAGTGAAGATTATTGGGCACCTCGAAGCCCGGTTTTTCAAACCATTTTGCAATTTGCTATGGAACTTGCACGGCGGGCGGCAAGGCCGATTGAGATAGTATCGTATTGCTGGTCAGGGGAAGATTATCACAAGGATCGCAGTGCTGCGGGAAGCGATTTGCGCATGCTTGCCGAGACCTTTTTCAGTGCAGGAAGTGGTTATGGGCCGCACTGGGCACTCGGTCATAGTCATGGGGTTAATGTACTTTTGATAGCGTCGCAAGAAACCTCATTTGACTCAATTATATCGCTCGGCGCGCCGGTGCTTGAAACGTTGTATGCACCACTACATGTAGGCTGCATTTATCATTTTTACTCGCTAAATGACCCCTTTCAAAAAATGGGTGCCTTTGACCGGCGCTCGGCTCGGCGCCTCCTAACATCCACGGGGAACTTTACGCGGGCCTATTCAAGCAAACGCTTGCAGCGGATGGCCTATAACTTCAGGGCAATGTTTGACGGAATTGACCCAGGGCACTCCAGTCTTAAGTTTTTGGTGCCCTACGTGTGGGATGTTATCGACATCGTCCAAAAGAATTATCAGCATCATACGCATTTTAATGTTAATATACCTAACCTAACGACCGGCGTGAGTCGATCGCCTCTGGTTGCTATTCGTGATCGCCTAGAACTGCTTGATTGGCTTGATGGTGAGCAGGAGTTGACGCTGGAGTTGATTGCACAGCTCAAAGCCGAGCTTTCCTTTTCCAAACATCAGGAAGACATCTTTGCCTCGGAGTATCATGGGCGCAAGCTCAGCGATTCGAGCAGGTGGTGGCAACTGATTTTTGCCAATTGGATTGAGTTTGGTTCTTTGCTCCAGGAATTTGTGCCGGCTCTGCGTCCCGGTGCCTATCTAGGATCTTCATTATTAAAAGAAACCGGTGATACTTGAGAGCTGATCAACGTATTCATCGACTTTTATTGGGTTAAAATGAGCTTTTCTGCGTCGTGAAGCATTTTTTTAACTTGAAAAAAGTAAAAAAATAGTTACAATTATCCCGGTCGTAAAATTCACCTCCCATTGTGGGGGTGCTCTCAGAAAGCTACCGGACACATCTAAGGTACCGTTCTTATGAGGCAAAACTGCAGTGTTTGCCCGGTGGATTAGGAATTAGCACGAAAGTAGTAGTTTAAGTAGGATGTTGCATTATGCCGACAATTAATCAACTTGTTCGCGCCAGTCGTAAGAAAGTGACTGAAAAGCGCAAGTCTCCAGCATTATCAGAATGCCCTCAGCGGCGCGGTGTGTGTACCCGTGTGTATACCACAACGCCAAAGAAGCCAAACTCGGCGCTTCGTAAGGTTGCGCGCGTAAAGTTGACCACAGGTCGTGAAGTCACTGCCTATATTCCTGGTGAAGGTCACAACTTGCAAGAACACTCTGTAGTGTTGATACGTGGTGGTCGGGTGCCTGACTTGCCAGGGGTAAAATATCACATCATTCGCGGTGCGCTTGATACTTCCGGTGTTGAAGGACGTAAACAAAGCCGTTCGTTGTATGGTGCTAAGAAACCTAAGCCAGGCGCAGTAGCTGCTCCAAAAAAGAAAGGTAAATAATGCCACGTCGTAAATCGGTTAATTTTGTTCGCGATATTGGTGTTGATGCTCGCTATGGTTCTCCATTAGTTCAGAAGCTTATCAACATTGTTATGGAGCGTGGCAAAAAGTCTATCGCTCGTAAGATTGTGTATGAAGCGTTCGATGTAATGGAACAACGCATCAAGGGCGATAAAGAAAAAACATTTGCCTTGTTTGAAAAAGCAGTGGTTAACATTCGCCCAGTCGTTGAAGTTCGTTCACGTCGTGTTGGTGGTGGTGTATATCAAATTCCTGCTGAAGTTGCGCCGGCTCGTGCGAATGCGTTGATGCTTCGTTGGTTGGTACAATCGGCTGCTAAGCGTTCTGACAAGACTATGGGACAACGCCTTGCAAATGAATTGATGGATGCTGCTGCTGGAAACGGTGCTGCGGTTAAGAAAAAGATGGACGTTCATCGTATGGCTGAAGCGAACCGCGCGTTCTCTCACTATGCCTGGTAAGGATCGTTATGAGTAAAAAATTAGAGCTGTATCGTAATATTGGTATCATGGCCCACATTGACGCGGGCAAGACCACGGTTACCGAGCGTATTCTTTACTATACCGGCGTGTCTCACAAAATAGGTGAGGTTCACGAAGGTGCTGCAACCATGGACTGGATGGAGCAAGAGCAAGAGCGTGGTATTACCATTACCTCTGCAGCGACTACCTGTTTCTGGAAAGATCACCAAATTAACATCATTGATACTCCTGGACACGTTGACTTCACTATTGAAGTAGAACGATCGCTCCGAGTGCTTGATGGTGCCGTTGCGGTATTTTGTGGGGTTGGTGGTGTTGAGCCTCAATCGGAAACGGTATGGCGCCAAGCCGACCGACACGAAGTTCCTCGTATTGCGTTTGTAAATAAGCTTGACCGTGTTGGTGCCGATTACTTTGAAGTAGTTGGTGAGCTGCGCGCAAAACTTGGTGCAAACCCATTGGCAATGCAAATCCCGGTAGGTCAATCTGAAGATTTCAGTTCGTTGATCGACGTATTGACCAATCGTATGGCAAGCTTTGAAGCCGAGTCAAACGGTTCTCGTATTGTATGGGGCGAAGTTCCTGCCGAGTATGCAAAGCAACGTGAAGATTTATACGAAAAAATTGTAGCGCAAGCCTCAGAATTTAATGATGCGCTTGCTGATAAATACTTGAACGGCGAAAAGGTAACCGCAGAAGAAGTGCGTGTTGCGTTGCGTCGTGGCGTTGCCTTACAAGAAGTGACCCCGGTTTTCTGTGGATCAGCATTTAAGAACAAGGGCGTTCAGTTATTGCTTGATGCGGTAGTTGATTACTTGCCAAGTCCTCTTGAAGTTGCGCCGATGATCGGTCACGACATAGACGACGAAGCTAAAGAAATTATTCGTAAGCCTGATGACAATGAACCGCTTGCGGCACTTGCATTTAAGATTATGACCGACCCATTTGTAGGTACGCTGACATTTACGCGTATTTATTCTGGCGTTCTTGAGTCCGGTTCTTATGTGTATAACCCGCGTAAGCGTTCAAAAGAACGGGTAAGTCGTTTGGTGCGTATGCATGCAAACAAGCGTGAAGAAATTAAGTCTGCTGGTGCCGGTGATATCGTTGCCGTTATTGGTTTAAAGGATGTTACTACTGGTGACACCATCTGTGACGAAAAACATCAATTGTTGCTCGAGTCAATTAAAGCTCCTGAAGCAGTATTGAGCGTTGCGGTTGAACCAAAAACTAAGGGCGAATACGAAAAGATGATCAACGCTTTGCGTCGTTTGATGCAAGAAGATCCATCGTTCCGCTTCACCGTTAACGACGAAACAGGCCAAACAGTTATATCTGGTATGGGTGAGCTTCATCTTGAAATTATTGTTGACCGTGTAAAGCGGGAATACAAAGTTGAAGCAACAGTGGGTAAAACCGAAGTTGCATACCGTGAAACTATTCAGAAAATTGGTTCTGTTGAAACAAAATTCATTCGCCAATCGGGTGGTAAAGGTCAATACGGACACGTACTTATGCGTTTTGAACCGCTTGAACGCGGACAAGGGTTTGAGTTTGTGAACGAAGTTGTTGGTGGAACCATTCCTCGTGAATACATTCCAGCAGTTGAAAAAGGCGTTCGTGAATCATTGAGTAACGGTGTGATAGCCGGTTACCCAACGGTTGATGTTAGAGCTATTGTCTATGACGGGTCATACCATGATGTCGACTCTTCAGAAATGGCATTTAAGATTGCCGGAGCCATGGCGTTTCGCGAAGGTATGTTAAAATCATCTCCTGTTCTTTTAGAGCCTATCATGAGAGTTGAAGTGGTAACGCCAGAAGAGAACGTTGGAGATGTTATGGGCGATTTGAACTCTCGTAGAGGTCGTATTCTTGGTATGTCATCAAGAAAGGGTGCTGAGGTAGTTGATGCCGAAGTTCCGCTGGGAGAGATGTTTGGGTATACCACAGACTTGCGGTCGATGACCAAAGGTCGTGCGAGTTCCTCTATGCAGCTGGCGCTGTATCGAGAAGTGCCTCGTAATGTACAAGAAGAGATCGCATCAAAAAAATAGATTAGATGAGCTTGAATAGAGAGGATATATAATGGCTAAAGGCGTGTTTCAAAGAACAAAACCGCACGTTAACGTTGGTACAATCGGTCACGTTGACCATGGTAAGACCAGCTTAACTGCCGCGATTACTAAAATACTTTCAGAACAAGGGTTGGCTGAAGTTCGTGCGTTTGACTCGATCGATAAAGCTCCTGAAGAAAAAGAACGTGGTATTACTATTGCCGCTTCTCACGTTGAATATGAAACTAAAAATCGTCACTATGCACACGTAGACTGTCCAGGTCACGCCGACTATGTAAAAAACATGTTGACCGGTGCTGCTCAAATGGACGGCGCTATCTTAGTAGTGTCTGCTGCTGACGGACCAATGCCTCAAACACGTGAACACATCTTGCTTGCTCGTCAAGTTGGTGTGCCAACCATGGTTGTATTCTTGAACAAAGTAGACATGGTTGATGACGTTGATTTGATCGACTTGGTTGAAGAAGAAATTCGTGACCTCTTAACCCAATACGGTTTTGATGGTAAAGCAATTCCATTCGTTCGTGGTTCAGCAACAGCTGCACTTCGTGGTGAAGAAGAACTTGGTAGAAAAGCGATCAATGAGTTGATGGATAAAGTTGATACTTATATCCCAACACCAGAACGCGATACTGAAAAGCCGTTCATGATGCCAATTGAAGACGTATTCTCGATCTCTGGTCGTGGTACCGTGGTAACTGGCCGTGTTGAATGCGGTATTTTGAAAGTTGGTTCTGAAGTTGAAATCGTTGGTTTCAAAGACACCGTGAAAACTACTGTTACCGGTATTGAAATGTTTAACAAAGAAATGACCGAAGCGTTACCTGGTGATAACGTTGGTGTTCTTCTTCGTGGCACAAAGAAAGACGACGTTGAACGTGGTCAAGTACTTGCAAAACCAGGTACCGTTAAAGGACATAAGAAATTTAAAGGCCAATTGATGGTGTTGACTGAAAAAGAAGGTGGACGTCACAGCCCATTCTTCAATGGTTACCGTCCACAGTTCTACTTCAGAACTACCGACGTAACCGGCTCGATCACCTTGCCAGCAGGTCGTGAAATGGTTATGCCAGGCGACAACGTTGAAGTTACCGTAGAATTGATTACGCCAGTTGCTATGTATAAGCAACTTCGTTTCGCAATTCGTGAAGGTGGCCGTACCGTTGGTGCTGGTGTAGTAAGCGAAATTATTGAATAATTAAACAAGCAAGGCCGAAAGGAATCTGATGAAGAAGCAAAAAATTCGTTTGACTCTTAAGTCATACGATCATCAGTTACTTGATACTGCGGTCCGGCAAATTGTGCTTACGGTAAAGAGAACGGGATCTACGGTTGTAGGTCCTGTTCCTCTCCCAACACATACACGATACTTTACAGTGTTGCGTTCGCCGCACGTGGACAAGAAGTCACGAGAACAGTTTCAGCTTTCGACTCATAAACGCGTTTTAGACATCGTTTCTCCTGCGGAGCAAACAATGGATGCGCTTATGAAGTTGAACATATCAGCTGGCGTAGATGTTGAAATTAGATAGGTTAAGTTAGGTACGTGATATGAAAACATTGAGCCATGTTCCTGGAATTAAAGTTGGTATGACGCAGGTGTTTGACGACGCTCGCAATGTGATACCAGTTACCGTTATTGAGTGCGGACAGTGGATTATTACTCAAATTAAGACAGTCGAAAACGACGGGTATAATGCATTGCAGATTGGTAAATTGCGTAAGCGATTTCAAGGTGATGCGTTTACTTCTGAGATGTTAGAGAAGAAGTCAATGCATTTCCTTCACATTCGTGAAGTGCGTTGTGAATCAACCCAAGGATATGAACTTGGTGCAATGATATCGCTCGATAACGTGTTGTTTGAAGAAAAAATGATAGTGAGTGTTACAGGTGTTTCTACCGGTCGTGGATTTCAAGGTGTTGTGAAACGTCTTGGGTACACCGGTGGTCCAGCTACTCACGGTTCTATGTTTGGCCGTCGCCCTGGTGCGATTGGTAGCATGAGAACACAAGGTGAAGTTATTAAGGGTAAGGGATTGCCTGGTCATCATGGCGATAACACCGTTACTACTCGTGGTTTGCGCGTAGTAAAAGTGGATCGTGAAAATGGTGTGATCTTGGTAAAAGGCGCAGTTCCTGGTCGTAAAAACTCGTTGTTGTATTTAAGCAAGCAAGGATAAATTAGATGAAAAATATTGCTGTATACAAGAGCACCGGAGAACAGACAGGGACTGTAGAAATTTCCTGTTCAGAGCCGACCCAGTATGCAACAGGCGCGTATGCAGTTAGCATTCGTCGATTGTTGCAACAGTGGCGTCAAGGAACCGTTGGGTTCAAAACTCGTGGTGACGTAGCGTTCAGTAACAAGAAACCGTGGAAGCAAAAAGGTACCGGTCGTGCTCGTGCAGGATCGCCACGTTCTCCGCTTTGGAGAAAAGGGGCTGTACTGTTTGGACCATCTCCTCGGGTTCGTAAAATTGGTTTGAGTCGTAAACAGCGGCAATTGGCAATGGGTCATGTTATGGCTAGTGCTTTGTCTTCTGGTCGTTTCTACTGTTTAGACGCTGCGTTTGAACAGAAGCCAAGTGTAAAAAGTGCACAAGCAACATTGCGTGCATTGAATATTGCCGATCGTAAAGTAGTTCTTTTCCTTGCGATGCATGATGTTCAAACATACTTGTCGTTCAGAAACATTCCGAACGTTTATGCGGTTTTTTATGACCAACCTAATGCATTCGATCTTTCAAACGGCCATTCTTGGGTCTTTTTGAAGAAAGATCTTAACCTCTTTACCGATATGGTTGCACGATGGAACTAACGGCATACGAAATTGTAAAAAAAATCGTAACAACTAGCAAAAGCGTTGAGCTTTACCAAAAACAAGGTAAGGTAACTTTGGAAGTAGCAAAGACCGCGAATAAGATAGTTGTTCGTAAAGCAGTTGAACAAATTTGGGATGTTAAAGTTGATGCAGTGCGCATCATTAACACACCTGAGAAAACAAAAACATTTGGTCGTCGTCCATATGTGTCTTTGGGTAAGAAGAAAGCAATTATTTCTCTTAAGCCTGGATACAGCATTGCGTTGCCTGGACATGAGTCGATAGGCACTGCGACGGCAGAGGGGAACTAATATATGGCAATTGTAACTCGTAAACCACGAAATGCGTCTTTGCGCACGCAATCATTTATCGTTACTCCTGACTTGACTAAAAAACGCCCAGAAAAAGCGTTGACTGCTCCTATTAAAAAAAGTGGTGGTCGTAACGCGTATGGTCGTACTACTGTTCGTCATCGTGGGGGGGGTGCAAAACAATTGTACCGTCTTATCGATTTCAAACGTGTACACCGTGATGTTCCTGGAACAATTAAGGCGTTTGAGTACGATCCTAACCGTAGCTGTGATATTGCATTGGTCTACTATGTAAATGGTGCCAAGGCGTATATCTTGCGACCTGAAGGATTGGCGTTGGGAACTCAAGTTATGGCTTCATCTGAAGCTGAAGTAACGGTAGGAAATGCGTTGCCTTTGCGTAACATTCCGGTTGGTTTTGTGGTGCACAACGTAGAGTTGGCGCCAGGCCAAGGTGGTGTATTAGCGCGTAGCGCTGGTGCCTCGGTCCAGTTGAGCTCAAAAGAAGGTGAGAGAGCAATTTTGCGTTTGCCATCAGGCGAAATGCGTTTTGTTCATCTTGATTGCTGGGCAACTGTGGGAGTACTTGGTAAGGCTGATTGGCGAAATCAGAGTCTTGGTAAGGCGGGTAGATCTCGTCACCTGGGCATTCGTCCATCGGTACGTGGTATGGCAATGAACCCAGTCGATCACCCACATGGTGGTGGTGAAGGTCGTTCAAAATCGGGCAAACACCCGGTATCGCCTACTGGTAAGTGCTCAAAAGGTACTCGTACTCGTAGCAAAAGAAAAAACAGTACTGCGGCTATTATTAAGCGCCGTAAGTAAGCAATCATTGGTGACACAAAGGAACGTGCATGACGCGATCAATTAAAAAAGGACCATACGTTGCGGCTGATTTGACTAAAAAGCTCGAACAGCAAAGAGCAGCGGGTAAACGTGGTGTTATTAAAACGTGGCATCGTAATAGCTTGATTACTCCTGATTTTGTGGGAGCAACCCTTGCTGTACATGATGGCAGAAAATTTATTGAAGTATTTGTAACGGAAAACATGGTTGGACATGCCCTTGGGGAATTTGCACCAACGCGAACGTTCCGAATGCATAGTGGTCAGCGGCAAACAGGCGCTGCTAAATAGGGGACAAATATGAAAGCATTAAGTCGAAATATTCGTGTTTCCCCATTTAAGTTGCGTGTGTACGCAGATAGTATTCGGGGAAAAAATGTAAGTACAGCGGTACATTGGTTAGAAGGACAGGCCCTTAATAGGGTTGTTCCTATTGCCAAAACGATTGTATCTGCGTATCATAATGCTCGTCAGGCCGATTCATCGATCGTTGATATGGCGCAAATGCGTATCAAAGAGATCCGTATCGACCAGGGGCCAGTGATTCGCTCATTTAAGCCAGGAGCACAGGGTAGAGCCTGTCCTCAACGTACACGGCTTAGTCATATATCGGTTATCGTTGAAAAGTACTAATTAAGAGGTGACGTGTGGGACAGAAGGTTCATCCACTAGGTTTTCGTTTAGGTGTTTTTCGTGCATGGAATGCGCGTTGGTTTGCAAAAAAGGATTATAAGACCTATTTGCAAGAAGATTTTCGCATTCGTGAGTATCTCGCAAAACGCCTTGATAAGGCAGAAATAGCAGCTATGAATATCGAACGAGCCGGTGACAGTGTTCGTGTAGAAATACACTCAGCTCGTCCAGGTTTGATCATCGGTAAACGTGGTCAAGAAATTGAGTCGATCCGTACCGGATTAATTAAAGAATTCGGCAAAGCAATTGATATTTCTATTCAAGAAGTAAAAGTAGTTGAGCATTGTGCGCAATTGGTAGCAAAAAGTATTGCTGAACAAATTGAGCGCCGTGTTGGCTACAAGCGGTTGATGAAGAAGGCCGGTCACTCGGTGATGAAGAGTGGCGCTCGTGGTATCAAAATTCGTTGTTCAGGTCGTTTGGCCGGTAGCGAAATTGCACGCGCAGAATGGCTTCGTCTGGGATGTGTGCCACTGCATACATTACGCTCTGATATCGATCACGCGTTGGTTGAAGCAAAAACAACTTACGGCATGATCGGCGTTCAGGTGTGGATCTGTCGTGGTGAGTTTTAGGCGAGAAAGGTAGAATATCATGTTGATGCCAAAAAAAACTAAGTTTCGTAAACAACAACGTGGACGTATGAAAGGCCTTTCTAAAGGGGCTCGTACGGTTCACTTTGGTGAATACGGTTTGATGGCTCTCGAGCCGGCGTGGTTAACCGCCCGCCAAATCGAAGCTACTCGTACGGTTATTAGCCGTGGAGTTAAGAAGGTTGGTGAATGGTTTACTCGGGTGTTTCCTGATAAGCCAGTTTCACAAAAACCGATCGAAACCCGGATGGGTAAAGGTAAGGGAAGTCCTGAGTTTTGGGTAAGTGTGGTAAAGCGTGGTCGCATAATTTTTGAAATTAAGGGACTGCCTGAAGGCGAAGCAAAGGCTTTATTGAAGTCGGCGGCGTACAAATTACCAATGCGTACCAAAATTGTTTCATCCCTTGAAATGTCGGCGATCGAAAATGGAAGTGAACAGCTATGAAAAACAACACAGTAGAAAAAGATCTTCGATCCTTGCATGAAGAAGTCATCGCATGTCGCAAAGAGATTTTTAATTTGCGATTGAATTCGTTGGTTGGTCAAGTAAAAGATACTTCGCAGTACAGAAAGCTTCGCAAACAAATTGCGCGCGCAAAGACTGCAATGACAATGAAACAAAAATAGGTAGCAAAATGGTTGACAAGCAAAAGCAAACAGCACAAGAGCAGGTGGTGGTAAAACGTCCACTGACGCTCAGCGGCACAGTTACATCAGATGCGATGGATAAAACCATTGTCGTTCGTGTCGAAAATAAATTTAAGCATCCGGTAGTGGGCAAGATTGTTAGTACCTTCAAAAAGTACAAAGTGCACGATGAGCACGAACAAGCAACGAAGGGCGATCTTGTTGAGATTTTCGAATGTCGACCATTGTCAGCTACCAAATACATGATGCTCAAGCAAGTCATCAAGCATCATCAAAGTAATTAACAGGGGTGCGGTGAAGATATGATACAAAAATTCAGTATGCTGGATATTGCAGACAATTCCGGCGCTAAAAGAGTCATGGTTATCAACGTGTCAGGAAGTACACGTAAAAGATTTGCGCGCATTGGTGACGTGGTAAAAGTTGCAGTTAAAAAAGCTGTACCTGGAGCTACCGTTAAGAAGAGTGATGTGCTTGATGCAGTTATTGTACGTACGCGTAAAGAACTCCGTCGTGTTGATGGTACATATATTCGTTTTGGTGACAATGCAGCAGTTATTTTAAATAAAGACGGCGAGCCTGTCGGTACTCGTATATTTGGTCCAGTGGCCCGTGAGTTGCGTGCTCGTGGATACTTGCAAATTATTTCGCGTGCACCGGAAGTTTTGTAGGAGATACTCGATATGTTACAAAGAATTAAGA
>JAUPTZ010000015.1 GCA_030917815.1 Candidatus Babelota bacterium | reverse complement strand
CTTCCGATCTTAAGTTAGAAGCATCAAAAGCTGAAGAGGAGGCTGCTGCAGAGAAACTTCGTACGATGCGTAACAAGAATGAATGGGAAATTCGTAGTGTATGCCACGCAGAGGATGAGAATACCGATGAACTAGAACGGGTGATTCGAAAGGCAGAAGAAATCGATCTATACCACGATTATAGAACTGAGGCTCTTCGTGATGCCATGAGATTCGAAAGGGCTCGCATCATAAACTATCTGCTAGATCCTAACAGTAGCGTCCATGTACAAATCGATGGTAAATCACTTATGGAGATCGCTCTCCAATCTGGTGAGCCGGAAATGGTCTGCTTAGCTTTTGACTATGGTGCAGAATATAGTCCCTCAATGGAACAGGGTAAAAAGTCTACAATTATGAATCGAGCATTGATGAAAAAAGACCTTGCATTGGCTCGAAAACTTGCAAAGCATGGTGTCATGCCCAATAATAATTCTATGGCTATTGCCGTTGCTGCCGGAAACATTGAAGCGGTTGATTTTCTTATTAAAGAGGGAATGCTGTCTATCAATGCAATAAACGAAGATGGCGATACCCCCCTCCTAGCTTGCATTAAAAAGGCCCCCTTAAAGTTTTTCGACGCTATCTGCCTTGCTCTTAAGCGTGGCGCAAACGTAGAAATTCGTGATCGTAGCGGATTTACACCACTTGTTATTGCGGCCAGAGGGGGCCGGTATGATTTAGTATGGATACTTTTTAGAAAAGGCAACCCCGATATTAATGCCCGGGCCGATGGTCTTACGGCGCTTGGGCATGCGGTGCGAGGGGGCCATGTAGCAGTAGCGAAATATTTACTTAAAAGAGGTGCTATTGTTGATGACAGCATCCGTGATGAGCTTGCACGATTGTTGCCAGGTGATGATGTTGAAGTGGCATAACTTATTTTTTTCGTGGTCGCGTAAGAGACCTTCTTTTATTTCCTTGCAACGCCTTCATGATCATTTCGCGTGGGCCATAATCAAGCGCTAAATGGCTTATCGCTCCCATAATGAAGTAGACACAGAGATCAAATGCGTATGCGGTGTATTCAGGGCAATACACGTTTACCAGGAACGGCCCGGAGAGAGGGGCAATGAGGGTAAACCAGAAATTGTGAGTAATACCGCGGTGTGGCAGGAGGGGTGGGATAATTGCGAGGGCGCTGAGCAAAATGCTAAAGACGATGTGTTTGGCCAGGAGGGCGGCCACAAGAAGTGGAATGACCAACGCGTATAGTAGCTGCTGTCCTTTGCTCTTGATATCAATGTCGGGAAATAGCCCTCCTAAGATACTGGCAATAATACGCGCAATATTGGTCAAGGAAAGCCAGGCGATCCACGGTGTTGCACGGTGTGTGACTATAATAAGAACGAGTGCGCAGCCGGCAGCAACGCTAAAGTGGGTACGATATCCAGACATGGGGGTGCGGTGTGTGGGGTGATGTTAAAAAAGTGATGTTTGTGTCGGCGGGGTGGTCTTTGACGAGGTGCGTATTTGTGGCCAGTAAGACCGAGGAATGACACTGCGCCAGAGTGCTTCAAACTCAGGGCTGGGCATGATTTTCTCGTCTAATCCCCTGTTTGCTAGCGCATCGGCATGCGTGTTGTACTCGCGGCGGACGTGAGTAATGGTGCAATGGACTTGTGCTTTAAGCTTATTGGCGAGCTGGTACCAGTATTGAAGCAGTGGGTCTTTTACCCGAAACTCACGATTCATTTGCTTAACTACGAGGAGTGAATCGGCATGAATGTGTACCGGGCCTTTAATACCGCGCTGGATAATTTCATGTAAGGCCAACACAAGAGCGGCGTATTCGGCCACATTGTTCGTGTAACGATAAAACGAATAACCGATAGCAAACACCGGCTCGTTGGTGTCGGTGGTATAGGCAAAGGCGCCAAGACCGGCCGGCCCCGGATTTCCACGGCTTGCGCCGTCGATAAAAACGTTTAGTGTATGCGGGATCATGGTTACTTTCCTGTCAGGCTTTCAGTGGTTGCATCGGGCATATAGAGAAATCTGAAGCAGTTGCGGCAGCGTATCACCGAGCGTGTACTGAGACTCATGACTTCCTGGCCAAGAAGACTCATGAAACAAGCGCCACAGCTATTGGATACTACCGGTACCGCAGGATTGGCTATTCGCGACTTGAGTTGAAGATATTCGGTGCGTAAATTTTCAGGTACCAGCGGCAAAAGAGCTTCCCATTGGTGCTCAAGATTTGCGATATGCTCCAGGCATTCATGGCATTTGTCTTCGGTACATTTTTTGAGCGATGCGATTGCTTGCTCTGATACGGCAACTTCATCCTTGATTTTCTTGAGCGTTGCTTTGACTAATTCTTGTTGTTCAAGCAACGTCATGAGGCCGGTGTCGAGCGCATCTAAATCGGCTTCAGCTTTGCATATCTCATGCTCGAGCGCGAGCCGTTCTTTGGTGCTTATGAGGCTGGAAAGTTGATTTTTTTTACGCTGGAGTTGGCTGCGAAGCTCTTTGGTTGAAAGTTCACCGCGATCAATCTCCTTTTGAAGCGTACGAATAACTAATTCGGCTTCATGTAGCGCGGTAACTTTTTTTTGGTGCGCGGTATGCGCGAGAGTAAGCTGATCTTGTTCTTTTTTGGTTGCCTTACGTAATTGACTAATTTCGTGATCAATAACAACCATTTTTTTTAATTCATTCCAAACAAAGGCGGCGGTCATAGGCTGCTCCTTTATGTATGTACAACTACGCAACTCCATCTATCAGGCCTTTAAAAAAGATGGCCTGCCAGCCGAAGCCTCTTTGCAACAAGCCTTGCGACGTTGCAAAGGCGAAGGATGGTGGGCCCACCAGGGCTCGAACCTGGGACCTTTCGGTTATGAGCCGACTGCTCTGACCGACTGAGCTATAGGCCCACTAAAACAAGATGAGGCGCAGTTTAGCGTACTCATCGCATAATGTGAAGGGTCGTGCGATATTTTACGATGGCAAGGCGTCGAGAACGGCTCGAGCATATGCCCGAGCTTCAGGGCTTTGTCCTTCTTGGGCGAGCTTAATCAAAGATTGCTTTACTGCCGCACTACTGCCGTTATGGCCATCTCTGATGCGATAAAAACAGCGCATGAGGCTATGCTCCAGCCCCTCAACACGTATATCAAGGAGTAATCTTCGATATACGCTCGATGCGGATTGGGCGTTATCCATGCCTTGTACCGTAGCTGTTGTACCAATAACGGCACAAGCTATGGCTGCCAAACGATTCATACATCCCCCCCGGTTGTAGTACATAGAACTAGAAACTTAACCTTTCTGCTGCGCGGGTTAGTCCGCGTTGCAATGACGGCGCTATCGTCTATTGAATTCTCTGGAAGCTCTTAAGTAGTATCGCCTTAAATATGCGCACTTATGTAGTTAATAAGCCCCTGCACACCTTCTTTACTGAGCGCGCTGGTTATAACATACGGCTGATAGCCAACCAGATCATCAACAAGTTTTTCTCGTGCTTCTGCGTCAAGCTTGTCGCTTTTATTTGCCGCGAATACGGTTGGTACTTTGACGCCAAGGTCCTTGAGTGTTTCGTTTACGGTAACAACCTGTTCACGCCAGGCCGGGTTGCTCACGTCAATGACGTGGATCAGCATTTGTGCATACTTTAACTCATCCAAGGTTGATTTGAACGATTCGATAAGTTTGTGCGACAACTCGCTGATGAATCCAACAGTGTCTGAAATGAGCGCTTTCTTGTGCGGCGCTATATAGAGTTCGCGCGTTGTGGTATCAAGTGTGGCAAACAGCTTGTCTTCAACGAGAACTTCGCTGCGAGTTAACATATTAATCAAACTTGATTTTCCGGCGTTGGTGTAACCAACAAGGCACACGAGCGGAATACCATTGCGCAACCGTTGTTTTCTTTGCGTTTCCCGCGATTGAGCAAGTTGTTTAAGGCGCTTGCGGGCCTGTACCAACTTACCTTCGTAGTATCGACGCAAATGTTCTTTTTGCGTTTCGCCGGGCCCTACCGCACCGACAAAGCCTTCTTGTTGCGCCATTTCAAATCCACGGCCGGCAAGACGGGTCTTTAAGTACTCAAGCTCGGCCATCTCAACTTGAATCTTGCCTTCGGCGGTGTGAGCCGCTTGTTGAAAGATTTCCAGAATAAGCTGTGTGCGGTCAAAGACTGTGCACCCGATCATTTCCTGTAAATTACGCTCTTGGAGTGGTGTCAGTGGTGTGGACACCACGACCTCTGAAATTTCATGCTCTTTTACCGCTTCGATTATTTCTTGCAGTTTACCTTTAGTGAAGAACGTTGCCGGTTCATACTCGCGCAACTTAACAAACATGCGATGCACCGGTGTAATGCCGGCTGTTTTTGCAAGGTTTTCAAACTCTTCAAAATAATACTGTTGGCTTTGTTTTGTCAGTGATGAATAGACACCAAGCAGCATGGTGCGCTCACCATGTACCGCCGTATCTAGTAGTTCTCGTCGTGCTTTTCCCATAGGGCTCCTAACACTTTAGAAATCGATTAATTGGGGCCAATTATACCAGGTTTCGCGATGGTCCACTATACAAAAAAAATAACTTTTGTATCCTTCTTGTATATTAATGCGCGCACCGTGTAAGGAATAATACCGTGATGATTCAAAATATGAAGTATGTAATGCTGGTTGTAGGATCCCTATCAGCGATGGCGTTGATGGGCGCAACCAATGATCTGTTTGAGGCTAAAAATGGGGTAAAGGGTCTGGTTTTATTGTCGAAAGAGGTTCCGGCAGCAGAGCAGTTGATGAGCGAGTACGGGTGGCTTAATGGTCCATCGTGGGGCGATGTTGCTAAAGCCGGCATTTGGACCGCCGCTTCAGTGTCGGCAATGTGGTATATTTCCCGTGTTTTGAAGCGTGATAAGCATGCGCGCATGATAAAACTTAAAAAACAGCAGCAAGCGATGGGCGGGATTAATCCTATGGCTCAGATTTTGCGTGCGATGCAGATGCAGCAAAATGGCTTGTCTGCCGGTGAAGGTATGGATGATGGCTTTGAGGAACAAGCGGCAGCGCCGGTTGCACCTGAAGTTCTTGAGTGGAATCCTGACGATATTTTGACGCCAGGCAAGCGACGTTTTCTGGAGATTTTTTCTTGGGTCGCTACTGGCATGTCGGTGCTTACGGTCGTCAATCTAGTGGATAGATGTAAAGATAAATATCACGGTAATACGGTACCATCGGCTATTCGCAATCGTATTAACTGGTTTGTTAACGTAGAAAAAGAATTTGCTAAATCAAAAGAAAAAATAAATAAAAACCCTGGGTTTACCGTGCAAGTTGCCTATGAATTGGATAGAGATGAAAAGCTCGAAGTGGCCGAAATTGGCAACAATGAAAGTCCTGCAACCGCCGACTTTAAGCTAAGGGCCGGCCGAAAAGATGTTATGATGAAAGTACTGAAGGGTGCTGGCAAAGTTAAAGATGGGCGTTGGGTTAAAGCTGCTCATGCGGCGGCGCTACCAATAGTTGGTGGGGCATCGTATAAATGGCATGACTTACTTGAACTTGGTAGAGAGAGCGCCTAGGTATTAAGCGGCAAAAGCTTTTTTATCCCAGTCTTTGTACATGGTATCAAAAGCGGTTCGCACACAATTTTTTATCGTTTTTCGTCGATGCTCCGGGTTTAATGCCATTCGATTGGTTGGAATAAACTGGTCAGCGACTTGTGGTATGGCGGTGAATATGCCAAATCCTGAGATGCCATCAACCAGTACATTGGCCCATGCATTTGTGGAGAAATCATGATTTTTTCTCATAAGCCCACCGCTTGAGCCGGCAAAAAACGGAAAAATATAAGACAAGGTGAGCAGCGGCTGATACAGCTTATTTGATGGTTTTACAAAGCCTCTTCCTAAGATAAGCGGATTGATAAGTTTGAGAAAAGCGGCCCACTTAAACCATCCTGGTAATTTACCATTTTTTGCATAGAGTAGCGTGCCAACCGTTAGAACAGCGATGACTTTTGGCATCATGTTTTCAGCAAATCGATGAATATATGAGGTGGAAAGTCCCCGCGGTGAGTATTCACTGATTACTCCAACGCCAACGGCCCGTGCGATGCCAAGGCCAAATAGTGCGAGAAATTCTTGTGAGGTGATATCTAGGGTACTGATTTTCTTGATGCGCTCTTTGATTTCAGGCATTGATTTTTGAGGAGCAGATTCCGCTTTTTTTTTCATATTGTTTTCTATTGCGTAAATCGCGGCTTCGAGCAGGCAGAGGAGTAGCAACCGTTTAAGGAAAACCGGTGTTGCGGTTGGGGATAAGAGATTCGGCATTGCGCGAGTGAAGATCCCAAGCGATTCTTCTAGGGGAACCTCTTTGGTGGGAAAGTGCACTTTGGTGACCGCAGAGAGCTGTTCGGTTAACAGCTGAGAACATTCATTGGCAAGTATGGTACAAGATGCATCATCAAGTTGATCAATATTTCTTAAAGATGGTCGGTGCTCAAGATAAAAGATGTTTATTTTTTTAAATACATCGAACGATTGTTGATCGGTTGTTGTGCGAGCCGATTCCTGGCATCGTGTCGAGAGTTTTACAAACTCTTTTAGTGTGGCTCGCGTTGTTTCTGAAGATATGGTTAGTGTTGCGGTGTTGGCACAGAGCGAGACAATCATAGAAAAAAAGAGAAAAAAGATGGGCAATTTTTTCACATGCTCTCCTTTATTAAGTGTTGAAATAGACCTCGTAAATACGCTACAACATACGGTGGCGATGGTATAAGCGACTGCAAGCGGCGAGTATAACAAAGAAAAAATCGGAAGCAATGCTTTCAAGGGGTGGGTGGTATGTCTACACCGTGGCAAATAGTGGTGCGTGATGTGTTGTGTCGAGGCACGGTCTACACGGCCGATGTAGTGCGTCGTGCGTATCATGGCAAGGTGCGTCAAGGATTTATTTTTCAAGCATTGGCTCAAGTCCAAATGTCTTGTGATAGTGGGCGCAGCCTGCTTACGCAAGGATATGCATTAGAGCACTATATCTACGAGAAACAATGGGTTGCGCTCATTGCCTGTGCGCATGATTCACTCTTTTTTGAGCCGCTTCGATTTAAGGCGTGTAGTGCGCTTTTGACCGCTGCATTAGCGCTGAATGATGCTGAGCGCATTGTCGCATATGGAGATTTGATCTGTCGGTATCATGCAGACCAATCACTTTCAGGGCCACAGTTAGTGCATGTATTTTTTAGTGCCATTGTGCCGTATTATCGTAGCAACACAGAACATAATAATGTGTTGCTGGTACGAAAAATAATGTACGAATATAGTGAAACCTATAGCGGCCTACTCTATACGTACTTGCAAGCGAACCTCTATGCCTATACTACGGACGTAGCTCAAGAGCTCATTGGTGAGCCGGATGTTTTCGCGCGGCGTTAATTGTACCGATTTTCCATTTTCTTCCCACTGAAGTGAGTAGGGTGTGCTGCCGGGTGAAAGTTTCTCTTTGAGGGTAGTCAGTGTGGCTTCGGTTAACGGTGCTTTGAGTTTTAAGATGGCGTGTGCGATGCCGTTATCAAGTACCGTTTCGAGTGGAATCACCGCATTTGCTTTTATCTTACACTGTTGTTGTGCTGCCACATCGAGAGCGCCAATAATAATAAATTCACTAAATTGCCCAAGAACAGCACTGATTTTTGCGTATACACGTGGAAAGATAATGACTTCACATGGCCCCGAAAGATCTTCGACTTGTGCAAACGCCATTTTATCGCCGTTTTTGGTAGTGATAGTTTTACTTGTTTGCAGCAGGCCGCAGGTGATAACAATCGGTTCGGCAGTATATTTTTTTTCTACCACATTGGTATGGAGGTCTTTATGGTGTGAAGGCTGTAGGGCATCAAGCACCAATTGGAAGTTGGTTAGCGGATGACCACTCAGATAGAAGCCGATTACCTCTTTTTCTTTTTCTAATTTATCTCGCGGCGTCCATTCTGGTAGCGGAGCGAAGGCATATTTCTGCGATTGGCTACCGGCCGTTGGCAGTGCGCTGAACAAACTTATTTGGCCGGTCTTTGACCGCTCTTTTTCATCGATTGCAAGACCGATAATGGTCTCGAGCTCCATAATTTTTTGTGAGCGATGCCCCGGCATTGCATCAAACGCACCGGCACAGATGAGACTTTCAATAACGCGTTTGTTTACACAGCGAAGATCAACGGTGAGGCAGAAGTGATAAAGGTCGGAAAATGGCTTCTTTTGCCTGGTTTCGATGATGTTGCTAATCGCTGCATCGCCGACGTTTTTTATACCGCGAAGGCCGAACAATATTCCTTCTTTGCTTGCGGTAAACAGTTCATCAGATTTATTAATATCGGGAGGTAAAATGGTAATTCCCATTTCACGTGCCTCTTGCAAATAAGCGGTCATCTTGTCCGGATTGCTTGTTTCAAAAGAGAGCACCGCGGCCATGAATTCGCAGGCGTAATTTGCTTTGAGATAGGCGGTATGATACGCAATCAGTGCGTATGCGGTCGAATGTGATTTATTAAATCCGTAGCCGGCAAAATAGGCCATTAGATCAAAGAGCTCGCCAGCTTTTTTCTCATCAAATTTCAGTGTTTTTGCGCCGGCGACAAAGGCAACTTTTTGTTCGGCCATCACTTCTGCTTTCTTCTTACCCATTGCACGGCGTAAGATATCTGCGCTACCGAGTGAATATCCTGCAATTGTCGAAGCAATGCGTATTACCTGCTCTTGATACACGATAACGCCGTATGTTTCGCTCAAAATAGGCTCAAGCTCAGGAAAAGAATAGGTTGTTTTTTTACGTCCGTGCCTTCTATCAATAAAGTCGTCCACCATTCCTGAACCGAGTGGACCTGGTCGATAGAGTGCGTTTACCGCAATCAGATCTTCAAAGCGGGAAGGCTGCAGTTTATACAGTACCTCTTTAATGCCGCTTGATTCAAACTGGAACACGCAACTGCTTTTACCGAGGCAGAGAAGATCAAAAGTTTTTTTATCATCCAGCGGTAGCTTATCCAGGTTGATGCGGACCTGATGATTTTTTTCGATACTGTCTAGCGCTTTATCGATAACGGTTAAGTTAGTAAGGCCTAAGAAGTCCATTTTTAGAAAACCGAGTGATTCAAGATCGGTCATTGTGTATTGTGTTACCAGTTCATTCGTTTTGGGCGGAATGTAGAGGGGAAGTACGTCACGGAGTGGTTCAGGTGAGATTACGACACCGGCCGCATGTTTAGAGGCGTGGCGCGTGAGTCCTTCAAGCTTGAAGCAAATATCCATTAAATGTTTAATATCCGGATCGGAGTGCATCAATTCTTTAAACTTTGGTTCCTGCTCTAAGCACTCTTCCAGTGTGATTTTCAATTGATCCGGGACTAAGTCTGTGAGGTTGTTGGCATCCTGGAAGGGAAAACCAAGAGTGCGTGCAACGTCTTTGATTACCCCCTTGGCCATCATGGTACCGAAGGTAATAATTTGGCACACGGCGTCGTGACCATACTTATCTTTTACGTAGTTAATAACTTTTTCACGGCCATCGATACAAAAGTCGATATCGATATCGGGCATACTTACCCGTTCTGGGTTTAAGAATCGTTCAAAAAGAAGATTGTATTTAATAGGGTCGACGTTAGTAATTTTTAATGCCCAGGCAACGAGTGAGCCTGCTGCCGATCCTCGCCCAGGGCCCACCGGAATATTATTTTTCTTTGCCCAAGAGATAAAGTCTGACACAATCAAGAAATACCCGATGTATCCCATTTTTATAATGAGTTCAACCTCTTCGGTTAATCGTTCATCATACGTGACATGCTCTTCCCGGGGGATGAGATCGTTTTGTTTAATCTCGGTCAGACCTTCATGGCAAAGCTCGCGAAAGAACGATGCTTCGGTATGGTTTTGGGGAATCGGATACTGAGGGAAAAAGAGCTTGCCGGTCTCGAAGGTAAAATCGCACCGGTCCGCTATTTCTCCGGTACGCCAAATGGCATCATGGTTGTCCGGAAATTGGCCGAGGAGATACTCGGGCGTTTTTACATAGCCACGGAAATCTCCAAAGGTCATGCGATCAGGGTCTGACATTAAATGCTTCGTTTGTACGGCGAGGAGAATTTCATGCGCTTCATGATCTTCATGGTGGAGAAAGTGAGAGTCGGCGGTGACAATACAATCAACTCCCATCTTAGAACTGTATGCTACTAGTTTTTTATTGAGATAGGCTTGTTTTGCCATGTCTGGGGGCAATACATCAAAACGATCGGCTTCTACCGGCATCATTTCGAAGAAAAATCGGTCTCGGCCGAAAATATCGAGAGAGTGCTTAATCCATTTCTCAGCCTCAGCATCTTGGTCGTTGCGTAAAAGCGTAGGGATGTGGCCACCTAAGCAGGCGGTGGAGACGATCAATCCCTTATTGTACTTCTCAAGAATTTTGTAATCGATACGGGGCTTAAAATAGAATCCGTCTTGGTATGCATAGGCCATGAGCCGGCAAAGATTTTGATATCCTTCTCGGTTTTGCACAATAAGAATCAGGTGATGGTATTTATCGGTGGCATCTTTGACGCTGGCATCCGGAGTAAAATACATTTCACAGCCAAGGATTGGCTTAATTTTATGCTTTTTAGCTTCCTCAAAGAATTTTACGGCACCGAAAATGTTGCCGTGGTCCGACATGCCGACCGCTTTCCATTGTTGCTCTTGTGCAAACTTCATGAGATCGGGAATGCGGATTGCGCCGTCAAGTAATGAGAATTCCGTATGGAGGTGAAGATGGGTAAAATGTTTGGACATGAGCCTTATGAGGGTTTTGATGAGAAGCGAGCCGTTAACCTAATGGCTTTTAGGGTATTTTGCAAGTGAGAGTTGTTGTAGGAACTCTTGGCCTACTGTCAAACCAAAGTGATTCTGTCACAACATTCCCCAACATGATTTTGTCACAAACGGGTCATGTCTGAACTCGATTAGTTATGTGTCAGAGAAGATGGCATGTTATGAGTCATAAGGCGGCAGCGTACCAGGGTTACTACATCGGCTCGGGCATACGTTTTGCTCCTCCCCGCGATCGGGGAGCTAGAAGAGCAAAGCCGTAACTCGCTCTGTGTAGCGCCCTGGCTTACGCCTACCGCATAAGTATTGAATTTTTTATTAAACACGCCTGTTCAAGAGTGAGTCGGCAACAACCCTCAAATCTCTGTTGGCTGGCTAATGGCCTGCGTAGAGCAGCTGAGCAATGGGGTATGCTCTGCAAAACGCGAGTATCGGGGAGCGTGCAGAGCCGTACCCCTTGCGAGCATTCAGCAGGCCCTACAATGTCTCGTGACATTTTTATATTGGTAGAGTTTTGGCAATATCATGTTGGTAAGGCAGGAATTCTGGGCCTACTTCTCGAACTATCTGAGTCATGATATCATGGGCACTTATTAAAGGAGTCTTATGGAAATCGGAAAAAAGCTATTATTGATTGGTCTGGCCGCGAGCCAGCTCTCTCTTGCCTCTCCGCCTGATGCGCCTGAGGCGGTGCAGGAGTCGACCGGACTTGGTATGCCATTAGCCGGAAAAGCGGTTCTCGGTAGCGTGGTGGCCGGTGGTATCGCGTACATCGCTCTTGAGGTGATGCTGCATCGTATGCGGCGACCTGCCGAACGTGCGACCATGGTAACGATTACCCCTGAAGGGAATCGGCGCGCGTTTTTGATGCGTATTCAAGAAATGTGTCAGTATCTGATTGCAGCCGGCGTTGGCATTGGAGCAATTCTTGTCCTTAAGGCGTATTTGACGCAATCGGCCGCAAGCCAGAAGGTAGTAGCACCATCGGCCCCACTTACTAGGGAAGAATGGATTGTCGCCTGCACGGCCGGGGTGAGTATGGGGCAGGGCATGAGTCGTGAGGATGCTGCCGCCTATAGTCGAATGAGTAAGGCAGAGCGGGCTGAGCAGTTGCTACGACTTGCCAAGCAAAAGCATGTTGGTGCATTTATTGATGCCGCGACCTTTCAAGGCAATGGAACCACCAAAGAGCTTACAAAAATACAGGTCAATAAAGCCCGCCTTGCGTGCCATCCCGATAAAGTATCGACCTACTTTGGGGAAAGAGTCTTGAATGCTGAAGATAAAAAAGTCCTTGGCGATATGGTTATTCTTATTAATGAACTGGGTAATCAGGCCGATAGCGCCAGTGGTGTCGAGACTGATCGCCTTGAAAGGGCCTATGATTTGCTGTCAGGCACGTTCGACGAAGTTAAAGATAAAGAGCGTAAGCAAAAACGTTCATAAACAATGGTATAAAGAAAAAGGGCTCCGATTTTTCGGAGCCCTTTTTCTTTAGTTTAAAAGTCTTACTAAGCTAAACCGCTCTAATGTCGGCCGCCTTTTTAGCGCTTAATTCGTCAACAACCTTAATACTGTTGTCGGTTACTTTTTGCAGCGCATCGGCTAAGCGTTTTGCAAAATCTTCAGAAATGTCGCCGTCTTTCTCCGCTTCTTTGACTAAGTTTTGCGCTTCTTTACGTACGCCGCGGACACCAACACGAGATTCTTCGGTCTTCTTGTTAAGAAGCTTTACCATTTCTTCACGACGTTCAGTGCTCATTGGCGGGAGTGACAAGCGAATCATTTGGCCATCGTTTTGTGGGGTGATGCCAACATCGGAGGCCAAAATGCCTTTTTCGATTGCAGATAACATCATTTTATCCCACGGCTGAATGGTCAAGAGTCGAGCGTCTGGTGCGCCGAGCGTAGCCAAGTCACGAAGATTCATGATTTGACCATAGCTTTCAACTTTAACTTCTTCAATGAGCTTGGTGCTTGCGCGACCGGTACGAATGCTTGCCAGATCTTTTTCAAAATGTTTGATCGGTTCTTGCATTGCAAGCGCTACTTCGCGCTCAAACCCTTTGACATCGCCTTCGGTAATCTTCAACGTTAACATAGATAGTCCCTTTATCTCTTACTGACCAATAGCAAAGCGAACAAAGCGGGCTACGCGCACTTTGCAGCCGGCCTTTGTGCCTGCAGCATCGAGCATTTGCGTAATCGTTTGCTTGTCATCTTTGATGAACTTTTGGTTATGCAAACAGGCTGTTTCGTAAAACTTGCTTAATTTGCCCGGCATGATTTTTTCGATTATTTGCGCATTCTTGCCTTCACCGCGGAGTTGTTCTGCAAAAATTTCGGTTTCTTTTGCAATCACTGCCTGATCGAGCTCACTTGGGTTGATACACAATGGCTTGGTTACCGCTATTTGCATTGCTACATCTTTAGCCGCTTGGACTAACGTGGTGATATCGGCTGGGCGACTGCCTTCAATGGCAAGCTCAACCATTACGCCAAGCGTAGAGCCGGCGTGAACGTAGCCGTTAACGATGCCGTTAGCCGTGCTCATTTTTGCAAAGCGAGCAATTTTGATGCTTTCAGCAATCTTAGCGATAAGCTCATCAAGCATGCCTTGAAGGGTAAGATTGGTATTGGAGTATACTTTTTCTTGCATGAGGGCTGTGATGGCCTCACCGCTAGTTACAATAGCCTTGGTGTCGGTTTTGGTTGCAAGTACATGGTTGCAGACCGTTTGGCTAAAGTGGCGCATATCTTCGGTGTTAGCGGAAAAGTCTGTTTCGCAGGCAGTTTCCACAATGGTTCCGCTCAAGAAGTCTGGTGCCACCATAACTTGAACATTTCCGTTGTTGGTTGCGTTGTCGGCTCGTTTTGCCGCAACTGAAGCACCTTTTTTACGAAGGAGCTCGACCGCTTTATCAAAGTCGCCATTGGCATCGATGAGTGCCTTTTTGCAGTCCATCATGCTTACTTGAGTTGCATCTCGTAGTTTTTTAATCATGTCCACAGAAATAGTAGTCACGATGCTCCTTTCATTGGATTTGTCGTCCCAGACGGTTGTTTTGAGGGTCTGGAGGCGAATTATGTGTTGCCTATCTTGTTTAATCGCGTACACTGCTCTTTGACAAACAATCGCTGAAAAAGTAGTCTTAGCGTCACGATCATGATCAGAGAAGTATAAGGAAAACAGAATAAATAACAAGTTTCACCATGATCACAAGCACAAGGAGCGCGTATGCCAGTACCAAAAATGAAAGTTTCTCGTTCGCGTAGAAACAAACGATCGGCCAACAAAAATATCACTATGCATCCAGTATCAGAATGTCAAACCTGCCGTGCGCCTCTCGCCTCGCACCAAGTGTGCCAAGGGTGTGGTTATTACAAGGGTTCAAAGATCTTACGTACTAAATTTGAGCGTCTTCATGAGCGTGGTAAGTCTCGTGCAGCGCAATTCGCCGCAGCCCAAAGTACTGCGCAGCCTGCCGAATCTGCTGAATAATTCTTTTTTCACACAAGCGCTGGGTCAGAGTTATGAGCAAAGAAACCCGTTATGTAGCGGTTGACGGAATGGGGGGGGATTTTTCTCCTCATGCGGTTATAGAAGGGGTCTTGGATGCGGCGCGAGCCGGAGTTCCAGTTTTGCTTTATGGTCCTGAGAAGAAGCTTGTTCGCTATCTTGGCGAACAGTGCGCTGATTGGGAATCTCTGGGTATCAAGGTTGTGCACGCAAGTGATGTTGTTGGCATGGCCGAAGAACCGGTGTATGCGGTTCGCAAAAAACCTGATTCTTCGCTGGTGAAAGCGGTTCAATCGCTTGCCGATGGGCGAGCGCATGCGGTCTTTTCGGCCGGTAACTCCGGAGCCTTAATGGCCGCTTCTCTATTTGTGCTTGGTCGCCAAGAAGGTATTGATCGGCCGGCAATAGCTGGCCTATTGCCAACGCTTAAAGGATCGGTTATCGCACTTGATCTTGGCGCGAATGTTGATTGTAGGCCCCATTATTTGCAGCAATTTGCTGAGATGGGGTCTCTTTACGCTGAACGCCTTTTGAATATATCCTCACCGCGTGTGGGGCTGTTATCCAATGGGGCCGAGCGGGGTAAAGGAACCGTCTTGGTTAAGCAGGTGGCCGCATTGCTGGAAGAATCGACCCTTAATTTTATTGGTAATGTTGAGCCAATTGACATCATTAATCATGGTGCCGATGTGGTGGTATGTGATGGCTTTGCGGGCAATGTGCTCTTAAAGACTATGGAAGCTACCGCTACAATGATTAGACAGGCGTTAGCCCATGAACTGTCCAACGGCGGGTTACTCCGTGAGTCTGGTGACGGTGAACGGGTTCGCGCCATGCTTGAGAAAGCTTTGATAAGTCTGGATGAGCGGTTTGGCGAAGCGGCCCAGTCTGGAGCTCGTTTATTAGGGGTAAATGGTATTGTGCTTGTAGGACATGGTGCTGCCCATGCGCCTTCAATTTCTCGGTCAATCCGCAAAGCGTACAACATAATTTTGGCGGAAAAGTAGATAAGAGTGCGCGCGTGTGTTAAGATCCGCGCCTCATTAATTTCAGGAGCTTTCTTCCTGGTATTACCTAGACAGTTATGTGGGAGTATTTAAAGCATGGAATATTCTAAGACAGTGGTAGAGCGATTATTTGATCGTGCCGTTACCTACCGGAAAGAATTATTGCTCTCTGCGGCTCTTATTGCCGTGAGTAGCGCAAGTATCGCTGGTTATTTCGCGTATAAAAATTACGTAGCTTGCCTTGGGCATAAAGCCTATGCCAGCGCATTGCAATTACTCCAAGCCAGAGTTCTTAAGGATAATGAAACTCCTGGTGCGTTTGAAACGGTGTTCACCAGCAGTGCTGCAAAGTGGAAGGCGGTTGCTGAGGCATTTGGTAATGTCTATGTCGATTACAGTCACGTAGGTGTTGGGGTGATTGCCGGAGCTGCTAAAGTTCAAGCATTACTTCGCCTTGGCCAAGATGATGAGGCTCGTGTGCTTCTTGCCGATGTACTGACGCATATTACTTCACCTGAGCTTCGTGCCCTTTATACGTTGACATATGCTCGGTTGCTTATTGATAGTGAAAGTGCGGCTGATCAGAAGAGTGGCGTATCGCTCCTTGCGCAATTGGCGGCGACCAAAGACAGTGCGGTGAACGATAGTGCGCTCTATTACTTGGGTCTTCACTACTGGCTTAATCATGATGCTTCTTCTGCAGCTAATTATTGGAAGCAGTTGGTAATGCAATACGAGGGCGTTGATAAAAAGAGTTCTCCGTGGGTTGGCAAAGCAAAAGAAAAATTAGCGCTTATACAAGGTGCGCCGGAGTCTGTTTAGGTAGAGTAGTATATGGTATTTAGAAAAGAAGATACTGCCGCAAAAGTGGTTGCTATTGTCGAGGAAAAACTTGGCAAGACCCGTGGGCTAGTGACGTTGAATGACTCTTTTGATGCTCTGGGAGCCGACTCTTTGGATTTAGTGGAACTTATTATGAGTTTTGAAGAAGAGTTTGGCATTGAGATTAAAGATGAACATTCCGATAAAATTAAAACGGTTGGTAATGTGGTGGATTACATCCACGCCATGCGAACTAAGTAGATAGAACCCAAAAAACGCGCCTGAACAAGGCGCGTTTTTTATTGGGAGACGGTCGGTTAGAATGATATCAATCCTTTAATCCACCCACCAATCATTGAAGCGGTAGCATTATTAAAGCCATTCTCAAAACTCATACCCGCGCCAAATCCGATTGGAAAGCCATATAATTTTGTGTTGTAGCCGGCACCAATGGTTACTGCGCAGCCCAATTGGGCTGGACTTGCGCCGGCATTGGTATTGATCATGTCTGAGGTTAAGAATCGGTGGTTCAGCAAGATTGTTTCGGTTTCAAAGGTTCCGGTACTTAATGCGTTTGTAAAGGGCGCACTGGTGGCATACATTGGTGATACTATAGCATAGGTGTTTTCAGGCCAAGCAATGAGCGTTAAGCGCTCGGCTTGGCGGCCAAAAAGCTCGTAGCCTAGGTTTATGGTTAAGCTTTGCCAGGTTATGGCGGTAATAAATGCTATGTCGGCTTGATGAATGCCTGATCGTTGGACGCTTTGATGGAGTACATTCGCGAGCGGAAAAACGCCGGCTACCGTGTTTTGCGCACCAAGTAGATAAGGAGAAAATAGGGGGATGCTGCCATCATCATCGAGGAGTCCCATAATCCGGTTTTCCGATCCACCAAACATATAGTGGTAGTTGGTTTGTGCGATAATTTCGACCGAAACTTCGTCAAAATGAGCAACGGTTGCTCCGGCCTCAAGGCCACAAATAAATTTATGATGATCGTAGGCGGTGCTGTGATAATCGAAAAGGTAGGTTTGAACAGGTTTTTTCTTAAGAGTAATGCCGGCACCGGCGTATACGGTAAGATAGTTGTTGTCATTTTCAATGAGGCTGTAGCGCATTGTGATGCTTAGCGGACCGCACACCGTGTGGCGATGTTTTCCGAGGAGCCCATTAGTTAAGGCATCTTGTATTGGCGATGTCTGGCTGTATGTACCGGAAAAATACTGCTCTATTGTTCTGGTGCCACCCGATTCGATTAAGGAGGCAGTGGTGTAGTAGAGAGGCATATGGAATTGAAATGCTACGCCGGGGCAGGAGGCCTTTGCGTCAAAAAATGCACTAAACGTGGCACCAATGTTAGAAAAATCCGGGTTAAGCGTCAGTGTTGCGCTGGCCTCAGGAGGGCTGAGTACCGGGTTATGTACGATTGCATGATAGGGTAATACGCTATCACTCGCTTGGTTGAATCGGTCGCCTGCAATAGGGATAGTTGCCGATTCCTTGTAGGTAAGCTGCTTGGCAATGGCATCGGTGCGTACCGCTTTGTTCACAAACGGAATGATTTGTAGGCTGAGCCCCAATGGGTTGCCGACGTCGGTTGTGGTATGGGTATGCCAGAGCGCCGTCTCTTGACAGCGATTAATGTCGAAGTGAGGGAGCGCGAAATAGGTTTTGCCTCCATATTCGAGAACTGCCATGCTGGTCGAGATGGTACATGCAAGTGTTATTAATAGGATGTTTTTCTTCATACTGCCTCCACCATTTTCCTTGGGCGTGTGAATGTTTCAAGCAGTGGGACAGTAATAGTTCTTACAGAACGACTCGTACTCGAAGCACGAATTGACGGGGAGCTTGTTTTGTAGGTAGTTTGGCTCTGTTTAAAGAAATTTAGAAGGTCGGTTACCTGCTGTTGTATAACGTCATCACCATCTATTCCCAAGGCTGATGGGTTTTGGAGTATGTATTGATAGAGATTTATTGCTGCATCTAAACCTTTAGCCGTGTACCTTAATTTTTTTAGAAGTGTTAGATCAATAAGAAGGCCGTTACTTGAAAATATAGCCTTTTGAAGGCGCACATCTTCTTGAAATCGTGTTCTGTCGGTATCATTACTACTCAAGGTTGCGGTGTTTTTTATTTTTTGCCATACCATCGTTGTTTTTTTACTTCTCTTAAGAATCCTTAATGCTTTTAGACAAAAGGTTTCTAGTTTATTTGGATCGGTGAGTGATACGGTACTCATTTTCTCAAAGTAGATAGCATCGGTTTGCTGATGTTTAAAGAGATTATAAATATGCTTTGCCTGGCTTGTCGAGTCGCCTGTTATGTTAAGATCGCTTTCGTGATCTATGATATATTTATAAAGCTTCAGGGCAGATTTTAAAGCTAATGGTAAAATATCTACGGCGATCCCCGGTTCTATGAGTGTGCCATCGTCCTTGGTAATATCGGGTAGGAGGCCATCTTTGGAGAATATGACAGAGTGTAACTCCATATCTTCTCGAATTCTTGTACGATCGGTAATGGTAAGGCCGTTGATAATTTCAGGCGTCAGAGTATTCCATACTTTTTGACCAAGGGCACTTCGTTTTCCGGCGCCGGAAAGAATCTCATAAGCCGCGTCACAGAAGGCGCCAATGCGGGCAGGGTCTTTAAGGTACTTGCTTTGTTCTTTGAAGAACTTTATATAACCGTTAATGCGCCGCTGGTCGTCGGTAATACTGTTTGGGTCATCGATTGTTGTATCGGCAGTACCTTTGAGTGTAGCATCAGGAGCTGCTTCAAGTCGGGATGGCGTTGTTCTAACGCTGTCATCACTGCTGCTATCTTTTGTTGAGGTCACCGTTACACTTGTGGCTACCGGATTACTTTGTTGGCTGTTTTGACGAGATGCACGCAAGGCATCCAGCTCTCGCTCTGTTCTTTCTCTATCAAGGTCTCGTTGCATAGCAGCTAATCTATCTTCTTGCGATTGTGCTCTTGCTGCTTCTATAGCCGCTGCTTTTACGTCGGCCTGCGTTACCGTGGGGAGGCTCGCACTAGGAGTTGCTTGTTGCCCGTACATTTGTGGATACATAGGCATTCCCATTGCTGAGTACCCATAACCTCCTTGCATTCCCATGGCCGAGTATCCATAGCCGCCCATCATACCACCATATCCATTCAGTGTTCTTGCGCTAGCTTGAGTCAGTGCCATATTTGCTGCTGAGGTGCTTCCTGCGGCGCTCAGAAGCGTCCCTATGTTCCCTGATGAGCCCATCATCCCCATCGAGCCCATCATGCCCGGCATACCCATGCCTTGCATCCCACCCATCATTGGTACACCAGCACCCATCATTGGTATACCAGCACCCATCATTGGTATACCAGCACCCATCATCATGCTACTACCTTGTAACAGAGAACCATCATCCACAGCTCCTTGTATACGATTAGGCGCGGTTTCAGGTTTTTGGAGCCATCCGATAATATTTTGCAGCTGACCAACATATTGAGCGGTAATTTCGAACTTTCTGCGGTTCGTGTTAAGCAGGCTGTCTTGATTAAGATAGGAGTAAAAGGCCAACGCTTCCTTGCGCTTACTTTCCCATTC
>JAUPTZ010000001.1 GCA_030917815.1 Candidatus Babelota bacterium | reverse complement strand
ATAGTAATAGGATCGATCTGCGTTGGGTCAAGTTTGCCTATATCAATGCCGGTAGGAATACAGATCACTCCGGTTGTTGCGAAGAGGGCATTATAAATTTCTTTATATTTCCCTACGATCTTTCGGGTGTCAGCATTTTTCATCTGAGAATAAATGCACATCAAACCATCTTGATAAGTTTTCATGTCTTTCAGATTTATATAAGCTGCATTGAGAAGGCTGCTCAGGTCACTAGCTTCTTTTGGCAGTGCGTGAGCCGCCTCTCGATCGCTTTTTTCAAGGGTGGCAATCATGTCGCGCATTGATGTTTCAATTTGCTGGCGATCGGGACGGTCGGCATAATTCAGGTCATTTGGGTTATCTAATACTGCATGTAAAAATTCGCTGGTTGCTTGGCGCCCATCGCTGTTAAGACCAGCAGGTACGGCAGTCAAAAATAAGCCGTTATCCGAAAAAATGAGCGAGTGAGCGGCATAATTGAATCCTATAAAAGTGCGCGAATCACCGTCTTTTATGAGCGTCATAATTTGCTTAAAACCTGCAGTATACGCTGAGATCATTTTTTGCTGTTCAGTTCCGGTAGCCGTATCAATTTTCTTAACCGCGTCATTGATTTGCGCTATATTTTTTTGAAATGTAGCAAGTAAGGCCGACTCTTTATCGGTATTGCCAACCGACTTAAAAAGTTCGCGTAAAGTACTCAGGGCCGGCGTTGTCGTCTCATTACCATTTTCCAGCGTGAGCAAGGTATCGATCAAGGCATACCCATAACGACTTATGTTGTAACGAGTTTTGTCATCAGAGATCGTCCGTGCTTGTGCAAAGAAATCGGCAGAAAGGGCTAGGAATGGTGGAATATATAATGAATAGCGTACAATGGCACTATTGGTGAGTGCGTCAGCAATGTCCGGGCGGCCTTTTTGAGTCACGACATTTGAAAAAACAGTCAAGCGTTGCACCATTTGTTTAATAGAATCGCTACTGCTGAAAAGATCTTTTTTTAAGGTAGCAGGGTCTTTAAGAATTGGTGGATTACCTGGCATTGACTCATAAACATCATAAAGAAATTCATAGCATGGCCCAAGAATTTCTTGCTGTACGATGCTTTCGGCCACGGTGGGGAATATTTTATGAGCCGTTGTGGCTACCTGAGTGCGAATGCCCTTTTGTAAGATAAAAAACATGTTTGTTGCCATGACATCGGCAGGCTTCAGAACTTTCTGTACCTTTACCGAAATATCTTCCGGCTCAAGGCTGCTATCTTGTGAAAGAAGGGCGGTAAATATTTTTTCATTAGTGATAATAATATCTTTGTTGCTGGATAACGTTTTGTTGAGGCAGTTGATCAATTTGCCATACGCTTCTTTGGGCGTTTTGGCCTCGCCTAAAATCTCTTTATTCTTAGCTACGGCTGCTTCGTAGGTAAGTGTCTTACCAGCATCATCTACTGGCGCTAGAAAGGTTGCGGCCGGCAGACTGTTTTTTTCGATGATTTCCATCAAAGTCGCTTTTATAGCTCGTGTGTAATCAACAATGTTGCGATAGGTTTCATTCTCTTGGGATGAAGCCAGTGTTAGTTGGCTGGTTGCTGCGGCAAGGCTTTCAACCGAATTACTACCATACGCAGATTTGATGCCAAACACTAAGGCATTATGCTTAAAAGTAGCAAGGAGGCCGGTCATTACTACAATGAAGTTGTCACGATCGGTAGCAGTTAGTGCATTGGCATTGAGCTGTGTTTTAATGGTTTCAAAAAACTCTGCCGGTAGCCAGAGAATAGGTAAGAGGTATTTTTCTGCCTTAGGAGAAGCAAGCGGCGATGTTTGAGCGGTTACTGCTTGAGTAAGAATGGTATTAATGCGAAGCAGATACGTACACAAACGCTTAAGGTTATTTGGTTGGGCAAAAAATGAAGCCTTAAACTTTTTAGGTCCATCAGGCGAGGCAAGATTAGTGCCGGGCTGGTAGAGTGCATTCGCTAAATCACGGGCAAAATCACGCATTTCATCGATAGGGGTTTCTTTGCCGAGGACATCATTGGTAATTCTAGTCGCTTCCTCGTCAGCAATTTTTCTCCGTGCTAATGGCATTGTTCGATGTGCCACTTCTCTTAGATTTTGAGCAAAATTAAGCAATTTTTTCTTATCCGCTTCGTTGAGTTGCTCAGGTGGTTGCAGTTTTCCTGCTGCAAGAAATGCTTCTTGTGCTTCGCCACTTTTATCGGCAAGATGGGCATCTTCCATCTTCTGAACATTATCCATTAATGAAGTAAAAAAAGGCGTCATTCCTTCGCTGCCACCAGCTATTTCCAATGCGTTAAGATGTTTTGCTGCCGTTGCTGCGGCGGTGAAATCATGGTATGTGACTGCATTGGCCGGAGACACTGGCTGATCGCGAAAATCGTCGAGGCGATCCAAGGCATTGAGGGATTGCGGTTTTAATGCGCTGTTAGCATCTATGTTCATTGTTTCCCAGGCTTCATAATTTAACACGGTGTGCAACTTTGTGCCGGCATCGAGTGCATCGTGTAGCTTGTCTGCGGGTAGTGCCGCTTGTTCTAATGCTTTTTTGCTCAGTCCGGCGAATATGACCGCAAGCACTGTTTGCTGTAATTCTGCACGCTGTGCAATAATTTTGCAGGGATTGGTGCCAACAATGGCACCATCAATGATGTTTCTAACGCCATCGGCTCCTTTAGCAAAGCGTTTCGGATCTTTTAAAAGCGGCGCTAAATTGATAAAGGCATCATAATATCGAGCTTGATCTGCGGTAAAATCTACCGATTTTGGGGGAATTGTTGGCAGCGGTGGGCGACCTGCCGGTGTGGTTGCTGGTGCTATAGCGCCTACTTCTGATTGAGGGTTGATGACAACCACTTTTGATGCTGTTGGGGACGAGGTCGTAGGGGTAGCTGTGCGCTGTCTATTGGCAAGTTCTTGTGCACGGAGTTGATCAACTCCGGTCAAATGTCTGGATGTATAACACATGGCAGATGATGTGCAGAACAAACCACAGAGTAAAATAAGTAACGATATCATGCATGTGTTCCTTGCTAGCAAGTGCCGTGTGTGCTTGTCCGACATGGTAAAAATAATTTCTGAGTGATCTCAATGGTTTGTTAATACCTCATTAAAAAGTATGGCAAAGGGCGCACGATATTCCATAGCCACCAACACCGAAAATGGTGCTGCCAGTGAAAGAATAAGAGCCTCGCACTTGTAACGAACTATAGGGAAATTGCGGTAGTGGTGTGCATCGTACCGAAAACAAGAACGAATGAGTTGTTTGCGCCGGAGTAGCGGCTGCATCGAAATAGATGGCACGGTCAGTAAGTGGTGCAGAGCCGCTGAACGCACTGTCGTCGGCTATGCTAAAGGTGTGGTAGGTAGTTGTTGGTCCGCTTACCGTCGTTTGTGCATAAAAGAGCTCTGAAAGCGCATACGTGTTTGATGGCCACGGGAAAATAGGAGAAACTTTTTCTGCACCAGTATGTGTGAATCGATATTCAATGCCGCCAGAAACTCGCTTGTATCCTGCATTGATACCGATGTTTACTTCAACATTAGCACCTGGCTTTATACCAACAACTTGTGTAAGGATATTAATTAACGGAAACAACCGTCGTGCATTTTTTTTGCCGCCAAGTGCATAGCGTTCAAATGCGGCATCATTATCGCCAATTAAAAAGCTTGGCGAGCGAACTTCTTGTGACGTTATACCGGCTCGTACGGTTGCATCAATAGAGCCGCCGACTGTTAGTGTTCGATAGGTAAAGAAATCGGTTTCAGCTCTGCCATACAGGCCAAAAAGAGGGTGGCTTCCACTTCCGAGTGTTGGCTCAAAAAGATAGATGCCATTAGGGCGACTGGTTGTTGGTAATGCGGCAAGAAAGCCAACCTGTAGCTTAATATCTTCATGCACCTCTGGTGCAATAAGACAGAGCATGGTGATGTCTGCAAGCCCGCTGACCGACTGGGCATTGGTTAATAGACCATAGCGCAGTGCGTCTTGTTGGTCGGGAGAGGCCGCTGTTTCCTGGTGAAGGTTGCCAGCAAAAAAATCTAGTATACCTTTTTGATTGTTTTCTACCGTGTCATTTACGGCGCCGGTAGTGGTTAGGCCGAGTACATGTCGTGTTTGCATCCATGGCATAATGGTGTGGATGGTAATCCACTTATTAATACATACCGAGTTGGTCATAATGAGGCCAAATTGCTCGATGTGAGGCTTGAAATTAAGGGTGGCTCTCATTTTGTTTGTTGTTGGATTAAATGGATCACCTGCATTTGCGGAGTTGTGGACAATATCTTGTGGTGTGAGGCTATGGGGAATAGTTACATCGGCGGTAACACGAATAAATGGATAGGCGGCTTCACTCGTGGAATCATAGAAGCCAAAGTAGTTGCCGAGTTGTGTCTTTGCGGTGCTATGCCAATAGAAACCTTCAACTCCTAATGCGCTTTGAAGCGTTGCGTTAGTATGTTTTTTAGTTTGATTAAAAGGGAGCGCGCTAGGACTAAACCAAAGCGGTGCATTGCTCGATTTGAAAAATGTTTTACTTGTCGGTGGCGGTGTTGGGAGCAGGATGTGCGGGACGAAGAGCAAAAGGAGAAGATATATTTTTGTTTTCATGGGTGCTTATCCTGCTAGTGCCTGTAAACGGTGTAAGCCGTCATTGCGAGACTTCCATTGTGAAGCCGTGGTAATCCAGTAAAATTGGTAGTCATTAGATCTATCTGGATCGTCGCGCGTACGCTCGCGATGACGAGCGCAATACCTGCGCTCTGTTTAGTGTCGCCGCAGTGAAGCAATTTTATGCATACAAGTGCAATCGTTAAACAAAAAAGCAGGCGGTGAAGTAATCACCGCCTGCTTTTTTGTGCATGATAGTGCATGCTACACAATCGACATTCTTAGAAAGAAATACCGAATTTAGCCCATACTTTAAACCCTTCAAGGGCAGAGTTGCGGCTTGCGGCTTGGAATTCACCTTGCCCACCAACACCAATAACCATTGGGTAGTTGCCGGCAACTTTGTAGCTTACGCCACCAATGACGCTGTGTGTCATCTGGTTACATGTAGCTGCAGGAGCGCTGCTTACGTTGTAGCGAACATTAAGCTTTGTGGTATCTGCAACATTGATACCTTGTAATTCGGTATTTTCTACATCGACGATTTGTTTGAAAAGAGCCGATGTTGTTGCGCCAGATACTTGGATTGGTCCGTTCAAGCTGGTATAGGCACCAGGATAGTTGTTATCAACCGCAACGGTATCACCATCCAATTTACCAAAAGCGATGATCCCTGGTGTTCCACCAGCATCTCCGTTAGCACCGATCACATAGCTATGTTTTTCAACTTGGCTTAATGGATCATCATAGTCATTGGTATCATCATGACGACCAATAAAACCACCATTGTTGTTTATTACATGGTTGCCGGTCAAATAGGAGCTGCCACCAACAACATAAATGGTATCGGTATCACCATCATCTGCAGGTGCATGAGTGTTCATGCTGTAGTGAGGATGTGCTAACGCAAACTTATCATTAGTCCATGCGCCAGCTTTCATAGCAACTACATCGCTTTGGTGCCAGTAGAAGTTATAGCCAAGATCAAAGGTAAAGTTTTTGTACTCTACGCAGAATCCAGCAACAGCATCAACTTGGTTGCGAGGTGTTACATCATGATCAACGGTCAACACGTTAGCGGCCGGTTGTACACCGGTTACACCGTTTTGCATAACCAGACGATATGGGCTTGCGGCAACCATCACCTTGTTAGTGATATCGTAGATACCCATAGTACGCTTTTCAGTATTTTTGAACGAATACTTCCAGTTTAGGGCTGCATCGATACCAATGCGCATATCACCTTTTTTGTATGCATCAACGTGCACAAATCCACGAGCACCGGCAGCAACGTGGCCACGGTTTCCGTAAACTGCTTCGAAGAGGCGGTTCATATCAGGTTTGTTGCCGGTAGGAATTTGTACCAAAGCACCAACACCAAAGGTGACCGCTTTCATCTTGGCGCAATCAAACTTATAGTTTACGCCAAGTTCAACGTCGGCAAGACCGGTAACTGTCCCGAAGGTGTTATCGATTTTGTCTTGAGTAAGCGCTTTTTGTGATACGTGGATGTAGGTTGCAATATCGGTCGTTAAGTTACCACCAAAGTAATCAAGCAATCCTTGGCCCGATTTACCGTCTTCCGCAGGGATAGAAGAGGCATGGGCACCGGTTGTTGTTGCTTTCATGCTGGTACGTACTTGCACGATTGGAGCACGAACGGTGAATTCAAGGCCTTTAAGCAATGAATCAAGTGATTGTGTCCAACCAAGGTGAGCACCATATACTTGGCGTTTTGGCGCAAAGTTCAAGGTGCCGTACATTGGTACACGGTCTTGTGCCGTGTCTGGATCACCAGCACCGTTGGTACCGGCAGATGCGGCAAGAGATGAACCGTCAGAGTTTGGTGTATGATGTATTTCAACGTTGTATAACGTTGTATCCATAGCGGTTGCGGTAGCAGCAAGGTCAGGTAAGTAACTGCTATTTAAAATGATAGGGTTGCCAGCTGTTACTTTGATTGCGCCGGTCGTTCCCATACCAAACAAGTAAGCAAGATCGGTTTTGTTGGTCGACTCACCATAAAAGCCGGTAACAGACATACGTGCACCAAATGGGTTTACGCATTTCTTAACCGCTTTTTTCTTTGCATCAGCCTTAGCAACTTTATCTTGGCGCTCAGCTTTGCATTGTTCTTTGGTAGTTAAGTGATTTGCAATGGTCCATTCCATTCCAGCATTTGCCAATTCATCGCGGTGAGCGATAAAAGTTTGGCCGCTTTGCAGCGTAGCACTTGCGGTGCCGCTGGCTGCGAGCAGCAACGCTCCCAGTAAGCCTTTTATCATTTTGTTCATACTATGTACCTTCCTTTTTTGTGTAGCAATTCACAAGACACCGCTTGCACTACGTTTTGTTATAGACGATAACGGACGTTAGGCAAGTATGAGTACCCATGTCGTTGGGTAAAAGATGCGTTACTTATCGACATGAATACCGTGGCTGTGAAATTTTTAAAATCTTTTAGAACTGCACCCCTATTTTTGCCCAAACTTTCATTCCTTCAAGCGCGCTATTGCGGTTTGATTCTTGGAGTTCGACCATGCCGCCTATACCCATAATTACCGGATATTCGCCGGTAATACGATAGCTTAGGCCACCAAAGAGGCTGTGGGTAATTTGTGCTGCAGTAGCCGCATAATCACTGGTAATTGTGTAACGGACCGCTTGTGTGCCGGTGCCGTCGATGCCAACGCCAATACTGCCTTCTGTGCTGGTATCAACGTCTTGGTTTAGCAAAGTCGATGTATTTTTCTTATCGTTTTGGATAGGGCCACTAAAGCTGGTGAAGGCACCTGGATAGTACCCGTCATCATCCATGTGGCTGTAGACCACGATGTCTGCTGAATGGCTTGCCCAATTATTACGGTTAGCGCCGATCTTGTTTTGATGTTTGGTAATTGGTGAATTTAGATCATCGTAGTCGCTGTCTCTTCCGGCAGCGCTTGAATGGTTTACGGTAGTGTCGCCCGTGAGTGTTGAAGTACCGCCAACGATGAAGCTTCCGAGCGCATCGGCATACATGCTGTAGTGGTTATGTGCAAATGCATATTGATCATCGGCCCAGGTGTCGGCATTGCGTAATGCAAGTTTTTCTTCTTGGTGCCAGTAGAGGTTGTAGCCAAAGTCAACGGTAAATTGGTTCCATGAAGAACTTACACCAATTAATCCATCAAACTGGAAGCCGGGATTTACTTTATGATCAAGTGACATTACGTTTGCGGCCGGTTGTACACCGCTGTAGATGTTATGCATAACCAGGCGATACGGGCTGCCTGGCATTACCACTGCATCGGTGCGATCGTACACGCTAACGATACGGCGTTCAGTGCCTTCAAAGAAATATTTTACGTCGCCCATAACATCAACACGTACGCTAACGCCTTTGCGATTAAACGCTTTCAGTTGTAAAAGCGTGTTGAGTCCTGCGGCAACGTGCATGCGTGCACCGGCAATTGGCTCAAATAGGTACTCGTTTGATACGGTAGTACCGGTAGGCAATTGCAAGCTTCCTCCAAGTGTCCAGCTGAATCGTTCATCGGAGTAGCATTTCCAGTCAAGGCGTATATCGATGTCGGCGATAGAAAGTGATGATTCAGTGGTATTACTTATTTTGCCACGAAGCATTTTCTTCTGACTGACGTGGGAGGTTCTTGAAGGACCTTTTTCAAAATCACCGGAGAAATAATCGGTAAGCGTTGAACCAGGGATGCCGTCGGTCGCCGGAACCATTGAGGGCTGTGAGCCGGCGTCGCTTGAGTGGAGGTTTGTTTGTACGTCGACGACAGGAACAATGACGCGTACGCGAAGACCTTTAAGGATGTTGTCCAATGATTGATCCCAGCCAAGGTAAACGCCGTAGGTGCGACGCTGTGGCGCAATGCTTAAGCGGCCACTCATAGGAAGCTGGCCGGCCGAGAGGCCATCACAGTTTGGGCAATGATCGATGTTGACCGAATAGAGTGTGGCATCAAGTTCGGCTTCAAGGTTGTCGAGCGAGGTGATGGTCGAGATAGGCGTTACATTGATAGCGCCCGTAGTGCCCATACCAAAGAGATACGCCAAGTCGCTGCTGTTGGTCGATTGACCGTAGAACGGAGTTGCGGTCAGAAGACCGCCCATGTCTTTTGTATTTTTTTCAGATCGGTAGTGGTTGCTTGTTGTCCATTCTATGGCTTGATAGGCTAATTCATCCCGATGCGCAATGAAAGTACGATCACTGAGAGGAATGCTCAGCAGAGAGCTGGTGACAAGTAATAGGGCCAGGCCAGAGGCTATCTTTTTCATACGGTTTTTTCTTTCTGTATGCTGTTGATCGGGTGATTCATGTGGAAGCGAACCGTAGTATGAAATGTTTAGAAAATGCAAGAGATTCGTCCCGGTTTTTTAAATCTGCGCATAGGTGTGTAAAAAAAAGCGGTAAAATCAAGGGCAATTTTTGCCATATATTGCATTTCATACCAGGGCCGGGTATCTTGTTCATGCCTTTTTTTCATAGAGCCGGTTACGTATAGATTCGTACAAACAGTAGAAAATAGAGAAATTCCAGGGAGAATGTCGCACTATGGCGCAGAAGAAACCATATTTGATTGCTTTGCTTACTCCGGTAGGAATGGGTATGCATGGTCAGGTAATGAGTGGACTCATGGGATCTCCTTATGTGAGAAGCGATGCATTCAGAGTGTATCACTTCTTTACTCGTGGTTTATCTGAAGCGGCGATCCGCGTATCGGTTGAACAAATTTTAGAGTCTCGCTTTTCAGCTATTATTACGCTGGGCTTGAGCTGTGCGCTTGTTACTAAAAAAATTCTTGAAGAAAAGCATGTAAAAATTCCTCATATCTTTGTTGGTATCAATGATCCCTTCAGTGTTGGCTTGGGAGAAAACCCTGAAGATTTAGTGGCCCATCACATGACCGGTGTTCTCTATAATGCGTATGAAACTGAGAAGGCGACGCAATTCCTATGCGAGGTAAAGCCGTCGATGAAATCGGTACTTATTGCTCTTGAGAACATAAGTGTTAGCGGTGCCCATGGTCGTATTGACTGGGTTGATCAAGAGATGGCAAAAGTTCGCTCGGTATGTGAGCCACGGGGTATCACCGTAAGCTCGTATGCAGCATCAAGCCTTGCCGATCTCTATTCTTATGTGGCTAACAATCTTGATACCTTTGATACATTGATGCTCCTTGAAGGTTCGACTACATTGAATATTTATGAGTCGTTGGGAAGTCTTTGCAGCAAGAATAAAAAAACTCTCTTTAGTGGGCTTATTGAGCCGGTGGCTAAAAGTGCCGCTATTGGCTATGGAGCCTCATATGAGTCGATGGGTGAGTATGCGGCCGAGTATGCCTATAAACTTGCGGTTGAAGGAGTGCCACTCCAAAAGCTACCACTTATTCGTGATTTGAAAGGCCGCCAGCCGGTTGTTAATCTGGCCGTTGGTATGAGCCAAGATATTGATGGCGATCATGCGGAGGCAGTTTGCCGCGCATGGGACGGTCTGATTTTTCGTACTATTTTATAATCCCCTCGGCATTCGCAGGAGCTGCTCATTTCTCGGGGTACGCTCGCACAACGTCTCGCTGACGATTGCTTTGCCGGCGGACCATGCCGCCACAGGCATTGCCACGTCATGCTACGCAATTCCTTGCAGTGCCGCTAGGGCGTGTCCTCATTTCTAATTAGAAGGGAAAATGCTTTTTTCCTGTCAAACCAAAGTGACTTTGTCACAACATTTCCCCACATGATTTTGTCACAAGCCAGTCGTGATTGAATCCTTTTGCTGCGTCTCAAATAAGAATCAAGGTCGTAAGATATTTAAGTAGCAAGGCGGCAGCGAACCAGGACTACCCCAGAGGCACGTTCCAGATGCAACTTTTTAAGGGCCTGTCCGAGAATTCAATAGACGGCAGCGCCGTCCTTGCGAGGCTTCCATGGTGAAGCCGTGGCAATCCAGTGAAATTGGTAGTAGATAAAAAAAGCAAGTACTGGATCGCCGCACTACGCTCGCGATGACGCGGTCTAGACCGCGTATTGGAAAGCTTTAGCTTCCTCTTAGACAGCCACTTAGAAAAAGCATGTATTTTTGAGTAGATGAGACATAGTTGATTATAAGGCCAGGCACCTTATTGAAAACCTGTTTGCTCGTCTTAAAAACTTTCGTAGTTTTGCTATGAGATTTGAGAAATTAGCCCCTAATTTTAAGGCTATGGCCTATCTTTCCTGCTCAATTATTTGGTTGAAGCTAAAATGAGGACACGCCCTAATATGCTTAATGCCATAATGTACTCTTAAAACCAGCCACTCGGTGCAATGACGCGTGCTAGTCAGCGTTTTATAAAAATTTAGCTTCTCTAATTCTCAGACAGCCCCTAAGATATTTAGCGCCATAAGCAAAAGCGACTGCGAGGTTATAATCGAAGCTCAGGCGTTGGCGAAATGCAAAAGAGGTCGGGATTTTCCCGACCTCTTTTGCGTTGAGTAACAACGTCCGAGCTTAGAAGCAAACGCTAAGTTTGCTCCAGACAGCCCACGAGTGGATACCGCTATTAGTTGTAGTAAGGCCAGGAAATTCATATTCGGCGCCAACACTGATATTAACCGGGAATCGCATTTTGCGATAATGCCATTCACCTGTTGCGCCCAGCTTGTGAGTTAGGTCGCTACGACCGCTGCATGTATCGGTGCTTACATAGTACTGAGCCGCGTTATCGCTGCCTACCGATGCCCCGCTGGAGTTTACGGTGATAGTCGACGTATTGCCTTGTTGTTGAATTGCGCCGCCGTAGGTATAGCTGTTTGAGCCAACAACAATAGCACTTGATACGCTGTGGCTATGGCCGAGCATGCCGTAAGTGCCATCAAACCATC
The DNA here is from genome assembly GCA_030917815.1 of Candidatus Babelota bacterium. GTDB lineage: Bacteria > Babelota > Babeliae > Babelales > JAUPTZ01 > JAUPTZ01. The sequence goes on along the minus strand of JAUPTZ010000001.1, from coordinate 145,675 downwards.
GACTTGGTGGTGTTAGCGTTACCGCTTCAGCATCATGTGCGTGAAGGTTGTAAGCTAGTGAGAATCCAAATTCTTTGTAGTTGTAGCGTGCGCCAATAACGCCGTCGAATAATTGACCCGGTTTTACTAGCACGGTACGCGTTAATACGTTCGCCGCAGGAACCGCTTGGGTGCCGCCAACGACGCCAACGTTATGATAGTGGCTGCCGGTTGCAACGGTGTTGAACCAGTGGTTGTAGATGCCTAAGGTACGTGTTTTCTCACTTTGGAAAAGGTATCGATAATCAAGCATAGCATAAGCATTCACTCGATGAGCATTGTCTTTTGTGTGAAAAATGTTACCCATCAGTAAGCCACGAACACCCAGTGCGATGTGACCACACCCAACGGCCGGCTCAAATAAATTGACCGAGGTTTCTTTGGCGCCTGTTGGGACTACGACATAACCTTTGGTGCTGATGCGCAGGCTTCTACTGGTGTACCAGGTGTAGTTAAGACCGGCTTGAATATCGGCAATGCCACTCAGACTATGTGAGGCGCCATCAATGCGGGTATAGGCCAATGCTTGCTGAGAGGAGCTTGCTCCCTTAGTAAGTGTTCTTCCGCTAAAATAGTTCGACAAGGTCGATCCATTTTGACCGTAGCTTGAACCATCATTATGCGCAGATCCACTAAATACCGTGCCTAAATCGTGACGAACACAGGCGACCGGAATATCAATGTGCAACGAAAGACCTCTGTAGGCGAAATCTAATTTTTGCTGCCAGCTGATGTGGGCGCCGTATTCGGTGCGTGATGGATTAAGGGTAAGCGCGCCGTACATGCCACCATCAACTTCTGTGGCCATGTGATCCATAGCGGCAGAGTGGAGGTGTAATGCTTCATCTTCAAAACTAATTGATTGGTTTGGCTCAATAACGAGTTGACCATTTTGATCACCGTTCACCGCTTGACCACCGCCAAAAGCAGTTGCTAAGTCGGTTTTGTTATATGAGGTGCGGTAGTAGGGTGCAACCGATAGAGTGCTGCCAATAACATTTTTATTATTACTACCGGTCCAGGTGCGTCCAGTCAGGTTCATAAGTGCATTGTGACTCAAAGAATCTCGTGAGCGCACAAATGTTTGGTTACTTACTAAATTTGCCTGCGCAGTGGTCGCCAGGGCACAGAGCAGCGCTCCATATATAATTTTTTTCATATATAACTCTCCCGATGTACATAGTTTTGTGCCTGCGCATACGCGTAAAGGAACGGAACGAACTGTACTATCGGCATGAAATTAATAGCAATGGTTTGCTTCATCGCGGTGGAACCGCGATTCGCAATGACGGCCGAATGAGGCCAGTCATCAGCCGCGCACATGCTCGCTGATGACATCACGCGCTTACATGCGCGGGCATCGCTCTGCGGTCTTTGCGCTGCGGTCTTTCGCGCTAAAACACTTGCACTTATTATTTACTACCAAACTTTCTGGATTGCCACGGCTTCGCAAAGGAAGCCTTGCAAAGACAGCGGAGCCGTCTCGTGAGTAAGTGCTTCGCGCACATAAGCGCGTGTGGCAACGACGAGCCAACGCGAAGCCGCGCCAGCTAGAAGCAAAGACCGATCTTTGACCACACCGCCCACGACGTAAGCGCGTGATTATTAATGCTAAAATCAACATCGCCACCAAAGCCGATGCGCACCGGAATTTTGGTTAAGAAACGATAGCCGAGTCCAGCACCGAATTTATGGACAGTTTGAGCTGGCGTGCTTGCTGAGCCCACATCAACTGAATTCGGATGTGCCACCGTGCCCGATGCAACAATGGATCCGCCGGTAATGAGGTCGGTGTCGGCCATGACAAATAATGCTCCATCGCCCAGATCTGCTTCGGCTACGCCGGTATTTACGACACCGTACTTAGTATCGTTCCATTGGTTAGTAAGGGTGAGATGCTCTTGTGGCGTATAAAATAAGTTGTAGGCAATATCGGCGGTGAACTGTTTGTAGTTGAAACAGAGGCCGGTGAAGGCATCGATGCGACTTTTCGGCTTAATGGTTACGCCAACCGTTGAAACGTTTGCCAGCGGCATGGTTTCATTGGTTTCGGCTTCGCCGACCAATACGAATTGAGTTTGCGGCAAGGTGCCATTGGTAAGATTGTGCAACGCAAGTGTACGTGTTTGGTGTGCGGCGAAACAGTACGTGTATTTTGCGCATGCATAGAGCTCAAGGCTGCTCGTCGTTGTGTCACTTTTCCATGCAACTAATTCGCTATTAAGGCCGGCGCCAGCGAAGAAACTGCGTTGGCCGTATAATGGTTCAAACATAATGAGGCCGGACGCTTTGTTGCCAGTAGGCATCTCGGCATGTAAACAACAGTCAACGTGCAGCCGTTCTGTTTCGATAACGTTATAACCAAGTGAGGCCTTTACATCGGCAATACCAACGGCTGATCGTTTGGTGTCGGTGGTGGTTATTATGTGGCGATTTAAGGGGTTTTGCGGTGCCGGGCTTGTTTTATATAAGTCACTGCCGCTGAAAAAGTCGGCTATTTTTTTGCCGGCGCCTTTGGCCGCGCTGCTGGTTGTATTGGGATTACTCAAATAGGTTGCACCCATGTTGGTAGAGGTTACGGTTATCGGCACTGCTACGGTGCACCAGAGTCCCTTGAGTAGTGAATCGAGTCCTTGCACCCATTGAATATGGGCACCGGCTTCCCAGCGTCGTGGATTTAAATAGACAATACCATTCATCGCATGTGCACCATCATCAACCGAGTCGGATGATATCAAGTCGATGTCATATCCGTGTAAAGCGCTTGTGGCACTGCCGGTTGGGGCTATTTGAATGGTGCCAGTTCTCGTGGTATCGGTGCCATCACCAAAATACTGAGCAAGTTTTTCAGGTTCACGCGAGCGTCGGAAAAAACCGGTGATGCTTAAATCAATGTCAAGTGCATCAGGGGAGGTATTCTTTATCGGGTTAACCGACATGCTGAGCAAGCAATTGTTGCTTATAGCGCCGCGTTCGGCAAGAAATGTTTTGTTGGCAACGTCGGCAATGGCGTCGAATGGTGTTGCAAAAGTGGTGAACAGGAGGAGACGGGAAATTATTTTTTTCATCATAACCGATTCTTTCGATGTGCTGGATTTTTACCTGCGAGCCGACAACGTCGCGCCAAAGCATGGAGTGCGACGGCGGAATCTAGCGGGCGATTATGTGAAAGGCAAGTCTTTTGCATTGCATGCAGCTAATAAGCAGCCTTGGCAGGCTTCTTGCGCGGCGTAAGCCGTCATTGCGAGGAGCGTCTAAGCGACGTGGCAATCCAGTAAAAACGGTGGCTATGTAGATTTTTTTATCTGGATCGCCACGCATTCGCTCGCGATGACGGCTTGCGCCGTCGGCAGCTACCCTGCATAGAGCAGGATTGAAAGCAAAAGAAAGAGCGGCAGATTGCTCTGCCGCTCTTAAGAGTCTCTGATAAGTGGTCAAGCTTAGAAGCTGAAACCAACTTTACCAAACACAGTCCACGATGTGAACGATGTGTTCGAAGAGTTGAAGTCAACAGATCCACCAGCCGCGATGCGGATTGGTAATTTGCTGTCAAAGCTGTAAGCAAGGTCGCCACCAACTTTGTGTACTACTTGCGCAGGTGTTGTGCAAGCGGTCAAGTCAAGAGCGTTAGTAACGATCGGGCTTGTCGCAAGAATCAATCCACCTTGAGTGGTGTACGCATCAACAGCGAACGCACTTGCCGAAGCAGTTACAACACCGGTTGACAATACACGAGCGTAGTTAGTTTCATCAAATGTGCCTTTAAGCTTAAGCGTTTCTGCTTGAGCGTAGAACAAGTTGTATGCAACATTTGCGGTAAAGCGGTTGAAGCGGTAGCAGAATCCTGCGATTGCTTCAAGGCGGCTACGAGGCTCAACGCTTACGGTAAGTGTTGAAACGTTTGCCAACGGCATATAGTGGCTGGTTCCGATATCACCAACGAGACCGTATTGAGCAACTGGCACTACGCCGGTTGTTACATTGGTCAAGCCAAGTGTACGAACTTGATCAGCACCAAAGCCATAGCTGTACTTAGCCGATGCATGCATCTTGAATGAGCTTGATTTATCTTCGCTCTTCCACAAGTTGAATCGAGTATGTAAGCCAGCGCCGAAGAAGAAGCTACGGTTACCAGCTATTGGTTCCATTGCTACTAATCCAGCTTCTTTGTTGCCAGTAGGGATCAATCCGTGGATCGATGCGCCAACTTTGTATGATTTCTCTCTCAAGAAGTCATAGCCAAGGGTGACGTTAACGTCAGCAACTTGCGTTACGCTGTTATAGGTTGGCGTAATTACTTGTTTTGCCAAAGCATCTTGAGTAAATGCTACAGCAGCAAGAACTGTTTTGCCAAGGCTTTCACCACCGAAGTAGTCAGCAAGTCCTTTGCCCATACCTTTAGCCGCTGATGATGTTGCGTTTGCTGTGCTTGTGTATGTTGGACGCATTTCTGTGCGAACATATACAACAGGAGCAGCAACACTCATCCATGCGCCATCAACAAGCTTGTGCAGGCATTGGTTCCATTGAATTTGTGCACCAGCTTCGATGCGACGAGGATTCAATGCAACGTCACCATGCATCGCTAATGCGATATCAGCACGTGATGATGCGGTTGACTGAGGATCGATCATACCTGATTGCAAGCCGGTTGTTGCGGCTGCGTCAAGTGATACATCGATAAGTCCAGTAGGTGTTACGTTAGTACCATCACCAAAATATTTGGCAAGGTTAGTGTGATTATAAGATTGGCTGTAGTATGCTGCTACGCTAACGTTAGCACCAACTGCATCTTTCTTTTTACTATTTCGTCCACAAACATTGCGAGCCATCAGCACGTTGTTGCTGAGTGAACCGCGATCGTTCATGAATGTCTTATTGGCGAAATCAGCAAGTACAGTTGTGCTGTTCAAAGCTGCTAATGCCAAGAGGCCATGTATGATTTTTTTCTTCATACTAGTTCTCCTACGTTGTTACTACTCTTAATTTCCACTGATTTGATAAATAAGTTTAAAACTCACTTCTCTATCAATTTGCTTCTTCAGTGACTGTTGTCTCGTGCAAATTCAACTTAAAGGAATGGGATGGCGAAAACAAGAATTTTGAAATATTTTTTTTTCAAACCCCTCTCGTTGAGCGGTTTTTGCGCAATTAAAGGGCCCAAAAACATAATTAAAACCCGGCTTTTTGTTTTTCCGACTCTCATTTCATTCTCGGCGCGGCAACTGCCGAAAAGTGAGTGGGTATAAATTCAGTGGTACTGCGGATTTACAAGAAAATTTTTATTTTAACTACTCGTCTCTTGTGCAAACTACCATTCTCCTCGTATTATCTCCTCCTCGCGTTAGTTGAAGAAATTTTTTTGATGTATGAAAGGATCTGTATATGATGCAATCGCCACAAACACCGCCGGTTCGCAGCGTCTCGCCATTGATGCGGTATCAGTCGGCCGAGCGTTGCAGTTTGCAACACGAGCCGGTGCAGCCACTTCCCGGGCTTAATGATGTGCGTATTGTTCTTGGCGTTGCCGGATGTGCGTGGATGTTTCTCGCTCTGGCAACTTTTAATCAAGCAGATGCTTCGTTCTTTAATATCATGTTCCCGGCACCGGTAGTGACTAACTGGTGTGGTGCGCTCGGTGCGCAATGTGCCGCCTGGCTCTTTGTGGTTGGCGGTCCTTCGGCCTGGTTGTTTGTTGGCATGATGCTCAATAGCGTCTTCGCGCGCACGAGCATGCGTATATATAATTACGCGGCTCAGATTGTTTCGGGCGGTATCATTTTAAGTGCTGCTGCAATGCTCAGTTCACTTTTTCATGTTGGTGTTGCCGGTGGAGGCATTATTGGGAACACGCTTTGTGGCTATTGCAGTGCCATAGGAAGTATTGGTAGTGGATTGCTGGCATCAATAGCATTGTTTTTTGCGAGTCTTGTATTTACTCGCTGTACGCTTGGCCAGTTTCTACACGCAACCGCGTTGGCATGTGCATATGTGTTCTATGGATTGTCTATGACCTGGTATTTATTGCGAACCGGATTCATGTATATGTGGCCAAAAAATGGTGAGAGAGATGATCATTTTGTGCCAAAGCCACCACATAAGCCAGTGATTGAGGAGCGGCTGCCAGAAGAAAGCGACGACCATTTCCATATTCCTGAAATAGAAGCGGTGCCGACCGCCGCTCGCTGCACGCTAGACCGGAAGAACCAGTCGCATAAGCCGCAGGAAGTAGAAATTAATGACATCGCCGAAGCGGGGCAGGCGCAGGATTCTAGCGAGATACGTAATTTTGAGCCGCCACTTGTAGAAGGGTTCATTGTTGACGATGAAGAGGAAGAGGCCGAAGAGGACGAGATTTTGCTTGATGGCTCAACAAAGAACGAAAAAGATGATGACGATGATGGCGATGATGATGATAGTAGCACTGGCGGTGGGAGCGGTGGCGGAGGCACATATCACGGTCCGACGTCGCCGGAGGCTATGTCGAGACGCGCCTTAGCACGCATGTGCGACGGCGGCGCCGAAGAATCGGGAGATCCGGAAGAAGCCGAATTGGAAGAGGATATTAGGCCGGCAGTGTATACTGAACCGGCCTCTTTTAACCTTCCACCACTCAAAGAAATTTTTGATGCGCGTGGCACATTACAGCAAGATGAGGCATTCATTGCGCGCTGTAAAGAGCGTGCACACATTCTAGAAGAAAAACTTATGCATTTTGGTATTACCGGTCAGGTGCTCAATATTAAGCCGGGACCGGTAATTACGCTCTTTGAATATGAGCCTGAAGTTGGTAATAAGGTAAGTAGAATTCTTGCCCTTGAAGATGATCTTGCGTTGAGTCTTAAGGCGTTAAGTATTCGCATCCTGGCCCCAATTCCGGGTAAATCGGTTGTTGGTTTTGAGATTGCCAACGAAAAGAGAGAGTCGGTTATGTTTGGTGACATGGTAGGAGAGGAGGGGCTTTCCGGCTCACGAGCTCATCTACCTTTGGCCCTGGGCGTTGATATTGTAGGTAATCCGGTCATTGCCGATCTTGCTACTATGCCTCACCTTTTAGTTGCGGGTGCAACCGGTTCTGGTAAGTCGGTTGGCATGAACGTTATGCTTGTAAGTCTGCTTGCCCGGGTAACACCTGATAAAGTTCGTATAATCTTGATCGATCCAAAACGACTTGAATTTACCCCGTATGCCGACATTCCTCATTTGTTGTTTCCTATTGTGACTAATCCGTCCGATGTAGCACCGGTATTGAAATGGGTCGCCGAAGAAATGGAATTGCGCTACGAGCTAATGGCACAGATTGGGGTGCGTAATATTGCCGAGTACCATAAATTAAACCCGGCAACCTGCTTTGCCAAAGAGCGTGAAATTGGTATTCATGTCCATGGGATGCCTTATATGGTAATTATGATAGATGAGCTTGCCGATTTGATCATGGTTGGTGGTCGTGAAATTGAAACGCTTATTGCACGCATTGCACAGATGGCACGGGCGGCCGGCATTCATATGTTGGTTGCAACGCAGCGACCATCGGTTGACGTGGTTACCGGATTGATTAAAGCCAATTTTCCGAGTCGCATTGCCTTTCGCGTATCAAGCAAGATTGATTCGCGCACAATTATTGACACCTCTGGTGCTGAGAAATTATTAGGGCGTGGCGATATGCTCTACATGAGCCCAAGTAATATGGGTGGTGTGCAGCGGTTGCACGGTGCCTATGTTACCGATATCGAGATTGATCGCCTCACCGATTATTTAAAGTTGCAGCGGCCGGCTTCCTATTTTTCATTGAAGCAGGTGGTTGCTCGGCATAGTGAAGGATTGGAAGATGACTCCGACCCGCTGTATGATGAGGTGCGTGAATTTATTGGGTCGATTGATGAGATTTCTATTTCATTGTTGCAGCGAAAATATCGGGTTGGTTTTAATCGATCGGCGCGTCTTATCGAAATGTTAGAAAGAGATGGATACGTTGCCGCAGCCCAGGGTGGTAAGCCACGGCGCGTATTGCGCGACTAGGAGCTTTTTTTCCTTGACACCGTCGGTCATTAGCGTAAGCTGTGCCCCGCAACATAAGACCAATAGGCAGGAGCCCCCAACCATGCATATTAACCCGCTGTTTATCTGCTCTCTGGTAGCCGAGTCTTGTTATGTTCGTTTTGATGAGCATGGCATGCTCGTAAACGTCCCGCTCTATCTAGCGACCGGCTCGTTGTTGCCGATTAGCGATGTGGCGGCGCAAGTGTTTGCTGGTGGTACCTGGTGGGATCTTGGGGTGGCCGATACTAAGGTGCTGGATTCATTTGCTACAGCCCGCTCTCGCGGAGCACAAGCGGTAGTGGTTTCGCCTGCTACGTATACCAAAATCGTGGCTCTTGAGCCTCAAGCACGCATTAATCTTGAAGTTATTGTGGTACCCGATACGCAGCAGGCATTATATGCGGTTGCGGCCGCTTGGCGCTCACAATGTATTGTGCCTATTATTGCGGTAACCGGATCGATTGGCAAAACAACTACTATCGACATGTTGGCAGCCATTTTTAATGTTGATCGCTTGCCGGTGTTGATTGTTACGGCGCAGGCCGACTCAATCTTAGGGCTTGCATTGCATCTCCTTCACATCACTGACAAGCACGTAGCGGCGGTGTTTGAGGTGGGGGTAATGTACACTGGCGCAATGCGCCTCTGTGCCGACTTGTTGCGTCCAACTATTGCGATTATCACTGCTATTTGTCCTGCTCATCTTGATGCTACCGGTACTTTGCAATTAGTGGCACAGGAAAAACAAGAAATTTTTTCCTTTTTTAGTCCTAGCCAGGTTGGCGTGGTATGTGGTGATTATCCGACGCTTATTTCTCATTTCTATGAGCACCCCATTGTGCGCTTTGGATTAAAAAATAAAAATACGATAACGGCACGTAAAGTGACGTTATTTAAAGATGAGCATGGTGCGATTAAGACGAGATTAGGCTTGCGTGTGTATGACTATGAGCGTGAGGTTGTGTTGCCCGGTCATCATAAGGCGTTGGTATATGGCGCATTGGCTGCGGCAGCACTGGCACACTTTTTGTACATACCGTTTGAAGTTGTTGTTAAAGGGCTTTCATCGTATATGCCGCTGGCCGGTGGTTTTTATCATCGCTCATTGCGTGATGGGCGAGGAATGCTCATGCAAGATATGCACAGCATTAGTCCCGACAGTGTTAAAGCTTCACTGCATGCCATGCATGCGGTGGGTAACCCGCAGTCGCGTAAAATCGCGGTGCTGGGCAATATCCCTGACCTTGGTGATCGCACAACATTTTGGCATCGCCATGTCGGGCGTGAGTTAATTAAAACCCGCAGTATTTCAGATATTGTGCTTGTTGGTGATGCGACCCGGCCTATTCGTGCCGTTGCACCGGCGACCATGAATGTGTGGCTTGCTCCTGAGTGGAGTGATGCACAAAAACAGCTACAAGAGCTCTTGGCACCAGTTAATAATGTCGTACTTATTAGTGGTGCTGTGCCGTATTCCATCAACGCGCTGGTTTCCCAACTTACCTAAAGTCTGCGATTTATCAGTTAATTTTACATAAATCTTGTCATTGCCTATTGCTTCGCATTAGGATGCGAAGCAATATATAGCAACCCCTTTTTTTTTAACCAAGCAGGGAGAGGTGATTTATGGCCGAGCGCATAGCCAGCACAACGTTAAATGAACATGAGCGAGGCCTCATTGATGTGGTTACCGGATTGCCACATAAAATATTGCGCTACCATACCTTAGATGGTCTCTCACAAATGGTGCTTCATGAACTGGGACATGACACCGGATTTGGTTTTGATAAAGCGACGTACTTGATCGATAATCCCGATTTTGACCACTTGCTTGGTGTGGCCGGCTTTGATCGTCAAGAGTGCGCCATGCATAAGAAAAATATTTGGGAACATCCAGAGTGCTTTGGCAAAGATATGGAAGCCGCTTCGTTCAACAATAATATTCGCAAAGTGCTGAACAATAGTTTTGCACGTCAAGATGTCGATTTGCATTCGGCAAAAGATATTCATGCGCTTGGCTTTGAGCTTGGCATTAAAAATCCACAGCATTTTTCTTGGGACTTAAAGCATGGAAATCATGGCCTTTTCATTTATGAGAAGAATGACAACATTTGCTTATGGCGGCATGGGTTATTGAAAAACATGAGTGCGTTGCTAGGTATGTGTGGGCTTCATTAAGTTTATTCTGCTCGTGCACGCAATGCGTCTGTAATAATTGTTCGAATGTTTGGCTCTAGGTCTTTTGCAAGAGTGGCGGCAAGGTTTTCGTTTGTAGTTCGCGGAATCACTGCCTCAACGGCTGCTTGATTGCGTGTTGCGGCGGCCATTTCTATGAGGCTAAATCCATGCACTTTTCTATTTATCCCTTCATCGGTCATGATGGGGAGGAGCAGCTCTGCTAGTTTGGTAACATAGGCAGCGTCGTCATTGAAGAAGTTGCTTGCGAGAGCGAGTCTAACTTCTTGATCATCTATGAGCACATCTTTGCGGCTTTTTAATCTATTGACTAATGCTTGAAGGATAGGGTAGCTAAATTGCGCTGATCGCAAAATGCTAGGGGGGCGGCGACTTTCAATTTTTTGTATAAAAAGCTGTGGATCCATTTCCTTAATCAAAAGTAGCGCATACGAGTTATTTTCTTCTTCAATCGCTTTGGTAAGTGCGCTGATGCGAGCGCTGTCGTCCATCCTCAAGAGAGACTCGGTTGTTATTCTTTCTAGGGCATCGGCAATAAGATTGGCAATTTCTGTGTGACCATTTTGGCGAGCAGATTCCAGGGCATCATTCAGAGCCTTTTGGGTTGCTGGGCTGGGCTCGGATGACACTTTTGATAGAAGCAGCTTCACTGTCTCTTTCTTTCCATAGTAAGCGGCCAGCTTAAGAGCGGTCCACTGCCCCCCTCGTCCACCTTGTAGCCATAAATCTTCTGGGCGTATTGCTTGAATGAGTGCTCTAGCTACGCGATTGCCATCCTCTTTTTGTACGGCGAGCATTAGGGCGGTTTGGTTAGCATTATCTCGCTTGTTAAAGTGTCTGGCGTCGCAGTTTGCTATTGTATGAATGATTAATTCTGCAATCTCGTCAGACTCGTTTTTTATAGCGAGTCCCAGCATGCTCGTTTGTGCGCTGTCATGCACCGACGCAAGCACGTCGGCTTCTATGCGGTCAATAATTTCCTTGGTGATTGCTATATTCTGCTCTCTGATTGCGGCAGCTAGCGCTCCGCCAGCGTGCGTACGGATATCAAAGCTAAGAAGTTCTGGATCTTCTGCTTTGATCAATGCAATAGCTCTATCGGTATCATGTGCTTCTATAGCATATGAAATAGCGAGTGACGGATGCGGAGCTGGTGCCGGCTTATTTGCGTGATATGCGATGCCAAGACCGCCGGCTAATGATGCTGCGGCCAGCACCTTTAAAAGAATGCTGCGCCTGCGTGCAAAGGTATACAGAGGCATTTTTGTGTAGTCGAGCCCTTGTGATTGCGCCGATTTCTTAATGATTTCAGCTTCTGCATCCGCCTTTTTACTTATTAAGAAAAAACCGACAGAGAGTGCTCCTCCTGCTGCAACGGGAGCAATGGTGCGTACATTGGCATAGGCCGGTGACGCAATGCTTAGTAGGGCGATAAAGAGTGCATGATATTGGTATTTTTGCATAGGCTTCCTTCTTTGGTTTAATTTCCCCTCAGCACCTGTACCACACTAAAGTGCTTCAACTGTCTTAATGGTAGCTGACAAGCAAGATAGCCGAGTAGCATTGTTCCAACCGCTACGACTATCGCATGAATTGGTTCTAGCGCTGCTGGCAAATACGCGATGTAGTACACATCTGGTAGCGTGATGGGTTTAAATGTGTCGATAATCCATCCAATAAGCCACGCAATACTAATGCCAACCAGCACCGCGTGAAACACAATGGTCATCGCAATACGGGTAAACAATGAGCGAATGGTTTGGCCATTCATGCCGAGCGTTTGCAGGATCGCAATGTCTTGATGTTTGTATTGCAAGAACATAAACAGCAAACAAATGATAAGCATGCTTGCAACCAATGCTATTAAGCCCAATACAAAACTGATGGCATACTTTTCAAGTTGCAGTGATGCAACGAGATCGGGATAGAGTTCTCGCCAGCCACGTACCGAGAGGCCGGGTAGCAGAGCTCGCAATGCCCGGACACGTTGCTCATAATACTCATCGGTGCTGATCCAGAGGCGGTTCCAGAGGTTGCGCACCCACTGGAGAATCGAGGTTGTTGGTCGTTGCCAGTGTGGCGGTGCAAACGACACCGCTATCTGATCGGCGCCCAAACATTTTTCGTACATTTTCTTCAAAGCATCAATGCTGCAATAAGCAATGTTCATATCATAATCTTCAAGGCCAAGATGAAAAATGCCGGCAATATGCATGACCTTTTTTTCAAGAGCAATCTTTGATTTACCCGATTCTTGGGGGATGTACACGGTGAGTTCGCTCCCAATCCAGAGCTTATGCTGGGTCGCAAATTGTTTGCCTACGATAAGCGCTGAATTGTCGGTGAGCAGTGAAGAGAGAGTTGTCTTGCGAGGGGTAATAATTTTTTCGGCTAACGAGGTAGTCATCGCTTCACCTGCCGGATCGATGCCCCGCAGAAACATAACATGTGAAATATCGTTGTGAGAAACAATGAGATGCCTTGTGCTGCTCGCGCTCACGCCATGTATGGCAGCGCCCATATTCTCAGTAATATACGTCGATACTTCTCGTGCATCGAGTTGATTGCCGGGCGATTCTATAACAACATCACTGCTAATGCCTTTCATCTTAAGGCTAATATCGCGTTCAAATCCATGCGTAATGATAAGGGCTAACATGAGGGCACACGAACCAATACCAATGCCGATGTAGCAGAGTAATTTTATAATAACTAACGCTCGCGGCGCACGGGAAGAATAGAGGTAGGCGTGTGCTAATAACCGAGACGCAACATTTTGTTTCATATAAACCTTTTAAACAGGGGTGCAGGACGAGTATACTTGCCGGCTACGATAGGTACAAGAAATCTCTTTTTAGAAGGAAGTGAGTCATGAAGAGTCTGAAAAGCCTCGCGAAGTTAGGATATTTTGCGTTGGCCTGTTTGATAACTACCGGCTGCCTTGATAAATCATACAATATGATTGGGCGAGAATGTCCACAAGTAACCAAGCATGAACCGTCATACGAGCTTATTCAGCAGTATCTGCACTCGGTTACCCTTTATGAGGGCTATCAAACACATGCGCACTTTGATGTCTTAATTATGTCCGATCAAATGTGCGCGGTATACGCCGCCTTGCATAGTGCCAAGGTTGGACACAACGAAAATGAACGTACCGCCTTCTTATCGCAACTTCTCGAAGAAAATCGTGAATATCTCACGCTTTATCTGTTAGCCCAAATAACCGATGAATCTCATATTTCGATGAGCGATAAGAACAGTGCGTGGTCGGTATTTATCACGAATGCTCATGGTAGAATCATGACGCCGCATTCTATTAAAGAAGTAGAACTAAATCCGGAAATTCGCAGTATTTTTAGCTACCGGTATGTATCCTTTAAAAAACCGTATTGCATTAAGTTTGCCGCATGCGATATTGCCGGCACGCAGTACATCAAGCCGGGAGATATTTCTACGATCACCTTTGCCGGTGCCGGTATGGCCGGTAGCCTTGAGTGGACTGAGCAAGCATTGACCAAAGAACAGGCCGTGGAGAATGGTGTATTAAAGCGCCAAGATGATCTCAGCATTAAAGCAGCATTCTCAAAAATTGCCGAGCCACGTCAACGGCACGAAGATTATTACTTCTGCTAAAAACGATGTGAATTTTTAGCCTGGGAAAGAGCTGCATTATTTTCTTAAGGCAGTCTAGCCCGAATAATTCTCCGATGTTTTTCCTGCTGCTAAAACGCCGAAAAGTCCTTCTCCGCTTTTGCCCGTCCGATAGCCTCTTGCATCAGCGTATAATCGAGCATAACCTTTCCGTTAGGATCATTCTCTTTGCGCATAAGCGGATAGAGTGTTTGCGCAATAAGGGAATCGATCTGTCGTCCAACAAGGCCCTCAATTTGATTTGCAATTGAAGGAATATCGTGCTCAATATTTTGATCGATAAGATAGTCGTTGTCGATGATGTGATGCTTTAAGTAGATTTTCAATAAGGCTTCTCGTTCTGTTTGTCCCGGCGGTGTAAATCGTATTTGGTTTGAAGGGTCGACGCGATTGACCAGCGCTTCATCGAGTCGGTCAGGATAGTTGGTCGAAAGAATAAACATCATTTTTTTATGTATTGCATTAGGGAAATAGCTGAGCATCGTAGCAACGAGATCGTTGGTCATATTATCCGAATACTGAGAGCCGCGCTTAGGAAACATTGTCTCTGCTTCATCGATGATAATGACAACTGGCAGCTTGCTCTTGCTTGCCCATCGCAAGGTATCGGCTAAAGCGGTTTGTGCCGCTGAAGCGGTGCCAAGGCGCTTAAATGCTGGCCCTCGACAAATAACGTGATGGGCAATGCCTTGTTCCGATAAGCGACGAGCAAACGCTACGGCGGCCATCGTTTTGCCGGTGCCGGCCGGGCCAAAAAAGAGCATATTGCTCAGTGGCTTATGTCTCTGCATTGCGGTACTGAGGCCAAGGAATTTTATGAGAACCTGCTCTTGGAGATCTGGCGATAGGATCACCGAGTCTAAGTCGGATGCCGGCGTCGTAATACCAAGCATTTTATCCATAAGGGTGCGAATCGAGGTATCTTGAGGCTCAATAATTGTTGGGCGGGCTTGATAATAATGCTTGACTAGAAAGTAGGTAAACATAAGACCGGCAATACTTACCGCAGTTGCCGGGAGAGCGTATTGGAACAATTTATGTCGAGCGTCATTATTTTTATCGGCAAGTTGCAGGGTTGTCTCTCTGCCGGCAATAACTTCGGCTACTTTGGTTGCAATAGCCAGTTCTTTAGCGCGGGTCTGCTCTTTTTCGCGCATTGGCTCTTCAAGCTCTCGCGCTACAAGTCCTTTAATGCCTTCGTAAGCTTTTTCTTCTGCGTCAGCGATGCGATTGCGCGCCTCATTTTTTTGTGCAAGAAGCAGATGAATTTCTTTTTTTCTCTCCGCATCGGCACGGCGAAGCTCGCTGGTTAGGATTTGAATCTCCTCATCAAGATGAATGAGTCTATTTTCAAGGCGAATGCGTCGTTGGTCGGCTATGCCCAGCTCGGCCGCTCCGGCGATCTTTGATTGAAATTCTCCACCACCAAATCCGGTTGGGTGCGGGGCGGTTGTTGCTGCAAAGAGAGTTCCATTGATAAGTCCTAATCCCAGTATTCCCAGGAGATAGTAGCGATATGTATGCATTGATGTATTCCTTCTTAGTAAGGTTTTTTGGCTTCTGCAATGAAGCGGCCCATGCCATAAACAAATTTTATAATAACCGGAAGACTGAAAAGAGCATTTACGAGTAGGCTAGCTTTTAGCCGTTGCCAATAGATGATCTGTGCTCCGTGTAGCTTACTCCCCAGAGGCTTTAGAGGGCCTTTTAAAAATAAACTTAAAAGCGAGCCGTGGGTGAGGCCGGCGCTTTCTACAAATTTTTCAATTTCTTGCTTGTTGCCGCTACGAAGCAAGGCAAAAAAGCCTTTTTCATTTTTACGGGCGAGCGAGATTAGTTTTTGTATCGCACTGCTATCGGTAAAGCGTAACGTAAAGAAGGCAATTAAGAATCGGCGTGCAAAATCGATTACTTGTTCTTGTTGGGTCGAGGGCTGGCCTCCTAAAATAACGGCGGAGCCGTCTTCAAGAACAGAAAGTTTGCCGGTGCTTACAAATTCAAGGATTCCGTAGAGTGGTATGGGGACGCCGGTTGCATATTCCCAGTGGAGATCTTCCCTAAAGGCATTAGAGCCTTTCTTCATGAATGTATCAAAGAAGTCTTGTGCTTTAGTTATGGCACCATTCATAAAGGTTGGGCCTACGAGGTTTCGCTCGGCCAAGCGTACCAGCTCAGACATAGTGGCATACAATCCTACATAGGGAAGGCTTTTTTTATTGAACGGATTAAGCGGCATAAAGCACAATTTTTTTCCTAAATTCTTTGCCCATTGCTTGTCGGTACAAATAGCTTCGGCGTTAGCCAATAAGGTATCAACTACAGAGGCATCACGTGCTTTTTTAAAGCTTTGATAAAAAAGGGCGGTCGCGACGGTTTCGGCGCCCAAAAGACCAACTTGGCGCCCAAAGCCTTCATAGATGCCGAGTGCAAGATCGTGCTGGCCGCATGGGATCATGGCGCCATCGGATCGCTTAAAGAACCTAGGATTCTTGTCGAGTTCCGGTTCTCCGCCATTGGTATCATGTAGTTGGCTAAACACTGCTGGGGTCACCTTAAATACCGTGTCATTGCGTATATAGTCACCATGTTCTTGGTCCGGTATGAGAAAAATGGTATCGAGTGATTTTTGCCGTCCATACCATGATTGCTCGCAGAGTTTCTTAGGTACTCGTTTATAGAGTGTAGCGGTTTTAGCTATGAGTGCTCGGTTCTTTTGTTGGGCTTCGGTGAGTGGGCTGAACGGTTCATAGGTTGTAGCGGTATTATCCAGTGTTACTTCCTGTGGCATGACCATATAAAGGTTGCGCGTTGCCGGGGCATATGATGCTTGTGGTATTTGCTCCGGTGGAATTTTCACCACAAACGATTTTTCGCCATCAACCTGTGGCGTGCGTGGCAAGTTCAAGCGGCGACGAAGCGGTACCGACCAGCTTTTGCGCGGAATGAGATTTTGTCTGCGATGAGCGTCGACCGCTTCCTCAATTGCTTGTTTCTTGAGCAAATCGGTTATATCGCCGATATAGCCATCAACCTCGGCAACCTGCGTAAGAACCGCAGGAATTTGCGCCTCCGCTTCTGCAATGTCGGTATGCACCGCGAGTTTGTCGGTTGGCAGCAGCGAGGTTGCCATGCAGGTAGTAAGAAGAATAATCGTGATATGCATCTTCATTCTCCGGAATGCTCTCTTTCCCAGCGCTCTCGCGCAGGCCATTCTGCTTCGGATTCGCCGCCATCTCGTGTGCCGGTCTTTCTTTCGAGCTCATCTTCCAAAATCTTTAGTATTGCGCTTTGCTTTTTTGTCGAGTCTTCTGAGTAGGCTTTTAAAATGTGCCATTTTGCTTGCATGAGCGGCGCCATGCCGCCCCCGCCATTGCCATCAGTAATTTGCTCCGCGCTTGCAAGGGGAGCAAGGATCCTCAGTGCGTCAACGCGACCACGTTGTACGGCTGCTTGAAGAATTGAAGGGTTTTTCCCTACAATTTCTTTACCGCCTACGTCTATTAGATATTGTACAGCCTCAGGATTCCCCCATTCAATAACTCTCCAAAAAAACGGTTGATCTTCATAAAGCTCGGGACCGTTAAGAATTGTTTTGAGATGATCCTTGTTAAGTTTTTTGATTGCGTTAACATCTTGGGCGTTAGTGGCTGCAGTAAGGGCCTTTTTTGTGGCGGTTATATCCATGCCTTCAGGTACCTCTTCTGAGGGTGCTTCATCTGTGGCCAAAGCGTTGGTAATAATTTGTGCCATTTTTGAGCCCGCATCATCTCCGCGGCCTGTGGCCATTGCTAAGGAGGTGCGTCCAAGATTATTTGTTGTGGTACGCAGTGCTTCTGAGCCAGAGAGTGGTACCAATGCCCTTACGACTTCGACATGGCCGAGCTCTATGGCGAGCATGAGCGGTGTGTTGCCATGTTCGTCCCTGAGCATGAGTTTGGCTTTTCCTGCTTTCTTCGCAAGGGTAGCCACTAATTTCGCGTCGTTTTTAATGATGGCCTGCGATAGTGCTTCGGCATTTCGCTTTTTGCGCCCCGCCGTATCTTTAGGTGTTACATTGGGCTCTGGCTGAGTAGGTGGGGTGGCGTCTCTCTTTGGTACAATTTCATTGTCTGCTGTGGTATCTGAGCGACGCATCAATGCCGATCCGCCAAGGCCACCGGCAAGAGAGAGTGCGGCAAGAACCTGAAATAATCGTTTACGCCTACAGGCCGACTGGTACTTTTTTGAGCGGGTATAATCCTGACCTTTGGCTTCGGTTGCCGCCTTTATCATCTCTGCTTCGTTCTCGGCTTCTCTGCTTTTACTATAAAAGCCGACTGCAAGGCCGCCACCAACGACTGCTGGTACAGCGGTTTTCACACGAGCACCGAGGTGTAGCGTAGTGCTTGCAAGCAAGAGCACTACTGATAATAATCGGTACCTTTTCCCCATACGTTTCCCCCAAAAAATACTGATAACACTAAGTAGTGTCGCACAATGTTCTTACCTTGGTCAATGTACCCTGGAACAACTTTCTTGCGATTGCCTACCTGCAATGCTATATTCCGCCGCCATTGCTGCATAATGAAGGGGAAATGCTACATGAGAAAGATTCTATTTTTTATACTGAGCATGGGTAGCACTGTCTCTTTGGCCGCATCAGATACCGTAGCGGTCAAACGCCTTATACTCGAGACCACAGATGCCAATATAGCCTGCTGGCTTGAGCTTATTTCGCCTGAAGCGCTGAATGCCGTGTGTCCTGGACTGAGTACAAAAATTGAAGCGGCCCGGGTATTCGTTGCAAATACATACAAACATCAATCTATTATTCTTGCCAGGCCTATTACGTCGCTTTGTCGGCAGGCGCTCGACCCCGATCGGCTTTCCTTACTCTATTCGCCATGGAATACCAGTGATTTGAGTGAGCGAGAAGTAAAAGAAAGACTTATTGCTGGTTTTGGTGTTATGAGTGTGACTATGGGCGCATTATGGTACTGGTACGGCGATATGGTAGCTGTCGGGGTGCCGGCTGTGAGCGCTGTTGCGAGTGGCCTTAAAAGTTGGTGGGATGATCGTTATTTTGACCTTGCGGCGCTGGAAAAACGTGCTGACATCTCGATGCTAAAGCCCCACATTGTAAGTGATCGAAAGTCTGTCGTTTACGTACCAGTTGCCGATTCTTATGTTGTTAAGCCTGAGCATGGATTTGTTAACACACTTGTTATACTGCGCGCCGAAGCCGAGCATTATGGGCGGTTTGGGGAAAGGCGTGTCATGCTGACTGAGGTAACATTTCAAGATATTTTTACCGTAGAAATCTGTTGAAATAAGAAGAATATTTTCATAGAGGGGGATATATGAAAAAAGTGCTTGTGTTTTGTATGGGACTACTCGGCATAAACGGACTGATTGCGGCCGATGCGAGCGGTAAAAAGTCTGATAAGGCCGTGCTATGTGCCATCAAAGAGCTGCCCAGTTCCGCTTTGAATAATTTCTTTGGCGAGAAACATTTTGAGGGGTGTGTAGGACTAGAGCTCTCTATTGTAAATCAAAGGGCGTTCCCGGTCTGTTTTAGGCCGAACGATCTTTTTACTTATGGGCAATCGATTGAGAGGGCGCTCGGGACTCGGTATTATCGACGCCGCCCAGGAGCATTGGGATTAAGCTTAGCGATAATGTATTCTTTAGCAGTCGGCACTGATTTTTGCCAATTAGTTCGTGTGTTTAGACCAATTATTACACCGGGCCCGGGGACGCCAGCGGCCGATGTGATTGCAGACAAAATTACGCTGAATAAAGACCTGATGGAGTTTACTATTCCGGCCACGTCAACTTTCAAGAGTTGGCTTCTCGTTTCCACCGACGTGGCAACGACTATTTTTGGCATAGCAGGTCAAGATAGGCACATTGATTGGGCACTGGAGAAATGTTAAATAACCGATTATTTTTTTAGAAAGGTGATATACGTATGAAAAACTACTTTTTACTTGCCAGTCTCTCTATGGCGAGTTCTCTGATTGGATCAGATGCTACGGTGAGTCCCGATCCGTCTCCGTTTAAGACGCCGATATGCATGCCGACTGGGGGTTCTCAGGTTTTTTGTGATGCATATTTTGCTAAAGAAGCAGTACTCGAGGAAGTTTCCCCGGGACTTTCAAAAAGGGCAAGGATTTTTGTCCTAAGTATTACGAATAAGCGCACGGATCAAAAACAAATTCGTGTTTCAATCGCAGCCGATGCTTCATGTAAAGATCCTTTTTCCTCTGAGATGATCAGCTATTGGTATCCTGACTACGAAGATGCTGGGGTTGGTTTTGTGCGCGCTAAGCAACGAGTAAAGACCGTCGAGATTGCCAGTGCGTTTGTGGTGGCCAGCTTTTATAAGCAGCTGCCACCAATCAGTGTAACGCACCTTGCCTGCGGTGCAATCTTGTTCCATTGCCTCTTTGAAGCATGGGGCTATATGCACAAAAAATCATATGAAGGAAAGTTGCCTGCGCAGATTGCTCATTTTAAGAAATGCATCCCCTGGAATGAAGAAATGGTTGGGGGACGTCAGGATTTTATTTTCATTATGCCACTTGGTTCTGGCGGTACTAGTCCTGAATGGGGTCGTTTAGTTGATATACAACTTCTTGATTAAAAGGCTACGCTCGCTAGATTTTAAGAAATTTCGTCTAGGCGCAAAACTGTGGTATGCTTGCCGCTCTTTGTCTTCATGGAGAGCGGCTTTGCCATGTCAGGCACTCGCTGTATACCGATAGCCCATATGTAACCATGTGAAAGGGGTTTCATGAGTAGTCCAATACCGACGCAACTTCGTCATATCTTCACCACCGGCCTCGCAATGTTCTCTATGTTTTTTGGCGCCGGCAATGTCGTATTTCCCTTAATTGTGGGACAAATGGCAGGAGATCAGGCGTGGGTGGCGATTATTGGATTATTAATTACCGCGGTTGGCGTTCCATTTCTTGGGCTTTTAGCGATGGTACTCTATGAAGGTGATTATCATGCTTTTTTCGCCCGTATTGGTCGTATTCCCGGATTTTTAGTTACGCTCTTTATCATGATTTTGATTGGACCTTTTGGCGCGACACCGCGATGCATTGCTTTTGCGTACAGTACGCTTAAAATGTACGACGCGACACTCTCAACGGTACTGTTTAGCTTTATTTCTTGTATCGTCATTTACTTGGCGACCTACAAAAAAAGCCGTATCACCGATTTGCTCGGCACCGTTTTAAGCCCGCTCCTCGTCTTGAGTTTGGTGGTTATTATCATCAAGGGCATTTTGTGCCATCCGACATCTCCACATTCGGCGTTTGATGCGGCGGAGATGTTTAAGTTTGGCTTGCTTGAGGGCTACAACACCATGGACTTGCTGGGGACATTCTTCTTTTCAGGCGTTATTATTGCCGGATTACGTCAGATTGGTGGTGAAATAAATAGCGACAAGCGTCTTTTAGCTCGCTATGCGCTTCAGGCATCGATCATTGGTGCGACACTCCTTGGCCTTGTGTATGCAGGATTCGTGCTCGTGGCTTCCTACTACGGCTCAGCCTTGGCAACCGTTCCGGCCGAGGTCTTGCTTGGTACCATTGCCCATATGGTTCTTGGCCAAATTGGTGGCATTTTCGTAAGCCTTGCGGTGGTATTGGCCTGCCTAACAACAGCACTTGCATTGGCCGCCGTGTTCGCTGAATTCCTGCACAATCAACTGTTTTTCAAAGTGGTTTGTTATCGCAGCAGTTTGGTACTGACCTTGCTTACAACATTTATTTTTGCCAACCTCAAATTTACCGAAATTGTGGCAATGTTAATACCGATTTTAATCGTTATTTATCCGGTGCTTCTGGTGCTTACCATTATGAACATTTTACATAAATTGTATGGTGTTTCTATGGTAAAAACGCCGGTGGTTTTGGCAACCATTGCTTCAATTATTTGGTACCATGTACCTGAGGTGCTCGCCCATATTGGCGTCGCCATTTAGCGCAGGTATCGCGTCGTAAAGCATAATTTGATTGGTTTTGTATGAATAATTCACTTAAGACGCAGGCCCGCCTTATAGGCACTACAGGTCTTGCGATGTTTTCTATGTTTTTTGGTGCCGGTAACATTGCGTTTCCGCTTAAGGTAGGGCAGCTGGCCGGTAATCAATCGGTTCCAGCAATTCTTGGCCTTCTTTTGACCGCGGTTGGTGTACCATTCCTTGGGCTTTTGGCAATAATCCTCTATGAGGGTGATTATCGAGCCTTTTTTGCTCGCATTGGTCGCATTCCCGGGTTTTTGGTAGCATTTTTTTTGTTGATCATACTGGGACCAATTGGCGCGGTTCCTCGATGCATCGCGCTTTCATATAGCACAATAAAAATGTATAACCCGGCATTATCGGTTGTGATTTTCAGCCTCATTTCTTGCCTCTTTATGTATATAGCGGCATATAAAAAAAGCCGTATAGTGGGGTTGTTGGGGGCCGTACTCAGTCCGATCTTAGTAGTAAGCCTGGCCATCATTATCATCAAAGGAATGTTGATTCATCCGACCGCATCAGCCTCGACGCTTGATGCCATCTCAATGTTCAAATTTGGCTTATATGAAGGTTACAATACAATGGATCTTTTGGCCGCTTTCTTTTTCTCGAGTGTTGTTATTACCGGCTTACGCCAGAGCAGTGAGTCTCGCGGAAGAGACACCTGGTTGGTGGCTCGCGATGCACTTTGGGCATCGATTATTGGTGCGGTATTGCTGGGCCTTGTCTATGCCGGTTTTGTACTGGTTGCTTCCTATTACGGCTCAGCGCTCGCCATGGTACCGGCCGAAGTGTTACTTGGTACGGTAGCGCAAACCATCCTCGGTCCTATTGGGGGGTTGCTTGTGGGACTTGCAGTAGTGCTTACCTGCTTTACCACCGCATTAGCTTTGGCCTCGGTATTTGCCGAGTTTCTGCACACTGAAGTATCATCACAAAGAATTTCCTATCACATCAGCCTGCTCATTACGGTGGTGATTACCTTTGTTTTTGCAAACTTCACCTTTTCAGAAATTGTTGCCATGTTGGATCCGATCTTAATAGTGCTATATCCGGTACTCTTGGTGCTTACGGTTATGAATATTTTGCACAAACTCTGTGGCGTTTCGATGGTAAAAATACCGGTGATGATTGCTACTATTGCCTCAATTATTTGGTATTATGCACCGCAAGTGCTGACGCACGTAGGCGTAGGTGGTTAGGAAAACATATGCAGCTATATTGGTATGTATGCTTTTACAGACGGCAAGGGCCGTCTTTGCGAGAAGCGAAGCGACGTGGCAATCCAGGTTAAATCGGTATTAAACGCTTTATTACACTGGATCACCACGGGCCGACAATGCAGCCCTCCCGCTTACGCTCTCACGAGCTACAGCGAGGCTCGCCTTAGTCCGCAAGGGCGGCGGCGGCGTGATGACGTGCAGAGCACGTCAAAGAAATCAAATAGTAAGCACAGAAAAAACCTCATAATATATAAGGCGAACAATCATGAGTTCCCCAGAAAAAGAACAAAAATCATATAAAGATACCCTCAATCTTCCGACAACTACGCTTAATATTCGGGCCAATGCGGCCGAGCGAGAGCCGGCACTTCGCAGCTATTGGGAGGCCATTGCGCTTCAAGAGCATTATTTTTCCGGGACCGGCACCCCATTTGTTCTCCATGATGGACCACCGTATGCTAACGGTCATCTTCACGTAGGTCATGCACTTAATAAAGTACTTAAAGATAGCGTAGTGCGCGCCCACCGTATGGCTGGTAATGCAGTATCGTTTGCCCCGGGCTGGGACTGTCACGGGCTGCCGATCGAGCTTAAAGTTTCAGGTGAAACCGGAGATCTTCGTATGACCGACCCGGCCGCTTTTAAGAAAGCATGCCGTGCCTATGCGTTGCGCTGGAAGACCGTTCAAGAAGAAGAGTTCAAAGAGCTTGGGGTGTGTGCCGAATGGGATAAGCGGTATATGACCATGGACCCATCATACGAAGCTGACATCATGCGCAGTTTGGCCATCTTTACCGAAAAGGGATATATCGAACGCAAGGGCAAAACGGTGCCATGGTGTTTTTCCTGTCAAACGGTGCTGGCAACGGCCGAAATAGAGTATGCCGAGCGGAAAGATCCTTCCTGTTACATCATGTTTCCTTTAACGCAAAACAACTTGAAATTGGCCGATAATCGCCAGGTTTCGTTATTAATATGGACAACAACACCGTGGACGATACCCTTAAACAGGGCGGTGGTGTTACATCCGAATGCTTCCTATGCCATTGTTGCGCTTGACGATGAGCGTGCGGTGATTGTGGGCGCAGGTCTTGTTGAATCGCTTAGGCCGATCTTGGGAGAGGGCGCGCTCGTGCTGGCCACCGTACCAAGTAGTCAACTCATTGGGCTACGAGCGCACCATCCTATTGTTGATGGCTTGACCGTGCCGGTGATCGGCGATGATGGTGTAAGTGTTACCGATGGTACCGCCTGCCTACATTCGGCACCTGGCTGTGGTCCAGACGATTATGTCATGGGGATCAAAAACAATTTAGAAATTTATTCGCCGCTCTCGGCCGATGGTCGTTATACCAGCGCTATTGAGCCCCAAGAGCTCCTTGGCATGCCAATCACCGATGGCCAATGGTGGGTACTAAAAACGTTACAAGAGCGTGGTGCATTGCTTCATAAAACATCAATTAAGCACTCATATCCACATTGCTGGCGCTGCCGCAATGGACTTATGTTTCGCGCAACCGATCAATGGTTCTGCAATCTCGATCAGCATGATTTAGTGCGTCGTACACAAGAATCGTTGCATGAGATAACCTTCATACCAAGTTGGGGAAAGACCCGCCTTGAGGCGTTCATTGCTCATCGTACCGAATGGTGTATTTCTCGCCAGCGGAGCTGGGGTGTACCGATTACCGCTCTTTTCAATACGGTAACCGGTCAGCATTTTTTAACTCCTGCATTGATTCGTGGCGTTGCTGATAAAGTCGCTACGGAAGGGATCGAATACTGGGATCAAGTGACTATTGCCCAACTGCGTGCCGATGGCTTGTTACCGTCTGAGCTTGCAACAATTCCAGATGAACACATTCGCAAAGAAACCGATATTCTCGACGTGTGGTTTGATTCTGGTGTTAGTCATGCGGCGGTAATTGCGGCGCGTGGCGGCTCATTGCCGGTTGATCTGTATATCGAAGGATCGGATCAGCACCGAGGCTGGTTTCAAAGTGCTTTGCTCAGCTCAATGGTGCTTCATGATAAAGCGCCTATGAAAACTATTGTGACGCACGGCTTTGTGATGGATGCCCAAGGGCATAAAATGTCAAAATCACGTGGCAACGTCGTAGACCCTAAAGAGGTAGTGAAGAAGTATGGGGCCGACGTGCTGCGCATGTGGGTGGCAAGCGTTGATTATGAGCGCGATGTGGTTATTTCCGATGCATTGCTTACACAGACTGCCGAAACTTACCGTAAAATTCGCAATACGTGTCGTTTCTTACTGGCTAACTTATCCGACTTTAATCCGGCTATCGACTGTGTGCCATTTGAGAAAATGCACCTGCTTGATCGCTATGCCTTGCAACAGGCTTTAACAACACTCAAAGCGGTAAAGCAATGGTACATGGAGTATTCCTTTGCAAGTATTGTACAGTTGCTTGCCCGATATTGCAGTGTTGAGTTAAGTGCGCATTACCTTGATATGTCAAAAGACCGACTGTATGTAGAGGGAGCCACAAGCCTTGAACGTCGTTCGGCACAAACAGCGCAGTATTATATTCTAACGGCACTCAACCAAATGATTGCGCCGCTGATACCGTTTACCGCCGATGATATTTATTTGGCAGCACCATATACCGATAAAAATAGCTCTATTCATCTGACACAATTCCTCTCATTGTCGGTGCCATCGGTTGGCAGTAACGCATTGTGGGAAGGACTCCACGAAGTGCGCTCGAAGATTTTACAGGAAATCGAAAAACTTCGAGCGGCCGGCACCATTAAGCATTCACTTGAAGCGGCGATCGAACTTCAAGGACTTGAAGAAAGTGTTTATGCGCCGGTGATTAAAGAACTGGAATCTCTTCTGGGTACTCAGTCGCTTATCTCGTTTTTTAACGAATGGTGTATCGTTTCACAATGTTCGCTGACAGCCGGAAATGGTGAATTCCTTGTTATAACGGTTACGCCGGCCGAGGGTGTTAAATGTCCTCGATGCTGGCATTGGTTTGTGAGTGAGCGTGAAGTGTGCGATCGATGCGCGCAAGTACTGGCTTGTTCAGTTTAATGAATGCCCATGCCTTGGTTATAGGTTCTTCTTTGGTCGGCGTTAAACGAGGCCACTTGTGCCGTGGTAAAGGCTTGAAGTCTAGCCTTATCCATTTGCACAAATTGCAGAGCTGTTGCAGCGGCTATCTGCGCCGCACTTAGGGCTGGAATTTGCGCAACGGTAAGTAGGCTCCAAATTTGGCCGATTTGTGCCGGTGTTAGTGCTTGTATTTGTGCGGTGCTGAATGAGGTGGCCATATAGTTAGCAGGACTGCCCGCGGAAAGAATGTTATTTACTTGATTGGCGGTAAGCATTTGAAGTTGTGCACCAGATAACCGACCACGTATGAATATGAACTGCTCGTCAGAGATTGCTTGTATTTGTGGTGCCGTCATTGTCTGAATAAAAGTGGTTATTCTTCCAAAATCGACTGCAGTCCCACGGGATTGCAGCGTAGTAATAAATTGTGCTAGCTGTGTATTAGAGGGGATCGCCGCTGCAGAGAGCTGTAAAATGTTATAAAGCGGCATGGCCGCATTTTGTGTTGCCGAAAGCATCGGCAAGAGAGCGGTAATTTGGGCTGACTGAAGGTCTGACAGCTGTGTTGTACTTAGGTTTTGAATAAATGTTGGCATCTGTGAAAGCGAAGCGTTATTGGTGGTCAAAATTTGAGTTGCCTGAGAAGTTGATAATGTTTGGACCTGCCCCTGCGTCATAGCGGTAATCTGCGATAGTGTTACGAAAGCAGTCTGCGCAGTCGTTAAATATGGCAACAGCGACATAAATTGTGTTGTGGTTAGTGATTGTATTTGTGCAGCAGTTATTCTTTGGAGGAACCATTGCATTTGTGATAGTGATGAAGCATATTTTGTGGTGAGCATACTTATTTGAGCTCCACTAAACAGCGCAACCTGATCGGCGGTGAGCGTATTGATCAATTGTGCCGGAGTAAAGAGGCCGATTTGATCGTCTGCAAGCGCAGCTACTTGCTCTCTGGTTAAATACCGAAAAAGAAAAATTATGACGGGAACGCCAGTGAGTGTGGTCGAGTTTGGTAATCCTCGTAGCTGTGCCGCAGTTAAGCCATGCAAAAAGGTATCCATTCCTACAAAAATTTGGCCGGTATAAGCACCAGAGACGAGACTAGCTATTTGCGCTGAGCTGAGTCCTGCTGTTTGTGGGGGCGTGAGGGCTGCAATTTGCGATGGCGTAAAATTAAATGACTGAGCCTGACCAGTTATCTGTGATACTTCATCGGGTGAAAGCTGTTGAATTTGTGTCGTAGTTAATTTTTGGATACCCCCTCTAATCATTGCAAGATCGGTACTCGAACGTCCCTGAAGTATGGCGCTCACCTGTGCTTTTGTGAGGGCGGCGACTTGCGTGGAAGAAAGACGCAAGAAAATAATTTTTAAAGAATCATTGGGCAATTTTGCAATTTGATCTGGGGCAAATCCTGCTATCTGAGCATCGGTTAATACTTGCAACTGAGATGCGGTAAGGGTTGCGATTTGTGCCGCAGTAAAGGCCCCTAATTGTATGCTTGAGAGGATTGAAGGAGTACCAGCAGGAAGAGCGCTTATTTGTGCCGCAGGAATGGCCGCCACTTGGGTCGGAAGCAGCGCTTTAATTTGATTTTGTGTGAGTGACCCTAGCTGGGTTGCTGTTAGTGAGGCCAAAGCCTGAGGAGTAAGCGCCGCTATCTGAGTTACGGTGAGCCATCCAATCTGGCTGGTGGTGAGCGTATTTAATTGTGCCGCGGTAAGTGCCGCTATTTGAGCACCGGAAAGAGCCCCTATCTGTGCTTGTGACAATCGGGTAATCTGCGATGTGCTCAGGGCAGCAAGGACCTGAGGGGTGAGTGCCGCTATCTGCGTTGTGCTCAGCCAACCAATCTGACTAGTGGTGAGCGTATTTAATTGTGCCGCGGTAAGTGCCGCTATTTGAGCACCGGAAAGAGCCCCTATCTGTGCTTGTGACAATAAGGGAATCTGCGTTGTACTCAGGGCTGCAATTTGGGCCGATGAAAACCATGCCATTTGTTGAGTAGTTAACGCACCGATCTGTGCAGACGTAAGCGCGGTTATTTGCTGACTTGTCATGCTGGCAATTTGGGCCTGAGTAAAGGCTCCCGAGGCAATGGCAGTAGCTGTGGCAGTAGCTGCTTGTCTTGCAACTGCATTAGCCCTATTAATTGCTGCGGTAATTGCACTGCTCCAGCCGCAATAAACATTACCAATGAATGCCGTACTAATGAAAATTGTACTAACGCTTATTGCTACTATGGAATTAGTTGTTCTCTTCATTAACAAAATCTTTCTTGGTTTATGCAGTGCCTTGCGCCGCTGTCATTTGTTTAAATTCATGCATGAGTGCAGCTTCATTAAATTCTTCCTCAGCGTCACCCAACCCATCGTCACTAAGCTTTCCAATGCTTGGCTGCACACTAATGACCGGCCTTTTAGCCTCAAGAAGTGATTCGACTGGACCTGAGTCGTCGCCGTCAAGTGATGTAGTGGTAAAAGGAAGATCTTCGTCACTAAAGTTTTGGCTCAGAGAGTAGTCCTTATCAACCGCAGCAACTTCGGTAGGCAATTCTTTTTGGGACCACATTTTCATCAGCTCTACTAGTAATCCATGCTGCACTTCAAGATGTTGATATTTCTGCTGATCGTACGGGATGAGTACCGCATTAATCGCATTCCTTTGTGGATGGTCACCGTAAGTAGTGTTAATGATGTCGCTAATTTTGGCAGAGAGCTTCTGCGTGCAATCACTATCATCAAGTGATAGGCGAGCGCCATCCTCAATATTTAAATCGACACGGACACTTTCTACCGCCTCTTGCATTATGGTGATGATGGCATGAAGTAGTTCGTATTGTTGTTCAACTATTGGTGCAACGAGAGCGGTAACGCGCTCTTTTTCTGCGCGCACTATATCAAGTCGCTCTTGGCGTTGCCCTTCTTTGTCGCTATTTTTTTCATCAAGAACCGCATACCCAACTACTACCGGTTCATGGTACAGCTGCCGCGATAGTGCAGAAAGTTTCATCGTTGTTTCTAGCGAAAATACTGAACCTGTTTCTAGCGATTTGGAAAAGTACTCTAATTTGCCGAGGATTACCCGTGCATGTTTGAGTAATTCATCAACAACAAGATAAAATATTTTGGCATGCTGCTTGCGGCTATTGCGTACAAAGCCAAGCAGCTCTATAAGCATCTTATACGACCATCGACGCTGCCGCTGATTGCGCTCGGCAACCTCTTTTGCCTTTTCAGGAGAAAGCTTTTTTATGCGCAGTGTTTCTTTTTCCTCAAATAATTCACTCAGCGGTGGACTTGCATACGCAACCGCATGCACGAGTAAGGGGATATAGGAGGGGAGTACCGTATAGAGTTTTTGGTATTCTTCTTTGAGTAGCTCATCAAGTGTTGCTTCCAAATCTTTATACAACTTGATGACTTTTACTAATCGCTCGGCGTCGGCCGTAAAAGAAACATCTTCCAGCATCGTCTTAACCGCCGCATTTTTAAGAGGCTTTGTAGTAGCCGCTTCGTATCGCCGTTGCCACTGCTCAAGATTTTTTGGTAACAACCGTAAAATAGTACGCATTTGCTCTCGCGGCTCTAGGTCGGCAAAATTTTCTGAGACTGGAATAAATGAAGTCGGCCGCGTGGTGTAATTTTGGCGACCGCTTACTTGATAATCATCCTCATCATCGTACCCATAGAAAGATCTCGATGGCTGCCGTACTGCACTGCTGTTTGATGTACTTGGCGAACTTGATCGGGATGAGCTGCTTTTTCTATAATCACTCTGATCATAATCATTGCCATAGCCTCCCCCATAGCCACCGCCTGACCAGCCATCGTCCCAGCTATAGCCACCACCAGAACCACCTCCCCAGTCTCCCCAGCCGCCACCGGAGCCTCCGTAGCCATAGTCATCATTAAAATAACGACCGGCGCCGCTGCCCCAGCCACCCGAAGCACCTGCGCGCGACCCACCAACCTTGGGGGCGTATTTTTTCTTTTTTACGGCAAGACGATCCTTAATGCTTTTATGCGCGATAACTTTTTTAAGATCGGCAATGAGCGGTTTAATTATTTTAGTTGTGGTGCTTTTCGCTTTTCTAAATAGTTTTTTTTGCTGAGTAATTTCTTTGCTGCTTGGCGTATCGAGTGAATCTGGCATGGTTGCAGCAAGCGCCGAAAATTCGGCATTAAGGTTTTCAATGGTGTTTGATGCTGCCATTATGTTTACGCGCAAACCTTCAAACTCCTTTGACAGGAGCGCTATGTGGTACAGAGAATTCGTTTTAATGGCATCAATTGCTTGTACCGCCTCTTCTGCAATGGCGGTTGAAGGTGCGAGCTCTCGCTTACGCTTGATGCCAAGAACAAAACTTGAAGAATGCGTCACGAGCGCATGCAGCTGTGAAGAAATTTCATTTAAGTAGAAAGCAATCGCTTCCTTGTATTGTGGCGTAAGCTTCTTTATTTCGGCGGCAACACCATTCTTAAAAGCCTCTTCAGCCGATGCGGCGACCGGTGGTTCTACCGGCTTCTTGCTCTTCCCGCCGGTTTGTTCAGAGCTTGATTCACTGTCGTCGCCATAGCCACTACCAAAGAGCGATGCGAAAGGGTCATCACTCTCGCTTCCAAAATCCATGTTCCCAAAATCAAAATCGGCATTTCCACTTTTGCTAAAAAAATCGTCCATACCACCATCGCTAAATGCGGCAAACGGATCCTCTCCCATGAAGCCATCAAAGCTAAATAAGCCAGTGGCATGGAAGCACAAAATTGCGATGAGAAGGTTTTTTTTCATAATGATGACCCAAAATTGAAAAACAACTTGCTATGGCGTTGGATACCCTAGACCAGGAACATAATACGATGGCGCTCCTGCCCATGCTGGGCCATTGTACATATACGACATCGTTTGATTGCTGCAATTATTGTAGAAAGATTTGCTTTGGCTTATCGCCTTTGTTTGTGCCGATGTCATCGATTTTAAATTAGCAACCGTGAGATAGGTAAAACAATTGCCTGGCAGCGAAGTAAGAAAATCGGTACTGAGTGATTGCCATTGGGCACCGGTAAGATTTGGGATGAAGTAATTTTGAAAGATACCCATCAAGTTGTAGTCGCTGTTACCGAACTTCGGCATACTTTGGATAACCGAGTTGCTTAAGGTTGGCATCAATGAGGCAATGGTTGTGCCGTCCGAAAAGGTTCGGCCGTCAGACCCAAGAAGTGCGAGAACGTTGGTGAACGTTTTCCATGTTGCGGTGCCCACTGGCGGATTGCTCGTGAGGATGCTAACCAATGCGCTTCTTGATACCGACTTTTGTTGGGTGGTGTTAAGTTTTGGCATAATAGTCCCAAGTTGTACTCCGGTTAGTGAGCCAACCTGGGAATCGCTCAGAAACGATATCTGATTGTCACTGAGCGATCCTTTACCAAGAATTATTTGAAGTTGTGCGTTACTGAAATAGGGGATAGCACCTGCCGACATGCTTGAGATAAGCGATTGGGTAAGTTGATTCAGTGCGGCATCGGTAATAAGGGGGGCAAGGAGTTGGTATGCTGCAGCAATATTTGGCTGTGTATCGTTAATGTGGTTAATGATATAGACAAGAAAATTGATATCTATGTTGCCGAGTTGTGATGCGGTTAGGCTAGCCAGTTGTGCTTTTGTTATATAAATATTTCTGGGCGAAATGGTACTGTAGGGAAGTGCAATTATTTGTCCTAAGGATAGATAATTAAAAAATGCATCGGTAAAATTCGCGGCAGGAATTGCCTTGAGCTGGGCAGCAGAGAGCGCACCTACTTGTGCTGCGGTTAAATTTGCAAGTTGGGTTTTGGTTAAATACCCAATTTGCGTCGGGAGGAAGCATTGAATTTGCTGTGTGCTGAGGCTTTGTAGTTGGAGTGATGTTGTGCCGTTACTTAGTACATCAACAGTAAACGCCTGCATGTGTGCTTGATCAAGAGTAGTAAGCTGGCTCTGCGTAAGTAATTGTATTTGTGGAATGGTTAGTGATTGAAATTGATAGGCGGTTATCATTGGTGTTTTTGGCGACGCGGCTGACGGTGTCGAGAAATCAGAGGTGGTAGTGAGTGCATTAATAAGAAGTGATTGAATCTGCTTTGGCGTTTGTCCTGATAACACCGAGCCACATGTTATGGCCCGAAGATGAGTGATATCAAGCGCCTTAACCATTGCGGGACTCAGTGTTGCGATTTGCGAAGCAGTAAGCGCTTGTTGTTGATACGCCAGTTGCTTTTGCCCCTGATTTGTAGCGAGCCCGGTGTTGGTGCAACTAATAAAATTCATCTGACTGGGAACAACCGTACGCATATCAAGTTTAGCTATGGCGCTGAGTGACATTTTTTGGAGCTCGGCGTTGGAATGAGCTAATGTTACTGCGCCGGCACCAAATATTGAGCCCAATGCATAATCAACAGGGCCATTGATCGCCTTACAAGAAAAAGGGCTTAGTAAAATACCAATGCAGAACCAAAGAACCAGCGATATAGTCATAGTTGAACTCCCAACCCTTATTATTTGCGTAAATACCTATTTTTAAAAAGTATAGATTACCCTTAGCATTGTTGCGTAACCTATAAAAACACTCTAAAAAGTGGCGTGTGAGCAAGTCAATACAATGGTTTATAAATGAATCAAAAAAGGCAGGGCGGATTCTTTGTGTGGTATGCATGCAGCGCACTGGTGTTGTGCGCAAGTATGATCATTCTCTCTCTCCAAACAATTAATCGTCTTTCGGGGGCACAAGCATCAATGTGTACATCGTTTTTCATCGCCGAAAAACTTAATGATGGTGTAGGCTACAGCCTTCCTGCACAAGAAATCACGTATCGCTGTGGTAGTATACGCGAAACCTTTAAGGTGCGGCCATTCTCCTATAAAAAGATAGTGCATCTGGGGCAGCCGATATATGCAGCTACGTAAAGGTTTTTTGCTACTTGAGATAATGGTGTATGGCGCGCTTGCACTGCTTGGTGTTATGTTTTT
The DNA here is from genome assembly GCA_030917815.1 of Candidatus Babelota bacterium. Taxonomy (GTDB): domain Bacteria; phylum Babelota; class Babeliae; order Babelales; family JAUPTZ01; genus JAUPTZ01. The sequence continues at coordinate 112,422 of JAUPTZ010000001.1, read as the reverse complement.
TACGGCCGCTCTCAATACCTCACTTAATTGGTGCCGGCGCACACAGTACACGCTTGCCACATTTCTGTATCACTACCATGCCTTAATGGTAATGCAAAAGGATCTCAGCTGCTCCGTAACATGCACACAAATAGGGCCTAATGCTTTTGTGGCATCCGGCACTACTCTTGATGCCCATTGGAATGAGGTGCCATGGCGCATTGCGTATGAATGTCGCAAAAACCGGTTATTTCGCAAAAAAGTAACTATGCCAAACAGCGCACAGGAAGTGAAAAGCAGTATCGGCTTGGCGCCGGCACCGGAGAAACTTTTATGCGAGCGTGCGGGTGCTGCGTATATGGTCACTTATACAGCGGCTGAGGCGTGGCACCTGCATATAGATTCGTTAGTGAGGAAAGAGGCCGAATGAAAGAGGGATTTATTTTCTGTGCGCTGCTTCTGGCAACCTATGTACTCTGTACCATGGTGTTATTATCGGTAAAAACCGTTGGTATGGGCAATGCTGCGCTGAGGGCCCAGATTGCTGAATGGGGATCGTTCTCACAGCTTTGCGTTGCTATTCGCTACCAAGAATGGCTGATAACGCATGGTTACGAAAGCCTCTTGGCACAATCGGCAAAACAAAAACAATGTGTGGTGTGCACTACTCCTTTTGATGCGAATTTACAATGTGGAGTAGCGGCTGCATGGAAGGCAAAGACCACCTTTGCTGGCCTCTTATGTCAAACGATAGTTGGTGCAAAAAAGTGTCGATGGCGCGCGATCAAAGAGGGGGGCGCCTATGTTTTTAGTGGGCATACTATTACTTTTGTGTAGCGCCTGGTGGCCACTGCAGATCGGTTATGTAAGTGGTATTGCCATGGCGTGGTGCCTTATCTTTTACCCTCGATCATGGGTGGAGGGTTGGTTGGGAGCCACCATGCTCTGGGTTGGTTACTTGTGGTGGATTCCATGGTTTATTCATGAACATCTCCGGTCGTCGTTATCGGGTGCATGGGCACTCAGCCTGCTTCTGTTGCTCTATGTTTCTGGCGCGTCTTGGGTAGTCTGGCGGGCCTCTTGGTGGATAGCTAATAATGCCGTAGTGCGACCATGGGTGCGCAGCACATTCGCCGGTGGTATATTTTTGTGGTGGGCAACCTGCGCAAGTTTGCCTTTTATCTCCTGTATGTCCGGGTATCTATTTATGAATCCTTTGCTGCCGGCATTGGTATGGTCACGTGATCTATTTTCGACGTCGGTGCCGCAAAAGACATGGGTGTCGTGCTTACTTGGGGCACAAGAAATCCAGCTCTATTACTTGCCACCACTTCCTGACGAGTCACGAGGGGCTTTAACACAAAAAATATATGTGGCTCTTAACAGTATTTCAATGCCGGGATCGCAAGGTGATGGGTATGTAGTCAGCCCTGAATCAATGTTCCCGTATCGCTTGCAACCAGAGGAGGGTCCCGAATGTGCGCTGTGGCGCTCGGTGGTGCCGGAGCGTGTAACGTGGGTTTTTGGTGGCGTACAAACGCGCAGCCAAAGTGATCTACAAACGCTTTTTTTCCTCAACAAGAGTCTGATAATTGATCGTTACGAAAAACAACATCTGGTAGATTTTTTTGAATTGCCGGCACAGGGATGGCTACAGAAAGTTATTGGGGCGTTTTTCTCACTCGAAAATAATACGTTCACTTGTGGAGATTGCCCAAATCGGGGAGGAGGGGGGGCATTTCAGCCGGCACTGTGTAGTGATTTGTTTACACTCGAAAGAGATGATTCGAAAGATGGTGTGCTGGTGGCGGCCAATGAACACTGGCTGCCGAATTGGGTGGCATTGCTATGGCAGGGATATGGAATCTACTGGACGCTCTCTGCGCAAAAAGCGGTGGTATGGGTTGGGTGGCATGAGTGTCGCCTGCTCAACAAAAAAAGAGGGCATGTCGCGCAACTCGAGCGACATGCCCTTTAGATGGGTAATCGGTAAAGATCTAGCTAATGGCTTGTAATGCTGTTTTTGCTTGATCAAGGTTAGCTTGAGCCGTAGTAACCGCCTTATTTGCGGCCGCTTGCTGCGCCAAGGCCTGGGTTAATCCGTTACCTGCCGCGGCTACTACTTGTATAGAGGCGCCTATTTGCGACGCTCCGGCAGCAGTTATTGATTCTTTAATAATTTGTGTTGCGCTGTTAATCGCAGTTACACAGGCAGCGGTCGCTGCTTGCGCATCTGCCGCGGTCGGATCGATTTGCATTAATGCCTTGTTTTGCCCAATGAGCGCATCAATTGCGGCTAAAAATCCTTGTTTTGCAGAAGCGCTATTTGGTGCTTGAGTGGCCGGGGCGTTTACCGGTGCCGCTGCCGAAGACGGATTAGTGGTCGCTGGCGCAGGGGCAGCGGTTGCTGCCGGATTGGCAAGAGTTGCGGGTGCTTGAGCAGCTGGCGCTGGATTAGCGGTAGGCGCCGGTTCTGGTGTCGGCGCTGGATTCGCTGGTTGGGCAGGGGCCGAATTTGTAGGTGCCGCAGGCGCTTGGCCATCACCAAAAAGAGTTGGTGCAGTAAGCGTCATTAAACTCATACAGAGAAGTGCGATAGTGGTAGCGCGATTTATCATATGCATATCCTAACTAATATCATTTTTTTAAATACCGTATCTCTCCCGTTGAATTAAGGCACAGTAATTCAACATGAATTAATTATAAGAGGGCGCGAGGAGGAAAAACAAGGGTTTTAACGAACATAAGGGCGCTATGCGAGGAGGCAAGGTAGACAAACTCTTTTTTTTGCATAGAATGGCAAGTGTACTAAACAGTGCCGATCATAGTATCGGTGGATTGCCCCACAACACATAATAAGAAAGTGGTTATTATGAAATCCGCTCCACTAACCCGCCTGCACTTTAATACCGAAGCGCCCCGCAAGACGCTTGTTTCTATCGAGCACAACAGCTTTCGCTGGGAAATCGATGTGCAAAATCTTAAAAAAATAGCTCAGGGCCCAATTGTTTTTGTCTTTAATCAAGATAAAAATGCGTGGGCCCATGATTTTATCAATGACTTTAAAACGAAAGCCCTGGGATGGATCGAGGATGGTATATCTCCCGAATTTGATTATCTGGCCATTGCCGAATCCCGCAGCGATCTTCAGGAAAAAATAATGTTCCATCCTTTTTTTGCAGCAAGCGCCGAGCAACCACCGCTCATGGTCAGTATCGGCGATACGGCCAGTGCCGAGGTTGCCCGCTATCGCGTTGCCCGTGGAAGAACCACTATTCCACAGCTTTTTTGTATTACCGGTGATCCACACAAGCTAGACCTGATGGATTTGAGTGGCAATCTTTTGTCAAACACCAATGGCGTTTGCGGCGTTGCTATAAGCAGCGTTAAAAAGCAAGTCCGCACCCTTAAAAGCCTAAGCCGTAGCGTGAAAAATGTTGCGATTGTGTCCAGCAGAAATAGCCGCTTTGATAGTGCCATTGCCACTAAAGACGCTGCCGCATCACTACTTATTGATGAGTGCGAAAGGCATGGCATGCGCGCTAGTCGATTATATCTGGTCGAAGGTATGAATGTTGATACCGATCTGAGAGTGTTGGCGAATAGGTACGATGCATTCATTACGCTGCGTGATGATACTATTTATGGATTAGCTGCCGATCTGGCTTCGTTTTGTAGTAAGTACAAAGTTATCTTTTTTGCCTCGGAACTTTCATCGGTATTTCGCGGTGCTGCCATTGGGTTTGGCAATGTACCAGGCGACTATGTGCCGTCATTACTTGAGCTAATGGCTCTCCAAAGAGAACATCATTTACCGCTTGATGCGTTTGATTTCGCCGTTGTAGAAGAGTCGGCGCTGATGCGACATAATATGAAAAGCGTGAAGGCTCAAGTTCGGGATTTAACGCAGGAGAAAGAAGACTTGCTTGATATGCTTTCGATTCACGCAAGCTATTAAGCATAGTAAGGCGCAGTGGGATAGAGGAAGCAATGATAGCAACATCCCGCTGCACTCTTTAAGGAGTTTGTCGTGAACAAACAAAATCGATTACGCGAAAAAATAATGTGGGCAGCCAGCTGCTTTACAATCTGCTTGGGAATCTTTCTAATGCACCGCATGCACTATGCCCAATTGACACCCAAGCCACACATCTTGGTTTTGACCAAAGATTCGCCATTTTTTAATCATGTATCTGAAGGCATACGGGAGGCGCAGATTAAAGATCCCCGCTGCCTTGTTTCGTTTATGTATACCATTGGCGCCGACAAGCTTGCGATACAGGAAACAGTTGAAGATGCTTTTAACTACAAGCCGGATCTTATTATTTCCGTTGGCGTGACGCTGAGTCAGCTGTGTGTCAATGCTGCTCGAAAACGAAATCTGCAGACGCCAATCGTCTTTGCTGGTCCGGGAGAGCCGCTGCAGCAGGGGCTTGTTTCTACATTAGGCCGTCGGCCAGAGCCAATAACCGGAGTTGCCCTTACGCCCATACATTATGAAGATTCAGCTAAAATTCTTCTTACTTACAAGCCGTCGGCCAAGAAAATCTTGCTTCCTTATTTTCCAACTGCGTCAGGGGGATTGATTGGCACGGCTGCCCCAGCAGTTGCCGATTATCTGCGCAAGCATGGGCGTGTCGTTACAGAATTACCACTTTATGCACTCAGCGAAATACCGGTAAAATGCAAGGGGTTTATGAACCAGGTTGATACCGTCATGTGTCTAGAGGGATGTTATACTTCTGATGCTATTACTAATCTAATAAAACTTTGTGATCAGTATCATGTAACGCTCTTTGCCGGCGACATACAGGCAGTTACTGATGGGGCGGCACTGGGGTACGGAATTTTTGCGCACACTATTGGCTCGGCAGCGCTTAATATTGCCTATGATATTCTCCTTAATAACAAATGCCCCGGCGATATTTCTGTGCTATTCATACACGACCTGCGAAAAATAATGTTTAACGCAGATGCTGCCACTAGACAGGGACTCGCCATTACACCAGAGCTAAAGGCAATCGCAGAAAGATAGTGATAGGGTTTATTATGGAAGCTAAGCTACGCATTATTGTTCTCACCAAGAAAGAAGATTATCACGCTCGCGTACTCGAAGGTTTTTTGGACGAACAAAAAGCCCTTAGACAAGCCGATTCCATACATATAAAGATAATCTTCGCGCAACAACTTGATTTTGAGGTGGTAAGCAATAAAGTCAAAGAAATTATAGATGAACAACCGGCCCTTGTCGTTACTATTGGCACGCTGTGCACCCAGGCTGTTGCCTATGCATTCCACGAAAGAAAAATTAATATACCGCTTATATTTTGCGGGGTAACTAATTTGCGGGATACAGGAATCGATCAACTTCTTGCCGCTGGCAGCGATGTTATTACCGGAGTTAGCCTTGGGCATCCATCTCATCTAACGGTCGCGCGAACACTGTTGTGGATAAAGCCATCAGTTAAGTCGGTATTATTACCCTATAGCCCCTTTCGCGAAGGTGGCTTGCTAACAAGTGCTGCATATTTAATCAAGGAATATCTTCAGAGTCGTGGCGTTGTCGTGCAAACGCTCGCCCTTTCCTCGTTGAAAAACCCGGTTGCTATGATTAAGGAAAAATTAAGCAACGCCGACGTGCTGCTTGCTCTTGAGGGATGTATTGTTGATGACTATCATCAAGAGCTACTATCTCTTTGTATTGCCCACGCTACAACATATTTTTCAAGTTCTTTGGCTGCGGTAAAGAACGGAGCTGCATTTGGTCTCATTAGCAATCCGGCCCTGGTTGGTGCGGAGGCCTTTAGGCGCTGCCTACAAATACTAAATAACGGAGCAATTAATTATCGCGGGCAAATAACACTACTAAAAAACGAAGGCCGCCGCATGGCCTTTAACCCTGGTGCGTTTGCTGGTCAAGGGCTTATGCTGAGCCCCGAGAAACTTTATTTATTAAATAATCTGGAAGTCATTGGAAATTTTTATTCGCTTATTGATAGTGAGGAGGAGTAATGGCAACTCCATTGTATACCGGCTTTAGCGTCCCAACCGAAAAATTGCGCGGGCCGCGCATTGCAATTCTTTCCCGTGCTATGTTTTCTTATCATAGTAAAGTAGTAATGGGTTTCTTACGCAAAGTCGAAGAGCAAACGGGCCTCAATTGGCGGCCAATTATGTTTTTCTGCAAAGAACCCCGTGTTGATGTGATGATTGAGCAGATGAAAGAAATAAGAGAGGATAAGTATGACTTGGTTCTTGCTATCGGAGCGCTTTATTCGGCAATAGCGGCCGAGCATGTTCGCGAGGGGCAGTTTAATATTCCTCTTGTTTTCTGCGGGGTTACCGATCCGGTGCAAATGGGTATTCTTTCATCATTGCAACCACAGGCCTTAGTTACCGGCATTGTAAGAGAACAAATTCCTAGTACGTATTTAGCCGATTTTCTTCCTATGATGCGCCCAACAATGAAGCGAGTACTCATTCCCCATTATCCAAACGCTGAGTTTGGGCTTCATGATGAGCGCCTAAAGAGACTAAAAGAGCGTTTTTCTCAACAAGGCATTGAGGCGATATTGCTGCCAACAATTACCATGGATGATGTATTGCCCGGTGTTCTTCAATACATTGGTGGTATCGATACTATAATTGTTCCGGAAGGAACGTTTGTGACCGATCTAATTCCTGCGCTAGCGAAGTTATGTAGGCAATATAAAGTAATGTTGGTTGCCCATACCGTTGAATATGGCAACGCAAATCCGGCAATTACTTTTACCCAGAAGGTTGAATTAATTGGACAAGAGCTCTTCCATATGGCGCACAAAATCTTGGTGGATGGTAAAAAACCACTAGAGCTTCCCATTGTAACATTACCCAATGATCGCAAGATTGTAGTTGATATTAACGCTTGCCATGAACAAGGTGTTGACGTAGATGCAATCGCACTTTTTTGTGCCAATGACAACATCATTATTCGATAAATGGGGCTGCCCTTAACTTCGCAACGATATAGGCATTAAGCTTATACATTATCTTGAGGTAACCCCCGAACTATTGGCCATGGTAAATCGAGTATTTATTTCATAAATTCTTAGATAATGCCCCCGAGCTCTCCAGAGCATTCATGTAGCCATGCTGCCTATCGTGGCCAGCAGTCCCACGCGGTCGCTCCCGCCAACGCTCCTACGGAGCTAAGGCGCGGCGCGACGTAGCCTTTGGCAGAGTCGGCAAACAGCCCTCTCTCGCTTTCCTGCGTGGAGCTGGCTCACTTCGGCAGATTGCCTTAGTAGTTTAACCTGTACCCGGCGAAGGTGAGTCCCGCTTACGCATCAGCGTGCTTCAGTGGACGGAACGCCATAGCCTTCGGCGTCGGCGGCAGGGCACCCCACCGAGTGAGTTACGGCTTTGAGCTTTTATCTTCCCGAGATCGGGGAGGCGAAAAACGTATGTGTGCCGACTTTGCCTAGGCTACGTCGCGCCGCGCCTTAGCTCCACAGGAGCGTTGGCGGGAAGCGAATGGGGTTCGCCCTGAGCACGAAGCCGTTGAATCATAAGTGGCTTTTAAGCAGGGATGACATTTTTATATTGGTAGAGTTGTGACAATATTATGTGGGCACGATGGGAGTCTTATGCGCGCGTATACATGCGCCCCTTTTTTTGGTACCATGCGCTCCATTAATTCTTTCTTAAACGCGGAGTTCTTCATGAAAGTATTTCTTCTTAAAGATGTTGAAAATGTCGGCATGGCTGGCCAAATCGTTAACGTAACCGATGGGTACGCAGCAAACTTCCTTTTTCCGCGCAAGCTGGCCCAAAAAGTAGCCGAAGGCAGCGAAATGTTTTTCGCACAAAAAATAAAAAAGGCTGAAATCGATGCGCAAATCCTTTCAAGCAAAACTTCGATGTTGGCCGAACGTATCAAAAATACTCATATCACCGTTAAAAAACGGGTGCATGATGATGGTAAATTGTACGGCTCAGTAACGGCTGAAGAGATCATTGACGGTCTTAAAGGCAAAAACATTGTAGCAACCAAAAAGCAAGTGGTTTTTGGCAAAGCAATTCGTGCAACCGGTGAACATAAAGTAACTATTAAACTTTCAAGCAAGTTAACCCCAGAAGTAACGGTAAACGTTATCGGTGGACTTGAAAGTTAGGTTGCTGTGACACTTACCTCTCCGCGTAAATATGCCAGCAAGGAGTCGGGGCAACCCGATCTTCTTTTTGGGCGAGCATTGCCTTCTTCGGTTGAAGCGGAGCGGGCCGTCCTTTCGGCGATTTTACTCAATAATGAATCATTAACGCTTATTACCGATACGTTAGCGGCGGCCGATTTTTATCATCGGCCGCATCGCCTCATGTATCAGGTGCTGGTTGATTTAGCCGGGCAGGGGCGCCAGCTTGACCTTATTACGGTGCAAGATGCGCTGGCGGCGCGTCAGCAGCTCGAAGAGGTTGGGGGGATGGCATTTTTGCTTGAACTCCAAGAAGACCTGCCATCGCTGGGGCTGGTTGAGCAACATGGGCGCATTATTAAAGAAAAAGCAATTTTGCGGCAGCTCATCAACAGCGCTTCCTCGACCATTAAAGATTGTTACGACCAAGGCGATGCGACCCTTGATGAAATTCTTGATAAGGCAGAAAAAAATATTTTCAGCATTGCGCACAAGGTGGCTAAACCAAACTTTGTGCAGCTGAACGTGCTGCTTAAGCAAACATTCCATCGGCTTGCTAATACCAAAATAAGTCACAACGGTGTTACCGGTATTCCGACCGGCTTTAGCAAGTTTGACTCGATGACCTCCGGATTCCAGAAGGGTGATTTAATCATTCTGGCCGCGCGTCCTTCGATGGGTAAAACGGCACTTATGCTGAACATGGCGGTGACGGCCGCTAAAGAAGGGTGCAAAATCGGCATCTTCTCCCTTGAAATGTCGGCCGAACAGCTTCTCCTACGTATGCTTTCGAGCGAATCGCATATCGCCCACCAAAAAATTAGAAATGCCACCATTTCCTCTGATGAATGGGTGGCATTAACCAATACGGCGGCCCATCTGGCCGAAACAAAGATCTATGTTGATGATACACCATCGCTCACTATCCGTGATTTGCGCAGCAAGGCCCGCAAACTTAAAGCGCAGGGTGAGCTCGATATGATCATCATCGACTATCTTCAATTACTCTCCGGCGGCGGCCAATTTGAAAACCGCACCCAAGAAATCTCCTCTATCTCGCGGGCACTTAAGGCACTAGCCAAAGAACTGGAAGTCCCGGTTATTGCCGGCTCGCAGCTTTCACGTTCGCTTGAAGGGCGTATGGATAAGCGACCATTACTCTCAGACCTGCGGGAATCGGGGGCTATTGAGCAAGATGGCGATTTGATTTTCTTTCTCTACCGTGACGTTGTATATAATCCAGATGCTGAGCATCCAAATCTTACCGAGATTATCATTGGTAAACAGCGTAACGGTCCCATTGGAACCTGCTACGCAACGTTTAGTGGTGAGATTACCCGGTTTGATGATTTGCCAGAATAGTCTGCCAGCAGCATGTAGCATTCCAAAGTGTTTGGGTGTAACTACTCAAGCGCTAACGTTTGGTACGCATGGCGGGATGGATAATCGATAGGGAATAGAGTCATGAAATTGCAAGCATTAGCGAAGCATCTTGCATGCGTAGCAGTTATTACCTGTTTTCTTAGCAGCACTCTCGGCGCCTGGGTACACCAAACCAGTGCTGGCGTAGCAGTAGCCGGTGCCGGCTCAGCTGGTTATTACGCCAACGAGTGGCGGCAGGCAAAAAAAGAGCTTAAGGCGCTGGAAGCAGCGGAGAAACTGCAGGGGCAAAAGAGTCCAAACGGCATAGTGCTACGCAAGTTGATCGCGGCACGAAAGAAATGTGCCATTAGCTCTTTGGTTGCCCTTTTAGCAGCGCTGGCCGCGTGGAGAAGTCGCGGAGAAAAAGAGTCGCCTTCGGTAGATAGATCAGGTGCGGTTGAGCAACCTAAGAAAGAGGACGGTAGTGCTGCACTGCCGCTTCTAGCTTCAGACGGCATAGTTAAGCCCCTAAAGGCAACGCCTAAGAAAAAATCTAAAGCAATTGACATACCGGTGCCTCCGGCAACAAAGCTTGCCAGTGCAACTGCACTAGTAGAAACACCACCCGAAGAAACGCCGCCAGTTCGCCGTGATAGTGCCAATTTAGAGGAGCAAGATAAAGATGGGCACACTCCGCTTATGCGCGCTGCGCGAGTCGGTGATATTGGCGAGATGCAAACACTGGTTAAAGCCGGCGCCGTCATTGAAGCTAGAAGTAACATTTATTCTACGGCCCTTATGTTTGCAGCCGAATGTGGCCATGCTGAGGCCGCTGAGGCACTGATTACAGCCGGTGCCGAGGTTGATGCTAGAAATAATGATGGGTTTACCGCACTTATGTATGCGGCCGAATGTGGTCATACCGAGGTTATTGAGACACTGATTAAGGCCGGCGCTGATGTTGATGCTACAAGTAACAATGGTTGGACAGCGCTTACGTGGGCGGCACGAGACGGCCATGTCGAGGCTCTTAGGGTGCTGCTTGAAAATGGAGCTGATGTTGATGCTAGAGGCAACTTTTGGCTTACGGCACTTATGCTGGCGGCAGAAAATGGCCATGTTGATGCCCTTAGGGTGCTGCTTGAAAATGGAGCTGCCATTAATGCTAAAAATAGCATTGGGTTGACCGCACTTATGAAAGCGGCGCAGAATGGCCATGTCGAGGTCCTTAGGGTGCTGCTTGAAAATGGGGCCACTGTTAATGCTGGAGGCAGCGGTTTGACCGCACTTATGATTGCTGCAGGCAATGGCCATGTCGATGCCCTTAGGGTGCTGCTTGAAAATGGAGCCGATGTTGATGCTAAAGCTAGCACTGGCTGGACCGCACTTATGTATGCCTACCGTAATGCCGAGGGCATTACGGTACTGATTGAAGCTGGCGCCGACGTTGATGCTAGAAATGAGATTGGCGATACCGCGCTTACAATAGCCTCGGACAATGGCTACTCCGACATTGTTGCATTACTTGAGGCGGCCCAGAAAGCAAAGGAATAAGATTATGAAATTACAAGCATTAGTAAGGCACATGGCATGTATAACGGCTGTAGCTTTTTTCCTTGACGGCACTCTCGGCGCCTGGGTGCACCAGGCAAGTGCTGGTGTCGCAGTAGCCGGTGCTGGTTCAGCGACCTATTATGCCAATGAGTGGCGGCAGGCAAAAAAGGAACTTAAGGCGCTGGAGGTAGCCGAAAAGCTGCAGGGGCAAAAAAGTCCAAAAGGAATGGTTCTACGCAAACTTTTAGCGGCACGAAAGAAATGTGCGATTAGTTCTTTGGTCGCCCTTTTGGCCGCTTTAGCCGCATATCGAAGTCGCGGAGTGCAAGAGGTTCCGTCGGCAGATGCATCAAGCGTGGTTGGGCAACCCTATGTACCAGGGCTTTCCAAGACAAAGCCTGTCGGGGAAGCTGCACTAGTAGAAGAACCACCCGAAGAAAAGTCGTCGGCTACCGGCGATGCTGCCAATGTAGAGGAGCAAGATAAGGATGGGTACACTCGGCTTATACGCGCTGCGCGTGACGGCGACATGGACGAAATACAGGCGCTGATTACAGCTGGTGCCGATGTTGAAGCGAGAAGTAACATTGGCTCTACGGCCCTTATGTTTGCAGCCGAATCTGGCCATACCGCGGCCGTTAAGGCACTGATTGCAGCCCACGCCGATGTTAATGTTATAAATGACTTGGGTTGGACCGCCCTTATGTATGCAGCGGGTACGGGCGGTGTCAAGGCTATTAAGGCACTGATTATGGCCGGTGCCGATGTTGATACTAGAAATGTCGATGGGTTTACCGCCCTTATGTATGCGGCAGAATGTGGTCATACCGCGGCCATTGAGGCACTGATTGCAGCCGATGCCGATGTTAACGCTACAGATAACTGTGGCGTTAGCGCACTCATATGGGCCGCAATCAAGGGCGATGTCAAGGCCATTAAGGCACTGATTACGGCCAATGCCAAGGTTAATGCTAAAAATAGATATGGTTTTACTGCACTTATGTTTGCAGCGCGCAATGGCCATACCGAGTCCGTTGAGGCACTGATGGAAGCCGGCGTCGACGTTGATGCTAGAAATAATGATGGGCTTACCGCCCTTATGTATGCAGCGGGCAAGGGCCATGCCGAGATTATTGCATTACTTGAGGCGGCACAAAAAGCAAAGGAGTAGGGCCATTAATACATTAACATTAGCGAAGCATCTTGCATGCGCAGCAGTTATTACCTGTTTTCTTAGCAACACGCTCGGCGCCTGGGTGCACCAAGCTAGCACTGGTGTGGCAGTAGTCGGTGCCGGCTCAGCGGCCTATTACGCCAACGAGTGGCGACAGGCAAAAAAGGAACTTGATGTGTTGGTAGCGGCGGAAAAGTTACATGGCCCAAACACTGCCAAGGGTATGGTGCTGCGCAAGCTGATTGCGGCACGAAAGAAATGTGCTATTAGCTCTTTGGTTGCCCTTTTAGCAGCACTGGCCGCGTGGAGAAGTCGCGGAGAAAAAGAGTCGCCTTCGGTAGATAGATCAAGTGCGATGGATCAGCCAAAGGGGATAGCATCGAAGAAAGAATTTGGCGCTATCGACACGCTAGTGTCTCCCGAGGAAAAGCCTGGCAACACAACGGTACTAGCAGAAATACCGCCCAAAGAAATGCCTGTGGAGGATGACGGCTTCTCATCAGTACTTGAGGCTCCAGTGCCACTCGAGGAAAGACCTGGCGGCGCAACTGCACTAGAAATAACACCGCCCGAAGAAGCGCCAACGGCTATCAGCGATAATGCCAACCTAGAGGAACGAAATAGGATGGACCTTGCCGCACTTGTGCGCGCTGCGCGTGACGGCAATGCTGGTGAGGCACAGAGACTTATCAAGGCCGGTGCTGATATTAACGCCCGTGATCAAAACGGCATGACAGCGCTTATATGGGCAGCCGCAAACAGGCATGTCGAGATAGTCGAGATGCTTCTTGATAAAGGAGCCGATGTTGATGCAGATAGCGTGGCGGGCACGGCGCTTATGTGGGCTGCGCAACAAGGGTATGTCGACGTTATAAAAATACTGCTCGCTCGTGGTGCTAATGTTAATGCTAAAGGTGTGGACTCCGCTACCGCGCTGCAGAGGACAACTTGGTATTCGAGCGAGGGCTCTTCGCCTGTTGCGGTGGCTAAAATACTTCTGGATAATGGCGCTGATATTAATGCGACAGATGCTGAGGGTCGCACCGTGCTTACGAATGCTCAGCGCAGGGGCCGCAGCGCAGATCTCATTGCATTACTTGAGGCGGCCGGGGCAAAGTAGCCCCATATTGACAACAGGGAGACTTACTATGTACTATTTTAGTATGAATAAGTCATTTTTACTCTTTACCCTTTTTTCTTGTATAGCAACTTCTTGTTTTGGTTGGGTTCCGGCCGAGCTGCAAAAAAAGCGCCACCTTGTTACGTCGGTTGGCCTTATGGCGGCACAGGCGATCGGACTACGCTTTATTGATCAACGAATTGCCGCGCTTTCTGAAGAACTAGATTATATCGGCTCATGTAATTCCTTAGGCAACGATTACACCGCACTTATAAAGAAGCGGGCCGGCCTACAGCGTCTTAAAAAAATGCTTATGGGTGGTACTGGAGCTGCGCTCATTTGGACCGTTTATTTAATCGCCCATAACTATGGTAGCGCTGCGCCAACAACCACGCTCGGCGAAGTACCGCAGCCAGAAAAGCCTTCAGAAAAGCCTTTGATAAGGCGAGAGGCGAAGCCAGGCGATATCGGGCGCACACCACGGGAAGCCCGGCCACCAGTGGCGCCGACCGGTGAAGTGGTGATTGCTAAGCCTGACTATGCACATAAGGCCTTACCAGAGACACCGGGCGACCGCGACGTCATTTTAAAATATAACACCATTGTTGACCGCATGAATGCCTTTCATATGGCAGGGGGCGATGCAAAAAGCGCGGTAAAAAACTCAATGCTTCTTAAAATATTGCTCGGCACCGAAAAGCTGCCAGAGAGTTCAGGAAAGTGTACCAAGCTCATTCTTGCCTATGCTCCCGACAAGATAGGCCGATATTTTCCAGATACGGCCGACAGTGCATTACTTAATGACTATTACGGCGCAGCGGTTGCAGCGATCGACCGAGAATTTAATACGGCATCAAGTGAGCTTGGCGGGCATATCTCAGACTATGCACAAGGAGAGGGCGACTTGGCCGAAGACAGAGATCTCGGCGCGCTTAGCATGGATGATATATAGGGGATATATGATGAATACAATACAAAAAGTGCATGCTGTGCTGCTAGTGCTTGCATGCAGCGCCATGGCTATTAATGCGTCTGAGTCGGCGCGGCCAGCCTCTTGCTTAATTTCTACCAGCCTAACGTCGACCGAAAAAAGCAACCTCCAAAATCTTGTCGAATTCTACTACACCGGTGAGAGACTGTCTCCTTATTTGGCTGAAAGACAGCCAGACGGAAGCTTCAAAAATTTACTCATGCTCGATCAGGATCGCGCAGTGACCGAGCAAGTACGCACCATCATAGAACAAACCTATGAAGCCTGCCTCTCAGAAGAGGGAAGGGCGGCGTTTAGGGGATCTCTTACTAAGGCGTATGCCGGGTTTCGACCTGACGATAAAAGTGATTGCACCGACTATTTACTTAAAGAATGTGCTGGCGGCCTATCGCCGGCAAAGCTTCTGCTTTCAACGGTAACCGGTGAAGCGGCCGCCTATACGAGCTGGTGGAAATATATGATGACGTATAACAATAGCGGGCCAAAGAAAAAAATAGGAACACTGTTTATTTATCTGTGGGGAGTGCTTTTGCATCGTTTTGTGCCGGAGTACATGGATGCTTGCGGTAGTACCGGTACTAGTGGTGGAGGATTTCGAGAGGAACTTGCGGTGCGCTGGGCAGATTTATATAGCAATGGCGCAACACGCACCGGTTTTATGAACAATCTAAGAATACTTGCCTACGCGGCTAGGGATTTTATTGGTCTTCCTGCCCCATGCGGTATTTTCTTGCTCTTTAAGCAGGCGATACGGCTTATGCTTGCCGATTTGAAAAAATACAGCCTACCTGCTACCACTACCCAAGAGAGTATCGAGGATGAGCTTTTTCAAGCGATTGGTGAAGATGAATTCTTACAGCGCTGTTGGCATATCGCAACCGAACCGGAGCGGAAAGCTATGCCACTTTTTATGGATGGCAGCTTAAGCCTCACCGATGGTAGTACTAAAAAATGATACTTCTCGGTGTCGACCCTGGCCTTCTGGTGACCGGCTTTGCCATAGCCCGTGTTGCAAACGGCAAGACCGCCATTTTTGATTACGGCTACTTAGGCATGCAATCAACCGAGACAGTACCGGCCCGGATCGCCCGATTTTACCAATTCATGACCGAAAAAATCGTTACCCACAAGGTGACTCACCTCGCTATCGAAACACCGTTCCTTGGTAAAAATGCGCAAAGCTTTATAAAGCTGGGGTATTTGCGATCGATTCTCTATTTATTAAGTGAGCAGCATGCGCTTACGCTCTATGAACTAGCACCATGCCACATTAAGCAGGCAGTTACCGGGTATGGCAAGGCAAGCAAGGAGCAGGTCGCTACCGTGATGGCAACACTCTTTCCGGCGCTTAAAACATTGGGCACGACCGTTAAAGAAGACGTGACCGATGCCATTGCTATATGCATGACCGGGCTTGGCAGGGCGGCAGCATCGCACTAGCCGGTGCCCCCTTAACGGGGTTTATTTTCATCCGGCGAAGCTCGCCAGGGAGTAAGCGTAAAGACTTCAATGATGCGAGATGCCTGTGTACCAATTTTTTTTACTGCACTCTTACTTGTATCAACGACATTTTGGATGCCACAGCGCACGGCCGAGCTGCCGGCACGAGCAAGCCACCGAACCGAATCGGCCTTACTTTGTTCCACGCCAGTACCAAAAAAGTACATATAACTGAGTGTTGCCTGCGCGCGGGGATTGCCTTGCTTTGCCGAGTAATGAATCAGACTTATGGAAATTGCACAGGAAAGAAGAACCATCACGATGCAGATCATGAGAAGCTTAAAGAATTGATATAGATATTTATTCATCGCGGCCGCCTTTCTAGCGCTAAAAGTGACTGGTAACAGCAAGGCATCACCGTAAACCAAAATTTTTGATCATGCAACAACTGAGGACCAACAATTTTTAACAGGGTGTGCATAAAAAAGAGGGACGCGTGCGCTATCTTTAGACGCGCCGGGCCGCCTCGAGCAGTGTGACAATCTCGGCATGACCTTTGTCTGCTGCAGCCATAAGCGCGGTCGAACCATTCTTACTTGTAGCATCAACGTCGGCGCCGGCTTCAATCAGCGCCTCAACGGTCTCGGTATGGCCTCTGTCTGCGGCATGCATAAGTGCAGTCCAACCATTGCTATCTTTAGCATCAACGGCAGCTCCATTTTCAAGCAGCACCCTAAGGGCATGGACATCTGCAGCAATCATAAGTGCTGTAGCGCCCGAGCTACCTCCAGCATTAACAGTGGATCCATTTTCAATCAGTGTCCATATTCCGTCCAAATCGCCCTCACGCGCGGCACGCATAAGTGGGGTTTAGCCATCTTCGCCGAGTGCCTCTGGGTCGACTACCTCCTCACTGCGAACCGATTTCTTCTTCTGCGCAGCCTCGAGCAGTGTAGCGATCTCGGTATGACCACGCTTAGTTGCCCATACAAGCGCTGTCCAACCATTGTTACTCGTAGCATTAACATCGGTGCCGGCTTTAATCAGCGCTTCAATAGCCGCGGTCTGGCCATTGCCTGCAGCAATCATAAGTGCCGTAGCGCCTTCGTTATTTTTAGCAACAACGTCGACATCGGCTTTAATCAGCGCATCAACGATCTCGGTATGGCCGCCCTTGATTGCCCATATGAGGACGGTATCGCCAAATTTATTCTGAGCGTTAACATCGGCGCCGGCTTTAATCAGTGCCTCAACGGCCTCGACATCGCCCCTCATTGCGGCCCACATAAGGGCCGTAGCGCCACAGTTATCTGTAACGTTAGCGGTCGCCTTAGCAGCAATCAGTGCCTCAACGGGTTGCCCAACCACGCTTGATGCATCTGCCGACGGAACCTCTTGCACTCCGCGACTTCGATATGCGACTAAAGCGGCCACAAGGGCGACCAAAGAGCTAATGGCACATTTCTTGCGTGCCGCTAAAAGTTTCCGCAGAACTATTCCTTTTGGACTCTTTTGCCCATGCAGTTTTTCGGCTACCTCCAGCGCCTTAAGTTCTTTTTTTGCCTGACGCCACTCATTGGCATAATAGGTCGCTGAACCGGCACAGGCTACCGCTACACCAACACTGGCTTGGTGTACCCAGGCGCCGAGAGTGTTAGTGAGGAGGGCGGCGATGACCACTACAGAAATGATACGCTTAGCACATAATACAAAAGACATACTTACACATTCTCGGGAAGCAAAAGGGTATTTATAAAAAATTGTAGGCTCGGGGTGCACTAAAACGTCAAGAGAAAGCAAAGACATAATATAGAGAAGGGGAGCGCCGGCTTACCATAGTTAAGACAAAAACCAAGGCCCGGCCTGAAAGCTAGGCATGGCCGATAAGGACAATTATGTTAAATAAAAAAATCCACCGCACAAGAAAACCCATGCGGTGGAAGAAGGAGAGTAGTAATGAGGCCATTAGTCTATTATATTCTGTAAGAAAATCAAGCCGAAAAGTTAAATATGCCTTAAATGGCCTGTTTTTGGGCAGCCAGTGGCCATAAAAATTACAGGCCGGCGTGAATTATGCGCGCCCTTTCATCGGCTAATTTGGCCCCAAACTCAGTATTCCATTAAAGGCCAGCAAGCATCCAATGCTTCAGCCCACGCATAAGAAAATGCATTGCCAGGCTGCCGGCACAATTGGTGAGCAGTCCGGGTAAGCCGTTGGTGCCGCGAGCACTGAAAAGGGTAAATTGGAGCGAAAACTGGAAGAGTTTTAGATAGATTTTTGTTCGTTTTGCCTCATCCTTAATGGCATGCAGGTTGAGTCGCTTGAGCGCCCCCTTCATTTTTAGAATGGACTGCGTAATTAGGCCAGCAAAGACGATGGTGGGAGCCGCGCCAATGGCCGGAGCGGCCCAGCGATGCGGCTTGGTTGCTACAGATGCCCCATGGGCGGCAACATAGGCGGCTGGCCCAATCGCCATACTGGTATAGCCGGCGAACGTCGATGAAGTATTACCCAAGAGCAGCAAGCAGAATAATGAGATATGCATAGTACAGAAAATCTTCATGATCGGTACTCCTTCTCGTAAAAGCAGGTGCACCGTCATCATAGCAGGATGAGTTTGATGGTCAATAATTTTTTAAGACTTCTCTGTGATATCGATACGTGATTTTGCTACATGCTCAACAGGCAATTCAACAAAGCTAGAGGGAGGATATTCCGGCAAGATTTATTTTCCTGAGCGAGGTGGCAAGCCAATAAGTCAAGGTACTGGCCGCCCATGCAGCAAGAAAGCCCTGCCTATTTTTTGCACGAAGCGCACTAAAGGCCGCAAACTGCAAAGCGACCCGCGCAAGAGCTACGTAAGTTTTAATCTTTTTGATTCTTGCATCAATAACGCCTTTGGGCAAGCCCCCTTTCAAGGAGGCCCGAAGGTCATTTGCAGCTTTGGCCGATGCGATAGCAAATGCTGCGGCACTTCCAAGACCAAAGCCGGCACACATGAAATTGCCCGGCGTAGTTAAGGAGTTAGCAACAAAATAGGTAGCGATACTCAGTGGCAGATTATAGGACATTTTAGGCGCAGCTTCTGTAGCCGCAATAAGCAAAGTAAAAAAAAATAATAGGCGAAATGTACGCATCACGCTATACCAATCGTTTAAAATAAAAAACCAATAACCGTTTATAGGATAGCGATACGCAATTCCCATTGTCAATTGTGACCGACCGGCGAAAGGGATTATCCGAGCTTTACCACCTGGAATGGCGTTGAAAACTGCACCATGTCGGCCAGTGGGCAGGTAACCACAATTCCGCAACCCAATGATTGCACCATGGCTAATGAGGCCGCTATAACTTTCTTATCCAAATCAGTTACAAAATCATCAAGCACAAAAAGCACGGTGCGCGATTGGCCGGCTTGCCGCTGAATAACCCTAATCATCGCGCACTTTAGCAACAACACAATCAGTTTTTGTTGCCCGCGCGATGCGTACAGCCGCGCATTCTTATCACCAAAATTAATAACGATGTCATCAAGATGACATCCAAATAAGGTACGACGTTGGTGCATTTCTTGCGCTAGCGTTGTTTTTTGATAGTCGGCCCAGAATGAAGCAAAGTCTTGGTATTCACCGCCTTTTTGCTTATACGCAAGTGTTATAGGTGGTAGCTCAAGACCGAGATGACTCACTAAAAAATTAATCTCCTGCTGCAGCAGCGTAAGGCCGGCGCGACGACGATTAATGATCTCAATTGAGTTATCCCATAATTGCTGCGTCCATAACACAAAATGATCATCATGGCATTGGCCATTCATAAGCAGCTGCGTCCGCTGGCTAACCATATGTTTATTGAGACGTAATAATTCGGCAATAGTCGGATCTTGCAAAACGCACAGTTGATTAATAAATGAGCGACGCTCTTCAGGGCCCTCTTGAATAATGCCGAGATCATGCTCACTAATAAGCACTACTTTGTAGTAATCCATTAACTCTTTATACGTGGTGATAACGGTATCGTTCACCTTAATGCGCTTTGCGCCATCTTCAAAACCAACTTGGATGGTATAGGTATCACCATCTGCGAGCAGGCCGTGAAGACGCAGAAAAAAACCGGCATCACCCTCATCACTGCACCGCACCACATCGCCGGCGCGATGCGTTCGGAACGACTTTAAATAGCAGCCATAGTACAGTGCTTCTGCAATGCTTGATTTACCCGAGCCATTGGGGCCTTCGATCACCAATAAAGGATTAGTGATATCCAGTTCTAATGATTCAAAGCAGCGAAAGTTGCGAAGTGTTAGATGGGTTATGCGCACAAACAACCTAATGGTTACGAAGCGTTAACCGCACTCACCGGCATCACCAAGTAGGTAAATGAAAACTCTTCATGTACATCATCAAAAATGATTGGTCGCATGCTGTTCTTAATATGAAAGTTAACGGTGTCACCCGATAGCACCTGAAGGCCATTAAGCAAGTACGGTGAGTAGAAACGACTTTCCACCGTAACCCCTTCAAACATGCTGAGCGGTAACGATTCTTTGAGCGAGCCAACTTCTTTGTTGTTCAACTTCACATCTAAGCCTTCTTTAGCAAAGGTAAAGGTCGTTGACAAGAATTGGCCGGCAAGCAGGCAGCCGGTGCGCTTCAGCGTGCGACTAAAATCACCGCGATGCACGCGGGCCGGAATAAATCCTTGCTTATCAAGAATTGGCGCATACTCAGGAAACGGGCTTGCAATAAGCTTAGTGAAGAAATTAAAGTTGGGGCCAGAGAATACCAGTTGGCTTCCGCAGGTTCCCAAGAACACTTGCTCGGTGCCGCCGACTTCAATAATTTTTTTGAGTTCCATCACCGCTCGCTTTGGCAGCAACCATTTATGTTTTTCAGAGAGCGTGTACTTGCTTGTAGTTACGCGAGCCAACGAATGTCCGTCGGTGGCAACCATACTCGTGCCTTTATTATCAATCTCCAACAGCAACCCATTAAGCGCCGCATTTGAATTATTTGAAGGGACGAGGAATGAGACCTTATTAAGGAGGCCAACCAGAAACGATGCATCGATGTGCATTAAATTTTCAATGCGCTCCGGGAAAGCCGGAAAATCTTGTGCCGATTTAATATTAAGTGACAAATCAACGCCGCCCGAGCGAAGGTTTAAAGCATTGCCTTGTAACGTAAATGCAATGTCGCCATCCATTTCTTTAACGATATCAAATATGCGCTTGCCAGACACCAAAAAGCTCATGGTTTCATTCACTGAACTTTCAATCTCGGCCGTTGCTTGTAGGCTAATTTCCATGTCGGTTGCTTTAATAGTCAGCTCTCGCGGCGTAATAGCAAACAAAATGCATTCGGTACTCTCAAGCGGCGTGCGCTTGTTGCAGATCGGCTGCATAGAGCTTAACAGTGAAAAAATGGTCTGTTGACCAATCACAAAAGAGTTGGGCGCAATGCTCAGTGACATGAAAAGCCTCAGAGAAAAAGAGTTATACGTATATAGCTAACGAGTATAGAGAAATTAGCCAATACGGTCAAAGGATAAGTCTACGATGCTAATCCATTTTGTTCAACTCAGCTTTTTCCCGCTCTTGCCTAAGCATAGTACATATTCTCTCCCAATTCTTTTCACAGGCTATGGTATGGCAGGCATAGATCGGACTACAGCAAAACATGGCCATATATTTAACCGGAGATACGCCATCCTTGACGCAGATGCAATACCTCTCCGGTATCTGAGAAAAGCCCAGCGCCCACTCCATATATTCGGTGTCAAACGCGTGCATCCTGACGCCGCATAGAATAAAAGCGCCAATCAAAAAAATCCGTTTTAGAAGTACCATGCCACCCCCTCACTATAAATACACCGGGGATTCTAGCAATGAGGAAAATCTGATGCAATGGATTGCCATCGGCGCTATGCGCGCGGGTGCTTTTTATCGTAGGCCTTGCGCACCATATGCTTATCGAGATGGGTATAAATCTCGACGGTGCTCATTTGTTCATGCCCAAGCCAGAGCTGAAGCGAACGAATATCGGCGCCGGCCTGCAGTAAGTGCGTAGCCAATGAGTGGCGCAACGTATGTGGAGAAACGTTTTTAGTAATACCGGATCCCACGAGCATTTTTTTAAGAATGCCCCAGAAAGCCTGCCGCGTTATTGCGGTTATTTTACCATTACGCACGGTGGGAAATAATAACGTTTTAGCCCCAACGGTAGCGCCAGCATCAACCAACAGTGGTGGCAGTATAGTGCGAGTATAATAGTGTAATGCTTCACCAATTTGCATGGGTACCGGAATATCTCGCTGACGACCACCTTTACCAATGACGCTTAAGAAGCCGGTATCAAAATGAATATTCTCAAGCCGCAGCATCACCAATTCGGTAATGCGCAAGCCGGTCGCATAGAGCAGCTGCAGCATAATTAGATTCCGACGCCCCTTTAGTGATTCATCAACCATCGCCGATTGAATCAACGCCTGAATTTCATCATGGGTTAAATAGGTTGGCAACGACTTTTCAATTTTTGGAATAATAAGTACTTCGGCCGCATTTTCTGCTTTATATCGTTCAGCAAGAAAGGCGTAAAGCACCTTGAATGCCGATATTTTACGCGCAATGGTGCGGGGCTGTGATTTTGAATTATGCAAAAAGCGCACGTAGGTCTTCAATTGCGCACCGGTCGCTTGCCCCAAAGCAATCGCATATTTCTGCTCAAGATATTCACTAAGCTGTGACACATCGGTCATATAGGCGCTGACCGAGTTGCGCGATAAGCGCTTCTCGGTCAACAAATAGGATTGAAATAACGAGCGATAGTCAACGACGGTAGCAAGTGTCGACATAAAAAACACGCAGCGGTAAGAAATGGCTAATAGCTTTTGGCCGCCAGCACTACATGAGTGGCCGGCTTTTGACAGCCGAAGCACTGTGCCTCATCAGGGACCATTTCGTCAAGAATACAGCGAATACTGCCTTTATAAGCAACCAACGCCTCTTCGCATGCCCGGTCAAAGCACCAGCCGGCTTTTACAAACCCGTTATATGCCTCAATGTTTTTACCAAACGATTCTAGAGTGCCCTTGGTCGCATTTGAAAGCTGTGCATCGCGATAGGTTTTTGCGCGCGTAAAGAGTAGCTGGGCAAAGGTTTTTAGTGCACCGTGTACGGTGCCAACTAATGCATCAAAAGCTACTGTAATTTTACGATCGGCTCCTTCAGCAACAATGCGTGGCGCCATCATCAACGACTGTTGCGCAACATCGCGAGGTCCAAGCTCTAGACGAATCGGGACGCCGCGAAGCTCCCAGTGGAAAAACTTTGCGCCAGGCCGCTCGTCACGCGCATCAATGTGTACACGTATGTCGGCATTTTCAAGTGCTTGTTTTTGTGCGTTTGCAGCGGCAAGTACCGTTACTTTTTCTTCATCGGTTTTAAAAATTGGCACAATCACCACCTGATATTGCGCAATAGCTGGTGGCAAGACCAGGCCAGCATCGTCACCATGCACCATAACGGCCGCACCAATCATCCGCGTAGTGGTTCCCCAACTGGTACACCATGGCGATTTCATCTGCCCATCTTTGTCTTGAAATTGTACGCCGTAAGCGGCCGGAAATGAATGGGCTAACAAATGACTCGTGCCCATTTGAAGCGCTTTGCCGTCAGGCATCATGCCTTCCATGGTAAAGGTAGCATCTCCACCAGCAAATCTTTCTTTCGGCGTTTTCTCACCAGCAAAAATAGGAATACACAATTCTTCCGTAATAAATTTTATATATACCCCAAGCATTTCTTTGGCTTTCTCAAGGGCTTCTTCTCGTGTTGCATGGGCGGTATGCCCCTCTTGCCACAAAAACTCTGAGGTGCGCAAGAATGGACGAGTACGCATTTCCCAGCGCACCACGTTTGCCCATTGATTGAGTTGCATTGGTAAATCACGCCATGAAGTAATCCAGCGGGCCATCATATGATAGATTATAGTTTCAGAAGTTGGACGAATGACGTACGGTTCTTCAAGTTGCTTGCCACCGGCGTGAGTTACTACGGCCAGTTCCGGCGAAAAGCCCTCAACGTGCTTTGCTTCTTTTTTTAAAAATGACTCAGGAATAAGAAGCGGAAAGTAGGCGTTCTCAATACCTTTTTCTTTAAACCGCTTATCCATAATATGCACGATGTTTTCCCATAATGCATATCCATATGGACGGAGTACCACGCAGCCACGAGTGGGACTTTCATCTACCAATTGCGCTTGATAGATAACTTCATTATACCAACCGAAAAAATCGTGTGACTTCGATGGCAACTTGCCGCTGCTCATGAGAGACTCCTGAAATGTTAATTAACCATATTTAATTGAGCATTTATTTTTGCCGAGAGCGCTCATGCGCTCGTCTTCACGAGGGCTGCTTTGTCAGCCCGTGGTGATCCAGCAAAACTGTGGAATCAGATAGCTATTTCTGTCTGGATTGCCACGTCGCTTAGACGCTCCTCGCAAAGACGGCAAGGGCGGCAATCCTAGCAAATTTCGGTAAAATGCGCCACTCAATCCTTAATCGTCAATGTCAGTGGCAATACCATTGTGTGCGAAACCGCATCTTTGGTTGGCGTACCGATCGTAATAGACATCTCACCAGCCTTTGTAGTAACCGTAGAAGTAGTCGGCGCCGCTACAGCCGATGTTGGTGCCGGATTTGCCGATGGCAATGGCACTGAGAATGGTGAAATAAGTGGTGAGGATGATGCTGCGACTGAAGCTGCCACCGAAGGAGCACCGGTCGGGGCAACAGAGCGCTGAGGCAGCGCAGGTGCTGCGACCACTGGCGCTGCAATTGGCGCTACGAGATGCGCAGCTGGTATTGCTGGCGTAGGTGCTGCGACCGCTGGCATCGGCTTCTTCTTTTTACGACCCCCAATAAGCGTTTGAATGAAATTACTATGAATCGCCGTTTGGAGTTCAGATGTGCCTAAAATATCGACCTTCGCAGGCATTGGTGCCACGGCGATAGGCGTTTTTTCTATCACTGGATCAGCTTTTTTCTCATCAGTTTTTTTCTCAATTGAACTATCAAGCTGTCCAATTGCTCGTTTATCGGCGGCGGTTGCACCGGTAAAGAACTGGAATTCGGTTGTTTTATAGCCATCTTTTTTCAATGAGTCTTGCGAGTACTCAGTAACCATCCAATCTTCTTTACGTGGTGCTACCTGCACAATGGCAAATGCATCGCTAATAAACTTGAATCCTTTTTGCATTACCAGTGTTGGTGCCGACATGACGGTCCAGGTGATGCTTCCGGCATCATCGGGCAATCGCCGCAAGCCGCGATTTTCCTGAAAGGTTTGCCGCTTTTTTTCCGAATGAAATCCACCATCGATTACAATTTTATTGTTATGCGTTGTGCTCTGCTTTATTTCGTGTTTATCCAGAATGCCGACCTGCGGAGCCTCCAAGAAATGGGCATAGTTATCCTCTTTGAGCTTAGTGCTTTCATCACTACCCAAATAAGAAAGCTTTACAAAATGCTCCGGCACTTCGGGCACGGCAAGATAAAGCCCGAGTGGTAAATGCATAAAAATGGCGTTGATTGTTGCCACCACCGCCTCAGATTCGGCGCCATATTTAAGCTCCAGTTGCTCTTTTAGGCCAAAAGCTTCCCAGTACTTGTTATCTTCATGATTGCCACGCAAGTAAATAACCGTATCAAGGTTCATTTCCATTAAGCGCAAAATGAGCCCAAGGGTTTCCATGCCATAGGGCGAACGAGAAATGGCCGACCCCATAAAAACAATGTAGGTGTCAGGAGCAACAATTTTTAATGAGTTATCAAGGATTTTTAACTCCTGCAATTTGAGTAAATTGCGAACCACAGAGTGATAGGCGCCATAGAGGTCACCAATAATTATGTAGCGCGACCGACCGCTCGGCGCCATTTTATACACAATATTTTTTTCAACCTTGGTATTTTTAAGCCGCGTTAATGAGATTTCAAGCAACGATCTGAAGTATAGGGGTGACCAGGTAAATTGCGTACGAATCCCCAAGCAGCAGGCTATGGCGCGCAACTTTCTCAGCCAATAGCCGGCCGCCGTTGCACGATAGAATGTGCTGTAGTCAGGGCGAACTAAGTTGGTATTATCGGTTGGTGGAAGTTCCGGCATTGCATGAGCATAGGCGGACGCCTCTTCAAGTGTATTTAGGCCGCTAATGCAAATTCGCTCTGGTGTCATAATTACCGCGGCGAACAATAGAACAATAATAACCGCGGTGGCGATAGAAACGACACGCGGTATTGCGCTAAAATGATGCGTCATTGATTTCTTCATCGGGCTCCTTACCATACCAATACATACGCACTATATCCGACAAAAATTGCGATACACACAAGGTAAGCCACATCGTGCATGCGTTGGAGCCATGCGGCCGATTTCTCCGGTATTCCCTTGCCAAACTCGGTATACAAACTTAGCAGTACTTGCAGAATAAATATTGCCATAAGCAGCAGCAAGTAGAGTACATAAATCAAATCGGTTGTCGTCAAATAGCCAACTGCCGGCATCATTCGATCAATAATAAATCGATAGCTTAACAATGCGGTTAATGCCGAAACACCCATGCGCATACGATCGTATGTATTAGAGAGGCCCATTAAAAAGGTGAGTAGACCAAAAAGCAACGCAATAAATAAGGGCACAAAAATGATAATAATATTGCGAATGCTCGATTTCGCAAAATTGATGCTGTATGCAACGGCTGGTCGAAGCATTTTTTTGCTTTCGTCGCGTGGATCAAGCTGCAGCTTTGAATATCCCCACACAGAATCAAGGCCAATTATTTCCCAATTTCCCGTATACACATCGGGCGCCATCGAGAAACAACTATTCTCAATCGTAAAATACAACTCATTTGGTGTAACACCATTATTGGTCATAACCAGTGAAACGCGATGGTCATCAAACGGGTATCGATAGTAGTTTAACTCACTTTTAAACTCAACGCGTAAGTCATATTTAATAAACATAGTGGGGCCATTCACCCGAATATCGCCCGAAGATTTTTCTAATATTTTTCCATTGATAAATGAGAAGTTTTGAATGGTTTCCGGCATAACTTCATCGGTCAGAAACTCAAACCACAAAACTGCACCGATAATAAAATGATCTCCGGTAATATCAAAAAGTTCAAAATTTTTAATATACATACCGGTTTTTACGACGCTTGCAAATTCACGAATTTGCTTACGCATCTCCATATCAATTAATTGCAAATCTGGCTGGTTATCTGCCGGCCTAAAAATAGTAAGCGCTATCACAAAAAATGCAATGACTGCACAGGAAGAAGCTACCAGGATGACGGTTTTAAAGGTAACTGAGCGCAGTGCGTTCCAAAGATTTTGCATCATATACTAAGATTCTCCCCGATATTCATGCCACACTGAATCGACTCCGGTGTTAATCCATACCGACCGGGAAAGTGTTTTATTTTTACATTGTAGGCGAAGCCCCTTAAAAAGAAGCTCATTGGGACTGCAGATACGCGTAAGCAACTGACCAACGGTTACCGTAGTCGGGCACTGTCCCAAGAAATAAACCAATAATGAGGCCGCAATGTATCCTTCTAGCGATTCACCGGAAAGTCCTTTATTGGGAAGATATTGCTGCATGCTTTTACGATACTCTTGCACGATAAGCAGCTGACTATTATAGGGGTTAGGCACTACCGAAGCGGTTGTTAGGGCAATGCCGCGAGATTTTTGAAGTTGTGGTGCAATATTTGCTACGCGTGAAAGCCCAAGAAACGATGCGTAGTGAAGCTGCTGATTGATTGCTTCACGAATAAAGTTATAAGTAGGTCGACCGTTAGAAAGACAGAGAATTATTTGCGGCGCACTCTTTTTAATGTCGGCAACCGCCGTCTGCACCGTCACCGTATTTGGTTGGTAGGAGGAGGCTCCACAAACAGCAAGGTTGTATTTTTTCTGGAGCATAACTTCGGCTGCAGTCTTTGCCTCAATTCCCCAGGTGCTTTCTTCGTAAAAAAGCGCAATTTTATTTTGCTTTAGTGTGCCTATTGCATACTCAAGCAAGGCTGCAATCTCTTGTGTATATGGCGGACGATACCAGACTATGGGCATCGCTTCGGTTATATGCGAACGCATACCAATAACCGGAAATAGCAAGGCGAGTGCGTTGCATGCAAGCATCGGCGTGTAGACCTTTTCAAAAACAATTTCTCCCGACGATGCGAAAAATAATGGGGTCTTATCGAGAAGATCATGAATGTGTGGCACAGCGCGGTACACCTGCCCACTATCATCGCGCTGATCAAGCGAAAAACGCATTGTTTTTGTCTTGTTAAGATGAAGAAAGAGGCCATCGCTCAGTGAGCGGCCAAGAAGACCAAGCTCACCAGTTTTGGGAATAGTAGTGCCGAGAAGCACTTGGCCATCATGTATTATGCGCCTCCCTTGTACCGCCTCTTTTGGCAAGGTCATTGAGACATTGGTTGGCAATGGCTGAGCAACCAAAATTTCAGAGTCATTGGCAATGATCGCCGACGTACTGACATCAACCGTTATTGCTTGATTGGTAGTAGTGCCTCGCATTTTCAAGGAATACCAAAGCCCTGCACTCAAACCAAGAAGGAGCATTATTGTCGCCACGAGCCATCGAATCTTTTTTACCACAACGCTGTACCAACCGTTTCTTGTTTTATACACTTACGCAGAATTATAAAATCTGTCTGTTACGGTATAAAACTGAACAGGTAAAAGTAAATAATCAATTGAAAGGACAGGCCTTGGTGGCGCCACTTATCATTCTTTCGGGGCCTTCCGGTGTTGGTAAGACCACAACAACCGATCATCTGCTTGCTCGGCTATCACTACTAACCCGGGTGATTACCACTACCACTCGTCGACCACGGGCAGGCGAACGCCATGGCATTCACTATTTTTTTGTATCACACGAAGCCTTTGCCCAACTGGCAGCAGCCCACGCATTTCTTGAGGTAAACAATTTTGGTGGTCAATCGTATGGCACACCACGAAGCATGCTCACTTTTTTAAGCAAGGGCATGCCGCGCATTGTGCTGCCCGATGTACACGGCGCACGCGCACTAAAAGCCTACGTGCCCGATGCGGTATGCATTTGGCTAGAGGCTCCCTTGCCTATTCTTACACAACGACTTTCAGCGCGGAGCAGCGAGCCACTGGAGAAACAGCAAGAACGAATCACGATTGCTCATGCAGAAATAGCGCAGGCGCACTCAAGCAACCTCTACACCCATGTCATTGACATGACCAATTTTGAGCAGGCTGAAGATGAAATTGAGGGAATTATTAAAAAGCTCTTAAAAATTTAATAGACAGCGTCGCCGTCATTGCGAGGCTTCCATGGTGAAGCCGCGGCAATCCAGTAAGGTTGGTAGTAAACAATAATAAGTAAAGACTGGATCGCCACACTACGCTCCCGCTTACGCATGAGCGTGCTACAGCGGACTGGGCGCGACGGGGCTCCTGGACCCGCCTCATAAAGATTTAAGTATGAGCAACTTTTAAAGATTATTATTCAGAAGCGTTAAGTAGCTCGTCTTCAAGATCGCCAATGGTGTTGTCGGCTGGCAGTGGCGGCAATTTGCCCATATCACGCAAAATATCATCAACGGTTGTTTGCGTTGCCATGGCGGTGTGGTCGAATTCAAGGCGCTCACCCAAGCGCTCAACAAATGCTTCGAGCTCTCGTCCTGGCGAGCCTTTCATGATATTAGCAATAGTAGCGGTAGAAACCTGCATTTCATAGCCCTTTGCCTTTAGAAGTCGATCTACATAAAGATCTAAAATCATTTTACGCTGACGTGGTGGCGGCAGGCCAATAGAGATTTGTCGCGTAAAGCGGCTAAGCAGAGCATTGTCTACATTGCCTATATGATTTGTGGCCGCAATAACCATGTAGCGCGTCGAAGGATTTGCAAGCTCATCAAGTAGATGGTCAAGAAAGGCTCTGTTCGGTGTTTTACTGTCTTTACCGCGCTGATTAGTCATACCATCTATCTCATCAAGGAATATGATGGTGTTCCCTTCTCTGCGTGCTTTATCAAACATCTTCTTAAGCACTACAATACGATCGCCCTCGTTAATAACCTGCATAAACTCAGAGGCCATAATCTTAATAAAGTTCATAGGCTTGCCGTCATC
Source organism: Candidatus Babelota bacterium (assembly GCA_030917815.1). Taxonomy (GTDB): domain Bacteria; phylum Babelota; class Babeliae; order Babelales; family JAUPTZ01; genus JAUPTZ01. The sequence goes on along the minus strand of JAUPTZ010000001.1, from coordinate 82,434 downwards.
ACCGATCGTTTGGTCGGCTATCAATTGCGCTATGCTGGTTTTTGCAGTACCCGGCGGCCCCCACAAAAGCACCCGAGGCAAGGTATATTTTTTCTTAGTTGTTTTGGCCATTTCGGCACGACGGTTAATTAAGAAGATAAGTTCGTTTACCTGTTTGCGTGTTTCCGGCGCAAGAACGAGATCGTTACCGTTCATAAGCTCGTCAGATTTATTCCCAAACCACCGATTTTTTCTGCCTTGCCTAAAATGAAAGATCTCCGGCTGCCTAAAGGCTTCATCAATTCGCTTGCGCACATACTCGGTACCGCCAAACTTATTAAACACATAAGCGGCCGCGCTGAGAATCAGCGAGATTTTGGCAAAGGCATTAAAGACCTCTTCATTATTATTATAAAAGCGCATCAATGGATTAATACCACGGCGATAGGTGGCCGCAAAAACCTTATTTTTCACACTCGGATCTATGTCGTTAAGAAGGGCAACCTTTTGCGCTTCCACCTCAAGCTGGGCCTTACGATCCTCTGGGAAATCGTTGTTCAATTTTTGCAGTGCAGCCCGCGGCTCCATGCCATAGGTAAGACGGGCAGCTCTAAGCCGATTCTGGTACACATTATGAGCCGCAATTAAACCGGCAAGTCTTTTTTTAATAAGGCCATCGTCCCCTTGCTCAACACCGAGGGGTGCGCGCAGCAATGCATACAAGGCCTTCTCCTCATTTGGCGTCAGCCCTTGCTGGCTCTTTGACCTCATTGCCTGGTAAATTTTATTAAGATCTAGTGAGATATCTTTGGATTCATCGGCGTTAGCCGCCTTGAATCGACCCAAATCTACACCGGTGGCGTTATATTCATCTTTTTCGACATGAAGTGTCGTAAAATCCAACGGCTCGTCATAGCCAATCGCTCCACTCCTGGCCGCTGAGCCTCTTGGTTTAAAGGCAACCTCGCCCAAGCCATTGATCTGAGTGTCCGGCCCCTCAACGGTAATCCGGTAAATAGTGTCGTCGGTAGCGCCACAAAGGCTGCCAGCGCCCAAGAAAACTATGAGACCCGCACATAAAAACTTCAACTTATTCATCTCATCCCTCAGCTGGCATTCAAACCCACGGAGTAGTTTAACACGGGACACCAGATACTGAACACATATCACTGAAGTTTTCTAAGAAATACTTGAGGCGCCAGGTTTTCGGGTAAATAAGTAAAGGCCGGCACATACGGCGCCCAGCGAAATCCAGTAATGCCACGTAATAGTTTCATGCAAAAAAAGCGCGCCAAGGCCGGCGCTGAAGAGTGGACATAAAAAGCCACACAGCGTCATAAAAGTAATCGAGTAGCGAGTAAGTAACCAAGAGTATAAATTGTAGCTCACCACTTGCGATAAGAAGATAAGCAGCGAAAGCCAAAGGGCCCACTCCTGCCAATCACTTACCTGTCGCCAAGAATCTGGCGCAACAACTGCCATGGTCACCCCACAGAGCAACGCCCCAACACCCATAGCAATACCATTAACTACCACCAAGTTGTGGCCGCGCGCCATTAACGCCTTAATGGCAAACCATGCGGCCGCTGCCGAAATAACAGCGCCACACAGCACGCACTCAGGAAGCGAAAAACAAAACAGTTCTGTGAGCGTTGCGCCATCATGGGTCATGAAAATTGGGGCAAGGCCGACCGTACCAACAAGAATGCCGAGAAGTTGCCTGACCGATAATCGCTCCTTATATAAAAAATAAGAAAGGAGCGCCGCTATAAATGGTGTCATAGCATATATGAGCGCTGTCTTTGCCGAGCTAATATATTGAAGAGCCCAAAACTCTAGTACAAACGCAAGATAGATATGCAGAATCCCAGCAAGCAGAAATAACCAGCGGTCTCGCCATACCTTATGCCACACAATACCACCACGATACTGCATAAAACCGAGCAATAAAAGAGCTCCGATGGAGAAGCGCGTGGTCAAAAGAAAAAGATAGGGGCAATACGATAACACCTTTTTAGCAACGGTAAACGTAGAGGCCAAAATTAGGTACTCAAGGGCGATAAGAATCATAACAGAAAATATTTCCTACTCTTTGCCGGCAGTGTCTTGATTAATAACAAGATTTGTCTCGATAATCGAAATGCGCTCTATCGAAATCGCTTTTCCGGTTGCCGTATCGGCCTTGATGCACACACCTCGCAGTACATGAGGCCCATTTTCTTCCACCGCAAATTTTGAGGGAAGCTGGGTAATCATACGGCTTAGTACCGATTGAATATTCATACCAAGCATTGAGTTTAGCGCCGAACAACACCCGAGATCGGTTATATACGCGGTGCCATTAGGCAAAATCCGTTCATCGGCAGTTGGCACATGGGTATGAGTCCCGACTTGAGCGGTTATTTTTCCATCAAGGAAATAGCTCATGCCTTGTTTTTCAGAGGTCGTCTCGGCGTGAAAATCAAGAAAGATAAGTTTTGTTTGGGTACGCAAAAAAGTCAAAAGGCTCTCCATACCCTTAAACGGGCAGGCCAATTGTTCATGCATAAAAACCCGCCCCTGGGCATTCACGATTGCTAATGTTACCCCAGATGGTGTCGTAACAATTACGTGCCCTTTGCCGGGACACTCGGAAGGAAAGTTGAGTGGTCGCAGCAATCGATCGCTGGCAGCAAACGCGGCCGTGAAGCCTTTTTGGCCAAAAATATGATTGCCCGATGTAATTACGTCGGCACCAGCTTTGAGCAAAAACTCAACGGTTGGCGCAGTAATACCACGCCCATTCTGGGCCGCATTTTCCCCATTTACCACAACACAGTCGGGAGCGTACTGCGCCCGAAGCTTGCCTATAAGAGAAGAAAATAATGCACGGCCAGGTCGCCCAACCAAATCTCCGATCATTAAGACCGTTACGGTTCCTTGTCCTATGCTCATGCAATAATCCTTTTGTTATCGGTCGGGTAAAACTTCACGTAATTCTTTTATAAAAGCGTCCAGCGCAGCTTCGGTCTCTGCTTTTTCTTGAAGTAGTGGCACTATGCAGCGCATAGCAACCATGGCGCAAAGCTGACCCTCTGAGAGCATCGGCTCTTTTCGCTGCACCTCTACGGCCGCCGCATCAAAAAGCAGTGCCGCTTTTTCCATCAGGACCGCATCAACCGAGCTACTTGTTATCGTATACTTTTTACCAGCAATCGCAAGTACAACACTCATACGTCACATCCTTTACTTAGACATTTCTTGTGGCTTTAGGGCCTCAATACTGGCTAATAACTCATTGATAGACGATGATAGCTGATCCCGTTCGGTAACGGCATCAAGCCCTTGAATTGCTTGCGTTTGCACTTCATCGAACTTAACAGAAATTGCCGCATTTTCTTGCGTCAATGCGGCAATTCTCACGGTAAATTCTGCGTTTTCTTGAGCTAATTCTATAACCTTTGCGCTCAGAGCCTCATTTTCCGACGTCAATCCTGACACATCGGCCTTAAGCTCTGCGTTCTGCGCAATAATTACCTTCACTCGCTCCGCTAATTCTTGTAGCTGCTTCATACTCACCCTTTCTTCATATGCGATACATATACGGAAGAGATGGTAATGAGCAGTTCGCTACGACTTCAAGCGTTTGCTTTTTTTGCTTTTTCAACAAGCTGAGTAAAGATAGCCGGCTCGTAAACCGCCAACTGACTCAAAACTTTACGATTCAGCGCGATGTTTGCTTGCTTCAAGCCATGAACAAAGCGGCTGTATGAAGTTTCGTTTGCACGGCACGCTGCGTTGATACGGACAATAAACATGCCACGGAAATCACGCTTTTTGTTTTTACGCCCAATGAATGCAAATTCAAGTGCACGCAACAAAGTTTCTTTTGCACGACGGAACACGTTTGCACGTTGTCCCCAATAACCCTTAGTTTGCTTCAGAAGCTTTTTGTGACGTTTTCTGGTCATCACCCCACGTTTAATACGACTCATGGTATATCCCTTGTTCTCGCGTTATTAATTCGGAAGAAGACGACGCATTTTTTTCAAGTCACCACTGAAGAAGTAGGCTACTTTACGCAATCCTCGTTTTTGTTTGGTTGTTTTTGCCCAGGCATGGTGGCTGCGATAGCCCTTAGATCTTTTGATTTCGGTGCCGCCAGCGGTTTTTCTAAATCGCTTCTTCGCACCAGAATGGGTCTTCATTTTTGGCATAGCAAAATCCTTTAAACGCTTATTTACCTTTGAGATAGTAGACTTTAGACCAGAGTATTCTACCACGTTGCTCTTTTTCTTCAAGTATCACACCCAAAGAAAGTGCCGCAAGATCGGCATCTATTCGAGCAAACAGGGCAGAACCCAGGGCATTCATGTTGATAAGTTCGCGACCACGACGAAACTGCAGGGTAAATTTAACCCGCTTCCCGTCTTCCAAGAACTGAGCAGACTGCTTAAGCTTTATGCGATAATCCTGTTCTTCAATGTACGGACGAAGCTTGAGCTCTTTGATCTGGATAACCTTCTGATGCTTTTTGGCCTTTACATCCTGTTTCTTCTTTTCATACAGAAACTTACCAAAATCCATGATCTTTGCGATCACTACCTCAGAAGTGCTATCACCACTCACTTGCACCAAATCAAGACCTTCTTCTTCCGCCTTTTGCAAAGCGGCAGCCCGAGATACAACCCCAAGGTTTTCACCAGTTGATGTTATAACCCGTAGTTGCTGAGCTTTGATCGTCCCATTCACTAAATGCTTATGCGACACTTCACTCTTCTTGTCCTGCGAACCAAACGGCCGCTTACCTTTCACTTGCACCATCAATCTTTAACCTTTTGCGTAACCATCTTATATACCCTATCAAATAGCTCTGGCTCCTGAAGCTTCTTTCCGCAATTATCCCGACCCTGGGCCAGTTTTTCTTCTCCGAGGAAGAACCAAGCACCATTTTGCGTAATAATTTCGTTCTGCAGCGCCATATCAAGCAAGTCAAACTCACGGCTTACGCCGTAGCCAAACAACAGATCTACTTCTACTTTAGTAAACGGTGGCGCAACTTTATTCTTCACCACCTTTACCACAATTCTATTGCCATACGGCACATCATTTTTTTTCAATGTCGCTATGCGACGAATATCGAGGCGGACCGAGGCATAAAACTTCAAGGCATTACCGCCCGTTGTCGTTTCATTATTACCAAAGGCCATACCACCAATTTTTTGACGGATCTGATTAATGAAAATCAAAACCGCATTTGTTCTATGCACGAGCGCGGTCAACTTACGTAATGCTTGCGACATAAGACGCGCCTGCAAGCCCATATGAGAATCACCCATATCGCCCTCAAGCTCCGCCTTTGGCACCAAAGCGGCCACCGAGTCAACCACAATCACATCAACCGCACCGGAACGCAAAAGCATTTCTGTTATCTCAAGCGCCTGCTCACCAAAATCAGGCTGAGAGATGATCAAATCATCCACTTTCACCCCGATTGAAGCGGCATACGTTGGATCTATTGCATGCTCAGCATCAATAAAAGCGCAGGTACCGCCCATCCGCTGAGCTTGAGCTATTACCTGAAGCGTTATGGTTGTTTTACCTGAAGCCTCAGGACCAAACACTTCGATAATTCTTCCGCGAGGCAAGCCGCCGCAGCCGAGCGCTTCGTCAATCATAAGCGAACCGGTTGAGATGACGTCGATCTTTTGGTGCTCTTTTTGCCCAAAAAGCATAACCGAGCCTTTACCAAAGGTCTTATCTATCTGCGAAAAAACAACCTCAAGTGCTTTCTTACGAGCCTCCCGATCTTGAGCGTTGACCATGCTGGTCGCTTTTACTTCTTGCATAAAAAATTCCTAATTACGGTTAAATGTCATAGTTGCTGTTAAATATCATACGGAATCGATTCTTCGCGCTGCGCAGGATTGAGCAGCTTTTGGTCAAAATCAACGTGAGCGTTTCGCAGCAAGGAGGAGATAAAAGCCTGAGATAACGCCGACGATTCCTCGTTGATTTGCTCTTCAAACAACCCGGCTTGGCCCACCGATGCATCAACATCTTTGCGGCTTTCCGAGTCGATAGTGTGAAGAGTCACTAAGTATGCATCGTTTCCGACAAAATGCAAGACCACTTGTTGCGGACTGTTCAATGAAAACGCCTTCTTAAGGAGACCAGGAGCCGCTTTAAATTCACCCTTATCACCGCCGTTTGCATTCACAAATCCAGACACCTCATATGAGACATGACTTGCATCGGCAGCATCCTTCAGAGAAACACCTTCGCGTACTGCAGCTGCGATAGACTGAGCAAGCTCTTGCACACGTGCCGTTGCTTTTGACGCAATAAGATCGGTTTCAACCTCAGAGGCCACTTCCTTATACGGCTTAATATACGAACCTTCTTTGCCGGTCAATTGCACCAGCACATACGAATCGTTATGCGTAAAGAAGCTGTAGCTTTCAAGCGCGTGAAGCGTAAAGCCATTCTTTACAATGAGCCCCTCAAGGGAATGAGAGTTGGCTTTCGATTCAGGAACCGCCTTGAGCTCCTTATGCGATTCGGCCGCAGCGGTTATTTCCTTGATAGCATCTCGGTTATTGGCCGCATCCTTCTTGATCTTCTCAAGATGGGTACGGGTCCAATCGGCAGCCTTTTTAGCGCGCACGGTACTTTCAATTTCGCCTCTCACCTCATCAAAGGCTTTTTCACTTGCCGGAATACGTTCAAGCAACTGAATAATCTCAAAGCCGGCATCGGTCTTCACAACCGGCGCAAGTTCTTGCGATTGCTTAAGGCGGAATGCGGCGGTTTCAAACGCCTTGTCATACGTTCCTCGCGAGAAGAAGTCGCGAACGCCACCAACCTTTGCCGTTTCTTTATCGGCCGAATATTCCTGGGCAAGTTGCTCAAAAATAGCCGGATCTTTGCTGATTTGTGCATGCAGATCATCGGCCAATTTGCGTGCGCCCTCAGTTTCTGCCGCAATGAGAATGTGGCGAACCTTAGCTCGTGGCGCAACACGGTAGAGCGTATTCTTATTTTTATCGTAAAACTGCTGCAAAGCCTCGTCGCTAACCGTTACCTTACGCTCTGCAACGCTTGGCGATACAACCCAATAGGAGAACGTGCGGCTTTCTGCTACGCGATACTGCTCCTTATTGCTTTCGTAAAACGACTCGAGTTCTGCATTGCTTACCTCTTCTTTGGCAATACGACTGCGCACGCGAGACATCTCAACCTTGGCGATGTTAAACGATTTTTTCATCAAAGTTTCTTCAAGAATTTGGCGCTGTTGCTTACGCGATACATAGCCGGCATCTCTGACGAAATTATCGAATAAATCACGGCGCATTTCTTCTTCTTTGCGATCTTCAAATTCAACAACCCGCATTTGACGAAGTTGCATAGCGCGACGATACATTTGTACATCTACGTTGCCCGATGCATCCAAGAAATCGGCAGGCAATGTTTTGAGAATTTCGCGACTCACCACCTCTTCATGAAGGCCGATCGCCATTGGACGTAGCGCATCGGCGAGTACACACTCGTACACTACCGCATCAAGCGCCGCCTGCGTTGGATCGGTAAGGCCATACAGCTGTAAGTAAAAATCGGCAGGAATACCGCGAGCGCGAGCCTCGCTGCGTCGCATATTTATCTGTTCCTGAAACTCACGTACTCGAGAGGTAAAGGTCTTATAGGAAACCGCTTCGCCATTTACGCGTACAACGGTTGCAACCTGAGTAGAGCGACTTATCATGGTTAATGATGATGCAGCAATCGATATCACTATCGGCCACAAAACAATTTTCCACTTACCAAGGCTCTTACGAAAAGTATAAAGCACAACATCCTCCACAAATACGAGTGCTAGTAAAAAAAGCTGAGGCTGCATTCTAGAGGAGGGACCTCATTTTTGCAACCAGTCAGTGGAATACTGCAGTAATTGAGGGGCCGGATTACCGGCCCCTCATGCGTCACATACAAATAAAGCACTTTTACCCTGTTCAATAGCAGCATTTGGCAACTGGCAACACTCATCAGAAGATTCAGATGCGCGATGCTTAAAAAGAAGCTTTTCTATATTTATCCAGTGTTGCTAGAAAATCGCCCTTAGCGGCAAGCCGTTGTCCAGGCGACATATTGGTATAGGCCCATAAAGCGAATAGGCCTTCAGAATCATACATATCTGCCGCTACGAGCCTCAGGATCAAAAGCTGAATTTTCTCAGCAAAATCGGAAAGTCTACCGAACCTTAGCGCATGCACCGCCTCTGAATCAATGCGGGCGCTCGCCGCAAAGTCGCTGCGCGTCCGTCTGCATGGGCTTCCTGCAGGTGTTGATAGGGCTTCCGATACTTCACAGCGACGAAACTTATTAGGCAGATACTCGACAAGGCAATGGCGCAACAAGTCGCGGTCCTCCTTGGGTTGATTCATGTAGGCAACGACAAAGGAAATGCCGTTCGCTTCATAGGTCGAACGAACTATAGCCAATAACCTGCTTAGACAAGCCATTTCGGTTGACTCATCGCTAAAGCCAGCCTCAATTTTGCTCAGAATACTCTCTTCTTCCGCTGCCATTGCTTTTGCATCAACGGAAAACCTCCTTGGCGTTCTGTTTTGCCCCCTCACCTTAGGGCTGTGAGCCCTAGGCGCATCTGAAGCAGAAATGGCGCCGGTCGCCAAAAAAATCGCAAGTACAATACCGGTCATTAATCGATTTTTATTCATAGTCATTCCCCAAACAAAAAAACAGGGGCGCGGCGGGCACTATCGTCCACGCGCGACCGCCGACCGCACACCAAAAGCCTAATTAGGTTACACATAGGAAATATCTCGTCAAGACAGCGCCACCTTCAATAGACGCGTATTTCACCTGATTTACTGAGGCTTAGCCGCCACCGCTGACGCGCTTGCTATGCTTCTATAATACTCGTATGCAGCTCTATGATGGCGCTGGCATACATCGCACGCAACACCCATAGAGCCATGCAACCAAGGGCGACAGCCGGTTGGATATATCGACGTAAGCTTAGCAATTTCACTTGAAGAGAGAAATGGTACGATGCCAGCCGCTGAAATTGATTCTGCCCGATCGGATGGCGGCGTATCGGCGCTAAAGATAGCGCTGGCAAAGAAAAAAGTCGCAAGAAAACTAATATTTTTAAACATAAAAGAACCCCCAAACTATACTCAGCTTGGGGGTTGAAAACGTACCACGAAGAAAAACTAAAGTAAACGGCCTATCTATTTTTTATGCCGCGCTATTTCGGCGCTGAATGCACCTTCACACGCCAATCGAATCGTACGAGGAAGAGCCCGGTATGCTCGTAAAAACTTTATACCGTCAGAGGTATACTCCTCAGACTCAATCATTGTCTTCAGCGTCTTATTTTCACTTAATTCACGGGGATCAATGGGATCGAGCGCAACAGCAGCTCCTTTGAGCCTGAGGGCAATGGCCGCTAAAAAAGCGGTTTTTCCGGCCAGGCGAACATGGTAAGGCAATCTCATATAATTATCTATTACCGCAAGGCCAATATCGCTATAGTTACCCGATGCATTTAGTTGATATAAGCGCAACTTATCTTCTCGGTCTTTGGCCGCAAGCAAAATCGCCCGAAGCGACCACTCAAGCTCTATCGATAAGTCGCCTTCGGTCACTTGATACCCATCGGGCCATATCCTAATGACGTGGGGCCGATCACCAACAAGTGCATCGATCTGCACACCAGAAACCAATACTTCCTCGACTCTACTACTAGCTACATTAAGGACTAGATCCGTTCTGCGAACTGTCCTGCGCTGGCCCTGCAAAATGGCAACATTTAATGGGGAATAATATCCACAGGATGACACAAACAAGGCGTCCTTTATCACGTCGCTCACTGCTGCTACCCAGAACGACACCTCTCCGGGCTCAGCACCCCCTGCCTCTATAATCCTATACGCGGCCCGGTGCTCTACTGGCTCACCGCCAGGCACGCGGCTATCGGAGCACAAGAGAGCGCCGCTAACGAGTAATGGAAGTAGTAATAATGACACTAACGATCTTTTCATGTGATCCCTTTTCATAAAACTTCTTATTAAACACCTCTGCAATTCATGACAAAGGAAGGTATAAGTATACGGATAAATAGGCTTTTTTCAATAAACGAGACTTAAGGCCTAGGCTAAATAATCGTCATTTCACAGTCGCCAGCGGCTTCGAGTTGGCATATGAAACTCCGCCAAAACGTTTTTTGTCGCTTGGCATAGTTACGAGTATCTTGCTGGATTTTTCCTATCAATGCAGGCAACTGATCGGCCGGTTGTCCAGCCTCAATCCAAGATGCAATGTCACGATAGCCAATAAATCCCTTGGTTTCTACCAAATGCCGCCACGCTTCATCACGCATAAGGTTACCAACTTCATCAATCCATCCCATTGAATGGATCATCGCTTCAGTACGCGCATTAATACGCTCGTAGAGTATTTCGGTTGGTGGCGATAAGAATATCACCTGCGCAGAAAACGGCGGTTGATACTGAGGTACCAGCTCGGATGGCTTGCTGCCAGACTCGTACCAGAGCGCCAAGGCGCGCATAACTCGATACGTATCATGCATATGAATTTGTGCAGCCCTCACCGGATCTATTCCATGCAAATGCTGCCACTGGGCCGCTACCGAAAGTAGGCGTACATCATCAGGAATTGCCGATGTATTGCCCTTAACCTGATGCGGTGGGAAGAATAATGACTTTATATAAAAGAGCGAACCGCCAACCAAAATTGGCACCTTTCCCCGGGATGCGATATCGGCCACAATCAACAAGATTTTTGCGCGATACTGCGCTACATCAAAGTCAATCGGCTGGTCACAGATATCAAACAAATGATGCTTAATTTCATGGGTCTGCCAGTCAAGCGGCTTTGCCGTACCAATCGAAATACGGGTATACATTTGAGCCGAATCGGCATTCACGATCTCGCCGCCTAAGCGACGTGCCAAATCAACCGCATAGTCGCTTTTACCTGAAGCCGTAGGCCCGGCAATAATGTAAACCTTAGAGGAGAGAATTGGTTGAGCCATGCTGCCCAGAAGAGGCGTAATTCACAATAAACTGCTTGAATGGTACACGAACCAACTCAAGAGCGGCGGAGCGATCAAGGTTTTTGATAACCATAATCTCTTGGGCCAATAATTCTTCGGTTGTCTGTAGGAGTGTCTTTTCACCAAACGAAAGCTCTTTGTGTTGGGCAATGTACATAAGTTCTTGATAGATGCCCAGTACGCCAACGAAATCACCGGCCTGTAGCCGTGTTTGGTAATCTTTTTGGCGCTTACTCCATACGGTTGGATTCACCTCAAGATCCTCAAAGCGCTGCTGCATAACCGACGCCGAATAGTTGGTGAGAGCCTCATCAATCGCATGCGGAAGATTGAGTTGCCGAACACCTGTTTGGCCGGTGTTATTGACCGGAATCAACACGGTCATATCTTTAAACATAAAAGAAAGTTTATAGAAGTGCATGGGAGCGCCACCGACATGCTTCTCAATGACATCATCGATCATCGCGACACCGTGAGAAGGATAAACAACTCTTTCATTGACCTTAAACCGCATACCAAACTCCCTATGCTGTACATGCTGCTGACATACATGTACTAAAAATTGCGCAAATAGTTAGAATCAACCTTGAATGTAAGCATACACGCAAAGTGGTCGTTCAGGCAAGAACATGTTACGAATAAGAAGAGGACCTATTGTATGAGAATAGGCCCCCTAATAATCCCCCTCCAACCCTTCGATTGAGTACACGGAGACTAGCACCACCCAACAATGAATGAAAATATTTCTGGAAAACAGATGAAAAATAACGAATACTACAAAGAAAATTGATTTCAAGACTGGGACATAATGAGCACATTTTCACACACCGCCTCCCAACTTTCACGTCTCCATTTTGTCATCGCCATGGTCTTTGAAGGGGTCAAGTATCTCCACCAAGTTGCGTTATTTCTGGTCCTACCATCATGTGAATATGGACTTATCGGATCGGTCTTTTCTCTGGCCTATCTTTCGGCCAATCTAGCATGCCTAGAAGGCGGCAATGCACTCGCACCACATGTAGCAACCATAAGCACCAACCGCCAAAGATCTTCCTATATCGCCAACCGGCTCATCATTCCCCAGCTCATCCAACACAGTATGGCAGCGGCTTGCGTGGGATACCTCAGCTACCAACTCACCACCAACAAGCTTCTAGCCATCACCGCTGGCAGTATTGCGCTCAGCGAAGGAGTGCGCATCGCGCTTCGCCCACTTATTTATACGCTCACGAAGAGCCCGCTCATCGCTAAAGCCGAGGCCACAATCGCCTTCTGCTACATAGGGATCCTGTGGATCGGTGCTTTTGCAGAACCTGCATTCATGCAGGGAATCTTCATTCTTCCGCTGTACGCAGCAACCAGCCTCATCGGACTTGGCTACCTCATACATAAGGGCCTCAGAGCCCTCGATGCCATCAGACCAATCAGCACCAGCACCGGCGAACTGCCCGGACGCCGAGAGATTATCACCACTCAGGCTGCGCTGCTGGCTCTCCATCTGCCACACAATCTTTTCTCGGCCAACTTCATTGTTCCCTTTTTCGCATACCGCAACGGCATGGCCCTGGCCGGGGTCATTAAGGTCGCCAGCGAAATCGCCAGCGCTATGCGGGCAGTCATTAAGAGCAGTATTGGTTTCCCCCTGAATACGCTTTTTAACCAACTCCATAATGGACCACAAAAAAGTGCTGACAGAAGCCGAGCCGAACGACAAGAAATATTCGCCACCATACAGGCCGTTACCACACGAGCTACAACCATATTGCTTGTTGCTCTGGGAGTGGCCGGAGCTGCATGCGTTATGCCATGGCCACTCGAACAAAAGATCATATTCGGTGGATTTTGCATTTTATCTATCGCAGACTACCTGTGCATGCCGTATGAGCTCCTGAGTGTTTATAGTAATACGGTTGCCAGGGCCGCAATGATACGCGGGGGAGAAGTGATCGTCGATGCGGTTATTATTGCTACATGCACACAATGGCCATTGGCTGTAGTGGGTGGCATTGGCTTGGTACGACTTATAGTATGGAAATTTCTCTCACGGGCTACGCGCCCCGCCCTCTTTTTTGCAGGACCTTAAGAGCATGAGTCATCACCACGACTCATGAGTTTTGAATCCCCGCGGCCATTATAAAAAACGACTGCATGCCGCCTATGCACACAAAGCACATTATGCGCCCTTCAATAATCATGCAAGCCCGGGCGCAGATGCATTGGGCGCACTGGAAGAATAGCGTCTACTGGTAAAGACAGATAAGTCGCACGCAGAGTTCGTGCTAATGGTACACCGGATATTTCTGACATTCCTGAGTACATGTTTGTATACGGGGAGATGTATGGACATAGAATAACTATATACTATCACCTCATCAGCCCCCTACTTTACTTACTTCTATTAAATCAGCCTTTATCCTTATCCTTTTTTTATTCCTATCCCCCTATACTGAAAATACTTACTATTCTTCCATCTTCCTCTATTCTTCTTCCATCTCCTTCTTCATCCTTTACTCCTTCATCCCTCATGGGGATACTATGTATACTCATATATCCTTTGTCCTTATATACCTACTATTATCCTTATATACCTACTATACCTATCCTTTATATATACCCTATATATACCCTAACCCTATATACCCTAACCCTATATACCCTACCCCGTATCTCCGCCCTCCCTCTTCCCTCAACCCCTTCCCTTCCTCTCAATTGTTTCTTTCCTTCTTATGCTAGCCGAAAGCGAGAGGTCATATCCCCACCGCCAGCCGCATCCTCATTTCTATTTCAACTATCTAGGCATGGGGTATGGCCGGAGGCTGGAGGCATCCCGCGCGCGACCGGCGCCGGGGGCCGACAGCCAATACTCCGGCTCTCTTGGGCTATGCGTGGGCAGCGGGCCGCCGGGGCGCCCCCAAATCTCTTCATAAATGTAAAACCATATAGTAAAATCCCAATCAAGAGCCAACAGAAGGCTCGCATTATCGGACACGTCTGTCTAGAGAGGGCTCAGTATGACTAAGCGGCACCGCTACCAAGTAAACAAACTAGTTCGCGACCGAACGCCGGAGCGGCTTGAAATAAAGAATATTGCAAATAAGGTCCGCGTAATGGAGCTAGCCGAGTATATTGTCGAACTCAAAAAGAAGCTGGTCGAAGAATCGCAAGAGGTAATCGACACCACATCCCATGAAGAATGTATATCTGAGTTGGCCGACGTTCTCGAAGTAATCCATGCCATGACTCGGGCCCTTGATTCATCATTCGATATCGTGGAGAACAAGCGACAAGAGAAGCTGGTCGCCCGCGGCAGCTTTGACAAACGCCTCTATGCAGAATGGGACGAGATGGATGAGGAAAACAGCTACTACACCTACTACCGAGAGCTTCCCACTAAATACCCCGAAATAGAAATACCCAAAGAATAGATCTACGCAGGCGCCACATGATAATCTCTCCTCCACACACGGCACAAGCTACATATGTTGCGCATTATCGGACAACCCTGCATGAAAAGGCCACCATCATGAACACACAGCATCGCTATAAGGTTGAGAAGCTCGTTCGCGACAAGCTTTTGGAGCGCATGGAGAAATTAAATTCTTTCGTTAAAACACGCATTTTGGGCAAAGAAGCCTATCTTAAAAGCCTGGAGGCAAAGCTCGCCGAAGAATCTGAAGAAGTAATTAAAGCCTCTTCACACAAAGAACGGGTCTCAGAATTGGCAGATGTCCTCGAAGTAGTACATGCTTTCGCTCACGCCATAGGCGCGTCAATGCAAGAGGTGGAAGCTCTGCGCATCGAAAAATATACTGAACGCGGCGGCTTCTACAAAGGCCTCTACTGCGAATATGTCGACGTCGAAGAAGGTAGTGAACTTCATAACTACTACCAGGAAGCATCGGACCGCTACGAAGAAATAAAGATCTCAGACAAATAGAGGCTACAAAACCTTGCCATTATCAGACATCGGTCGCCCCCTTGCATTTTTAGTGCTCCTAGCGGTCATGGCCGGAAAGCCAACCGCAACCGCAATTGAGGAAATAACACAGGCAGCCCTAGCCTCAGAAGAACGTATAGGCACGCACATTAGGCTGGAGCACTTACGGCTTTACCGCTATATCGGAGAATCGGTACTCATCAACCAACACATAGAGCCCCACTTCAGCCAAAATCTCAGCACCGCCCTAGCCAAAACACTCCCCCAATCAAAAAGTTTTAGTAGAAAAAGTCTGAATAACATGGCACTCTTCGCCGCAGAGTATCGTGAAGACGAGCTAGAACATAGCGGGCTCAACCTTGTCTCTTGGGGCCACGTGGTACTGCTCATACACTTGGTACCCAACAAAAACGCACGTGCCATTTTGGCCAAGAAATCGGCCACGAATAATTGGGACGCCGGGCAATTGTGGGCCGAAATAAACAAGTCGTTTGACGAGAGCAAACGCCCCCCAAAAAACAGCTTCCCCTAAACGTTATTTGGCACATATTTTTCCAATGCGGCGAAAATCGCCTTAATTTTTTCAGAAAAAAGTTTGTCGCTTTTCCTTCATGGGAAAAATCTTGCACAACCAGCAACAAAAGCCACGATCGAGCCGCTTGAGACATTTTCATACAAAGCAAATCTTAGCCAACTCGCGAAGATTTAACCAATACTGTCATTGACATATTGGCCAGTTTGCTTATAATCTTAGTCACGTGAATTTTCAATAACTTAACCAAAGGAATTTTGCATGGCAAAAATCATAGGAATTGACCTAGGAACGACCAACTCTGTTGTCTCGGTAATGGAAGGCGGCGTTGCCAAAGTTATACCAAACCAAGAAGGTGCTGCCACCACTCCGTCGATTATTGCATTTACCAAAGACGGTCAACGTTTAGTTGGCGCCGTAGCAAAGCGACAAGCGGTCACCAATCCAACAAATACGATTTCCTCCGTTAAGCGCTTCATTGGCAAGCCGTTCAGCACACTCTCAAAAGAAGAAATTGAACGGATGCCGTACAAGCTTGTATCAGGTGAAGGTAGCGACGTAGCCGTCTTAATCGATGGCAAAAAACTCACACCGGCCGAAATCTCTGCCGCAGTACTTCAAAAGCTCAAAGTAGCTGCTGAAGAATACCTTGGAGAAAAGGTAACCGCGGCCGTTATCACGGTCCCTGCCTACTTTAACGATGCACAGCGTCAAGCAACCAAAACCGCCGGACAAATCGCTGGGCTCGATGTAAAGCGTATCATTAACGAACCTACCGCTGCTGCCTTAGCATATGGCATGGACAAAAAATCGCATGAAACTATTGCCGTATTCGACTTTGGCGGCGGAACGTTTGACGTTTCGATCTTAGAAGTTGGTGACGGCGTGGTTGAAGTAAAAGCAACGAACGGTAACACCGAGCTTGGTGGCGACAACGTTGATGAAGTATTAATCAAGTTTTTAGTTGATGAATTCAACAAAGAACATGGCACCAATCTTATGCAAGACAAGATGGCGCTCCAACGACTAAAAGAAGCGGCTGAAAAGGCAAAAATCGAGCTTTCGTCAGCTACCGAAACCGAAATCAACCTTCCGTATATCACCGCAGATGCTACCGGCCCTAAGCACCTAGTAGCAAAGATCACACGCACCAAGCTTGAAAACCTTTGTACCGATATCTTTAAGGCATTGTTTGAACCATGCAAAAAAGCTATCGCCGATGCAAAAGTTGATATCAAGCAAATCGACGAAGTGATTCTGGTTGGTGGATCGACACGTATTCCTAAAGTTCAGCAAATGGTTAAAGAGTTTTTTGGCAAAGAACCAAATCGCTCAGTAAACCCTGACGAAGTAGTATCTCTTGGGGCAGCAATTCAAGGTGGCGTGCTCTCAGGCGACGTAACCGACGTACTGCTTCTTGACGTTACTCCGTTATCACTTGGCATTGAAGTGATGGGCGGTATTAGCGCGAAAATTATCGAGCGCAATACCACAATCCCTACGCAAAAATCACAGGTGTTTTCAACAGCCGAAGACAGCCAAACAGCCGTTGATATCCACGTCGTTCAAGGTGAACGCGAATTTGCGCGCGACAACAAGACGCTGGGACGCTTTCGCCTCGAAGGCATCACTCCGGCTGCACGTGGCGTACCACAAATTGAAGTTACCTTTGATATCGATTCAAACGGCATTGTAAACGTGTCTGCTAAAGACAAAGGAAACGGTAAAGAACAAAAAATCACGATTACCGATTCAAGCGGCATGTCAAAAGAAGATATCGAACGTATGGTTAATGAAGCAAAACTTCATGCAGAAGAAGATCAAAAACAAAAAGCGGTGGTTGAACAACGCAATCAACTTGATCATCTGACCATGCAAATCGAAAAGACCATCAAAGAAAACAAAGACAAGCTTCCTGCCGAAGAAGTAGCAGCGGTCAACGCCGCCCTTTCAAAAGCACAGCAAGTCCTGAAAGATCAGCCAAACGATGGTGACGCGCTCAAGCAAGCGAGTGACGATCTTCTAGCTGCTTCACATAAAATTGCAGAAATACTCTATAAAGACTCTGCGCAAACAGGCGATGCAGGAGCGCAAAGCACCGCAACTGATTCAGAAGGCGATGCAGAGCAGAATCCAATAGATACCGACGCTGAGTAACTGCTCATAATCAGTCAATAGCAAAAGAGGCCGCTTCAAAAGCGGCCTCTTTTGCTAAAAGCTCATGTTTTATCTTCAGAACCTTGACCGTATCTGAATCGAAGCGATAAGCTCACTATGCTTCGGAAAAATGCCGAACAGGTAACCAAACACCATAATGTGGAGACTTACTATGAAAAAAGGATTATTGCTTGTAGCGGCGCTTGGCGCAGTATTAATGACAGGTTGCGGCTGGTTTACCTGCAACAAGGAAACTAAGACCACTGAAAAAGTTTCTACCAAAGAAACTAAAGAAGTTAAAGCGGCTGAAAAACCGGCTAACTAATTTATCACCAACACTCACAAAAGAGGCAATCATTAAACATGATTGCCTCTTTTGTTTTTTACCGCTTCTCGCTCAAGCCATTGAGTGTATGTATCGCTTGATGCTGGCCGACCAAGAAATTTCGCCAGCAGTTCACGCGGATGCACGCTCCCACCCGGCCGCAAAATAATCTCAACAAACTGTTTGCCTATAGCCTCATTAAGGAGCCCATGCTCTTCAATACGAGAAAATACATCATGCGCATAGGTACGGGAAATCGAATACCCATAATAACAAGGCCCATACCCGGTCAAATGACCAAATGAGGTATAAAATTTATTACCCTCATCCCACACAAGACCTTGCATATAAGTCGTATACATCTCATGCAATAGACCATCTAAATCAACCGGAATCGAGCGCTCATGCAGCGCCAGCGAAACATTAGAATAATACACCTGATTCATCTCAAAAAAGCTACGACCTGACGTACGCGCCGCAACCATTTTTTGTATAATCTCATCGGGAAGCGGCTCACCTGTTTGATAATGTCCACTTACCAATCGCAGCATATCGCTTCGCCACATCCACTCTTCCATAATTTGTGATGGCAACTCGACAAAATCAAGCATAACCCCCATGCTTCCACTTGTTTGTGTATGACTCGTACAGCTTAGTACGTTATGAATTGCATGCCCAAATTCATGAAAAAAAGTAGTGATGTCGCTGTGCAAGAATAAAGCCGGTCGATCACCATGCGGCTTAGGGAAATTAGCAATAATAACACTCACCGACGGCACCTCGTACAACATCCCAGAGTGTACGTCATGACGCAAGACACGCGGGGTCACCTCCCAGCAACACGCATGCGAATATTTTTGTGGTCGTGGATACAAATCAAGGAAAATATATCCCAAGACACGAGATCGATCTTTGGTGTATACAGTAATTCCCTGAATTGACTCATGCCACGCACCGTCAATGGTCGCATGATAATCAAACGACAAACCCATGAATTTTTCATATATAGCAAAAATACCTGCCACTGCCTTATCAACCGGGAAGTAGTGCGCAATTTGCCGCTGGTCAAGCTCAGAGTGGATTTTTTCATAGGTAGCAACCGCATACGGCACGTCCCACGACTGCAACTTGCCATCAACAAGTACAACATCGTCTGGCAAGGTAGAAATAATATTGGCAAAGTCACGCTCAGCCAGAGGCCGTATGCGAGCAAAATAGGTATCTAAAAAATCATGCACCTGGGCCGGCGTCTCCATCATGTACCCGGCCAGTGCATACGCTGCATAATTTTCATACCCCAGCGCCACTGCATACTCGTGACGCAGCGCAAGCATTCTCTGTAAGTTATCGGCATTTGCCGGAAATGCCCGCCGTTCATAGGCTTTTTTAAACGTTCGTCGCACCATCTCATTACTACAATGCGGCAGAATCGCACTTAATGTAGTTCGATTGCAAAGTAAAACAACGCGACCCTGCTCATCGCGATGCTGCGCCGCTATAAACTCTGGTGTAATGCCGGTTAATTCTTCCTCAAGAAAAGCTACCGATGTAACATCATTATCTAATGTTGAATCAAATGCGCTACAGGCCTGCTGCATTTCTTCTTCAAGATGCGACAAATGAGCAAAGGCATCCGCCCCTTTGTCGTACCCGCTACGCTTAAAGTCGGCCATGGCCTTCTTAAAAAAATACTGCTGCTCGCTACTCAGTGTTTCACGACTCATGCCATAATCACGATACTCACAAAAAGCCTTATAAAGAGCGGCATCTTTACAAATTTTAATCGATTCCTGTTGAATTTTGCAATGCGGAGCAGCACGCATGTGTATATCGGCACTCACTTGTTTTACAATCCCTGCCATTGAGCTTGCAACAAAAACCAGGCCGGTCATTTCATCATACGCCGCAACCGTATTGGCGTAGGTACGGTTCTCAGGAGCAAAAGATAAAATCTCTTTCTTAAGCGCTATCACATCGGCAATAGCCTCATCAACCATGCTTAAAGCATCGGAAACTTCACGGGGAATTAACGCGAGCGCGTCATAAATAGTTTGAATCGGCTTACCGCGCAAAATTTTCAAAAAATTACTATGCATTCTAACCCTCAACCACTACGTTAAAAATATACACGAGTGCGCAAGAGTACACATACACAAAAAAAATAACTAGTAGGTAAGCGGTATAGCTATTTATAACCCTATAAAGGAGCCCCAGCATCAGTAGAAACACCTGAGCCACCGGCAGAACTACCATCAATGCCAACCGTACTCGCCGCACCATCACCTGAATCGGAAGAAGTAGGCAGACTAAAGGCGGCATCAAGCGCCGCATTCGAAGCCTTAACCGCATCACGTGATTCGGCATCTTCAGCCCGCTGAGCCGTGGCCTGTGCCGTCGCATTCAAATTGGCAACATCGGTCGCCGTAGCTGCGTCTTGCTGCGCCTGCTTGTCTTGAGCCGCTTTTGCCTGTGCATCGGCTTGCGCCTGCGCTTGGGCCATTTGTGCATCGGCCGCAGAACTATCGGCGGAAGGAGTTACCACAGGAGCCCCCGCGCCAGCCATCGCCCCGCCAGCTACCGGAACGGTACCCGCAACCGGCAATCCCGCACCAGCCACGCCGCCTGCACCAGCTTGCATACCAGCCTGCATGCCAGCCTGCAAACCAGTAGTAAGATTATTTCGTGTCGCTGCCAACTGCCCCGCCATCGCGCCACCAGCCATTGCAAGACCGGTTGTAGCTTGTGCCGCAGCCGTTGTACCCTTCATTAAAAAGCTACTAAACTTATTAAGATAACCCCCCATCCCAGCATTCGGATCAGGCATCATACCACCAACAGCATATGCCGACTGCGCAGACACCAGCCCTAGCAAAAAAAATAGACCTACTTTTTTATTCATACCAAGCTCTCCTGCTCATCATAGTTATTATCCACCACGACGCCCTACAACAGTAGTTGTAGCACCGGTTGTCGAATTTACCACTGTTTGCGTTTGACCACCAATCGTGCTGCGCGTCGGATCAACCTGCTGTGCCGCTACAGCCGGAGTAATCGTCGATGGCGCCGACGTCAGTCCAGCATTCTGCATCGCTGTTTGATACGCTGTGGCAGTTGCAGTGCCAGCATTAGTCATCGAGGTGGCCACAGAGGTACTTGCACCATCCAAGGAACCGGTTGTCGTCACAGTAATACCATTAATCGTACGCGTCACTGTACCATTAGCACTATTGGCTGCGCTTTGTAAACTATTGTTAATCGACGCCGCACTCTCATAAGAAGAATACGATGTAAAGAATGGACCAAATAAGGCCGGTTGCGCTTGCCGTATAGCGTCCTGTACAAGCGGAGAATAATTATTAACAAACGATTGTTTAGCCTGCGTAATTTGCGTGGTAAATGCCGATGTCATATACGGCACGTAATAGTCACCATCAAGACCGGTTACCATACGCGCAACACTATCAGCGGTGCCATCAGCAATGTTATTGTTTTTTGCTTGAAGTTCGGCAGTTTTATCGGCCAAGTACTCTTTGAATTGTGCATTCGTAAGCTTCTTGAACTTATCAGCACGCATCTGGATAAGAAGAGCGCTCTTAACTGCCAATAAGGACCCGGCAAGTGTTGTTAATGAAGTTTTTGCCAAAGTAAAGATTTGCCCACCAGCTGCCGTAAATATTGGCTGCAACGTACCATTCAATGTCTGCGTCGCAAACCAGGCAATATCGCCGCTTGTTGGCGCAATTACTAAAGTAGGCGCGAATGAGGCCGGTGATACAGAAGCGAGACTTCCCGCAATAGCACCGGCGGTGGCATTAGCACCCTGAACGGCATTATTAAATGCCGCCGTACTCTGCTGAGCCGAGCTATTCACCGCAGCAGCTCCTTGCTGCATCGCAGTACCAAGATCTTGTAGATTGTTATTTAATTGAGTGCCGGTCGCATTAATATTTTGCTGTGTTGCGGCATTTGCTGCATTCATCGCAGTATTAAAAGATGATCCCTGCGCATTTGCGGCATCAACCGCCGATTGTGCCGTTGTAGTGGCCGCATTCATTGTATTGTTCGCTGTGGCATTGGCCATGTCGGCAGACTGTTGAGCCGTCGTATTCCAAGCCGCACTTTGTGCATTTGCCGTCGTATTAGCCGCATTCACCGCATTGTTTGCCGTCGTGTTAGCCGCATTCATTGTATTGTTCGCCGTGGCATTGGCCATGTTGGCAGACTGTTGAGCCGTCGCATTCCAAGCCGCACTTTGTGCATTTGCCGTCGTGTTAGCCGCATTCACCGCATTGTTTGCCGTTGTGTTGGCCATGTTGGCCGTATTCACGGCCGTGGTATTTGCCGTATTAATTGCTTGCTGAGCGGTAGTATTTGCCGATGCAATCGATTGCTGGGCCGTCGTATTCCATGCAGTACCCTGCGCGTTTGCCGTATTCACTGCATTGTTCGCCGTGGCATTCAATGCCAGCGCATTAAGATTGGCAGCATCAATCCCCTGTTGCGAGACATTCTGTGCCGTACCAATGCCATAGAGTGCCGTGCTATTAAGCATCTGCCCGTTGGCATTTACCGTATTAGCAAGCGTATTTACACTGTTGGTTAACCCAGTATTAAGTCCATTGACACTTTGCGTTAGACCATTCGTCAAACCAGTGCCAACACCAGTTCCAGCTTGCGCTAAGTCGGCAGCAAACGCTTTTGCTTGATTATTTAAAAACGCACCAAGACCGCCGCCGCCAGTAGCCTGACCTGCCGCACTACCAACCGTTGTAGCCGCCGCACCTATACTCGTCGCCGCTTGCCGCACCTGATTTGCCGCAACGGCACCACCAATAGCAACCTTAAATAAATCATCAAAAATATTGGCCGACGAACATGCTGGCATCAACAAAAAAAAGCTCAGTATAATGCGCTGATATCGCCACACCATAGGAAACATATAAAGCCCCGCTTCAGACTATCGCTGAACTGTAAAAAGTTCTTTAATACCGATAATCCAATGGTACGCATTTTGCAAACCATAATACAAGGATTGAGCTATTTCATACATATAGTCCCCTAGAAAAGCAACTCCTTGTGGCGACTGAGCCTCTGGCGCTACTTCTTCTTCGGCACATTGCCGCCAAAAAGCATCTCGAGCTCCTTGTTGAAACATAATCGGTGGCAACCGAAGTGCACCATCGACAAACACAACGGCGCAAGATGCCGGGAAAGAACGAATTTTTACCGTTTTCGCAATCGCATGCACTACATACCGATGCGTCGTCATATCTAAAGCAAAAATTTTTCGATCCTCAGGGATACTGGGGGGAACCGGCAATATCTCATCAAAAAATCTTTTCTCTCCTATTAAAAGCAGCCCACGAACCCCAGGCGCCAAGCCGGCCTCAATGAGCTCTTCCGGTGATTGTATCAACCGCACCCGCGCATCACTCTCATGCCAAACACTCGGGGCACGCCCACCAGTCTCAAACAACGGTTCAAACACGTACGTCGCGGCCAAAAACCAGCTCCAGATGACACAACTCAAAAAAATAAGTACCTTTTTCACACGACTCCTCTTTCTCGACATGGTACGAATCAGTTATCAAGAGACGCAAGATTCTGCTATACTTCGCCACCCATTGACAGCCAAAAGAAAAATCTGAGATACATTACACCAGTCATCCATTAAAACCAAACTTCATAAACGGTAGCATTATGCGGCATCTCCACCCTCATGTAATATGGGAAGAATTTTTGAAAATTGCTAAAGAAGAAGCCGGAAGTCAGGTTGTAGAAACCTGGTTCAAGGCTGTTTCCTTAGATGCCATCAACATTGATCGCCAAGAAATCACACTGATAATGCCAAACTCATTCGTAAGTAACTGGATTCAAGAGCATTACCACAGCCTTCTGGTAACCCATCTCAAGCGCCTCCTTAATACCGCAAGCATCATTATCATTTTTGCCGGACCCCAAACCGAAAAAAGAAATGTTGAAAAACCGGTCGACTCGACCGAGTTAAACCATTTGATGCCAACATTTAGACCGGCAACTATAACAAAAATGGGATCTTCTCAGTTGGTGCCACACACTACACCGACAAAGCCTCGCGAACAGCAACCGCTCAATGAACTCTATACCTTTGATACATTCGTCGTAGGTCCAAGTAACTCACTCGCCCACGGGGCATCGTACGCGGTAAGTCAATCGTTAGGCACGGTCTACAACCCACTTTTTATTTATGGTGGCACCGGCCTAGGCAAAACCCATCTTCTTCATGCCATTGGCAACGAAGCAAAAAGGCAATGCCCTGATATTCGCGTTCGCTATGAGACCTCCGATCAATTCATGCACGACTTTATTCGAGCTATTCGCTTCGACAAGGCACACCAGTTTCGCGATCGCTATCTAAGCCTCGACCTTTTACTTATCGACGATATTCAGTTCTTCTCCAACAAAGAACAAACACAAGAAACGTTTTTTCATATCTTCAACGCTTTGTACGAACAAAAGAAGCAAATTGTGCTCTCAAGCGACACCTTCCCCGAAGAGATAAAAGGCCTGCAAAGCCGACTCACCTCCCGCATGGAATGGGGCTTGGTTGCAGATATGCAAACACCTGATCTGGAAACAAAAATAGCCATTCTCACCAAAAAAGCAGAACAACACAACATAACCCTTGATGATGAAGTGAGTCACTTCATTGCCAGTCGCGTACACACCAACATCCGTCAGCTCGAAGGCGCATTGATTCGAGTTGATGCCTTTGCCTCACTAACTGGACAAACAATCTCACTAGCCCTTGCAAAGCGAGTATTGCTCAACTTTAATGAACCACGACCACAAACCATTGATCTGCACGACGTCGCTTCTCAGATCGCAAAAAAATGCGGCATAACCATGGCCGACCTCAAATCAAAAAATCGCAATAAAGATGTCTCAGCCGCACGGCAAATCGCTTGTTACATCATGAAGAAACTGACCAATCACTCACTCCAGGCAATCGGCCAATTTTTAAATGGTCGCGATCACTCTACCATCATTCACGCTATCACGACCGTAGAGGAGCGTCGCAAAGCCGATCGAGTATTTGCCGGCAAAATACAACGCCTAGAAGAAGAGATTCTTAACCGCTAAACAAAAATATTCTGATTATCCTGTCATGCATGCTATGGTAGCGTTGAAATACCAAATCATAAAAAAAAGGCTCTAGCATGCGTATCCATACCTATCTTGGCTTATCTCTACTGATTTTGTACATTACCGGATGTGCTTTCGATCAACCAGGTGCGAAAGCAGCTCAATCAGAGTGCACTCTGGCGGTAAAGATACGAAACATCACCAAGCGCGCCCTCTATGCGACCTGCTTTGCCTACATCAAAAAAGAACAATCCCCTCGCTGGCGCTGGCAGAAAACCAACGTGTATGAGCTTATTCCAGACAAAGATGTCATCATCACCATCGACACATTCAAATCACCACGCAGTGTACCCGATGCACTTGGCGTCCTTGGGGTCTTTACTACCTACGAAGAAGCCGACAATGCAATTTATGAACTTTTGGCCGATGCAAACAAAATCGATCTCGATCGCTTACAGAAACTCCGTGATAAAACAGTATTACTCGGCATAGAAAAATATGGTGTTGTCGGCGACATTTTCGACTACAGCTTTGTACCTGACAACGCAAAACCACATGCCATACCAGAGCTGGATTTTGCCGTAGAAAATAGATCAGGCAAGCCACTCTACGCCACCGCATTCATCTATGAAAAGAAAGAAGATATGCCAATATGGCGCTACGACAAATCACCGGTAATCAAAATTGAGCCTGATCAAACCGGCGTAATCGACGTTGATACCATGACCAACCAATATGATCGAAAATACACCCGCGGCTTCCTAGCCATCTTTGATGAATCGGAGAAAAAACAGGCGTACGACTCTACGTATCAGCTTCTCGAGGGCCATCAAACAATTAACCTTGGACTGCTTTCGGCACTTGAAAACAGAAAAGTTATACTAAAAAGCCAAAAATATGGCATAATGGGGGACGTAATTGACTTTGTAGTTAAAGAACCTCGTAAAATAACGAATTCAAAAAGTGAAAACATCAGATACCAACCTCGATATAATTAACGTTTATCATACCACCGTCCTTCTTGAAGAAGCGGTGGAAAACCTGGTAGTAAAACCGGGCGGCACCTATCTTGACGCAACATTTGGCGGTGGCGGTCATACGCGCAAGCTACTTACAAGCGACCCAACCTGCCGAGTTATCGCACTCGACTGGGATAAGGAAGCGATTAAGCACAACGCTCCTGCCCTCACCGAAGAATTTGGCAAGCGATTTATCCCTGAGTGGGGTAACTTTGCCAACTGCTACAAATTACTCAAGAAGCATGGCATTACTAAAATTGACGGCGCCCTTGCCGACTTTGGTACCTCTGCATTCCAGATTAAGCATGAAGATGGTTTCTCATTCAACAACGACACCCCTCTTGATATGCGCATGTCGAAGGGACATCATTACTTCAATGCTGCCTATGTCGTTAACCGATTCACACAAAATCAAATCGCCGATATCATTTATAAATACGGCGAAGATACAATGTCGCGTAAAATAGCGGCTGCTATCGTCGATGCACGCACGGCGGGAACCTATTTTGCCACGACAAAGCAACTGGCCGACCTAATACAAAAATTAGTGCCGGTACGTGGTTATCAGCGAATTCATCCGGCAACTAAAACCTTTCAAGCACTCCGTATTTTTGTGAATAAAGAATTAGAAAACATTGAGATTTACCTCAAGAATGTTCTTTCGATGATCAAGCCAGGCGGACGCCTGGTCTGCATCAGCTTTCATTCGCTTGAAGATCGCATCGTTAAAGATTTCTTCAGGGATCATCCCGATGCGCTAGAGATTATAACACGTAAGCCACTCTCACCGAGCGAAGAGGAAGTTCTCCGTAACCGCGCCTCTCGTTCAGCAAAGATGCGGGTTGCCCAAAAACGCTAGAACTAAACGGGCCAAAACACTATTGACAACCGACGTAAGAACTCGTATCATTTCCCCCACAACGTGCGAGCAGTGCAGTAAAACGTGCTGGCGTATAATTAGTTATATTCGGCACGACACCAAGACATGAATAACTCCAATGATTTTTGACACCAGCTCTTGTGGTTAACCGGGTATACTGAAGCCTGACGGTCGCCTAACGGCACCTTAATGTAACATGCATCAGTATTATCTTGGGATATCAATGGAAATTACAGAGGTAAAGATCTACCCGGTCTCTCTTGGCGGACGTCTGCGAGCCTACGTGAGTTTAACATTCGATAATAGTTTTATTGTTCGGGAAGTTAAACTTGTGGAAAGCGCGCTTGGACTGTTTGTTTCGATGCCATCGCGTCGCAAGAAAGACGGAACGTTTAAAGACATAGCCCATCCTCTCAATAATGAGATGCGTCAAATCATAGAGCGTAAAGTTCTTGAGGCATATCACATTGCAAAAAACTCTGGCTTTGCCGAGCGTGATGAGGGTGAAGCAGAAGAGCTTAACGAAATAGTGGCCGAAGAAATTAAAAAATCTCATCCACTGATTGAGGAAAATAAAAAAAGGTAGTACAATATCGTAAAATTTTGCTGGGGCGTCGCCAAGTGGTAAGGCAGCGGTTTTTGGAGCCGCCATTCGGAGGTTCGATCCCTTCCGCCCCAGCCAAAAATTAAAAGAGGCTTAACCGAATCGGTTAAGCCTCTTTTTTCATATATCCACACAAGTTTTATTATTTTTTCTTCTTCGGTAAAAACTCACCATACAGAGAATGCAACACCGGCTTACTTGCCAATGCAAGCAGAGGCTCAGTAATAACCTGACAGATAATGCGTTGGCGATCAAAGAAGACCTCAAGAACCAACTCATTCAGGAATGCCGTTAATATTTTATGCCAATCCTCGGGAGACACCGCACTCTTTACACTGGTTACATGAGACGACATCTGCTGTGGTGCCATAGGGTTAATCGACATCATGCGCAATAGATCATACGGCGATATGCCATGCATCGCGTTAAGATGAGCGATAAAGGCCGAGTTCTTTACTAGAACAGGAGCGAGCTTTTGTTTTGTAATAACGGTACGTACCGCACGCGCAAAGGCTCCCGGAAAAATAGCGGCCGGATACACAAGCACCTCTTCCAACGGCTGGCCTTCCTCAATCAAACCATTGGAAACGCACTCGCGGTGCAGCCACTGCCGACTAGCATCGGCAGGATTTTCGCTGAAGAAGCCAATCTTAGTAAGCAATAGACCTACTTTATGCGACACCCATCCGGTGGCTTGAAGCGCTCCATGACGGGTAGCCGATCGAATCATATTAATAAGAATATGAAGATAAACATGACGGAGCGTATACTTACCAACTTTTCTGCCAAAATATGTTGAGGCTTCAATATCTTGATTGTAGGCATAGCGCCGCCCAACATAACGACCTATCCACTGCGACATATCAACAAAAAGCCGCTCTCTAATCAATCCACCACTCTTATTAAACAACTTTTTTTGCAGTTCTTGCGGCACCTTCAGCTCAAAGCGCTGTTGGGCATTCCATCCAGCTTCATAACTCAGTTGCCGAGAAAACCCGGCAAGAGCACTTTGAAAGATAGGATTATGGAATGGCGCCCCTGGTGATTTTTTCGAAAAGAGCCCGGCCCAGGTAAATGGCAGAGCAAGGCCCAACACCACTTTCTTAATCAGCGAAAGATGAATGCCATAGTAATCATGATTCTTAAACATAAATTGTGCACGATGAAGATGATTTTTAAACAATCGCAGGAAACCATCAGGATCGGCAAAAAACATGCCTTCCTTAAACTCTTTCATCCATGAAGATAGGTCAAGATAGAGACGCATACTACAGACCGACACCCGAATGAAGAGGTCGGTGTAGGCAAGCGCACGGGAATTGAACCCCAGCAGCCCAAGAAATGACTCGGCATATGAATAGTCATACGCACGGCCAGATAACCCTTTCTCATCTAGTTGCTCTTTAATGTATTGCAAGTAAAACCAAGAAAGCTGTCGATATACAATAAATGCAACCATTGCAACCGCCTCAAGCCGTCGCCCACGGACCTTCGTTTCGATAAAATCAAGAAGCTTAGTGTACACCTCTTCGATTGCCGGCTTTGGAGCAGGAATAGACTCGCAGTCAGGCGAAGAATAAAACGTTAAATAATGCCTTAAAAAGCTATCATCTTCACCACTCTTACTCTGCTCCCGAGCAATCAGATCTGAAAGCGTTACGGGGGGCGCCGGCTGTTGCGCAGCACTACTGATCATCATCCCCGCAGGAAGGCGCGTTTGAGGCTGGTCAATAAGCGTTTTTAGTTCATTACGAACGACCGAAGCAACCTCTTGCCCATCAATACCCTCTTGAGCAAGCAACGCCTCAATCTCGGCATCAGACATCTGCTCAAGCTTATCAAGAAAAACTTGTTCTGTTGTACTAGGAGGTGCATCATCGACAAAGCCAACCAGACCTACGCTATACCATAGACAACCCAGTAGAAAAAAATATGCTTTTGTGTTCACTAAAACTTACCCTCGCCCGTCCTATAAATAGGAGGCAACTATAGCATATTATGGGTAAAAAAAAAGCGGCTGCTACGCCATACGAAGTGGGGCGCTATGGTGAGCCTGAGTGTGAAACGGCGAACTAGGTGAACCGACCGGAGCATCATGCACCCCAATAATAACCTGATACGGCGCACGGCAACGCATCACCGTCACTACCGGCGAAACCGCTTGACGCAAATCCAACGAAAAACAGGCACCCTCTGGCGAAGAAGTCACTACATGACCGAACAGAGCACCATCACCCTTAAACTCAACTCTCCTGATACACTCAACCATGCTCAGACCAGGAAATATAAAAACTATCTTCTTCTCCGCGTCATGCTCCACATGTCGAAACACCACCCCATCAGGCAGCGAAATAATAAAGTGGGCACTCCGGCCGTTATACACATTCGGCGCTGCCGACAACAACCCGTGCCCGCTAACCACTCCGCAAGAAAGAAAAAAAAGCATAGTAATCAGATACATTCTCACAAAACCCTCGCCCCCGGATACTCACTTGATCCTTGAGACAATGGTAGCAATTTGCAATACAAACAGTAAAGACTGTTGGCTTTTATGGCGACAATATCAAGCTGAATCAATACTTGTAGTCATAAAATCATGCAACGATTCTATCCAAACACTCCTTATGACGAAGCAATTCCTGCAGCAGCCGAACGGTTTCATCCGCAATGAGACGCAGATGCAGTAACTCTTTGTACCACGCTTCACCGGTTTCTCCGGCCAGCTCCATACCGGTAAGCAGCGGCATCACAATATCGGAAACCACACACTTAAGTTCATCGCATAAAATTTTCCCATCACAAACAATGCGACACACTTGAGCATGGTCATACGTACCTAAATAACGATTCACTAAAATGGCACGGAGCGCTTTTGCCGCGGCACTAAATTTCATGATAACGGTTCGCACTACATAGATTTTTTCCAGCTCAATCCACATAAAAGTAGCATCGGTATCAAGACTTACCTCATCCAAGCGAGTGCCGAAAAAAAGATCGTCAGGCGTATGTTTTTTGATCTCTGCAAGTGGATCTTCAGCACTCAACTCATGGAGTAAGGCAATAGTTGTCGGATCATCAATGCGGGCAAAAAACTTCTGCCGCTGCAAATTCATCTGCTTCTCGAGATAGGTTATTACCGCATCAACTCGCCGAGAATTAACCGCATACGTATCGTACCGAAACAACCATTCCAAGCAGGTATTACACACAACCAAATATTGCTTCAACATCGCCAAAAGTGCCACCATGCGAGACACCCCGCCATACAGCGCTTTCAACTCACTCGTCATCTGTACCGTTTGGGATCCGGTATCGAGAAAAACATACCCGCCATCAGAAACAAGATGGCACCCTACATAGGCGGCCGCAAGACCCCCAACCGCACCGGCAGTACCACAGGCAACGGCACGGCGAGCCGCCACTTCACCGGTTTTCTTTACAAAATAGCCTACCCCAGCGCCAACCCCACCGGTAACCACGGCAACTCCTCCGATAATCCACCAACTATTTTCATCTACCCAGTGAGCCCTATCGGCCCCTTTCGTTTCAATGTTAGCCAGCAATCGCTTACGGCCAATTTCATGCGCAATAACCGAAGAAACTATTGGTTTCTCTTTAGCTAAAAAACTACAAAGTTTTTCGGAAATATCGGCAAATAACGTAGCGCTAACATCACGAGCAGCGATCAATCCATCGAACTGGCATTGCCGCGGGAAAGCCTGATACCCAGATTGCGCCAACGCAGAGGTCATCGCTTTTTTTTGCCGCTCCCAAACCGGGTTGTTATGCAAAGTAATTAGTAGCCCACTTCGTGGCATCATATCGTACAAAGCACTAGGTACCACCTGAATAGCATTATCATTCAACTGTAGTGCGGTCAGTGAAATCTCACCACGCGCATTGCGAGGCAATCGGCTAAGATCACAGATCTCAATTACATTATCCATCGCATTACATACGCGCATATTTCCCAAAAACGACATATCAGGAATGCTGGAAAGCCTATTATTTGAAACATCAAACACTTTTAAGTGCGGGACCGAACGCAAAGAAATCATCTCTTTCAATCGACATCCCGAAGCAAAAAATATTTGCAATCGAGGAGTATATTGCAGAAAATCGGCCGGCATATCCAAATCAGGAACATCTGCAATAAAGAGCTTGAGCAAATGCTCAAGCCCCTGCAATGCCTTTGGCGCAATACTTTTCAAGGGGTTATTGCCAACACTAAGGCTTTCAAGATTAGGAAAACAGGAAAAAATACCGGCCGGCAACGCAGCTATTTGGTTACCTGATAATGATAGTTCTCTTATTCCGGCTAACTCGGTCGGCGAAAAAATGGTGGTAACCGCCTGACAAAAATCATCGAGCGTATTTAATCCCTGAGAAGAGAGGTCAAGCCGCCCCGCTTTCTTAAAAAACAAGGTACGAAATCGCTCTAAACCATACTCAAGAACAAGCCCAGAAACACTTTTATTACGTGACATATACCCAATACTAAATGAAGAATCGGCACCTGATGATACCGAGGAAGTAACCGATCCTCCATCGCGACTTCGATCAATAGCAACACGCGCCAGCCATTTTGGCGCCTTATCAAAAGAGCGCAAAACCCGCTTAATAGCACATGAACGGCACCGTGGATCGTCCAGACTTTTTTGCAAAATCGCTTCATTATCATGCGCAACGTGGGTAAAAGAATGACGCAAGCCCTCCATCATTTGCATGAAGACCCGCATGCTTCTACGATCAATGTCTAATCGATAATCTCCCTCAGGAACCGGAAGCCCCAGCGAGGAAAAAAAGAGTGGCGGCACAAGATACAAAGTACCATCAGCCAAACCTGTCTTAATCAACGGTACCGATACTTTTGCCCGAATATCGGCCGCAACTGCATCGGCACCCGATAACGATGCGCACTGCATAACCATTGATTTCACTTTGTTGAGTGAAATGAGCAGCGTTCCTCCGCGCTCAAGGTATTCAGTATACGCCGAATACACCGTATAGAGCTGTGTCGCTTCACGGCCACACACTACCCCCATCAGTGTTGTACCGCCTTCCTCAGTACTCGTAGCCGGAATAGCGGTAGAAAACCAGAGAAACCATACTCCCCCAGCTACTAAAAAAAAAGAGGCGCGCTTGAATATTTTGAATCATCATTACATACTCCTTGTGGGTGGGCTAGCGATCCTGGCACGATGCTAAATGATCACACCTCGATCATCGAAGACTCGTGACAGCGTACGCTCTCGTTGCATGCTCCATTTAGCAGCACGTAAGGATCGCTAGCCAAACAATTCTAAGAAGCTCCGCCAGCAACGTTGTTAGTGCTGTGGGATGCGGAGCTTATCCGTTGATGCATTTTAGTAAGCAGAATTGCGTATGTCTTACGCGCCCAAAGTGCTCCGATAAGCGCTTTATGGGCCTGCAAGGCATCACCATCTGACCGCTGCATAATCATTTCGGTAAATGATTGAATCATGAGTCGCGAAAAACGCTGCTGCTCCTCTCGATCATCCTTAAGGAGAGAAAAAACAGCGCTCAATGAATCTTTTTCTTCACTCAAAAATTGCACCAGAGAGAGAACATCCTCATCATCGGAGCGCGCTCCCATAAACCCTCCAATCGAGAAAGGATCTTGTCCTGCATTATCAATAAACAATTGGATGGCATCGCCACACTGGGCAACCAATTCTTCAAGAAAAACCGACTCTGCATGAGGATAATTCTTATTCACTTTTCCGGACGATTTACTGGAACTCTCAGCAACAACGCCTCCCTTATTCTTAAGAATCTTCTTTAAAGATAAGGCCATTTGGTCAGGCGCACCGCCAACAACATGGGCAACAAAATCAATAACGCGCTGGTCATCTTTCAGCAACGCCCGAGCACCTTCACTATCGAGCGGTTTCTTCGCCTGCGCCTGCTGTACCTGCTCGTATGACTCACGAACGCACGCCGCATCTTCAGAACTTAAATGAACACATGAAGCTTCGCGTATCAGCTTCCCTTTCAACGCCTCATCGGGCACATCAATAACCATTGAGTCGGTAGTGGCCGCATGCACCACTAAGCCTTCTTCTTTAAGCCGATCTATTGCTTCCGGAGGCAAGAGAGAAAAAATCTGCCTACCGTCCTCAACCGGCGCACGCAACGGCGGCGTATCAACGCTAGCTCCGAGCAAGCCATACGCTTGCACCGCCATCGGAAAAGAATCGGCACAAACAGAATGCGGCCGCTGAAAACACCACAGAAGGAACAGAGCTACGACACCTATAGCCATAACCCCACTCCATCGAAGCCACTTACGTGGCAGAGCGATCTTCTTTTCTTGTATGCGACGCGCTAAAGGTTCAAAACTGCTATCGGTTTCACATAATGCAGAAACAAGTGACCGACTCCACTCTTCGATAGCCCTAAGCTGCATCGACTGTTCCGATGAAAGAGAAAGGCTATTTTTAAGAGCATTATCATATAAAAGAAGTGTAGCAATCGACTCACACAATTGCTCAATTGCAGCAAAATCATGCAACGAACAGCGAAGGCAAGCCTGCCAGGAACTACGAAGATCGGCAAAAGAACGATCAGGCTCATGCATAAAAAATGAGTCGATGATTCGAGCAACCGATAAGAAATAAGATTTTTTTTGAGTAGATAACAACCGATACTCACCCAGAGAACCCCATAAAGCGGTCTCTTCAAGAGCTACACCAAAACAAGAGGCGGCAAAACTACCGCACAGACAAACAAGTACAACCCACATAAACCTACCTTCTACATAACCGCCTTTAAGGCGATTTACATACAAAGCAACGAGTTATAATGCGTATACTGCCACGAGAGGATATGGTATCGCAATCATAGCAGAAATGCAACGGTCAAAAAAAATGATCGCCGAATATTCTTCGCTGTGGGACAGCGATAGTCGATATCAGCATTTTCTGTACAAAGAGGTTTCAGCGCCTGTACGTTGTCTACAGATATCGTCAAAATCTCGTGCAAAGAAAAGGACCCTTATGAAAGCACACTACATTTTTTTAATCTTATGCGTTATTGCACCATTTCATGCTATAGCCAAAAGTGTTTCGCTTCAAAACAACAGTACAGAAACTATTTTTGGTGCAATCTATCATACTAATTCATCATATGGACTTCGCAAAAGCGATGTTGTTCCGGTGGAACCAGGAAAAGTAGCAAATATAGAACTCCCCTGCATGAGTTTACTGAAAAACCGCATGCTCTATGTTGATAAGCACAAAGAAAACCTACCGCAGAAAATAGATTTAATAGATCAAACACTCTACTTCGGCGTTGCACCACTCAATGTTAACTTTGGTCGACCAACAAGTCTCATCTATGTAGAAAGTGTACGCGGACCGGAAATAATACCGGCTAATGAAGAAGATTTTGAGGTTTTGCGAGAAGAGTTACGTAAAAGTATCGCCGAACAGTCGCGTCATTACGGAGCTATTGCCTCGGTAAGTTCTACCGCCACCGAGCTCTGTAATGAAGAAGCTCGCTATGTAAAAGATCGCCAAAAAATCTCGTTAGGAGCGGCCGAAAAGCTCCTTGGTCAATCAATTAATGTCGCCTATGCCCCCCATGTAACACTTTGCGTCAGTGGCGGCGGGTTTCGCGCCATGCTTGCCACCCTTGGTGTACTCCAAGGCCTTGATACTATAGGAATGCTTTCAATTATTGAGTACGCAACCAGTCTTTCTGGTGGCTCATGGGCGCTTATTCCCTGGATCATGAGTAAGAAATCGATTCATGAATATGCCGCTTTTGTTACGCAGCACATTGGCGAACACACCGAAGAAAAGCTGGTGAAAAAATCACTCAGAGATTTCAATACGCTGCGCCATATTAAAGCTCTTTTTGGTAACAGCACCGGGCTACCCGACTTATACAGCCTTGTATTATCGAAGAGGTTGTTGCAGCCACTCAAAGACAACCCCTTCTCGTTCTTCCTCTCACACATGACCAAAACACTTGATCCTGCCTGTCATCCCTACCCGCTCTGCAGCGCCGTAATACCGTATCGAAAAAGCTTAAAAACAAAGTACACCTGGGTCAGCATGTCACCATGGAATATAGAGATGAGCAATTCGGGACATAGCATACCTACCTGGGCTTTTATGCGACATTTCAATAAAGGCAAATCAATCGACTTCGCTCCTGAGCCATGGCTTGGCTATTTCATGGGCATCTGGGGATCTGCGTTTAGCGTAAGCCTCCAAGAGCTTCTTGCCCACACCCATGAGCGGAACGCCGAATTTGCTCGATTAGTGCCAAAATCATGGGTACACTCAAATCTTATGAAGCGATGGTTTGGTTCTAAACAATGTACCGCAATCGTACCAAATTTCACCTACGGCATGGAAAATGCCCCCTACAAAAACGATAAAACCATATCACTCATCGATGCCGGACATTATTGCAATCTTCCAGTCATTCCGTTAACACATCCACAAAGAAATTCAGACCTGGTAATTATCGTAAGCAACAGCATCAACGCCAAAGATGCCGAATCTACCTGGAAGACAACGGCTAAAGCCTTGCAAAACAAATATCCACGAATGACGTTTAACGCACAAGGGGTAATCAATCAGCCAATAAGTTATTGGCCATCCCCAGACATACAGACACCAAGCATCATTTACATTACCATCCAAAAGAACAGAGATTTTCATCCGGGCTACGATCCACGGACTTCGCCAGAAACAAAAACCTTTAACTTTTGGTACACCAAAGAACAGGCTGAGAAACTCATAGGGCTCATGAAATACACGATAGAAGAGCACAAAGAGATGTTCATTAATGCTCTTGGTGCCAGTGTTAAGAACAAAAAAGAAGATACCAGCGCGCTGACATGGATCGGCAGCAACCTGAAAGCCCTTTTTTAAACTAAGCCATGCAGAATAGCGGAGCGATACGTAGCCATGAGCCGCATCATAAATGAAATATTATGGATGCTTGCCAGCGTATAGTAGGTCAATTCATGCGCTTTAAACAAATGGTGTACATACGCTACCGAGTAGTTGGTACAGGTGTAGCAAGGGCAGCCAACCTCAATAGGGCCCGGTGTCATTGCATACGCGGTACGCACAATACGCAAGGTACCTTGTGAGGTAAAAAGTAGGCCATGCCGCGCACATTTTGTCGGATGCGAGCTATCAAACGTATCAATTCCCAACGGGACCGCAAGCTCTATAGAAGGAATGTCGCCAATACCCAGCAAATGCACCGGCTTATCTTCCGGCAACTGATGTACGGTATGGCGCAGCATTTCTTCCATCTCGGCTCGATCTTTTCCAACACTACCACCAATGCCATAGCCATCAAACGGCATACTTCCCAGATATTGGGCACTTAGACTGCGCATATCTTTTTGCACGCCACCATGCACCACCGCATACAAAGCCTGATTCTTAGGATCGGCTTGATGAGCCTCAAGCGATCGCTTTTCCCAGCGATGGGTACGGTCCAAACTTTTTCGCAACTGGCGAATATCGGTATGATACGGCGGCAATTCATCAAATGAGACAATAATGTCAGCACCTAATTTTTTTTGCGCAGCAATCGAGCTTTCCGGCGTCAACAGCAAAGGACTGCCATCACGATACGAGCGAAACATAACCCCTTCTTCGGTAATCTTTGCCACGCTGTTGCGCTGCTGCTTAACCCCCTTGCTCTTCAATTCTTCGGTGTAGCCACCGTAGGCCAGACTAAATACCTGAAACCCACCAGAGTCGGTAATTAACGGCTGTGTTCGCTGCATAAAGGTATGAAGTCCCCCAGCCGCAGCAACCACATCGGCACCGGGCTGCACCATAAGATGATAGGTATTACAGAACATAAGCTGGACCCCAAGATCGGCAACCTGATGCGCGGTCAAACCTTTCATGCACCCATTGGTACCGACCGGAACAAACCCAGGAGTGTCTATGACCCCATGAGGCGTATGAATACGACCCACACGAGCACGCGATTTGGTTGATTTATAGAGAATTTCGAACGTAAAACTCACGCGTGAACCTTTAATGTATTTGGTTGACGTTCATGGCGGCAAACCGCATACCGATAAGTCAACGCAAGAATGGGTGAAAGCATTACCAAAATAATTGCCTTAATAATCAAACAAAAAAGAATTACTGAGGACAAATCGGCCACCAGACCATAGAGCCCGAGGCTAGCAAACGTTACCGTATCAACCACCTGCCCACCGGCAATAGCTACGATTTGGCCAATCGGGGACGCATGTCGCGTGCCCCATAAACGAGTAAGTGCCAAATGGGCCCGCTCCGAAACTAAATAAGCGGCTAAGCTCGCAAAGAACAGGCGGAAGGTGGCGCTACACATCTGTGCAATACTGACAGAAAGAATCGGATCAAGGCCGCTATACGCACAATGAAGCTGAACAAAGAACACAAATAAAAGAAGAAAGCCAAACGTAATCCATATCGCCTTGCGCGCAGCCGCATCACCATAGTACGAGCGGATAAGACTAATCCCATACATACCGCTTACCACAAAAACCTCGCTGCACGTGGTTTCAATGCCAAAAACCATAATCTGTTTCGTTACAAAAAGATTAGCCAAAATCAATTGCAGACTCAGCACCGCAATCAACGCACCATACGAATAGCGTAATGCCCACAGAACCGAGGCACTCGCTACTATAATGTGGGCCGCAAAAAGAAGTTCATTGTACATATCCACGCTCCTTACACCAGACCGCTCCGGCAACAAGTACCGAACTAGAGAGAATTAAGATCAGTTTAATGCCGGTACTAACCGTCACCATTTGCATAAGCTCTGGCACCGTCAATGCGCCCCAAAAGGCGCCACCAAAAAAGAGAATCCCATCAACGAGCTGCCCTATAAGCATGGCACCAAACGACCAGTACACGATGCCCCGAGACATAAATCGCCGCGCACAGGCACTCGAGATCGCAACGGTCACCAACTGTGACACATAGTGGGCGAGAATACTAAAAAAGGTAATCCAGGGCATTCGCCCTAGTACGTCGAGAAATACCGGCTGCATAGTATCGGCCGCCGAAGGCACATAGGTAACCTGAAACCAACAGAGCATAAAAAAGAGTACCGACACGCCGACCGACAACCATGCGGTACGCTTAGCAAAAGCCTCACCCCAGACCGCACGCCCCATGAGAATCGCGCAGATGCTACCAATAATGTACATATCAGATCCACTGGCAACACATCCCCCGAGCATCATCTTTTTCACCACAAAAAGATTGGCAAACACCACGTACAGACAAGCAAGGGCCCGCAGCATGTGCTTACCCGCAAGAAAGGCGCCGAAGGTGGCGCCAAAGACGACTAAGGTGTGTAGGAAGAATATAAGTTCGTTCATGAGGTAAAGTGTAGCAGAAGATGAAAAAAGTGCGAGAGTTAAGCTTCGATCGGCCCACCTGTACCGAAACCTTAGCCCCTTTGTTCAACCGACACCACCGAACCGGCCGGGCCTTTTTCTACAATGAAATGCACCGGAAAATTCTCTTTAAACGATGGCAAATGGGTTACCACAATGATCTTGGCAAAATCGTCCTGCACCGCATACAGCGACTGCATGAGCCGGGCAAGCCCTTCTTCATCTTGTGAGCCAAAACCTTCATCGATAATAAGAACTTGCAGATAAGCACCGGCCCGCTTAGCTAAAAGCTTTGAAATCGCAATACGCAACGCAAAATCGATACGAAAAGCCTCACCACCAGAGAACATTTCATAGGGACGTACGCCCATAACATCGGCGATCTTAATATCAAGCGTCTCTCGTGCGCCACCCCGCTTTAAGTCACGAAGCGATTCAATAAAAATATGTGCCTGGTTATTACTCAGCCGAGACAATAGTTCATTGGCCTCAAACTCAATTTCCGGAATAGCCTGCTCAATAAGCAGCGCCTGAATCCCATTCTTACTCCAGGCCTGGGCCAACGCAACGCAATCGTACTGACGCGCTTCAACCGCCGCTGCCTCAGCTATCCGCAATTCCATCTGCTTTTTCTGCTCATCAAGCCTTACTTTTTGGGCGGCAATATGCCCCAACCGCTTCACCGCATCTTCTTTTTGCTGCCGCAGCAGGCCACTCATTTTTTCAATATCGGCTACCACCGCGGCCAATCTCACCCGCTCACTCTCGCTAGGTAGTGAGGCTTTAAGCGCCGCCTCTTTTGCGTGCACCTGGCGAGCCTGCTCTTTAAGTTGTCGGCGCTGCGCATCAATTTCGGCCCGCATACGCGCCAACTGCGCCCGCCGCTCATCAAGTTTCTCAATGGTAGCCGCTTGTTGTTCGGCCTCGGCTATCTGTTGCTCAAGCACCGCATGGGCCTGCTCATCGTACGTTAAGGCGATGCGTTTTGCCGCAAGTTCTTTTCCCTGCAGCGCCATTCCCATCAGCTCAGCGTCTTGCGCCAGCACCAGTTGCGCATCTCGTTCGTAGGCGGTTTTTTTAGCGCTCGTTGCATCAAGCCGCTCTTGCAACGCAGCCACCTCGCCCGTTGCCTTAGCCAATGCCTCATCAACCGCCATAAGCCTAACGTGTAAATGAGCCTGACGAGCCGCATGCACTTCTTGTTGCCCGCAGGCGGTTTGCAGTGTGCTCTGGACCGCTTCACCCTCTTTTACTCTCGCATGGTCTTGGATGAGCAATTCCTTAAGAGTTTCTAAATTTTTTTGGAGCCGCGTTGCTTGATGCGCAACAATGCTCGCCTCCTTGTGCAGCTTTTCCTGCAAGAACTGCTTACGCTTGAGCGATAACATCTGTTCACAGAGTGGGCAACTAGGGCTCTCATTCCCAACCATAGTAGATTTATGAGAGAGCTCTTGCTGCTGCCCCTGAAGCCACCGCATCCGAGGCACGTAGGTATTGTAAAAAGTTTTCCGCTTTTCAAACCTGGCCCGCACAACGCTATACGCGGCCGCTTGTTCGGTCAATCGCACTACCTCAAGGCCACCGTCATGCTGCTGGCGTGTCACGACAGCATGCTCAGCCAGCAACTGCTCTCGCTGCGTGCGCAGCTGCTTTTCAAATCCTTTTGCCTGCTCACAGGCCATGGCAGCCGCTTGATGCTTTTGAAGTAATTCATGCCGTGAAGCGGCCAACTCCTGCTGTATCTTCTGCTCTCGCATGAATAACTGCTTCTCCAGCGCCATTGCCTTCTGCTGAAGGAGGATCAGCTCTTTTTGCTGGCCTCGCTGCTGCATCTCTTGTACCCGCAGCTGAGCCAGTCGTTCTTGTATCTGCACCCGACTTGAAAGCCCTTGCAGCGCACACATATCGCGACGATACACCGCAACGCGTGCTCCCCAAGCCAGACGCTCGCCGCTCAATGCAGCCTGCTCCTGCACCAGCGCTTCACACTGCACCTGATAGTCCCGATGCTTTGCTACTTGCTGCGTATACGCCTCTTGTGCAACCGCTCGCTCTTTGTCTTGCAGCGCAAGATCATTACTACAGCGAGCAATCTCGACGGCTACTTCCTGTTCCTGTGCCACAATAAAGGGGTACGCAGCCAATTCCTTTTCATCTCGAGTAATTAACTCTTTTAAGAGAGTGGCTTGAGCACTATAGTCTCGAGCCCGCTCAAGTGCGCGGGTTTGCAACGCATCATATTTATCAATACCAAGAATAGCGGTTAAAATCTTTTTACGATCTTTGGGCGATTTTTGAGAGAATTCATTTGCATTGCCCTGCCGCAGATATGCCGAATTCACATAAGTGTCATATTCAAGCCCCACCGTGCGGTTAATCACCTCTTGCGTTTGACGAATAGTTTTATCGGTTAGGCTGTGAAACTGCCCGGCCGCCTCGTCATACACACTCATATCAAGCGTCACAAAAGGCTTATTGCCCGGCCTCATGGTGAGCTCACGCCGTACCCGATGCAAACGAGTCCCCACGTAAAACTCAAACATTACCATCATCGAACGAGCACCAAGCCGCAAAAGACCCTCATCAGGCTTTGCCGTACCGGTTGTTTTGCGAGCCTGTCCCCAGACCGCCCAGGTCATCGCATCAAGTAGCGCCGACTTGCCGTGACCATTACGACCGGATAAACAGATAAGACTATACCCCTCAAACGAGATAGTTTGCGGCGTCGCACCGTAACTGAGAAAGTTATAGAGGGTTATTTGATGAGGAATCATCGTTTCCTTTGAATGCTTTCAGGGATTTATAGTCAACACTATTCAACATAGGTAATTACTAGACGGCAACGCCGTCATTGCGAGGCTTCCACTGAAGCCGTGGCAATCCAGATGACTTAGTAATCTATACCAATCTACCCTGGATCACCACGGGCTGACAAAGCAGCCCTCCCGCTTGCGCTCTCGTGAGCTACAGCGAGGCGCGCCTTAGCCCGCAAGGGCGGCGGTGGCGTGATGACGCGCTTACGCGCTCACCAATTAACATTTCAAACTGCTTCAGCCATAATCGTATTATTACGCAAAAACAATCGCGATGACGTGGGTATTCTATCGGTAATACGGCAAGAAGCGCAAGAAAATCTCCACACCCTGAAGTGTTCCATCACCAATACCACCGAAAAACAGGCTTTTTACCGGTATTTTTCCAATACTATTTACAATAAGAATACATTCTGCCCATACTAGGTTAATACTTGTGAAGTGCCTAACACAACACGACACGAGAAAAATGGAGAAACGTATAATGAAACGTAAAAATGTGCAGTTGCCTGCGCCTGCCTACCTTTGTAGCAGCGCGCTGGGGCAACAAGTGGTGTACCATAAGCGGTCTATCCATGAGATTCATGAAGGCCCTATTGGAGAAACAACCGACGTCCTAAGCTCGCCTAGAATACAGGCCGCTTTGCATTCGGCTCAAAACACCCTAGACGACGCGCTCTTAAGCGCCGTGCAGAACAAGCGTATCCCCCAAATGATAGCCCGTCTTATAGCGCAAGGTGCCAACATTGACACTATGCGTGACGGGCTATCGCCCTTAATCATCGCCATCATCAATCGAGATGTAGCGATTGCCACATTCCTGCTGACCCATGGTGCCAACCCGGTGCTCCGCGATGAATATGGCAACACCCCACTCCACGTCGTAGCCACACACCTCACCGCAAAAACATTAAAAATCGCTGAGATTCTTCTTATTGCCGGCGCCCATGTCGACGCGCAAAACGACCTCGGCCAAACGCCACTTCACCTTCATGGGAAAGCCGGCGCACTCTATATACAGTTTGCTCATCTCCTCATAAAGAACCATGCCCGCCTCGACCTCGTTGATATTAAGGGAAATGAGCCATTTACCCGATTGCCTGAAAAAAAGCGCACCGAGTTGTTGCGCTTTGCCCTCTTCGCCCTTTTTGATCGTAATTAACATCAACCCATAGGTTGCTTGACACGATACCCACAGTTGCTAAGCTTATGAAACACCATAAGTTAGTGCTCCACTGAGGGTTTTATGCGATTTTCATACTTCTTTATGTTTACGTTGTGCCTCTCTTTGGCCACTGCTTCTGTTCCGCAAGCGGTACAGAGCTCGGTGCCGATTTCCGCACAAGCGGCACAGGAGACACTGCAACCAAAAGAACGTAAGCCCAAAAAAGAGCGCCGTATCGGCTCAGCCTGGAAGCAAGCGACACAGCAAGTCTTTCTTCCTTCAATGGACGATAAGGCTACCGTCCACCAAAAATCGGCGCCTCAGCCAACCCCGGCTCCAGCAGCCCAGCCACAACCGCAGTTCACGCCACGTCCCGACCCATTCGTAGGCAGACAACAGCTGACTCAGGTTGATCCGGCAATCACACAACAACTCCTCAAAGACCTTGAATCGGTACTCAACGAAGATGATGACGATTTTGATGATAACGATGAGGCCTACGCCATGTCACCTGAAGAAGAAGAGCAATTTGCAACCTTCTTTATGAGTGCATTACGCGGTGCTAGTCAGTAAATAGGTTCTAAACTATTTTCACAAAGTTAATGACTTTTGTGGTAGTATTGGTAAACACTTTTAATGACAGGTTTATTTCGTCACGCATCTTTACAAGGAGGACACCATGTCCACTCAATTGACGATATCCATAGAACTCATCACATTTATGCAATGGGTTTTAACGCACAAAAGTGATGCATTTGCGACCTTCATTACCGATACTATTGATGCCGAACTTAAAGATAAGCTGGCACTCATGGCAAGCGATAAAGATATTACCGTCTCCTCCGATCAACTCTATGAAACGCTCAGCAGTTTCGTTCGCTACATTGAGCATCACATTCAAGCAACAGCCCATGATGCTGAAATGCCGGCTCGTCGTGCAAAAAAGAAATCAAAACACAGAAACAGCGGTACTCATCGCGGTCACGCGCAACATTGCTCAATGCGCGGTGCCGAATTAAGCGAGGTACAAAGTATCCAGTCGCCGACACAGCGGGTATTATATCAGGCTTTATTTAGCAATGAGGGCGGCAACGAAGGTAACGTGCATTAATACACAACATCGTTCATAAAAAAAGAGGGACACGCATTCAAGCATGTCCCTCTTTTCATTACATACGTTATTATACTAGCTGCTGCGCAAGAACAGCTACCCGCAGATCTTCACGAACCTCTTGATACTCACGGTACTTATCACTTTGCCTATCGTCGCTCAATCGTACATCATAATGCTGCGCTGCCGCCTGGCGTGCCGCGAAAATAGCACCATTATTAGACGCAACAATGCGTGGATTGGCCCCACGCTCAAGCAAAGCGGTCACAAACTCACGATGGTGATCGTTATCGGATCCCACCGCAAGAAGAAGCAGTGGTTGATACTGATACTCCGCCACCGGACAATCGATATCAAGCTTCGGATGTCTCGCTAATTCTGCCTTAAATCCTTCTATATCTCCGCTAGCAATACAAGCACCGAGCTTACTTTTAGCCGCTTCATACTGGTTCAATCGCTCAATTACCCTATGCCTAAAAGTACCATCCGGTTTGAAATTACTTCTATCACTCCAATCACGGCTACGGTAGCGCATGGTGTCTACGTCAAATTCTATACCTTCGTTGCTGCACAATACGCTGCCATTTGGTGTTTTTAGAGAAAAGGCAATATTTCTGCTTCTCAGCAAAACGGCAAGATCTATTTGGGCCGCAAAATCCTGCGCGACATTAGTAGAAGCATCAAAAGCCTCTTGGGTCTCGCCGACTGCAATATCATCAAATCTTTTAATCGGCTCAAAAGATCTATCGCGCTCAACCATCCAAGCATTGGGCCCGACATCAACCACATTAAGAAGCTGCCGCAAAATTTCAACGTCATCGGCCTTCAAATCCTTTGCGCGGAATCGGGAA
Organism: Candidatus Babelota bacterium; assembly: GCA_030917815.1. Lineage (GTDB taxonomy): Bacteria > Babelota > Babeliae > Babelales > JAUPTZ01 > JAUPTZ01. Next base: position 37,455 of record JAUPTZ010000001.1, on the reverse strand, counting down.
AGAAACGGCCCTCTTCCACTCGCAGCCAATATCCGTTGCCTAAGCATCATTCGCTCCGGCTCTGGCATTGCCCCGATTTTTTGAACAATTTCTTGAAGATTACGCCGATCACCAAGTGCATTCATTTCTTTCATGTAATCCAGCTTCCTATACTGATCAAGATCTGATGGCTTTCCTCTCTGCGCCTCATCAAGTGCGGCCATGAAATCCCGCATTGGCTTTTCTTTTTCAGCACGTATCCGCTCCGCTTCACGCTCTGCCGCTCTCGCTTCTCGCTCCTCTTTGGCATCGGCAATTCGCGCTAATCTCCGATCTTCCTCGTCTTTGGCATACTCTTCCTGCCGCCTGCGCTCTGCCTCCTGCATCTTTCTCGTATGCTCTGCCTGGAGCGCGGCCTCCCTTGCTGCAATATCGGCAGCACGTTGCTCTGCAGGGGTCAACGGTTTAACTACTGGTGGCGTAACCACAACTACTGGTGGCGTAACCACAACTACCGGTGGCTCTATCGCACCAGGCTTATCATCTGGTTTCTCTTCATCTGGTTTCTTTGTATCATCGATTACTGGTGGCGTCACCACAAGTGGCTTTGTATCATCGCTCGTTGGCTTTGTAGCCGGCTTTCCGCCTGTCACGGTACCGAGTAATGAGGCATCCTCAGATTCCGGAGCCATCATATGACGAATAGCTAGCACAATTACCCCAACACCAAAGATCGCAATAAACCCCTTAAGAACCTTATCGACACGATCAAATTCTTTCTGCGCTACCTCAACCCCACGCCGCGCCTTCTGTATGATATAGTCGGGTTGTGCCTGCATACCAGCCACATGCTCGGCAACCTCTCCCCCATCGGTTATCAGGACCGGTAGTGGCCTCAAAGCCTCATGCAGTCGCTCCCTGGCTCCCGCAAGATTTTTATTGGCAACAATATACCGCCCCGTTACCAAAGCAGCTGCCGCTGCAACTGAAACACCACCTATAACGCGCACATTGGGCTGCAAAGAAGTGCACGGCGCTACAAACACCGCGACCGTTAAGAGTAGTAATCGATACATTTTCTTCATAGATCGCTCTTTCCTAACCTAGTATTAAGAATCAAAACAGATTTTTACACAGACCAACAATTCAATTTGTACAACTAGTATGACAGAATGTATCTAGACCCGTCAATGACCGCCGCTTAGTCGGCGAAAAGGGCACTTAGCTCTGCATATCTCTCAGGATCTTTGGCCCAGCGAGCACGTGCCTGAGCAAGCACATCCGGTCTTACGGTGGCACCAGCACGCACAAGTGCCGCAATAACCGGCACATTTCTATCTATTCTGGTGCTGTTTATTGCTGTTGTAAGTGCTTCATTCCTATTATCATTAACGTCGTCTTCATCGGCCGCTTTCAACAAACATTCTATCGTCTCGGTCGAACCGCCTGCGTTCCAAACAGCTTTTTGGAGCGGCGTGCTGCCAGAGTAGTCTTTAATGTCCATGGGCAATCCCCTTCCGCGTAATCGGTTGATTGCGTACTGGTTCCCAACTATCGCCGCTTCATGAAGCAATGAAGAGCGATCAGAACTCTGCGTTACGCGACTATCCATTTGAGCAATTGCTCTATCAAGCAGCGCCGGGTCATTACTTCGAATAACGGGGAAAAAGAGCGACTCAGATGACCCTCTGTCGATGAATTCCACCCCAGCAAGACTTCCACCATCAGCAACTATTTTATCAATCATTGCTTTCGCATAATCGGTTCTCTTATTTTTCAAACAATTCCACAAACAGTTGGCCAGAGGATGGTATGAAGTGTGCCCACCAAAGAAAGATCGCTCTCCGCCTGCTCCGGTCGTCGCAATGAGGCGCTCAACTTCAGCATCGAGACCTCCGGCAATTGCTTGAGAGAGGAGCATACTTCGATGATCAGGATATCCTCCTGATGGGATTTTCTCGAGCATAGCATCATCAATACCGGCAAAAAGACCGGCCCGCTCTTCGACAGATAGATCCTTGTAACCACAGGCTTCTATGTTGTACTTACACCTCTCCACCCGGTCATTAAAATCCTTTTCCACTCGACGCTCTTCCGCAACACGCTCTCTTTCGGCTTTGTACTTCGCCGCCTTTGCCTGGAGTGCCTCTAACGCTTGAGCATCTTCTCGAGCCTTTGCCTCAGCCGCCGCTGCCGCATCGGCTGCCGCTTTGTCTTCGGCTTGTTTTTTTGCTACCGCCGCTTCTAGCTTTGCCAAGCGATCTTTTTCAATGCGCGCAGCCTCCTGAGCCTTTTCTCCGGCTTTGTCCTCAGCACGCTTTTTTGCTGCCTCAGCTTCAATTTTTTGCGCCGCCTGCGCATCAATCGCCGCTGTATCCGGCTTAGGCACTACTACCGCATCTCCACCGGTTAACAACGATGAATTCTGTATAGCGGCAGATGGTTTAGTAGTGTTGCCAGCCCTTGTTATCCAGGTATAGAGCAGTACAAGACCGGTAAATCCGAGTGCCTTAACTACCCCTTTACGCAAGGTGGCAAAACGCTCTTGAGCTTTTAGAGAGGCACTTCGTGTCTCGGGCAACCGTTGCTCATTATGCACTGCTACCGCAGTCTTCATATCACTATGGGCCTTAACACATAACGCAATAAGCACCAGCGCCGCAACACCGCTTACTCCGGCAACTTTAGCGACCGGCCGGGAAAACCACCCGTAAGCGGCCTGATTGTTAACCGCAGTTACACTTGCAAGCACTTGAAACGGTAAACCGACAAACACCACAAGCGTCATGAGATACCGAAGAAACGTCTTCATACTAAGCAGCCTTTCGCGCGCAATAACCAATTCAATTTGTACGATCAGTATAACAGAATACGCAGAGCCTCGTCAATTGCCACCCATTCAGTTTCAAAACCCATGGGCCATGAGCAGTTTCCTGAGCTCATACATATCCAGCCCAAGCACTCCGGTATACGATCCATTCATCGCCTTAAAGTAGGAAATCCCTGGCCCCTCAACTGCGGTAGCGGCACAGGCGGCCATGGCGGCTGGACAGGCATTTAGATAATCTTCAATTTCATTGGTGGGTACGTAAAATTCTGCCGTTGCCTGCGCAACCCAGGTTTCAAAGACCGGATTGTACCAGCCCTCTTCTTCCTCATGGTATTTCCATATCGACAGACACATGCCGGTTGCTACCACGATTTCTTGCTGTGATATTTTAGTTAACATTTCAATGGCATGTGCTCTATCGCATGGCTTGCCATACAGTTGCCCATCCTTGAGGCCGGCAATCATCGTGTCGGCCGTGAGGAGATAGATCGGTTTTTTTGACTCTTCATGAGCCAGGATAAGCGCCGGCACATCAATACCTATGTGCTTGTACTGTGCAATTTTTTTAACCTGCTCCTGCACGCTCCCCACCGCATCGGCATCATCTTCACAGACATTAATATCAATCACTTTAAATGGTATGCCGGCCTGCTTCAGCAGCGCGTGGCGAGCCGATGATTGTGAGGCGCAGTACAATACGTTGTTCTTTGTGTTCACTAGTGTCCCTTTCTCCCTATCATCCACACCGCACCCATTGGCCGGCATGGTTTTGTCTAATGTTACCGGCTAACTGTAACGCAAAAAGCTTTTCTTGTAACTCAACCGGCGTTCCTTCATATACTTCCAACAACTCCTCAAGCGTTTGTGGACGATCGATAAGAGCAAGAACCTCCCCATACACTACCTCTTTAGATGCACCCGCCGGCATCGCATGCCCCGTTTGGCCACACAATTCAACCGCACTCTGCCCGTCAACAATGACTCGTGCTCCGTGCGCTAAAAGCGTATTGCACCCGGCCGAAACCAGTTCATCTATGGGGCCTGGGACAGCGCCGACCTCACGATTTTCCTCGAGGGCATGTGACGCGGTAATCAGCGCACCACTTTTAGCGGCCGCCTGCACCACGATACAGGCAGTAGCTAAACCGGCAATAAGCCTATTGCGTACCGGAAACGACCAGCGCGATGGTTCAGTGTGTGGCGGAAAGGGAGAGACGAGCGCCCCGCCGCTTGCGACCACCCGTTCAAAAAGGTCTGCATGCTCCGGTGGATAGGTATGCGCAAGACCGCAACCCATAACCACGAGAGTCTTTCCCCCGGCTTTAATCGTTTCATCATGCACCCATCCATCAATACCACGTGCACCCCCAGAAACCGTTACAATCCCTTGCGCTACCAAAGCCGGTACCAACATTTGGACAACCCGCTTACCATAATGTGTTGCATCACGAGAGCCAACCAGCGCACAGGCGGTACCGCTACGTGGCAATTCTCCTCGCACCCACAACACAACTGGCGGCGCACCGAGATGGCGTAAAAGTTCTGGATAGTCATCGTCCATGAGTAAAAGAGTGCGTACGTTATTGGCAGCGCACCAGACATCGTGGGGCTCAAGCAGGCCATCTTCTTGTAATGCAGCATGCACAAGAACAGCTTGCCGCTCAGAAATACAGAATTGTTTAATTATTTGAGAAGCAGAGAGTAAGGGCAACTGAAGCAATCGATCATAACCGCCATTTTTGCATAACTGCGCAACCAAAACAGAACCGATACCATCATGTAATATAAGCTTAATTAAAATGCTCCGAGAAGTCGCCCTGCTATTCAGCATAAGGCCGCCCCATACGCGCTCAGGGCTACCCCATTCGCGATACGTTTTTCGCCTCCCCGCGATCGGGGAGATAGAAGCTCAAAGCCGAACTCGCTCGGTGGGGCACCCTGACCATCGCTCCTTGGGCACAAATAACCGCTGATAGGAGCGCCTACTAAGCTAGTACGGTTCGCCACAATTAACGCCCCGCAATGCGGGCGGTGGCGAGAGTCCGACGCGAGGTAGGCTGCCCCTGAAGCGTTTTTATACTTTCCCACTTGTGAGCGCTTAGCAATGCGCGCCTTATATATCCAACTCTCTATCATCACCGTACGCATCAAACTGCATATCCTGCGTGTCACCTTCATCTTCAGATGCTCGTTGCTCTTCCGATTCCGGCGACTCACTATCAGATCCACCGGTCGTATCATCGGTATCATCATCATCAGACTCTGGCGCCGCGCCATCAGGGCTGCTACCTTCCTCACCCAATAACGGTTCGTCAGAAAGCTTTACCGCCTCTTCATCTTGTTCGGTTTCGCTAAACGATACGAGGCCAGACAAGGTCTGATCACTATCAAGACGAATCAACCGCACACCTTGTGCTTGTCGACCCATCGTACGAATTTCACCAGGCGAGAGACGAATAATTTTACCGTTCTTGTCGATCAACAAGATATGAGAATCGGAACATACAATGACCAACCCAATAACCACACCATTACGAGTAGAGGTTGGAATGGTACGCACCCCAAGACCACCACGATGGGCAACACGGAAATCGGAAACCCGCACTTGCTTGCCATAGCCACGAGAAGTTGCGAACAACAAGTTTGCATCGCTATCAATAATAACGACACCAACTACCGCATCACCGTTACGAAGACGAACACCGCGTACACCGGTCGCTTGGCGACCCATTGAGCGCACTTCTTCTTCGCGGAATCTGATGCCTTGGCCTAATTTGGTTGCAATAACAATCGTGTCATGTCCAGAGCTCAAGCCACAGAACACTAATTCGTCACCTTCATTCAAGGTCACGGCACGAATACCGGTTGAACGAATTTTTGCAAACGACATCGCATCGGTTTTTTTAATGACACCCTTCTTGCTACACATTACCAAGAACTTGCCTTCAAGATCATCGGCCGAAAGAAGTTTTACAACCCGTTCACCATCGGTGAGCGACAATAAGTTAACCACGGCACGGCCTTTAGCGGTGCGTGATCCTTCAGGAATTTCATACACCTTAAGCGTGTACACACGCCCAAGATTGGTGAAGAATAATAAATCATCATGGTTTTTGGTAACGAACAAATCTTGCATGACGTCATCGGAATCACCAAGGTCGGCAATCGCCTTTTTACCTTTACCACCACGATGCTGCACCGCATAGGTTTCCAGCACAACGCGCTTGATATATCCCTTATGCGTCAAGGTGACAACCACTTCCTCATCAGGAATTAAATCGGCTTCACTAAACGCATCAATGGCATGTGAAATCACCGAACGACGCGCATCACTATAACGAGACAACACATCTTCCAGCTCGGTCAAAATAACTTGGGTTAACACTTGGCGATCGTTTAAAATTTGTCGCAATTCATGCATAAGCTGCTGTAAGTCACGCATTTCTTCTAAAATTTTATCTCGCTCAAGGCCGGTCAATCGTTGCAAACGCATTTCCAGAATTGCTTTTGCCTGAATAGCGGTCAATTGAAAATGCATGCACAATTCTTGTTGCGCTAGGTCAGGACTTTCTGCCGCCTTAATAAGCACGATCATTTTATCAATGTTATCAAGCGCGATAATCAAACCTTGTAATACATGAGCGCGAGCCATGCTTTTACGCAAATCAAATTGCGTACGACGAATAATCACTTCACGGCGATGCGCAAGGAAATGTTCAAGAATTTCACGCAACGTTAAAAGTAACGGACGATTATTATGAATCGCCAACAACAGTATCGGAATATTTACTTGGAGTTGCGTATGTTTAAACAACTGGTTAATAACTACCTGCGGAATTTCACCCCGCTTGAGATCGATCACCACGCGAATACCACCACGATTTGACGACTCATCACGAATGTTTGAGATGCCATCAATAACTTTATCTTTTACTAAATCGGCAATACGGGTAATCAGATCCGATTTATTTACTTGGTACGGCAATTCGGTAACGACGAGAACCGCTTTGCTGCCCTCTTCGCCTTCAACCGAAATCACACCGCGTACCGTCACTTTACCATGACCGGTACGATAGGCTTCGACAATACCACCGCGACCACAAATCACACCACCAGTAGGAAAATCGGGAGCCGGCACCAGTGCAAACAATTCTGCTTCAGATAATTGTGGATTTTTGAGCAGTGCAATACAGGCACTAATAACTTCGGTTAAATTGTGTGGCGGAATCGAGGTAGCCATACCAACCGCAATACCATTCGATCCGTTCAACAACAAGTAGGGAATGCGACTTGGCAACAATGTTGGTTCGGTGCATGACTCATCATAGTTTGGCACAAATTGTACCGTATCTTTTTCAATATCGGCCAACATTTCTTGGGCAATTTTTGCCATGCGTACTTCGGTGTATCGCATCGATGCCGCGTTGTCACCGTCAATCGAACCCCAGTTACCTTGTCCATCAAGAACCGGATATCGTTTCGAGAAATCTTGGGCAAGAACCACCATCGCTTGATAAATCGATTGGTCGCCATGCGGATGGTAGTGTCCGATTACTTCCCCGACAACGGTCGCCGATTTGCGATACGCGCGGTCATGGTAGTAACCCAATTTATGCATCGCAAATAAGATACGACGATGTACCGGTTTTAAGCCATCACGAACATCGGGTAATGCTCTGCTTACAATGACCGACATTGCATAATCAAGGAAGGAAGATTTTAATTCTTTTTCAATAGAGAGAGGGATAATGTGCGTCGCCGGAGTAATCTTCTCACTTGCCATGGATTATGCATCCTTTCATTCACAAAATAGCACTAGAAATCGTGGTTTTACCGTTAAGGGCTACAGAATAGCCGGTATTACAACACAACACAAGAATATTGCCGTTAAAAAGGCTGCCATAAAATCATCAAGAAAAACGCCCCAAGCGCTGGGAAACCGCTCCATAAGGCTCACCGGCCACGTTTTAGCAATATCGAGAATGCGAAAAATTATGCACCCAATTCCATACCACACGGCGGTATACGGCATCACGCAACATAAAAACCAAACAGCACACCATTCATCAATAACAATCCATGACGGATCATCGTGCGGCGAGACCAAAGAAATGATGGTCGCCCACATCCCAAGCACGGTCAACACCACACCAATCGTAATCATCGTGTACTGACATAAAACACCACGCATCACGTAATGCACCAGCATAGCTATCACGCTCGCAACGGTGCCCGGCATATACCGACTATATCCAAGCCCACCGCACGATGCGATGCGTGCCGCAATCAATGCTCTATTCATCGTGGCACCTTCTTCGTTAGTAAGCGAGCGACGCGGTACCAATAGCTCGCCGATGAAGCTACCGTAATAAACGCGGTTGCAACACTCAACCAATAAAAAATGGGACCTTGAGATCCGGCACCAAGAACAAAAATATACAGCGCACAGAACTGAAATGCGGTTTTACTTTTCGCAAACCATGAGGTTTTTAGCGATACACCACGATTTGCTAAGTAGGTGCGCAGAGCGGTCACCGCCACATCACGCCCCGCTACCACCATCACCACCCACAGCGGCATACGATGCTGCTGCCATAGTGCTATAAAAGCGGCAATAATAACAACCTTGTCAGCGAGCGGATCAAGAAATGAGCCGGCACGTGAAGAGAGAAAGAAGCGGCGGGCAAGATAGCCATCACCAAAATCGCTTACAATCGCAAAACTGATGAGCAACAATGCGGTGGCTACCGAATGAGTAATCATCGCGTACCAAAGAAATGGCGCGCTTGCGATGCGAAGAAGCGTTAAAATGTTGGGAATGTGTTTATAAAAATGAGCCATAATGATTGTAGCGTAAGAGATTTGGGTAATAAATTCAACAGTACATACAATAACTGTCTTACCAACGTGATAGTGTCACAACTCTACCAGAATAAAAATATCACTCCCTTTAGGGCCTGCTGAATGCTCGCAAGGGGTACGGCTCTGCACGCTCCCCGATACTCGCGTTTTGCAGAGCATACCCCCATTGCTCAGCTGCTCTGCGCAGGCCATTAGTCATGCAGCGTTGTGCCACTGGTGATTTAATAAAAGTTCAATGTTTAATGCGGTAAGCGTAAGCCAGGGTGCCACACAAAGCGAGTTACGGCTTGAGACTTTCATCTCCCCCATCGGGGGGAGGTCTCAAATGTATGTTTGAGCGACTGTGGTAGCCCTGGTGCGCGATCGCCTCACGATTTCGGATTCAAACATGACACGCTTGTGACAATATTGTGTGGGGGAATGTTGTGAAAGAACTACTTTGGTGTGACACAATACACACAATAATCAATACGGCCAAACGCAAAGCGGGCCCATGGTTTCCCACAGGCCCGCTTTAAAATTATATCGTCGTATTACGCAGCGATAGCGGCCGCATGATTGACGAAACTCGAACCATTGTTTCCAACGGTGTTAAACGAGTTCAATTCTTTTTCTTGTGCATCGATCTCATTCAACGTTTGCATAATGAGCGAACGATCTACTTGGAACTTACCTTCGGCAAGCATTTCACGTTGCAACGAGTCGAAGATCTTACGGGTCATATCACGACCTGAGTAGCCATCGGTACGTTTTGCCACTTCTTGAACGAAGTTTTCTGAACGAGCTTCCGGTACAATAACCACTGGGGTATGATCGTCGCCCACACCTTCATTAACCACGTCATCAAGGAACTTAACATACATCTTAGCACGTTCGTTAAAGCCAGGAGCTGGGAAGTTAACCCAGATCGACATACGACTTGCCACCGCTTCGTCGAACACGTGTGGATGGTTAGTAGCCAACACAATCATCACCTTGTTGCTTGAAGCACCGGTACGGTTCAAGAAGGCGTTAATCGCAGCGGCCAAGCCTTCACTCAACTTAGCATCACGGCCTTTCTTAAGGAACGCATCGGCTTCGTCGATAAACAACAATGTTGGTCCGGCGGTAATTGCCCAGTCAAACAACTTATGAATTTCGGTAACGGCCGCGTTCTTACCACCGCTTGAAAGCAAGGCAGATACGTCGCCACCGGTCATCATTGCAAAGTTCATACCAGAATCGTTTGCCAATGCTTCCATGAACATCGTCTTACCGTTACCCGGTAGACCGTAAGCCACCACACCAGGCAATGGTGCGCCATGTTGTTGAGCCAGCTTGATCATGTTTGAAATCCGCTCAAGCTTTTTAGCAAGATCTGGGTTCAAGATCATATCGCTCAAATGGTAGGTAGCGTGATCAGATTTTTTAGGGAAAATAGAACGGAATAGCTTAGTCAATGGACCACCTTGTGAAGAATGACGGACCAACACCGGTTGCTTCAGGATACGTTCCAACTGACGGGAACCAACGCCAAGCAACTTGACCAATCCGTAAGTACCACCGATACCGGCAGCGGCAAGGGCAACATTCTTAGGCGTAAACCCATCACCAACCATCTTGGCAAGGTTCATGAGCCCTTCCATCTTCATCTTAAGCATTTCTTTGTTATTTCTATATTCAAGCGGCTTAAACTTGTTGTTCATCAACGCCGTTTCACGCGCCGACACTTCAGCAACTTTTTGCTCTTGAATATCTTTTGCCGCTTGTGCCGCAATACGCTTCGGCAACAATGCCGCTTCGTACGCCTGTATTTCTTTGTCTTCTAACATTTTTGCTTCGGCTGAAATTTCGGCAGAGCGCTTGAAAAGCTCATAATCGGCCATCGACTGCTGAATTTGGCGGCGCTCAAGCATCTTGTCAGCTCGCAAAGCATCCTCGTCGGTGCCTCCGGCTCTGATTTTGGCAATGATTGCGTCGTAATCATAACCATCTTCATCACTATACGGTGCCGCTTCTAGCTCTGCGGCGGTTGGGGTACCCTTACGCAGCGCAGAGCCCTTAAGCGCTTCTATTCTCAACGCTTGCATTGCGGTGTTCTCAGCATTATCACGATCGAACTGAACTTTTTGCAAGTGCTTTGCTTGCTCTGCCTCAAGTTTAGTTTTTTCGAGTGCTTTAAGACGGCCAGGTCCAGCATCTGCCTCAGCTCGCAAAAATGCCTGCTGATCTTGCTGCAACTTTTCGTCCGCAGCAATCTTTGCACGTTGCATTTCCTCGGCTTTTCTACGATCAGCTTCGGTTGTTTGCTTATGCTGCTCCACAAACCGCCTGTTTGCTTCTTCAAATTCTCTTCGCTTTTGCTCAACCTCGCGAGTCAAACCTCGCTTCTTTTCTTCATAATCAGCTGCGAGCTCCTGCTTTTTCCGCTCACACTCCTGAATCGCTTGAGTTACTCTCTGTTGTTCTGCCCGAATTTGTTGTTGCACTTGGCCTTTCAACGCATCAACACCGTCCGCTGCCGCTCGCTGGGCCGCGGCCTCAGCATCACGTTTCAATTGATCAAGCCGAGCCCGACCATTTGCAACCGCTGCATCCAAGTCAGCTCTAGCCTGTACCGCCGAAGCTCGCAGATTCTGTACTTCTGCGTTAGCAAGCTGCGAAGCAGCTATATACGCCTGTTGCGCACCGTACACGTCACGGTCCATGGCCGAACACTCATTAACCACAAAACCGCTCACAAAAACGGCGGCTAGCATTATAAAAATTTTATCTCGTAACATACATCCCCCAAACAAAGGCTGAAAAAACAATTTACTAGGCAAAAAACGTAACATACACTTTACAATAATAGCAGAGACTATCACAAAGCTGGAATAATTTGGAGAAAAAGTTTCGGCTTTCCCCCAAAACACATGATTCCATTAGTATAAAAGATGACTAAGCTGCCGCTCCTTTAGCCTCTGTGTCAGACCGTTCCGACTCTTCTTCATCGAGATCCTCGCTATCAACGCTAAAATCGTCGAAGGAATCGTACCCCATCCAATCTTCCCAACCATCAGCAAGGTCGGCGAAAGCGGCCGGCACTACTCTCTCTACGGTTAAATCATCATTTTTAGCCGGAACCAATGCACGCCAGTGACCGTTACCTTCATTGAGCATATGCATACACTCGCTCATCTTTTTACCTACCGCTTCAAAGTATCGCCCCCCAGAAACCGAAGCTACCACATAGTGCCCATCAACATGAGTCCATTGCACAATAGGCCGTCCCACAATCTCGGCCTCATTATCAAGTTCGGTCCTTTCCAAGAACCGGGATCGCCTATGCCCCTCAAATGAGGTTTTCCCTTTGCCCACATTTTCTTCGTAATAATGAAGCATTTTTTCGACAAGTGGGCGGAGCTTTACACAATTTTTATAAGCCGCCTCATCGATCGCACTGGTCTCACGAAAAGCAAGGTTTTTTATCCACGCCTCAGCGCTCTTATTGCGATCTTCATGCAAGCGATCTAGCAGCTCCTTAACATCATCTTCTTCGGTAATTGCCTCCCCGCGCTTACTCGGTTTTTGTGCACCGGTATAAAACGGTAACGCAAACCGCTTAACCATAGCAACCGCTAACTCAGGATGGCTCTTAACATACATGAACCGCTCTTCCGCAGACATTTCTTTCTCGCTCGGTACGTCCTTGCAGGCCGCTACCAAATACTCATTGATCCCGGCAACAACCGCTTTCCCATGATTTGTTTCGCCAGCCTCAACCATCCTGCTAAATCCATATTTCTGTATTATTTCAACCAATTCATCTTCTGTTTTGCCATACCGCCGCGCAAGATCCAGCCTCGCAACAACCTCGTGCGCCGCCGCCGCATGCTCCTTAAAAAGCTCTAGACCAACGACCGATCGTGAAAGAACATCTCCACCCGCAGCATCACTAAATCGATCAATGAGTCCCAGAATAGTAGGCCCCACTCTTCCGGCCATTACCTTGCCGTCCACCCAGCAAGGCTCATTGATTTGCTCAAAAAGACCAACATATCCAATGCCCCTCTTCTCCAATTGAGCCAACTCGGCCTCAACCCGTTCTTTCATCTTTGCCGCAAGCGCTTGGCGCACTTCTGCGATATCACTGCCACGATAGCGCGCAAGTCCATATTTCTTATTCTTTCGCAAACCACGGTAAAAACTGATAGCGTTGAAACCACAATCCAAGGTACTGCCATCCATATCAATATTATTAAAGTAGCTCTCCGGCACCACCAGACCCTTTTCCGTGTGGTGAACTATCATATCGGCCAGTACAAACGCGGCCTCATCGTCATTTTTCGCGATAAAACCGGTACCGGATCGCCCTTCTTGCGAATAGCAGTGCTCAGTAAGCCCGGCCTCTTTATAGGCAGCACTACGATTCACGTCGGCCGACACCTCGGCCAGTAAATCATGCGGAACGGTCCACGTAGCTAAACGTGAACCCAACCGCTTACCGGATGCGTCCGGCTTCGGATGAATCGGTTGGTAATCGGGCGATTCTTCGATCTCCTTACCCCGATTGCGCCACCAGGAAAGCCCGGCGCCGCCCATGAGGCCAACCCCAATAGGCAAGAAAGGCAAGGCCACATTGCGCATAAGGGTAAGCCGCTCAATCTCGGTAGTAATCTGCTTCATGCACATCGCTGCCAACGGCGTAACCGGAGCCTTCGTTGGCTGTAGACGAGCCAAGCGAGTCTCAAGACGATTAATTTTCTTCTGTGTCAGCCAGACGACCATCCCGGCCAACGTAGTCACACCCACGCCACTTGCGCCAACCACATGGCGACTACTCCACGCACTAACGGGGGCTGTCGCCAGACCAACTGCCACCAAACAAGGTACCAACCATTTTTTCATAAACATTACTCTTCCATCATTGGCATAGGAAGCCCTGCTTCTGGAACCAAGACCGACCAATGCCCATTCCCCTCATTCAGTACATGCATACATTCGGTCATTTCCTTGCCACATTTTTCCCAATACTGCTTACCAGAAATTGAGGCTACCTTATAGCCACTCCCATCACGCTCCCAAATAAGTATTGGGCGCTCCATCTCTTCAGCCTTAACATCAAACTCAATTTTATCCAACCAGGCCGATGCGTGCTCGCTGTTTGCAAGCACAACATTCTCCCCTTCGCCCACTATCTGCCGATAGTGCCCGAGCATCTTTTTGGCAAGCGGCCTCAGAGGTACCGCTTCAGATGCGGCACGCTCAAGCGTATTTGCTTGGCGGCGAGCCAAAATACCGATCCACGCCTGCGCGCTTACTGCTCGTTTATCATCCAAAAGACCGCTGTGTACCTCAAAATGATCCTCTTCGGTAATAGTTCCTGTTCTGCCCGGCTTAATAGCACCGGTGTACCGAGGCAACGCAAAGCGGTTAAGCAGAGCGGCTGCAAGATCGGGATGCTGTTTAATATACATAAATTTTTGATCATCAGACATCTCGGCACATTCATCAATATCGGCACAGACCTGGCCAACATAGACTTTTACCTTTGACGTAAGCCGTTGAGCAACCTCTTGCTCCACCGCTTCAAAAAAGGCCCCAACGCCCCCGACAGACCTCATCGACGCCACAATTTGATCATCAGACATCTTATATCGACTGGTGAGGTTAAGTCGAGCCGCTACCTGCTTCATACAGTCCGGGTCACCTAGCAGCAGTTGCTCGCATACGTCCTGACGACTCAAGCCGGAATCATAGCCAAAGACCTCGGCATCATTAAATCTACTTGCCAAGCGTACCACCCACGGATACCGATAGCCGGAAGCCTCTTTTTTATTAGCATCTTCAAGGTCGCGAACGGTACGAATACCGGCCTTATCAAGTGCCGCTAATTCCTGCTCAACCAATTCTTTCATTTTTTCGTAGGTTGAACGACGAATCTGGGCAATATCGCCCGCTTCAGCACGAAAAAGCTTCTTCTCATAACTTTCACTATCAAGCATGTTGGCAAAGAAACCAAGAGTATGGAAACCACAATTACCATCACCGGCAACCGGCACATGCACAAACGTTTTCTTTGACACCGCCACACCGCGATCGCTCGCCGCATCAATCATCGCACTAATATCAGCATCAATCGCCCGCTCGCCGTCTTTACCGGAGCGCTTCTTAACTGCCGGCTTAGAATCTGGTTTAGAATCAGGTTTGGCCACACCATCACCGGTAGGAACAAGCGGCCGCTTTGTGACAACCGGCGCCACCACTACCGTATTAGTAGCTTGAGTCGAATCGGCATCTCGATTACCCTCGACCGACTGCGGCATAAAAAATCCGGCCGCCGCAAGAATACCACCAACCGGAAGGCCCACACGGGCTACCTTGTGATATAAAGGAACCGTTGCAATCTGCGTACGAATTCTTTGAATGCTTTCTTCGCTCGCACCAGATGCACGCAGCCGACCCACCTCCTCTTCTAACCGATTAACTCGGGCTTTCTCGACCGCCAAAACAAGTCCTGAAAGAGCGGCCGCGCTCAATCCACCAGCAAGGACGGCATCATGCCGCGCATGAACAAATAGTGCTGGCATTGAAGCCAGGCATATTAGATAGACTTGTAGCTTTTTCATTGTTCCCCCCAGAACCTCATGACACCGGTACCCCGCCCTCTACCTTAGCCACATCACCTATCATCATACAATGTTTTGCACTTGTTCCCGTATTTTCTCAATTTCCACCTTAATATCTACCGCGCGGGTGCTCATCTCGTAATTAGTACACTTTGAGGTCACCGTATTCACTTCGCGCATTAATTCTTGAAGGGTAAAATCGAGCTTACGCCCTTTTTCCATAGCGGTATCGGACAATAACCGCTCAATGGCGCTTACGTGTGAACCAAAACGTACAATTTCCTCATGAACATCCATTTTATCAAGCGCCTGTAGTCGCTCAGGCAATAAGGCACGAGCCGCCTCGTCACCCTCCTGTGCTAATTGCTGACAACGCGCAACTTCCTCTTTCTGAGCCACCAATAAACGAGCGGTCAACGCTTCGATTTCGGTCATCGTCTTTACAATAACCACTAATCGATTACTCAAATCAACCAAGAGACTCTTGCCCTCCTGCTTGCGAGCAACAATAACCTGAGCAACCGCTTGATCAACGCCGGCCAAAAATCGGGCAACCGCGTCATCGGATAACGCAGCGCGCTCAGAAGAGAACACCTGTGGCAAATTCATCATATCGGCAATAGTCAGTTGACCATCAAGCCCGAACTGCTTTTTCATATAGGCACTGGCTTCAAGATATTCTTCAACGCGAACCGGTGAAAAAACGGTTTTCTCAAGCAACGCACCGTGGCTGTTAATCCGTACCGTACAGTAGACACGACCACGGATAAGGCCACTTTTCATACGTGAAATCAGATCCATCTCGTAGGAACTCAACGCGTTAGGCATCTTGCAGGTCGGCTCAAAAAACCTTGAATTAAAGGTTTTTATTTCGATATCAACGCTACATTGCTCACCATTATGCTCAAGTAAAATAACCGAGACATTAGCGAAGCCGGTCATGCTGGTAATCATAGAATTCTCTTGAAGTTTCATTCGCTTACCATCTTTCATAGTTGATATGAGACGAACTGCCCACGGGCAGCGCGGTTCAATGTACTTGTTTCCCACGACGGCGTTCGCCGTCATTGCGAGGAGCATTCTGGATTTATTCTACCTGGATCACCACTGGCTGACAAGGCAGCCCTCGTGATGACGCGCATATTAATTAGCGATATATTATCCTACTCTAAACTCTATAGACGGCTACTGCCGTCATTGCGAGGCTTTTTCTATAAAGCCGCGGCAATCCAGCAGCCCAGTAGTAAGGCCTCAGGCTATATTGGCAAAAACGTGCTGTACGTCATCGAGCTCATCCAGCATGCTCAAAAAATTATACACCTTCTCTTCAGCAACCGGATCGGTCACCGTCGTAAAGGTAGTTGGTATCCACTCGAGTTGTACCGTATCGACTTTCAGACCGGCTTTGTCGGCCGTTGCCTTAATAACAAAGAGCTCCGATGGTTCGCCAACAATACGCACCTGATTCTCGTCAATATCAATAGTATCAATATTGTGTTCCAAGAAAATCTCAAGAAGCTCATCCTCGCTCTTGGTGGTTGCATGCAAGGTGACCACACCGCGACGTGCAAACATCCAGGAAACGCTCCCGTCACCGCCCAAACTGCCTCCTCCTTTACCAAAGGCATGACGCACTTCAGAAGCGGTGCGATTCTTATTATCGGTTAACGCTTCCACAATCACTGCAACCCCGTGCGGTCCATATCCTTCGTACGAAATGCTTTCATAGGCATTGCCGGCAATCTCACCGGTACCTTTTTTGATAGCCCGAGTAATATTGTCACTCGGCATGTTGGCCGCTTTTGCCTTATCAACAAAAAGACGTAGCCGAATATTCATAGCCGGATCGCCACCACCATCACGAGCAGCAATCGTTATTTCACGCACGAGCTTGGTAAATACCTTACCCTTCTTAATATCTTCTTTTTCTTTTTTATGCTTAATATTCGCCCATTTAGAATGACCTGACATACCAGATACCTCAATCATTAATCAGAGATGAAACCACTAACCCAACACCATAGGCCACGAGCGACGCCGCAAGCGCCACTAACGAACCAGGTAGCGTAACTACCATCAGCCCAAGCCATATACTGCTATATACACAAAAACCGGTGAGGACCGAGAATAGTGCGGCAATGCGGCGCAACCGCCCACCAACCACACACATAAGCACCGATATCAAAATACCGCTCACCAATAGTTCATAGCTTTGAATCATAACGCCCAACACATCGGTTGAGTAATAAGCGCCAACCACCCCGGCCAAACCCACTAACGCGGTGACTACTTCAGCACTCCGCATACGAAAGGCGCTTCCTTTTTCTTTAGGGACAAAATCTTGCACCACATTTGAGGTTACGGCGCATAAAAGTGAATCGGCCGTTGAGGCAATCGCTGCAATAATAGCGCACATAACAAGCGCCTGCCCCATGGGACCAATATGCTGCGCAATAAGTACCAATAGCGGACTTTGCCCACCCGCCACATCAACCATCAACCCAGACAGCCGAGCCTGTATCCCTATGAGTGTTGGGATAACGGTGAACAACAAAATACCAATCCCGGCGGCCCACGCAGCAACGGTCGCAATAGAGGATGACCGGGCCGAGAAAAATCGTTGTGCTAGATCTTGCTCAACAATAGAAAACAGGAAAGGCATGCCAACCCAGGCAAAACTCAAATTAAAAAGTCCACCAGACGGTAATGCATACCCACTGGAAAGTGCCGAAACGGTTGCGCCGGTAATAACACCTTTCCAAAGCAACACCCCAAAAAGACCAAGAAACACCGTCACAATAAAAGCTACCTGGAGCAAATCGGTTGCAATAACGGCCGGCAAGCCACCATACATAGTGTAGCCAATAAGTACGGCCCAAAAGCCAAGAAAGAGTAATTCACTCTCCACGCCAAGCCCAATCATAAGCTTGCGTGACGCAATAACTTGGCATACAAAAATACCCACGAGCGAAAGAATGGAAAGCAATGAGGCGCACCGCTTCAAAAACGGTGAATGAAAATATTTCTCAAAAATCTCGGCCGTTGTCGCCACCTGCAAAGAACGCAAGGCACCAGCAATACCAAGACCAAGCACTACAAAACCAACCGCCATGCCCAGACCATAAAAGAGTCCCGGGAGGCCATACATATACGATTTATCAACAACCCCAAAAATAAGTCCTGCGCCAATTTGCGTAGCAAGGAGCGTACCGGTCAACGGCCAAAATCCAAGGTTGCGCCCGGCAAGAAAGTAGTCGTTTTCAGTATGTGTTTGCTTGCCTGCATGCATACCAACAAAGTAGTACAGCACCGTAAACAAGACAAAAAAGGTAGAAAACCAAAACACAATACTCATAGCGAGCTTCCTCTAAAAAAGAGCTTCCTGCTCCTGTGCAACCTCACCAAGAAGCATGCGACGAAGGGCAAGACGACGGTGCACCGGAATCTGACGGCCACGCGGTGTTTTTTGCAACAATCCTTGCCGCATCAAAAACGGCTCACAAAAATCTTCCAACGTTTCCTTGTCTTCCCCGGTCATAGCGGCAAGCGTATCAAGCCCAACCGGACCGCCCGAAAAGTCCCTTAGTATATGCAAGAGTACGATTCGGTCAAGCTTGTTAAGCCCCTGCGCATCGATACCAAGAAAGGTCAACGCCCGCTCCACTACCGCATCATCAATTAACTCTTGGTGGTGTACTTGGGCAAAATCACGCACTCGGCGCAGAAGCCGTTTAACAATTCTAGGTGTACCGCGAGCTCGTGCGCCAATAAGCGCAGCGGCCGATGGCGTAATAGAGATACCAAGAAATTCAGCATTTTGAAGAACAATTTGTGCCAGCTCATCCGACTCGTAAAAATCGAGCCGCTCCACGATCCCAAAGCGGGTTTGCAATGGTCCCGATACCATGCCGGTCTTCGTTGTCGCGCCAACAAGCGTAAACGGATTGAGAGGCAACCGAATCGATTTCGCACCGGCTCCTTGACCGACGATCATATCAACGCAAAAATTTTCCATGGCGGTGTATAAAATCTCTTCCACATTTTTTGAAAGACGATGAATTTCATCAATAAAAAAGACATCATGCGGCTGCAAACTGGTCAATAGCGCGACTAAATCACCGGCCCGCTCAAGTACCGGGGCACTGGTTACCTTAATGGCAACACCCAACTCCTTGGCAATAATGGTAGCCAATGTCGTCTTACCCAGGCCAGGTGGCCCAAACAGCAATACGTGATCGAGAGCTTCACCTCGTTGCACGGCGGCCGTTGCATACACCTGCAGTTTTTCTTTGACCGCTTCTTGACCTAAGTATTGCGCAAACGATTGTGGGGCAAAGCCGGCCTGGCGATCGTCAACGATTGGCACTGCGGCAACAAGTTCTAATTCTGGTAGTTGTTGCTTCAGCTCCACGATGCTCCGCTTCGTTTTATTTCATACATACTAACGCCCCTTAACATAGGATCGCACCGTACCACACCAGGCAGGCACAAGTCGATGGTAAAGACAGGAACAAGTCTCTCTCGTGGAACGGCCGTGCACACTAAAAGCTCACGCAAACAATGAGGACAAATCGCCACCCTTTTTACGCTCACCATCGCGCTCAATGAGTGCAAATTCGGCATCGGTAAAGCCCATAGAGACACCACGTGCCGCTAAAAATTGCCCAACTAACGACGCCACCGTATCACGATCTATGCCACCAACACCGCAGTTGGCATTAACCACGGCAAGAATAGCCTCTTTCACCGTCCAACCATGGGCATCGCCGCACAAAGCAGTCGCTACAACGGCCGCCACTAAATCAGGCGCCCCCCAGCCACCGTTACGCTGCAAAATTTCATCCAAAGAGCAGCCTCGCGCGCAATCATCACAGACATCACTAATCCGCTGCCCAACCGTATACGGCTTACTCGACTCATTTGTCCGCCATTTTGGCCAATACACAGATCCTTTTTGCCATTCAAGAGCCTCAGCGGCCTCATTATTGTGCGAAACAGCATTCGCACAATCAATCATGCCTTCAATAATTTTTTCTAAAGAAATTTTTTGATCCAGCGCGCTACTGATAGCAAAAGCCATGGCCGCACAGGCAGCTTGAGAAACACTATCGGGGTGACTAATTTTTGCATGTAGTTGCGCAAGCTTAACGGCCAAAGACGTATCTGCGATCACAAAAGCGAACGCGGCCGAGTCCATCACCTTGCCAGACCCACCTTCTCTGCCAACCTTACGATTTTTATACAACGATCTATCCCATTTTTTTTCATGCGCATACTGATTAATCGCCTCAATACATTGTACGCCTGGGGCACGGTGAGAATCGGCCCAGCTATAAGAGTTAGTTTTATTTCGCTGAGCATAATTAGCGAGTGTCGCATCTGCGATCAGGTGCATAAGTGCGTCAATGGTACGATCGGTCGATTGCAATAATGACCATTGCCAAATCGCATGTACGGTAAGTTCGGTCATAATGGTATCATCGGTCACTCGCAAGTAGGCGCTTTTACTAAAAGCCTTCGCATCTTCAATGCTCGTAATACTTCCCTTCACCATATATCTGGGCCGATCACTCTCAAAAAAGCCATGCTCGTTATGCCCACAAAATTCAACCAGCGCCCCCAAGGCATCTCCCATAGCACCAGCTCGTAATGCCTCAATCGCTCCTGACCGCCACGCTACCTGAGTAACGAGAGCCTTGTGCTCGCCCTCCGCACCTAGCCCACGTCGTCGTGTGCGATAATAATGCAATAAAGCTAATAGTCCGGCAACGCCCATAGCTCCTGCCGCTATACGCCTTACCCCAGATCGCATGCGGGCTTTCTTATCCGCTTCCTTTCGTACCGCGACCGCAGCATCGTTGGCATCACCCGTTGACCCGCTTAATTGACCCACAAAGCCGGTGAGAAAGAAACATACAACATACACTTGAAAAGCCACAAAACCCCCTGGTTCAACCACAACCTAATAATTGCCACGATAACAGCCGGTGCTGTCTGCTGTCAAAGCTGAGAGAATAGGGGCATAAAAAAAACGCCCCATAAGGGCGGTACTGAAAAAGGGCATGTATTAGGAGACAAGGAAAAGTCGGCCTACGCGGCGCAGCCATCTGCCTTCGTTAAAACTACGGCAGACTCTGGCCGGCGTAGACTGGTGCAAGGAGGGGGACTCGAACCCCCATGGTATCTCTACCGCTGGCTCCTAAGGCCAGTGCGTCTACCAATTTCGCCATCCTTGCTTACATTATGTCAATTTAGTGCGGCGCAGCCATCTGCCTTCGTTAAAACTACGGCAGACGTTGGCCGTTAAGTACCGCCATACTTTTTCAAGTGTGCGGCGCAGCCAGCCGTAGCTTTTTTCGCCAAGCCTCGCGGCGGTGAAAAAGCGTAGGCTGGTGGGTCGCCACGGACTCGAACCGTGAACCTGCAGATTAAGAGTCTGTTGCTCTACCATTGAGCTAGCAACCCTCACCAAGGCCGGTAAGAATAGCAGAGCAAAAAATAATGTAAATACATCTCCCCCATCAACCTGCTTGACAAATGAAAATCACCTTCGTATATCTTGCCCCCATAAGTACATGGTCCCCCAACACTCTAGGAGTTTAGCTTGAGCAAAAAAACCTTTGTTCCCGCGTTTACCCCACGGTCGCTCAAATACGTAATCGACAAAAAGTCATCGCACCTGTGGTATCTCTCGGTAGAAATTCCTGCCACCATGACTTCACATATAAAAGATCATGTAACCCGTTTGTACCGGCAATACACCATCATGCCCGGTATTTCCTGTAGCACCTTACCCATCAGTTATACACAACATTATTTCGCACAAGAAATCGAAAAAGAGACACAACAATTCTTATTCGAGCATTTCATCGAAGGAAATGTCCAAAATTTTCTTCAAGAAAACAAGATCGCAACGGTTAACTGGCCACGGCTCAAAGAAATCACCGGATCGGCACAAGCCGGCTATATAATTACCATGGCCCTTTCTCTGGCGCCACACTTAGCGCTCAATGGCTGGCACACCCATACGTTCGTCGCGCCACGAAGAAAAAACTACACCGATCTTGATATTCAAGTCGAATCGTTTATCGCCACGCTTGATCCGGAGATAATTAACCGGAATGCAACGGTTGAAACCGGTGACTGGGTAAGATTTTCTGCACAATTCCGCTCACCACTCGTACAAACACCGGTACATAGCCAAACACAATATTGGTTGCGCATTACAAACCCGGTGCTGACAACGCCGGAGATGACACAATTTCTTAATGCAAAGATCGGTTCACAATTCACCGTGCCGGCCAGCGCCCTGTCGAGTCGACAAGAAACAACGTTTTCCACCGACTATTATTTTGACATTACCATAGAGCACATTGTCAAAACACAAAAACTATCGGTCCAGCAAGTACAAGATTGCCTTCACGTATGCGACCATCAAACGCTTCATAACAAGCTGATTGAAATTTTCTCTTATCGCAACGACATTTCATTACGCAAGGCAATTATTGAAGAACTTTTCTATGCACTATTCAATGCATTCCGCTTTGAAATTGCACCACATGCAATTACGCGCCGCAAAGAACTCCTTCTTTTCTTGATGCACCAAACACCGGACAATTCGGTCTATACTAAACAAAAGCATTTTGCCACCCATATTACCCTGCTTGCCGAAACCAAACTCAAAGAAGAAGCTCTCATTGATGCCATCGCTCAATTTGAAAACATTCATGTCACTCCAGATGACATCACTCACTATCTTTCACTTGCCTCTAACGAACGGCTCAAAGAATTTCTCTATTTTTCTCCGCTTTCAGAAGAGTCGATCTCCTCCGATCAACCATGCGGTGAATATATTCTTAACCAAACTGTCCGTCGAGAGAAAACACTGAATGCGATTATCCAGCAAATCGCCCTCTAAAATTAGATCGACTCATTACACCAACGATCGTATAAACCCTTGACTTTTTTTCTATACAAATCCATATACTTTTCAACACGTAATAAACCGACAGCGACCGAGCGCGCTGTCTTTAAATAATTTAGTACAAGGACGGATGAAAAAATATGGTGACACCTCATATGCGTTTCTCGTGGGAACATTCGTCAAGTTGCTTCATTTATGGCGATGTCACCGTTGATCAATCAATAGTCAATCCGATAACCTCCCAAATGGCAAGACTCTATCAGCACTACTCTGCGCTGCCCGGCTATGAACATAAAAAACTACCTCTGGAGTATGCGAGATCGTACTTTGCCGCCGAAATAAAACAGGACACACAAGAATTTATTTATAAGCACTTCGTCTTACAATTCCTCCTCGACGAGATCCATCGGAATCAGCTTATTACCGCCAACTGGCCTCGCTTGACCGAAGTAAAAGCGGTTGACGGCACGCTGGTCTATCGCTTCACGCTCACCATGACACCAGCGATAACACTCAAAGAATGGAAGCATTTTGTTTTCAAACAACCGGAACGAAAAAATTATAAAGATTTAGATAACCAAGTGGTACACTTCATCAAACAAGCAACCGACACCGCACGTGCTCATGATAAACATACCACCGAGCCAGGTGACTGGATTTCATTCTCCATACAAATGCTCAATCCTGAAACACAAGAACCTTTATTTGACACTAAACATAACTACTGGATCAGAATGTCGAGCGATGTCATTTTAAGCACGCTGCAACAAAGTTTTTCGGAGAAAAAAGTTGGCGATTCATTTATCGTAGACTCCTTGCCATTCATCAATGCACCCCAAAGTTCTATTGATGAACCATGCCATTACAAGGTAGTTGTTGAGTCAATAACCAAGGGCTCTCACATGTCACTTGAATTTTTCAAGCAAACATTCAAGCTCAAGACGCGGGCCGACGTCCACAAAAAACTGATCGAAGTCTTTTCCTATCGCAACGATATTTCACAACGCCGCTCAACGATTGAAGAACTCTTTCACCTTCTCTTCACCAAACACCGTTTTGAAATGCCCAAACACATTATTACCCGAAAAAAAGAAAGTCTTCTCAGTATTATCAAACGACAAAGCGATTATAACATCTACAAAAACAATAAAAGCTTTGATACCCATTTAACACTGCTTGCCGAGAAGATGCTCAAAGAAGAGCTCATTATTGACAACATCGGCTGCACCGAGGAAATCGAAGTGACATCGGCCGACATCGCTCACTATCTTCATTTGTTCAACAATGAACGGCTTAAAGAATTTATCTATTTCAAACCATTCATCGACAACATAGAAGACTCTAATACACCGCTTCATGAGGCCATTCTTGCCCAAGCGGTGTTGCGAGAAAAAACCTTAAATTACATCTTGCATACGTTATCTTAAAGAGGGCCCGCACCTCCTTTTGCGTAATATATTGCACGTACGGTGACACGCCTGGCACACTGCAGCGACATTTATTGCCACTCCTAACTGTACTGCGATCCCGTTATGCACATCATTGTAATAATACTCGCATTTTTAACATGGCAGCCATCGGCCATTCGAGCAGATGTTACTCCGGTTGCGGTTGATACATCAACCGTAACACCTCAACATGAAGCCTCTGCTACCGCGGAAGAAGAGGATGATGGTGATATTTCAGCCCTTCTTGGAAAAGAGGACCCGTCAACCGGCAATGACGCAAAGCCGTCTACTTCCGAAGATGACAGCAGCGACTTGGATAAACTCCTCGATGCGGCCGAAAAGAGTAAAGATTCTCCTGATGCGACCACCCCTGACGAAACTGGAACCACTAAGGATGATGCACCAGAAACGGCAGATGCAGAAGAGGCTCAGTCATCGAGCGATGACAGCGACAACGACCCCGGCCCCGGCATCTACACCGCCGTAGACGGTGCCGATGTTTCCCTACCAATAATTGGGATTTTCAACTTCGGTCCTTCTCCGGAATCGATTGCCGACAAAACCGTTTCTCCTGCCGGCCTTACCCGCAAAGATATCATTGATAAAGCCGGCAAAAAAAGCCTCAGCGTTGGTCTGCTTTCGTTTAAAGATCTCGCCGGATACGTGGACAAAACCGGTCACCTCTCGCTCTCTGGTACCTGCACCATAAAGGACACCGAAGCTACGGTATCGGTCATAAAATATGACGACAAGGCACCTGAGCTCCGCTTAAAATTAACCTGCGCAAAACCGTTCACTTTCGACATTCTCCCCGGAAAACCAATCTCGATCTCCACGCTTACTTTGAGCCTTGCCCCTACCGGCCCAACACTCACCGCAAAATCGTCAATGTTCACGCCAGGAAAGAAAGGTACGACCCTTACTTTTGGTGTTGAAACACCAAATAATAGTGGTGCAACGGCCGCCATAGATGAAGATGTTCCGCTTACCAGTATTGTGTCGCAAGCAAAAGGGAATAAACAGGCCGAAACCATAACATTGTCAGGCGTTTCAATATCATTTCTTAACCCGCTGAATGCCGTACAAGAACTTGCCGCCTCTGGTGGTGTTCCTAGTAGCACTATCACTGCCACGGCAAATCTCGACCAAATTGTACTCTACGGAAAAACACATTTAAGCAGCTCCGACGTTACCATCATTTTCAGTGGTGTTACGATTATGCTTGAAGCACAAGGGACAACACCATTACAACTTGATACCGATATTGCATTGGACAAGCCGAACATTCAAATGAACCTTGGGAGCAGCGCAGTAGAAGCAGAAATTGGTATCGGCGGCATCATTTCTTGCAATCTGCCGGTTGTTGGTCTTATTAATATACCGGTACATGGCAGAAAAGCGTATGGTGAATTTGAGCTTATCGGCAGCCTAGGAAACTCATTTGATTGGGGCCCGATAAAATTTAAGAATCCAGATATTGTTCTCTCTTCACAGAAAGGCATGTCGGTCGATGCAAGTGGCAAAGAGCAGAGTAACCTTAATGTCGCGGTAAAAAGTACCTTCAATTTGTTTGGCCTTCAAATCGTACCAATCCTGCGTCTCATAAAACCGGATATGAGCATGCTCGGACCTGGCGCTGCCGCTGCGCTCGGTGGAAAAACAAGAATGGTTCAATTTTCCGGAGAAATTAATGGCGGCAAACCAATAAAACCGCTTGAATGCATTCCCGGCCTCAACGAAATACCGGGAATTAAAGACTTTATCTTAAATAAATCGGCTCTTGGTATTGATTCGGCAAAAAAAACATTTATCGGCGGCGAAACCGTTCTCTTTGGTATTGCAACACAGGCAAAAGTATTGCTTGGCGCCGCTAAAGGAATCATGGCCTCAACCCAAAAAGCGTGGCGTCTTTCCGATTCATTCCCCTCTCTTAAAGGCAGTATTGGCGATTCGCTTGTTTTTGAAACAATCACCTTCGGTTTTGTAAAAAGTGCGTATCTTGATGCCGAGTCAGGCATGATGATGCAGGCCGGCCTTAATATGTTTGGCGCTCTTGATATGTCGCAAGGCCTTTTTAAATCGGTTCGCAAAATATTCCCCATTCTGCCAAAGAAGCTAATCGGCGGCATAACAATCTTGAAATCAATGCCTTGGTATACCATCCAAATTGCGATACCACTTGATATAAAACTCTCAAGCAGAGTGAGCATTCACAATATCATTGTTCAAATCAGTGGTGACGGCAGTCTTACCATAATGGTTTCTTTGGCCTTTATAACCGACCGAAGCAAGCCTCCACTCATTTTCACGGCGAGCATAGCGTTCAGCCCTGGATTCTTTACCATAGCAGGAACAATGCAAGGAGTCTGGCGGCACCCGTTCAGCATTCCGGGCATTACCGTAAGCGATGTTGCCGTAGAAATGTCACTACCCTATGCACCGCTCATTCCACCGGTTGGTGCCGGCATCACCGGTGCTATCCAACTCGGCGATATTATCGCGCGTGCCGCGGTTAAAATAGCACCTAACAGTATTCTACTCCTCGCTGAAATCAATGAATGGCCCCTCTTCGTATTGCCTGCATTAATCCGCAAAATGGGTCTTGATCTAGGCCCATTGGATATCATCAAGGCAATTGACATATCACTCTATGATGTAAAATTTAAGTTCGCGCCAATCGGTGGGCAAATCGGACAAATCTATTTTGACCCTGGTATAAGCGCCTCAGGGAAACTGGTACTTAAAATTCCGTATGTCATCAATACCAAACTTGAAGCAGGATTTAACCTCGATATCATGGGCGGGTTTAAGCTGTATGCGATGATGCCAAAATTCAATCTTGGTCCGCTAAAAATTACCGGCAAAGGAAAAGATAGAAAATACAACACAGCCGACGATGGCCCTATTTTTTATGCCGCATTATCACTGACTGAACAACGCATTTTTGTTTCTGCAATGGCCGAACTTTTTGGCTCATCGGCCGAAATAGAAATTGATATCGGCCTCCTCCATCTTCGCTTTAAGATGCTTATGAAGCTTCTTGGCATTCTTGATGCACACATCGTTGGCGAAACGTACCATAAAGGATGGCGCCTTGGTTTTCGCGCCAATGGTACCATTAAATTAGGTAAGTCGGCACAAGCAATGTTATTTGGCGATATCAATACGCTCGGCTGTAGTTTTGCCGGCAAATACGATGCGCTCACGCTCCACGACATTGCCGATATTTGTCATATACCAAGCGACCTTATTCCTAAATTTGGTCTTACCGACGTAGAGTTTTATGTTCGCGCACAAGGATAACACCATGAATCATACTCCAACCGGATCGCCGAACAACGGTGCTCCTCGCACAATCATCGTAGTATTCACCTGCCTGTCCCTTCTCCTCTTCGCTACCACGCATCCAACAACCACTCCGGCCCCGGCCGTTGCACCAGTGACTCCAGCATCGACCACCGATGCCGCACCAAAATCGGCCGAGCCGGCTACTGAAAAAGTCGCCACCGATAATGCAGACACTAGCGATGGCACCAATCCACCATCCGATGCTCAGGCCGAAATGGCGATGGTTGATGGTACCGATCCAAATGAAAAGCCGGTGTCGTATATGGCTACTGCACACACCGATAACGTAGCTGCATTTGATCCGAGCGAATCGGATAATGCAATCGTACCGGCAGTGGCATTACCGGCACCTGAACCGGACACAGGGCCGGCGCCAATAACTGCCGAGGAAAGTGCGGCTAAAGTAGAGGCTGCCAAAGCGGAAAAGAAAACAATTCTTGCCGCTGCACAAAAAAATGAAACCGAAAAAACAACTGCTGTAAAAAAAGATACCGATTTGTTTGCCTATAATTTAACCGGACTCAAAGAGGCCGGTGTAGATATTTCAAAAAACGGTTTTGGCATGACCGCAAAAATGTCGCTCGGTTGGGGCGCATATCTTCGCGCCACATTCGCCGTGAATACCGAGGGATTACTCCTACAGGCCTATATGAAAGAGATCAACGTTGCCAATCTTATAAAAATCACCGGCGTTGGGCCTGATGGTAAGTATGGAACTGCCGACGATGGCGTACTCGCCGAAATACGGCTTGATAAGAAGGTGCAAAAAGTGACCCTAAGCGGATTGGTTGACCTTTTTGGTGCAATGGCAGAAATCGATCTTATTATTGCCTCAGAGACCATTCACTTAATGACTTACGCCAATTTGTTTGGCATGTTTTCCACCACCTTTCTTGCCGAATTTAAACTCAACGACGGTGATTTTTTTCTAGAAGGAGCCGTAGAAAATAACTTCATTGGGTTCATAGAAAAAGAAGCAAAGGCGGCCGTAACCAAAGTTGGTGATGCATTAGTCAATGTGTATAAAAAAGCTGAGAAAGGAATTGAGAATGCACGCAAAAAAGTTGATGGACTTAAACACGACATTAGCAATCTCAGTGCAAAACTTAAGCACGCACAAGCCGCTTATTTTGCCGCAATGAATGGCGCACAAAAAGGAATTGACTCGGCGGTAAAGGCGGTAGAAGAAGCCGATAGAAATCTTGGCCACGAATTGGGAAAAATTCTCGCCGCTCGAAAAAAAATGCTTGAGGGCAGAAAGAAAATTGCGGCCGCTGTTACCAAAGTAAACTCACTTAATTCCGAAGTACATCATGCTATCGCGAGCCTTAAGCGCGTTGCTCGTGGCATGAAATGGTACGAGTTTTGGAAGGTTGCTGAGCTTACGTATTGGAGTGTACGCGTAGCGGCAGTCGAAACGGCACGCGGTGTTGCCATCGGCGTGCTTGAAACGGTCAAAGCGTTGGTTTTACCACTTTCAGAAATATTAACAGTCACCTACGCACTCTCCTATGCAGCCGGAGAAGTAGCGCTCAAAGCATCATACGTCGGCCTTGAAGCCGCTTTGGTAGCAGCAAATCCCCTGACCATCGAAGAGTTAGCCGAGGTATTAGCATTCAGTCTAGCACTCAATACAACAAATCTTTCATAATACGTCGCGCAAGGAACCTTAATTACTGCATGGGCCGCATTTAAAGCTAACGAAGAAATAACCAAAGGACTGACCATTGCGGTCAAAGGTATCATCACCGCAGCTTTTGAAGTTTTTAGAATTGATGGTGCAGCATTCAGATGTTCGATAAAAAATGTCGTACAAGGATCACTTGACCTCTTTCTACTGATCCACCTGTTTGGCGTAAAGAAAAATTTAAAGCTGGTGCTTGACCTTACTCATCCGGAGAGAACGCTTGCAAGCTTTGGCAACATGATCGCAGATATTTTCAACCCGCTGTCACATGGATCTAAAGATGATATCTTTGCAAAAATCGCAGAACACCGCAAAGCGTTCTTATCCGATCTCACCGCGTTAGAAGTCAAAAAAAATACCACCGTAGTAGAACAAACCGGCATCAAAAAACAATTGCGGGATCGTGATGATGCACTGAAAAAAATCCAGGCCGAGAACGCACAACGCCTAGCCGCAATGCGCCAAAAGTTCCCCTTCACCGCCGAAGACATAAAAAGCATGGGGACGATTGATTTCCTTACCCCGGATGAAACGGCCAGCATTGTAGATGAAAAAGATCCGGTATCGTACACCGTTAATAACATGAAAAATACGTTTCGCTGGATCGAAAAATGGAAGCTTCCTGAAGCCGATAGTGGCAGCGTTATCTTTGATGTTGCCGGCGATCGGGAAATACATATCGCGTTCCATCATGAAGTACATGAAAAAGAACAGGTACATAACAAAGATTTTGATATTTTACTGGGCACAAAGCAAAATTCGATTAACGTCATCCGTGATCAAAATAACGTAGTACTCTTCTCCAGTGGCGATCCGAACGGACTCGTACTACAAAAAAAAGACGGTGGCTTTCAAACCTATTGGGCAAGTTTTAACAAGGGATATGTTTCGGTTGGCCGTGGCGCAACACCGGGCAAAGAACTTCTGTTTGATTGGAATGTTCCTAATTTGCCCGAAAAAATTCAATATTTCTCGTTCTCTTCACAAGACAATCAACTCGCTTTTGTAAACATTCATACCGGTCCGCCAAGCACTCAAGCATTTGGTTCACAATACAGCTCATACAATGCCTATAACCAATTCTCATGGCCACTCAAATTACCGGCACTTAACAACGGTACCATAACCTTTACCGCAAAAGCATCGCAACACATTGCCATTGGCTTAAGTGATAATCCCCATGCTACTTTTGCGCGATATCTCGCAGCCATTGGCGCTGAAGGCAATAGCAAAGCAACAATGGCTACGAGCGCGCCCGATGGTAAAACCTACAACTATCTTGCCATCTCACAAGACCCTGATGCAACCCTTTCAGACAGCAGCAATAAAACGTATCATCCGTACTGGGCAACGTTCAACAACGGTCATTTTGTAATCGGTAGCGGCACGAACCCATCAAAAAATATTATCAGTGAAATGTATGCAGACCCGGCAACAATGGCCCCATCGGTTATCGTCAACATACTGGCCGAAGCGCCACCTTCATCCACTGCACCGGCCCATTCTGCAGCTCCCGCCGAGCATCATGACACGCCGGCAACGCCAATCGATCCGGCAAAAAAACCAACCGAAGGCGGTGGTGGATGCCCTATCCAATATGTTTCGTTCAGTAGCTGGGATAATCCGGTAGAAATTCGCGATATCGTTATACAGCCGGCTGTCGCCTGCCCAATCGGCACTATGGCCAGTGCGGTTAATCGTCATTTTGCATGCACATGGAATGAAACATGGGCACTCCCAACCGCCGGAAAAGGCATTGTAACGTGGCATGGAAAAGGAGCGAGTGACATGTGCCTTGCTTTACACACAAATGGCACCTCAACCGACAACTCGTATACATTGCTCTGCACTATTGGTGCCGAGAAAAACACAAAAACAACACTCAGTGATCACACCAAAAAAGTTATTTCTGAAACTACCGATACCGAAGCAATAATCGCCGCTAAAAGTAGCTATACCCCCTACTGGTTTGCCTATGATGAAGACGGTTACTGCATGTTGGGCACCGGTACCACTCCCGGCAACGATGTTATTCTTGAAACACCAACCGATAAACAACCACTCACCCATTTCTGCTTTACTAATAACACCGATCATGTTGAATTTAATTCGATTGCAGCTCTTCCTCTCGATAAACCATTACGCCGTGGCACTCAATTTACGGCCGGGCCACAAACACCACTGACATGGCGCAGCAGCTGGACTCTCCCCAATACCGATGACCTGCTTCTCATCTTTGCGGCAAAAACTCAATTCGGCTTCAGCGTTGGCCTACAGACCGATGCAAAAGAGATCTACACGCTGGTCGTTGGCGATGCAGGCGGTACAAAAACTACCGTAGCCGACGACAAAGGAGCTATCCTCGTTACCACCGAAAACAAAGCAACCTACATAACCGATCCCTTTAATTTTTATCCCTATTGGGTACATTACAATAAAGCCACTGGCGCGCTCGCCTATGGCCATGGCCCGGTCACGCAAAAAGATATTATTGGGCAGACAACACTGCCGGCGAAACCGGCATTCACCTCATTTGCTATAGGCAATCAAACGCAAGCTTCCTTATATTGCAAAAAAATTGCCGCTCTTGATCCCAAAGATCCGATCATTGTTACCGAATATGGTGATGCATTGCTTGCAGAAGCCTATACCACTCATACCCCGCAACCAACCGCTACTTACGTCTGGGAAGAGGCCTGGAAACTTCATAAACCAGACGCAGGTATCATGACTTTGAATGCACGCTCATCAGGCACTCTGTGTATAGGCATTGGCAACCAAAAAAGCGGTGCCGTATACGAAGTATTTATAAACGGTAAAGAAGCAACTGTGCGCAAAAACAAGACTGTCGTAGCACGAAGCACCGATAGCGATGCATTGTTGCCAGACGGTGACAATTTTTATGGATTTTGGATTAGCTACCATAAAGGACATCTCACCGTGGGGCGTAATAGCGATCCTCATAAAAATACGGTCCTGGAATGGCTTGACCGAGAGCCGGCCAAAGAGATTACCCATTTTGCCTTAGCAAGCGCCAACGGCGATGCAACCTACCAAGACACCACCCAACTCCCCGGCAATGCAATGCCGGCTTACCAGACGTATAGCGCGTGCCAAGAAAAAGGAGTGTTTAATTGGTTATCGCCATGGGCCCTGGCAAAGCCGGAACAAGGCCTCATAACCTTTGAAGTAAAAACCGACAGCGAAGCAGTTATCGGCCTTACCGGCACTAAAGCAGAACCGACCTATGTCATTAAAATTGGCAAAAATTGCACCATCACACAAAATGGCGTCCTCGTAGCGACGAGTGAACTCGGCAGCCAACCACTCGTAAGTAAAGAAGATTTTCAAGCATTCTGGATTGTTTTTGATAAAGGGTACATTGCAGTGGGTCAAGGAACAACCCAAAATAATGACTCGCTCTTAGCCGATTACCAAAATATTAATGTGGTTGATATCATGCAACGCTTTTCGGTAAGCAGCAGTACCGGCCAAGCAACGTATCGCACTATTGAAAGCCAAAGATCTTCAACCAGTGTACTTAAAAGAAATACCAGTTTTTCGGCCAATATGCGTAAAGGCACCTACACCTTCTCAGATAAATGGAAGTTGAGCGCTAACAGTGCAGGCAGCATTGT
The DNA here is from genome assembly GCA_030917815.1 of Candidatus Babelota bacterium. Taxonomy (GTDB): domain Bacteria; phylum Babelota; class Babeliae; order Babelales; family JAUPTZ01; genus JAUPTZ01. The sequence goes on along the minus strand of JAUPTZ010000001.1, from coordinate 4,149 downwards.
CTTTGATGTCCAAGGAGACGGGCCTTACTACTTTGGACTCGACAACAAACTTGCAACACTGGCAAACCCGTTGTTTGAAGTAATTATTGGTGCCAATAAAAACACCGGCGCACAGATAAAAAAACAAGGGAATATTGTTGAATCGATTACCGATGCACGAGGCGTTGTCAGCGTTCCTAGTCATGCAAGCACGTACTGGGTAATTTTCAATGAAGATCATATCAGCGTTGGCGCCGGCAACAAACCGGGTGTAAAAACCTTCCTTGACTGGAAAGATAGCATGAGCAGTGAGGCGACCTATTTTAGTTTCAGCAGCGATGCCAGCAACGTACGCTACAGCAACATACAGAACCTGCCGGTTGCCAAACAAGAAAAAGTAGATCAGTACGTTATACCGGCCAACCGAGGAAAATATAAGTTTGACCAAACATGGCGACTCCTTCAGTCCGATTTTGGAGGCATCGTTCTCAAAGCTCGAGGCGCTAATGACCTCTGCATAGGGCTGCATAATAGTACCGGAGGCACACCACTCTACGAAGTCGTTATCGGTGCCGATAAAAATAGCCGTACGGTTATCAAGTCAAATGGAAGCGTAGTTGCCGCAATTGATAGCGCCAATGCAGTTATCAAAAATCAATATGTTCCGGCTTTTTATTGGGTGCTTTATGACCACGGCAGCGTCTGCGTTGGTCTGGGAGACAAACCGGGGACCAACATCCTCCTCTTCTGGCATGATGATACGATTGAGGCCGATAGAGGAATCATCTACTATGCACTGGCCGCTAACGATCAAATGATTACCGTAGAACAAATGGCCTCAGTCAAAGGTATTTCATGGCCAGTTAATTCGATCTACAACTCTTATAATAAACAAGGAGTTTTTACCTGGAATCCACACTGGAAACTCAAAATGGGGCAAACACTCACCTGTGACGTCACCGCATCAAACGGTGAGGTCTACATTGGCCTCAACAATATACCAAGCATGATGCCACGCTACGCCGTTATCCTTGGTGGATGGAAAAATACCAAGTCGGTCATCATGGATAAAGATACGGTTGCAGGAAAATTTGATGTAACGGTCAAACCAATAACCAAATCACTCTGGATTACCTACCAAAACAACACGATCAGCGTTGGTACCGGCGACCCTCACAGCAAAGAGCTCTTCTCTTGGAATAATCCAAAGCCGGACTCACCAGACACTGTCGCGTACTTTGCGTTAAGCAGCGGTAGTACTAATGTATTGTACGAAAACATTACAGTTATTGATGCACAAGCCATTACCAGTCCAAAAGCAAATAAAAAAGTAGCCGGCATACAAATAGCAACGGCGCCAAAAGAAGAACCTCCGGTAACCGACCCATCAGATCCACGCTATCTACCGCCGACGATTGCCGCTTTGATGAAAGCTACTCCTGAAGAAGCGGTGGCCACCACCGCATCAACCGGTGTTGCAGTACCAAGCACCACCGCAGCAGCCCCTGCCGCAGAAGCCAAACGACCAGTACCAGAATCATCTGCCGATTTCTTAAAATCACTTAACCCGGGTGATTTTGTGACGGTAGCCACACCAAGCAGCACAATAAAAACGGCACCCCCAACCGCAAACGATGCCCCACTGAGCGATGATCAACAAGTGGTTGCCGATGTTACCGCTATTTTTAGCGATGATGCCCCTTCATCTAACACTCCTGCAGACACTCCAAAATCCCCTCAAGCGGCCATCGCCGCCTAAGGCAGCTACCGGATTAACTATTGTATTTTTTAGGGAGAATACGCTAGAATAGATACATATTGTAACCATTTATCCTTAAACCGCTAGCCAAGGAACCGTATGCAATTGAGACATAAAACCTATGCGTTATTCGTCCTCGTCGCACTATCGCTCGGTATGCCCTTCAGCGCAATAAGCGGCACTGCTGCCACCGAATCTTCCTCAAACATTTCTAACCTTTTTGCTACCCGCTCGGCTAAAATCGCTGGTGTTAGCGGAATCGGTGCCACCGCATATGCAGTACTCTGTCTCAAAGCGCATAAAAAAATGGTAGCGGCCGAAACAGTAAATCCTCAGTCGATGATCGCTCAAAAAGCTCGCAGTCTGTTCGAAAAGATCCGAGCTACAGCCTTAGCCTTTTTATTAACGGCCACCGCAGCCGGAACGCATGCCTATATGAGCCCAGCCTCAGACGATACGGTGACCGATCTTGCCGCGGCAAAGCCATCTCTCACCGACGATAAATCTGGTGACAAAGCAACGGTTCCTGGAACCATAACACCACCACCCTCCGCTAAAGGCACCGGCGTAGTGAAGAAGAAAGATAAAGCTAAAGGTGATAATAGTGAAGCTGACGAAGATGGTGATGACTCAGGAGAAGAGTCGGAGGAAGAGCTAATCGAACCTGAAAAACCACTCTCTGCCGCCGAAAAAGCGAAGCGTGTAGCCGCAGCAACCGCACAAGACGAGCAACTTCGATCGCAAGCAGAAGCATTGCAACAACGAAAATTGGCAATTCTTAATGAAATAGAGAGGGAAGTGCAGACAAGAATGCAAGCGGCCCGAGATGCCCTCGCCACGCACGATGGCTATCAAGCATGGTTAACCAGTCCCGAAAACTCTGCGTCAATGGCCGCCTTGCGCAGGCTACGTCGCAATGATCAGGCCCTTGACAAACATCTCAGTACGCTCGGGATCGCATTAAATGGCGTTCAAAATGAGTATGGGGCAAGCTTAGCACAACACCAGACGTTGGTGGAAAAGCACCCTGAACTTGAGGGCATAGAAAAATCACTTCAGGAAATTTACAAAAAGGGCCAAGGTCTTCACGACGAGATGGAAAATCTTGAGATAACAGGCATAGCAACTCTCACAAAGCGCTTGAACCGTGCTAAGGATAAAAAAGAAAAACTTGCTCAAACCGCGAAGCCTTTTGAGGCTTCTTTTCAGTCGCTTCTTGAGAGCCATCCAGACATTGCGACGGCAGATGAAGCCGTTGCAAATATACAGCGAACTTCCGGAGAATTCGCTACAAAATTTGGAGAAGGTGAACCAACCGCACAAGAGATTGAGTCGTATCTTAATGCGCCGTGGCACTACGGTGATAGCGATGATAAAGAGCGTCTGGCCGCCTACGAAGTTCTCGGCCAATTAGATGATGAGGCCTGCCAGAGTGTCGTTGGCAAACTTGCCTCCTTCGATAAAAATATTGAGAAACTCTATCGGCAGACACGTAAACTTAGGGCGGCAAAACGAAAGAGGAAGCGCCTCAAAGCAGAAATAGAACTACTGAAAATCGAGCATCTTTTAGCCAGGAAAAAGACCAAATTCGATGCTGTTGAGAAGGCGCAAAGCAATCTTGAGGCGGCTCGCAAATCCCTTACTGCAAAGGCAAAGCTGGAGCCGGAGTATGCCAATGCACGGGACCAGCAAAACGAGGCTCGAGCGCTGCTTGAGCGCGCTCATCCTGGCTTTGTAGAGGCCTATGAGGCCTATGGTGCCATCGCCCCCTACGACTATATGAAACGCGAGTGCTTTGAAAAAGGCATACTCGTTCCTCTCTTGAATCGTGATGTTGATGGTACGCTCAACCATGCGTGGTATGCTATCGATAGCGAACAAACAACGCTCGAGCGACTTCGAATGGACCAGGAAGCTAACGACCCAGAGTACATAGCAGCAGAGGCGGCGTTTCAGGAAGCTATTAACCCTGAGCGCAATGGCTCAAACCTGTTCGAAGAGCACAAAAATTTACTCGAACAGCAGCAGCGATGGAAGGCTTTTTTAGCAAGAAGAAAAATTTAATCAAAGGAACCGTATGCAATTGCAACATAAAGCCTATACGTTATTCGTCCTCGTCGCACTATCGCTCGGTATACCCTTCAGCGCAATAAGCGGCACTGCTGCCACCGAATCTTCCTCAAGCATTTCTAATCTTTTTGCTACCCGCTCGGCTAAGATCGCTGGCGTTAGCGGAATCGGTGCCACCGCATTTGCAGTACTCTGTCTCAAAGCGCATAAAAAAATGGTCGCGGCCGAAACAGTAAATCCTCAGTCGATGCTCGCTCAAAAAGCTCGCAGTCGGTTCGAAAAGCTCCGAGCTACATTCTTAGCCTTTTTATTAACGGCCACCGCAGCCGGAACGCATGCCT
>JAUPTZ010000002.1 GCA_030917815.1 Candidatus Babelota bacterium | reverse complement strand
GTGCTCTTCCGATCTCTTTTATCGAGCTTCCGGTACGGCCAATGATCCAAATTGAGGTTACCTTGACTCCTGAGGGATCGGCAACCGAGCAGGTGATTGAAGCGATTCAAAAATACTCTTTAAAAGAGGCGATAATCAAGGTGGTTTATCAAGTGCCGGTTGGTCAACGAGATATGGTTGACTGTGCTCGGGTACAGCGGGCCTGCCAAGAAGCCCATTATGTTGCCGGCATTGTTCCGGTGCATGAAGTGGCTGCTCGAGTGCAGCGTGCTGCGGTAACCACGCAGATGAGCGGAGATCAGTTACTTAAGACCTACTTTGAGGGTAAAAAAATGCCTCAAGAGGAACAAGATCGCTTACTTTCTTTGGCCCATGAGATATGCGGCGAGCATGAAAAAGCGGAAGAACAAGCATGTGGAGATGAGGCGCATCATGATGAATAAAATGTTGTCTTTTTTGAATACCAAGACCGGTACTAAAGAGTTTTTTACACCGGCAAATGAGGTCGTAAGCCTCTATGTTTGTGGGGTAACACCGTATGATTTTGCGCATATGGGCCATGCGCGTTGTTATGTAAGTTTTGATTTGCTGTATCGCGTACTCCAGTTTTGGGGGTATCCGGTTAAGTATGTACGCAATGTAACCGATGTGGATGATAAGATTGTTCGCAAGGCGGCGCAAGAAGTAGAGGCGGGGGGCGACATTGCTGCTAGCGCGTCCCAGGTAGCGCTGCGTTACACCAAGGCATTTAATCAGGATATGGCGGCACTTAACATCCTTTCACCGGCATTACAGCCAACTATTAGTGCCAACATCTCCCAAATTATATCGTTTATTGAGAAGCTTATTGCAGCCGGTCATGCCTATGTAGCCGGTGAAGATGTGTATTTTTCTCTTGACTCCCATGCCTCGTACGGAAATCTTTCCGGTCGCTCACTTGAAGAATTGTCTGCTGGCGCCCGCATAGAAATTAATGAGCATAAGAGGAATCCTGGTGACTTTGTGCTTTGGAAAGGGAATGTTGTTGGTTCTTTTTGGCAATCGCCGTGGGGGCCTGGCCGTCCCGGTTGGCACATAGAGTGCTCAACATTGGTTAAGGAATATTTAGGAGAGCATATCGATATTCATGGGGGCGGGATTGATTTGCTTTTTCCTCACCACGAAAACGAATGTGCTCAGTCTGAGGCGCTTTTTGGTGCACCATTTGCTCGCTATTGGCTTCATAATGCTCACGTAACCCTACAATCGGAGAAGATGTCAAAATCGCTTGGTAATGTTTTTATGGTGCGTGATGTGCTGAAGGACTATGATCCAATGGTGGTGAGATTTTACTTATTGCAGCATCATTATCGTACACCGCTTGATATTGATATGGTTCATATTGCAAGCGCAGTCAAGGCATATAATCGCTTAGTGCGTGCTTTTAACCGTGAGGCTGTAGAGCCTGGGGCATTCGATGTAGCGGCTGCCGGTGCACTGTGGCAACAGTGTGCCGTAGAGTTTTCGGTGTGTTCTCAGATACTTGATGCGTTGGCCGATGATCTAAATCTTCCCAAAGCGTTGGGGCTTATCTTTGGTAATCTTGAGGAGCTTGCAGCAGATAAAATAACTATGCAGGCGATACGTATGTTGTTGCAGCAAGTCTGCGGGTTACCATGCATGCCGCTCGTTGGGGATGCCGACCAGGAGGTCTCTTCTGAGATTGCAGCGTTGCTCGAAGCTAGGGTGGCTGCACGTGTGGCAAAAGATTGGGCGTTGGCCGATAAATTGCGCGATGAATTAGCCCAGCGGGGATATACACCGGTGGATGGCAAGATTACGCGCTAAAAGAGAGACTTCCTTGTATTTTTTACTGGTGGCTCCGTATTCTTAAAGAATAAGAATATGGGGGATTGTCATGTATAAAAAACATTTTTTACTTATGGTGCTTTGTTCGAGTGCCGGGTTGTTTGCGACCGATGGTGCGCCAACCGAGAAGCCGTCGTCTGTCATGAAAAAAGAAGAGGCGTTGTCGTTACTACGTTTGAGTGAAGCTGATGCGGCTAATATGCTTAAAATTGATGCTGCATTCAGAAGCGCTTCAATGCTCTATCATCCTGATCGACAGGCCGACAAAAGTGCTGCAGAAAAGGTTGAAGCCGATCAAAAATTTAAAAAAATTACGGCAGCCAAAGATAAACTCATCGAACTAATGGATGAGAGTACACCATTTGACGTAGATGCTTTTGGTGATCGAGCTAATTATCACCGTTCACTGAAAGATCTTATGGCCCAGCGAAAAATCAAAGCGGCTTTGGCGGCAAATGCGGCTGACAAGACCGAAGAAGATGAAGCTCAAAAGAGAGCTCTTAGGGCTCTGCGTGGTGCAGCGGTTAAAGAATATAACAATGATTGGAAGGCAAAAGGATATTTTGAGCGGCTTAAGCATATGCATGCCGAAGATGAACACGATATTTTTGCATCACAAAATGAAGAGCTTAAGACACAGCCTCGGTCTCACATCCAAAAAATGACCGATTTTCAGCCAAGTTTGATTGCCGATGCGGTTGACCTTGCTACGTTCACCTCGCCTGATGCGAAAACATTTGGTGTGGGTACGGCACTTTCTGCAGCGACACGCATTGCCGATGCATTGTATGGTCGTCCTGCGGTACGAAATACCCTTACGCGGAGGCAGCGAGATATGATGTATCGAGCTAAAAATACGGATAAGCCAGAAGATGATCAGTTTGTTGGGCCTGATAAGGCAAGTGATTATCGTGAAGCAAAATATACCTATGGCGGACAAGCAGTTGCCGGTAACCTTGGTTATGCCGAGCAAACATGGATACAGCCGTTGATTGGTGCTGCTGAGCATGGCTATACCGCGTTTAATGCGCCGGCCATCATTGCTTACAACAAGTACCTAGCCGAAAATAAAGACAAAGCACAGGTGAAGGAATACATGAAGGTCTGGAAAAGCAAGCGATCTCGTGTGTGGTTAATGATGCTTATTGAGGCAGCCTTAAAGAGTGGTGCTTTCCTTGCTCATGCTAAGCGTGATACCGATCCTAACGTAGCGTTTCCCGTTGTAGGTGAAGTGAATACTATCAAGATGGCTAATACGCTTGCCGCGCTTGGCGCATTGACCGGTATGGCGCGACGGGCATATGGAGGTATCGTGAAAGCAGACCACGTTGGCAATGCGCAAGATCACGCTATGCTTACTGCCCGAATATCGTAGCTAATTTTGCCTTAATTTCCTGTTTCGATAGGCCGCCGCTGACTGCTCCTACTTGTTTGCCTGCCTTGTAGAAAATGAGTGTTGGAATCGAGGTGATACCATGATTTACGCCGAGATCGTGATCTTCCTCGATATCTATTTTTCCAAAAATGTAGGAATTCGCTAACTCTTTAGAGAGTTCTTCAAAAATTGGTGCCATTTGACGGCATGGTCCACACCACTCGGCAAAAAAGTCGATAATAACAGGCTTGTCGGCATTGATGACAACAGCATTAAAGTTAGCGCTGGTGATTTTTGTGACCATTGAGATGTTCCTCGAGAGAGAATGTATAAACGAACGGTAGCATAGTACTGTTCGCTGCTACTTTCAAGCGTTCGTGCCCTTGAGCGTTTCTAGAATCTTTTCTATGTCGGTAAGTCGCATTGTTTCTAGGCCATCAATTGCTGAGCAGGATGTTTTTAAGAGTCGTGGCTTAGAGGGGCTTGTCACTCCGGTATATTTTTCTAGTCTTAAAAAAAGAGCGTGTTGTATTAGAGTTGCCGCCTCTGAAGGCTTGCTCGATACTAGCGCCGATGCTTCTATAAGTAGTCGACCAATATACAGGCTATCTTCGGGCAATTCTTCCTCTTTGATTCGAGCCAAATCGCTTACACTGAGCGGGGACTCTTTTCGTTCTGCCTCATGCTTTGCCGCGAGGCGCATAGCGGTCATACGACCGGTTTTAATTGGGCTATCAGCGTCGATCCCATACAGAGAAGTGAATGATAGTGTGCCGATAATACATAATGTACGCATAATAAGTGATACCATGTAGACATCCCCCGATTTACATGTGTTATATGAGAAAGTGTCCAGTATAGCGAGGGGTGGGGAAATTAAAAAGCCCCGAAAAATCGGGGCTTGGCATCAACGGAATGGCGTACAACAACACGGAACGATTATTATTTAAGTACCTGTGTTGCTAAAGCTAAAGATTGAGAGATTCGTATATTGGATATGTTCATTAGACGTCCTTTCATTTAAAGAGTGAATACGGTGTCGCTGTTCTCTAGTATTAAGAGAGCGGTAATACACCGGTGACTATTTCTACCGATTTCCCGTGCGATATGCAAGTGTTTTAATAGCTCAAAAAGCCTGCTACAATAGGCATTGTTCTGCTTTTTGACAGTAGTGTGTCTGATGATAGCGCATCGGTGGGTGGCTCATGCTGAGCTACAGACACTGAGGTAAAAGCGTGATATCCTAGCACCTTCGATTGGCGCCGTTTTTGCCGGTTTATTTAGGGATTTTTGTAATGACTACTCAGTATCAGGTTATTGTTGTTGGCGGTGGGCACGCCGGTATGGAAGCGGCCTACATTAGTGCACGTATGGGGGTTGCAACAGCCCTAATTTCTTTGTCAAAGGCTCATATTGGTCTTATGCCTTGCAATCCGTCTATTGGTGGTTTGGGTAAGGGACATATTGTCTATGAGGTTAGTGCCCTGGGGGGGCTGATGCCCCAATTATGCAATGATACGTACTTACAAGCCCGTATGCTGAATACGAGTAAGGGCCCGGCGGTACAGGGTTTGCGACTGCAAATCGATAAGTATGCTTATAAGAAGCGGGCGCAAGAGTTTCTAGCTGCGACGCCTAATCTAACGATTATTGAGGGAATGGTTGACGGCCTGATCGTTGATACCAAGCGAGAGAAGCCGGCAGTTACCGGCGTATCTGTTATGCATGAGGGTGCGCGCACCGAGTATTATGCTGCTTCGGTGGTAATTACGGCCGGAACATTTTTAAACGGGGTGCTCCACGTAGGCAAAGAGCAAACCTCTGGTGGTCGCGTGGGTGAAGCGGCGGTTGGTGGATTCTCTAATGTTTTACATGAATTGCTTGGGGTAAAGCTTGGGCGATTGAAGACCGGTACGCCGCCTCGGTTACGAGCGACAAGTATTAACTATAGTGTTCTTGAGCAGCAAGAAGAACAGAAGCTCGAATATCTTTTTTCTTTTGATCCGCCAATTGAAGGTGTGGCTGAAAAAATGCCTTGCTTTATTGCGCATACGACCAAAGAAACCCATGATATTATTGCTCAAAACATCCACTTATCCGCAATGTACAGCGGCAATATAAAGGGGGTTGGCCCACGATATTGTCCGTCGATTGAAGATAAAATCGGTCGATACCCAGATCGATTTAGTCACCACGTATTTGTCGAACCGGAAGGGCTTGGTATAGACGAAGTCTACCCAAGTGGTCTTTCAACATCGCTTCCTTATGATGTACAGGTTGCCTACATTACCTCGATCCCAGGGTTTGAGCATGCAGAGATCGTGCGACCCGGTTATGCGGTTGAGTATGATTTTGTGCAGCCCACCATTTTGAACCATGCTTTGGAGACAAAAAACGTCTCGGGGCTCTTTTTTGCGGGACAGATCAACGGTACTACCGGCTATGAGGAGGCGGCTGGCCAGGGCATTGTGGCCGGTATTAATGCGGCTCTAAAGGCGCAAGAAAAGCCGGCATTTATTTTGGACCGCAGTGAAAGTTATATCGGGGTTATGATCGACGACCTGATAACGCTAGGTGTTGATGAGCCCTATCGTATGTTTACCTCTCGTGCCGAGCGCCGCCTTATTTTGCGGCAAGATAACGTATTTGCTCGCTTGATGCCCTATGGGTATGCACTAGGAACGGTAGATCAAGAGGTTTACGATCGATTCTTGGCTGAACAAGAAAGCGTGCGACGGGCTAGTTCCTATGTTTTGCGCCATAAGCAAGGATTGGCCTATCTTGCGTTGCAGCAATTAGTGTTTGATGATGCGGTCGCACAAGCGGCTCATCGTGAAGTCTGTAAGGTGCTCGAAACAGAGACCATTAGTGGTCGCGCGTTGCTGCAGATCTATGCCGCGGTTCGCTATGACGGTTATATTCAGCGAGAAGAGTCGGAGGTTGGTAAATTAAAGCATTATGCAAATCTTGCGGTTCCGGTTGATTTCTCTTATTTTGGCATTCAGGGGTTGAGCTTTGAATTGCAGCAAAAACTTGCACGATATAAGCCGGGAACGATTGCTCAGGCGCAGCTTATTCCTGGCATGACGCCGGCGGCGCTGTCACTTTTGATATATCATGTCAGAAAAACATTGGGCATGATCGAATAAAATCAGTATGACTAGAAGAATTGAACTGTACTTTTTACTGGTAAAATGGCCATATTTGTCTAAGCTTGTTCGGTATACCTTCTTTCTCTAAAGTGATTAATCAGCGAGGTTATCGATGGTTGCATTCGGTAAGTACATACAGAGTCTTATAGCACGTGTGGAGGAATTATTCCCTTCATTTCGGGGTAGAGACCTTTTGCTGTCAGAGAGTAAGGTGAGGCAGCGCGTTTTGGTTATTATTCCGCACGATAAAAGCTGGTGGGCTATAAACGCCGTACAGCAATTTGTCTCTACATTGCGTGAGCAGATGGGATATCAAGCGGCTCCAGAGATCGATATTGTCTCAATTCAGTCTAGTTACGATGTGCTCATTTCTCTGTTGACGACGGTGCATACCGAAGCTCGCTATGACCTTGTAGTTACGGTTGGTAGCTGGGTATCTCGAGAAGTGAGGGATTTTTTTGATGGGATTCCTAATCCACCCCCACAGATTTTTTGTGGTGTTATTGATCCGGTTGGGCTTGGGGTTGTCGATTCTTTGGAGGCGCCCGGGCGTCCGGTTTCAGGTGTTGCCGCGGCACCGTTTAATTTTGAGCTGCAGGTAGACATGTTGCGGGCGCTGCAGCCAGATCTCTCGGCGATCGGGGTGGTTTTTGGTGAATCGGCAGGAGCTGAAAGTGTTTCTATGATTATACGGCAGCAGCTTGCTCGTTTTGATCAAGTATGTCGTGATCGAGGTGTTGTATTGGTCCTAATTTCAATAGCTGTCGCTCAGGATATCGAGCCTTTGCTGCGTGCCGCCCGCGAGAAACATGGGATTGGTGTTGTATGTGTGCTTAACGATTTGTTTGTCTCTTCTCATATGGATTCTTTGGTAGTGGCCTGTAATTCAATTGCTATTCCTTTGTGTGCAAGTGAGGTATCGTCGGTTTATCATGGGGCCGCTATGGGTTTTGGTGAGCACGGTGGCGTGTATGGGATGTATAGTGCATCACTTGCCTACGAGCTGTTGGTAAATCATCGAGCGTTGAGTACTTTGCCGATCCTAGTGCCGCCAATACAGCCAACTATGCGCTATAATTATGACGCAATGGTGGCTCAAGGAGTGGTCTTAAGCCCATCGGCATGTCATCTTTTAAGTATGGTTTCTGTTTTTTTTCACTCGAAGCAGTAAATTGTCGTTGACATATCGTTTTGTTGAGGGTAGTATTTCCGCCCTCATCATACTACATTCTTTGTGCGGGAATAGCTCAGTGGTAGAGCACTGCCTTGCCATGGCAGGGGTCGCGAGTTCGAATCTCGTTTCCCGCTCCAGCTTACGCCCCTGCGACTCCGACAGGAGTCTTGTCGCAGGGAGGCTACAGCTGGCTGCGCCGCTACAAAAATTAGGCGCAAGACAGATGGAGTGGGCGTAAGCTGTCCGCCATAGCTGCAGGAGAGCAGCGCAGGAGGACTTTTAATATAAACGCTAAATTTTTATAATATAGCGGTTTTGGAATTCAACGCTTCTGGTGCCTCTGCGATTCCGACAGGAGTTTCGTCGCAGAGAGGCTGCAGCTGGCTGCGTCTTTATGGAAAAACCTTTATTTGCGCATGTTTTCTAATTTTGTTAGAATTCAGCTACGTAGGCGGGTAACCACATTTTCTTGCGGTTTCTCTCTGCGTCATGTCAAGTTAGTTGAGTTGGTGTTCGCCCGGTTCTCGCGGTTCTTGTTCAATGCCGGTAAATGAGCTTTCAACTAAGGGACGTTTTATAGTGTGACGTACCGTCTTTTATGATTCATAAGTAAGGTTATCAATGAAGTCAATTTTGCAAGAAGCAAACTCAATCGAACGTGCTATCGATAAAGCATGGAATCAGGCAGGTAAGCCGAAAGAGTTTACTATTAAGGTGCTCGACGAGGGCGAACGGAATTTCCTTGGATTATCTCGCCGTCCCGCAATTGTAACTATTTTATATAAGCCTGAGAAAATAACGAATCCACAACAGCCTCGTACCCGTGAAGATCGTCCTCGTGATAATGAGCGTCGTGAGCCTCGCGGAAGTAATGGGCAGCGTGTTAATGACAACTCCCGTCGTCAAGAAGAGCAGCGTCCTCGTCGTTATACCGGTACTGAAGAACAACGTACCGCATTTAACACCGTTAAGAACGAAGGCTGGCGTGATGAATGGAAGGATTTCGTAGTAAGCGAAATTCGCGAATTGCTTAAGCATATGGGTATTGGTGTAGGCATCGATGCGCAAGTGTCTGGTGACAAGCTGCTCACGATCTCGTTCGCGCAAGCCGTTTTGGACAATGAAGAAGAACAGCGCATGTTGTTTGCAACGCTTTCATACTTGGCTATTCAGCTGTTGAAGCGCACCTACAAGAGTCGTTTTGTTGGGTATCGTATTGCGGTAACCGGGCCAAAAGCCGATGGTTCTTCAATGAGTGCTGACAGCGATGAACCAATGCCGCGTACGTTTGAGCCTCGTGGTTCACATACTCGTCGTGATGCTGGGCAATCGCAACAAGCGCAAGCCCCTCAATCGCGTGAGTCGCGTGAAGAAGGTGGTCAGCGTTCGCCAGGTGCTGGTCGTGAACGTTCTGAGCGTGGCGGCGATCGTCGTCCGCGTCGCGAACGAAGCGATAGAGATCGTCAGCCGCGTAATGCGGCGCCAACTCAGTATGCTAATGAGCATGTCTCAACAGGTTCCGATCATGCTGATGATATTATTGCTGATCAAATGAGATTCGCTCAACAGCAGTTGAGTAAAGAAGAAGGGCGTGCGCCACAAGTAGACCGTGCACCAAAAACACCGTCTATGCCGCCGCTTAAAAAAGACACTAAGTATCAACCTTTCTTTGTGCTTGAAGACGAAGAGTCTAAATAAATAGGTACAGATGAAGGTGATCGATACTATAATAGCATCGTGTACAGCGCCAGGAGCGGGAGCCCTGGCGCTGCTTCGTTTGGATGGGCCGGCGGCCAGCGTTATTGCGCAGAGCATTGCGCGTACGAAGCGTCATGATTCATTGGTTGCGGCAGCTACGCATACCATTATCTATGGGCATATTGTTGATGAAGATGGTGCGAGCATAGACCAAGTGCTTTTTTTGGTGATGCGTGCTCCACGTACATTTACCGGTAACGAAATCATAGAAATTACCTGCCACAACAACCCTTTTATTGTAGAAGCTATTCTTGCGCGTGCGTGTGCTGGTGGGGCTCGCTATGCTCGGCCGGGTGAATTTACTCAGCGAGCGTTGTTGAATGGCAAGATTGACATGCTCCAAGCCGAGGCACTGCATGACCTTATTACGGCGCCATCATGTGCTGCGGCGCGCAAAAGCCTTGCGCAACTTGAAGGATCATTGTCGCAGGCGGTACTGCAGATTGAGGAGCGCCTCTTTGCGTTGGCGGTTATGATAGAGGCCAGCTTTGAGTTTTCTGAAGAAGAACATATAGATTTAGACTTCGATGCGATTGTGCGAGAGCGCTTAGCCGAAACCTTGCAATTTATCGAGGCACTTTGCGCCGGGCAAGGATCTTTGCAGCATGTACGAGAAGGGGTCAAGATTGCACTCGTTGGTACGGTAAATGCCGGGAAGTCTACGTTGCTCAATACACTTATTGGTCGGAATCGTGCTATTGTTAGCGACCGTCCCGGAACAACTCGTGACAGTATTGAGGCCGGTATGAGTGTTGGTGGCTATACGTGGACCTACATTGATACGGCAGGAATTCGCGAAACGGCCGATACCATAGAGCAAGAAGGCATCATTCGAACGCATCAAGCGGCGGCCGGTGCCGATGTGGTGCTGGTAGTGTGCGATGGTAGCGTTGAGCCGTCTCGTGAGGTAGGCGATGAGTATGCGCAGCTTCTTGCCGAGTATGCGTCCCGTGGTATGTTGGTGCTAACAAAGGCCGATAAAGGCCCGGTGTTCTTGAATATTCCAGATGTTGGAGCTGTGACTTTTCGTATTAGTGCTCAGACCGGAACCGGTGTAGAGCAGTTGAAAAACGAGATTTTTATGCGTGTTAAGGCGGCATATGAATCGGTTAACACTCCCTTTATTTTGAATCAGCGGCAACTTGCTTTGGTGTACGATGTGAAGGTTAAGCTTCTTGAGGTGCAGGTCGCATGCGCTTCGCCGCGTCCCGCGTATGAACTCATTGCGGCTGGGGTACATGATATTTTGCGATTGGTGACCGAGTTGTCTGGACGATCGGTAACTGAGCAGGTCATGGATAAGCTTTTTTCCACGTTTTGTATTGGGAAGTAGCGCCAAATTGGTTTCTAGCCATCTTTTTTTGATGACAATATGTAGCTTTTCTGCCGAGAATGTTGCTGTTTTTAGGCTGTCTCATAGTGACTCAGTTGCTGGAAAGTATCTCTGTGCGCCCTGAATCGCGCGAAATTAAACAAATTTTATTTCTTGATTTATACCGTATTTGCGTAAGTTTTTTTTGTGTGATGTAGTGGTTGGGCCACGTGGCTATTACAAACCGTATCAACATGATACAGAGGAGCTTACCAATGAAACCGTTTATGGTGTTAACTTTAGCGTCTAGTCTATTCCTAAGTGCCGGTCTAAGTAGTGCCGACAGCCGTTCTGTTGCAAGCTCTGTTTCTTGCCGGGATCTTTCTTCTGATGTGCCGGATGAGGTTGTTCTTCAGGGGCTTGGTGAGGCTACTCGGATGTATCTCAAGGAAACGTATCTACCGGCTTGTTGTTACGATTGTGAAGAAGAGAGGCCTTTGTTGACGTTGCGATTGACCGATCGGCATGAGTATCTACAGTTTATGTATTGGTATTTACCTCTTTTGCTGCGAACTAATACTGCAGAAGTTCTTTCAACACAGCGGCCGTATGCATCTTCTGCGGCGTTATTGGGAGATTTTTTCTATGGCTGTTTTGATAAGGTTATGTTTAATGGTGAGGATATTGATGGCGAGTTTCGCATTGGCCTAGGGGCTGTTGTTTGTAATTGTGCTGGCGATTGCTATTACCATTCTTTTCCGTATTCTGCTGGCATAGTGGGATTAGTAGTTGATCTGCAAGAAATGTTCAGCCAAGAGGATTTTTTCTATTTTATTCTGGATTTGATAACTGAGGTTGTATCGGGTCATGTTGGGCTGAGGCTGTTCGTGCAAACATTGCGTGAGGATGAATTGGTAACGTTGTGCGGTGGCTTACTTCTTTTGCAATCTGAGCTAGAAAAAGGTCGGGATCGCTTGAAGTTATTTGAGACAAAAAATCAGGTTTTGCAGAAGGTAGTCATCCGAGTGGCTGGTGAGATTGAACTGCGTGCGATGCACCGACGAACGATTCTGTGCGAAGAGAGAGAGGCGGCCGAACGATTGGAGCGTCAATCTGCATCGATGGCTTATAATCCAAGAGTTCCTCAATTAATTACTCGCTTAGAAGACTATCCAAATGCCGAGAGTTATTGGGCCAAATTTCTCTATCTTCTAAGCTATATTGGGCTTGATGCGGTACGCGGTGGTCCGAGCACGTATAATTAAAGAACATTGGTAAAATCTTACCCTGAGCTATGTGAAGGTTATATGGTAGCAGTGCGTGCTACCTCGACAATCTTAGGTTTCAAGGGTGTTTTATGGCCATACGATCTAACGCTATTACGTTTTTATTTTTAAGCGGTGTTGTTACTGTTTTTCTAGCGCCATCATACTGTTGGGCTCCGCCGCAGCAAGATGAGGTTGATAATACTGTAGTACTTGCTCCGGAAGATAGTAGTAGCCTGCCGGAACCGTATACTGGCTTTATTGATCCTGATGATGATGTAACCGCTAGCTGGGCAGGAAGTGAAAGCAGCATAGGATTTGACGACAGAGTGGATGATTTGTGGCTGTATCCATTGGGCATTGGTAACTTGCGCCAAGAGATACGTATAGGTGGTAAGAGGTTTGGTAAAGATAAATTAGTGATTGTTTCCTACATGCGAAGGGTTAGTGAAGGACCTGAAGGCTTAGAAATTGATATGTATTTATACGATGATGGTTTGACTAAGTATGATGTATTGCGCCGCGAGGGGGATGCATGCCAGGACTTTAATGGGCTTGCACTCAAGAGCTGGCTTCCTCGTGAAGAGCGCCCGGAGCGCAATGGAGGGAAGATAGGCAAATTTATTGCGGTTTCTGTAACCGATCAATGCACGCTCTATGTGCCGTACGAGCTGCGTAAGCTTTTTGCCAAAGATATTCGTAGTAAACTATCTAATTTTTTAGGACGTGGGGCCAAGGAGCCTAAAACATCGTTATGGAAGAAAATGGGCCTGGTTGGGGCGGTTGATGGTGAGCGTGAGTTGCGATTGCTTTTTGGATGCTGCGGGTTGGTAAGTGCTATTGCTTTTAATGGATCGGTGTATATTCCCTATTTTGATACTCATTTCTGCCCTGAATACATTATGGGAACTCGTACTATGACTCGGTTATGCTTAAATTTCTTTTCTACCGCGGCAACTAATAAGCTTGCCGTGGAGGATTTGGAGCATATTGGGTATTTACAGGCTCTCCATATGGCTCATCTGGTGTATGGACTCCATCGTCGTATTGGTTTAGGTGAAGCCGAGAGAGTCTTGGAGTATTTAATTAAGTATCGAAAATTGGCTGAGGCCGAGGACCTGCTGAAAAGCTTTAGGGGTGTCATGGAGCGTGGTTTGTCGGAACATGATAGTGCCTCCTTGGATGTTTTACGCTATGGGAGGCCCGATTATGCGCAGCATATTGTTGCTACGCTTTGTGAGCCAATTGCCTCAATGCAGGGTTTTACCGACCAGTATTTTGCCGCATTACATCCGTTGCGTGAGATGGTGTTAAATATGCCCTACAGTGCGACTTTTTTGCGTAATTTAAGTGATATAGCGCGCAAGGAGAGCGCACTAATGCCGGAGAGATCGCAGGCTTTGGTGCGCTTGTTAAAGGAGCTTAATGATGGTGCGGGGGGTGCTTTGGTCAATGGGTCTCAGGACGAGGAGAAGTGGGCATTTTAGCCGATTATTTTGGTGGGTGAGCCATCAGGTATCTCCCTTCTTTGTTGCAATATGTGTAATTTCGGCGTTTCACAACTATAAAACCTTGGCCGTGTCGCATTGGCACAGTTGCTTAAAATCGCGTTTCATCGCGTTAAATAAAGCATTTCTTTTGTGAGTAAAATCTTTTTTTGCAGATAAAATTTGCAAGACAATCGATTGTATGTTTGAGTGGTGATGCCTGTATGGTTATTACAAACCGTATCACAATAAGACAGAGGAGCATTGCTATGAAAGCATTTTATTTTTCGTCGCTAGAAGAACGATTTGACGACCGATCGTGTTACAAGTCGTTTTTTTGCTAAGGGTTAGTGGAATCTTAGTGTAGTAGAACGATTCGGAGGATTGCCGGTTTTTAATGTATGAATGGGCAAAGTCTTACCGTTGTTTGATCAATGCATATATTCTATTAATACACACTATTCGTACTAACATGGGGCAGGAGTATCACAATGGATACGCTATTCAAGTCGAGAGTTATTAGTTTTTTGAGTCTACTGATTGTTGTTTTTTCTGTGTCGATTGGGCTGCTGGCATCTGCAGAGGAAGAAGAAGTGCTGCCATTACCGATCGGTATTGGCAATTATTCTCAATCGTTACATCCTCTTTATGAGGGTAAAGGTGAGGATAGAGTGATTGCTTCCTGCTATGTAAAGGAAGACCAGATAGATATGTATATTTTTAGTGCCGACATTGACCCGTGGGAGGCGGGAAGTATTCCACGAGATCAATTATCTCATTATTACGGAGAAGCAGAGAGAGTACGGCGAGTTGATAGTCGTAAAAATCATTCGCACAGGCTTCGATTTGCGCGAGAACCTCTTCGTGCGCCAATTGACCTAGAAGAGCCTTCGTTGTCGGCCGTATGGGCTGAAAAAAAAGATCGGCCTGAAGAGACCGCCTCGAGTTTTTTTTCTATCTATGTTTCGCCGAGACTTACTGTTTTTGTTCCTATGGAGTTCTGCAAAAGATTTGCGACCGACGTAACTGGTCCAGAGCCTTATTTTGCTCAAGCAAGCATTCCTAAGAAATCATGGTTTGGCTCATTTGGATTAGGGAGTGCGGCGCTCGCAAAACACACGTTATTTGATAAGCTTTCAACCGGTGCGGCTGCGGGGGGGCCTCTCTCAGTGAAGCAAGTCTTCTTCGCCGTATGTGCTCTTGTGTGCTATCAGGTATTTGGTAGCATTTATTTACCGTATCGTGAGAATGCATTTCAGTATGATTGTGTTTTGGATCCGCTCGTGCTCATTCGTATAGCCCAGTGTTTATTTGTCCCAAGTATTGTTCGGACGCTTGAGGACGATCTTGAAGCTGGAGGTGACTCATTAAGAAGCTTAGTGGACTGTCAAGCGGCGCAAATGCGTGCACTGGCGGCCGATATGGCTGCAAGAGAAGTGCGCATTATTAGTAATACAAAGGTTATTCAGGCGACTAAATATCGACCTCTCGATGATGACTGTCGATCGGTTGCGGCGAGTTCTGTTTCGCTTTCTTCTCCGGGAAGTCGAACGGTCAGTTCGGCCGGGACTCCTCCATTTTCTGGTCGAGTTGGTCATGTCGAAATGAGCCCACTTTCGCTCTCATCGCCAGTGTTGAATAGAAGCATCGATTCATATCAAATTGTGGGATTAGGTCGGTTGGCAACTCTAGATGCTGAGAGTTCAGATTCAGATCAAGATGAGGCTGAATCTGACCCAGAGAGTGATGAAAGTGAAGGGGTAGAGGGTTGTGATGATCTTGATGATGAAGAGCATGAAACAGAAGTGATTTAATACCTTTTTTCCGATAACTTACTCAAGACAAAAAACCTCCACTTTGCTAGACTTAGTTCATCTTAAGTCGAAGAGCATCATGGAGGTTTTTCTATGCAGCCGCAAAATAAAGATAATGCGCAGAGCTTTCTACAACGTTTCTGTATTGATATTACCGATCGTGCCGCAAAAGGTTCGCTTGATCCAGTTATTGGCCGCCACGATGAGATTCGTCGTGTAGTACAAATTCTTTCTCGTCGTACCAAAAACAATCCGGTTTTAGTTGGCGACCCTGGTGTCGGTAAAACCGCTATTGTTGAGGGGATTGCGCAACGTATAATTAATAACGATGTGCCGGAAAGTTTGCATGGTGCGACTATTCTCTCGCTCGATCTTGGTCAAATGGTGGCCGGTGCAAAATTTCATGGTGAGTTTGAAGAGCGCCTCAAAGGTATTTTGGGCGAAATAGAAAAAGGTGAGACGAAAGTCATCCTGTTTATCGATGAGCTGCACATGCTTGTTGGTGCCGGTGCAAGCGGCGGGGGGATGGATGCATCGAACTTATTAAAACCGGCTCTTGCGCGTGGTGAATTGCATTGTATTGGTGCTACAACGGTAGCCGAGTACAAAAAGTATGTTGAGGCTGATGCCGCATTGGAGCGACGATTTCAGAAAGTTATGGTTGATGAACCGACGGTTGAAGATGCCATTTCGATTTTGCGTGGGTTGAAAGAAAAGTATGAGATGCATCATGGTATTCGCATTGCCGATAGCGCCATCGTAAAAGCGGTAACTTTATCGGCGCGCATGATTCCGGATCGCTTTCTTCCTGACAAAGCAATCGACTTGATCGATGAGGCCGCTTCAATGGTAAAAATGGCGGTCGATGCAAAGCCGGAAGAAATGGATCGATTAGAGCGTACTATTCGTCAGCTAGAAATCGAACGGGCCGCACTTACCAAGGAGCGTGATGAGGCTTCGCAAAAGCGATTGGCTGAGGTTAATGAGGCGCTGATTGAACGTAAAAAAGAATTTTCAACGCTCGAAAAACAGTGGCAAGCAGAGCGTAAGCCATTGGAAGAAATTAATCAGCTGCAGCAAAAAATTGAACAAGCACGTAACGATTTTGCCATTGCAGAGCGGGAAGGGAACTACTCTCGTGCATCGCAGATAAAATATGGGCTGCTCAATGATTTAGAGCGGCAAATGGCGCAGAAGCAGCAAGAGCTTGGTGCGAATAAAACAAGCTTGATTAAAGAGCAGGTTGATGAAGATGATATCGCGCATGTGCTGGCTCGGTGGATTCGAGTGCCGGTTGAAAAACTTAAGGAGTCGGATGGTGAGAAATTGCTTCACTTGGAAGAAGTTCTCGGGCAGCGTGTTATTGGGCAAAAAGAAGCGATCAGCGCTATTGCAAATACGATACGGGTGCATCGTGTTGGATTGGCGCAGCCTAATCGTCCCTTTGGTTCCTTTTTGTTTCTTGGTCCAACCGGTGTTGGTAAAACAGAAATTGCCAAAACCTTGGCCGATTATTTATTTAATGATGAGCGCAAGCTGATTCGCCTTGATATGTCCGAGTACATGGAGCGACATGCGGTGGCACGCTTAATTGGCGCGCCCCCCGGGTATGTTGGGTATGAACAAGGTGGTCAATTGACCGAACAGGTGCGACGCAATCCTTACAGTGTAGTGCTGTGTGATGAAATTGAAAAAGCACATCCAGATGTGCATAATATATTCTTGCAGCTGCTTGATGATGGCGCATTGACCGATGGGCAGGGGCGTCGTGTTTCATTCGCAAACACGGTTATTATTATGACAAGCAATATTGGTTCTGATAAGATTATGATGGCTGGAAGCGTAACTCCTGAACTAAAGCAGGAGCTTGATCGTTTACTGTTTTCTCATTTTAGGCCGGAATTTATCAACCGCTTGGACAACATTATTTATTTTTCTGCGTTGTCAGAAGAACAAGTTGCGTCGATTGTGCAGTTGCAAACAGCCCAGGTAGTTGCGCGTCTTGCGGTACAAGGAATTACACTCCACATAACCGATGCGGCCGACAAAGAATTGGCGGTAGTTGGTTATAATAAAGAATTTGGAGCTCGTCCGGTGCGTCGCGCAATAATGCAGTATGTGGTTAATCCACTGGCTTCGTTTTTGCTTCGGCATCCGAATAATAAGAATGTGACCGTTGATTGTGTGAATGGAGAATGGCGCATAGAGTAAATTAGAGATAATTAGGTTTAATATAGGTGCTTACAACTAGACGGCACCAGCCGTCTTTGCGAGGAGCTCTTGTGCGACGTGGCAATCCAGATAAAATGGTATTTACATCACAGTACGCTGGATCACCACGGGCTGACAGAGCAGCCCTCGTGATGACGTGCTTGCGCGTCAACCAAACCAACATTTCAAACTGTTTTGACTATGAAGGTATGCGCTATTATGAATGAGACGTGCGAATTGAGTAATAACAAAGTAGTGAATGTGATTAACGAAAAAGGAAAGTTATGAAGCGATTAAATGCATTAGTTTTAAGTGTCGCGGCCTTAGCCTTGGCGTTACCGATGGCGCCATTAGTAGGTGAGCAACCAGAGCCATTATTGTATGAAATCCCGACCGAAGAAGCGTTCGATGAGCCGGTGGGGCTTGATTTCTCTTCGGAAGAGGAGTTTGATTTCAACAGTGAAGAGTTTCAACAAATGCTTGCTCAGCTACAAGAGCAAATGGAACAAATGAAGTCACAAATGACGCCGGAAATGCGGGCGAGTATTGAACGGATGGAAGAGGAGATGAAAGATCTCGGAAATAGGCTTAATACGCTGCGCGGTGAGCTTGCCGAGCTTGAAGTACTCAATGAAGAACAAGAAGCAGCGATCCAAGAATTGCGCGAGAAAATTGGTGCTCAAGAAATGGATCGCGATGAGCTAGTAGTAAAAATCGAACAGTTAACCTTCATGGTGAGTGAATTGGCTCCTGATGATGTAGAACAACATCAAGATGAGTTAAATAAGCAGCAAGAAGATTTGACGGTCATCGATGCTGAGATTGCTACGCTTACGCAGATGCGTGAAGAAAAAAGAGCATTGAAGAGTGAAACCGAAGCAAAAATAGCGGCACATAAAGCGACTATTCTTGCTCTTGAAGCCGAGATGACCCAAAAGAGCGAAGCAAACTCATCAGATTTTGGTGCAGTTTTTGGTGAAACAGCGGGCGGTGATGATTCGGTAGCATTTGCCAGTGATGAAGGTGATACATTAGTTGATGATAGCCAAGAAGCGGCCGATGAGGCCGATCTTAGTGATGTTGGCTTTGCGCTTGATACCGAAGTTGATGATGAAGATAAAGGGGTGGGTGCATAACACCTTTCTAGGTACACTAAAAAAAGGGCCGGTTTTTTACCGGCCCTTTTTTTATATCTACTATATCTACCGATTATGCAGGTATAAGCTGCGCAATCCATTCTTTAAGAACATCAACTAATTCTGGTGTGACTACTTGGCCACCGCCTTGAATGAGGCCAGGACGTCCGCCGCCTTGTAGATGCATTCCTTTGAGAATATTCATCAGTTCGGCGTGTGGGATCGCAGCAAGATAATTTTTGCTGGTCCAAGCCACGAACTGACTTTTGCCAGCCGCGTTTGTTGCAATGAAATAGAAGCCCGGTTTTTGCGCATCAAGTGTTTGACAGATGGCGCGCATACTTTCAATATCGCTTTCATCAAGCATTAAGAAGAGCTGTGGTAATTTTGTGCCGGTGCTAATTTTTTGCGCAAAACTGTCCATTGAGCTATACAGTAATTTCTTCTTTGCTTGTCTGAGTTCGGAATTTAATGCGTTTAGCTCCGCTTCCTGCTTAAGCACCGCATCAACGGTTTGTTCCGGTTTTACTTTGAAGTGTTCACTGAGCATTTTAATATCTTTGTAACTCTGTTGAAAGAGTTCCAGTGCTCGTGCGCCGGTAACGGCAACAATACGCCGAGTACCGGTTGCTAATGCGGTATCGGAGACAATCTTGAAAGCGCCAATGATACCGGTGCGTGGTGCATGGGTACCGCCACAGAGTTCTTGTGAGAAGCCAGGGATGGTGACAACGCGTACGTTAGCCGGATTATATTTTTCACCAAAGAATGCAATAACCCCTTTGCGCTGCGCATCTTCGAGCGTGGTATTAAAGATGTTGGTTGCAATATCTTCCCAAATCTTTTCGTTTACCATTTGTTCAAGCTTCGCCAATTGTGCAGCAGATGGCGCTTCATGATTGGTGTAGTCAAAGCGGAGGTAATCTTTATTTACTACCGAGCCGGCCTGTTTTGCTTGTTTACCGAGCACGGTGTGCAAAGCGGCATGTAGCATATGAGTAGCGGTATGGTTACGAACCGTGCTGACACGTGATTGTTTATTTACTTCGCATTCTGCTGCATCACCAATTGCGCATGCGCCCATGGTTTCAACCGGTTCTAATTTGACCGCAATGGCCGGTGCGAAGCGGCTACCTACTTTTTTCAGGTCGACCACGTGATAGCTATGCTTGTTTATGGTTACAACTCCTTCGTCGTTTACTTGTCCGCCCGATTCAACGTAGAACGGTGACTCGGTTGTGATAAGCCATCGATGCGTGTCGGTGGTGTGCTGCCACAATACCTTGCTCGTACATTCGGTGGTTTCATAACCGGTAAAGGTGGTGGTCATGTCTTCAGGGAATGGAATGGTAGTGTCTTCTTCTTTGACGCCCAAATTTTTAGAAAGGCTTTGTTGCTTTGCCATTTCGGCTGCAAAAGCCTCTTCATCAACGGTTAAGTTGTTTTCGTGCGCGATCACTTTTGTGAGCTCAAGCGGAAACCCATAGGTGTCGTAGAGCTTGAACGCGTGTTCGCCGCTGAGGCGCGCGCTCCCTAACTCTTCGGTTTGTGTGATGTATTTTGCCAGGATGGCTTGGCCGTTTTGCAGATTTTGCATGAACCGCTCAACCTCTTGCTCCCAAATTGAGATGATAAGTTTTTCGCTTACCTTTAGTTCGGGGAAGATATCGCTGCTTTCATTGATGAAGAATCGTGCAATGGTTGGTAAGAATTCTTTTTTGTCCGAAAGTTTGCTTGCAAACAAAATTGCACGGCGCATGATCTTGCGCAGTACATATCCGCGGCCATCATTTGCCGGTGAGCATCCGTCGGCCATCAAGAGACAGGAGGAGCGGATATGGTCGCAAATGACGTTGAATGCCCCCATTAATTTAGGGTTATTCGTTGGCAATGCAATACCGGTAAAAGTGGTAATGGCCTGCTTTATGCCGGTGAAAATGTCGGTGGCGAATACGTTTCGTTTTCCTTGCAGAACGGCGCACAAGCGCTCAAGGCCCATGCCGGTGTCTACGCCAGACTGAGCAAGGGGTGTCAGGGTGCCGTCGGCAGAACGGTTGAATTGCATAAATACGTTGTTCCAGATTTCGATAAAGCGGTCACAATCACAGCCCGGCTGGCATTGATCGCTGCCGCAGCCGGCATCTTTTCCATGATCAAGGTAGATTTCGGTGCAAGGACCGCAAGGGCCGGTATCACCCATAGCCCAAAAATTGTCTTTTTCGCCCAGGCGAACGATGCGTTGCGCCGGAACACCAATGTCGGTGTTCCAGATGGCATAGGCTTCATCGTCTTTGTTGAAGACCGAAACATAGAGTTTTTCAGGAGGGAGGCCATACTCCTTAGTTAAGAGCTCCCAGGCGAAGGTTATAGCTTCTTTTTTAAAATAGTCACCAAAAGAGAAGTTGCCGAGCATCTCAAAGAAGGTCAGGTGGCGGGCGGTAAAGCCGACATTTTCAAGGTCGTTATGCTTGCCGCCGGCTCGTACGCACTTTTGTGAGGTAGTAGCGCGCATGTAGGCTCGTTTTTCCTTGCCCAAGAAGCAGTCTTTAAACTGGTTCATGCCGGCATTGGTGAACAGCAAGGTCGGGTCTTCGGCCGGAATGAGCGAAGAACTGGCCACAACCTGGTGCCCGTTGCGTTGAAAATAATCCAAAAACCGCTGACGAACTTCTTTTGACTTCATAAAGACTAGCCTTTCTTATTGGTTGGATGACCGCGCTTTTACGGCAAAAAGCCTGATCATGATAGCAGGTAGCCGGCCTTTTGTCATTAGCATGCCCGCCAAATTGACATAAAACCCTTGCATACTTTTTATAATCGGCTAGACTTACCGAGTCTCTTGAGTTTTTATAGCGGATGAAAAAATGCTTATTTTAACGGCATTTAAATGTACTCTTCTGTTGGGAAATGACGGATGGCAGCCTCTTTACGCTCTGATCATGGCTATTGTTAGTTGCAATTTACTATTACCTATTGCGTACTGACAGCATTTTTGGGGAGTGATTATGCTCGATGAAATGTGTATATATTTAATATGTCTAAAATAAGAGTATGGTGGAATATATGAAAAACAACCTAAAAAACTTACTCCTCGCGCTTGTAGCGTTGGGTGCTTTGACTAACGGTGTAGTCGTTGCTGCTCCTAAGACCGAAGTTGCTAAAACTGAAAAAGCTGAAAATGCTGAAGAAAAAGGCAGCGTATTCGGCGATAATCCATACATCTGTGTTGGTGGTCTTGTTGTAACAGCTGTTGCTGGCGGTATTGCTATCTGGGCAAATGGCAAAGAAGCTTTGATCCCAACTAAAGGTGGCGTTGAAACAGCACAAAACAAACTTGTACGTTTTGGTAAAAGAGTAGCTCCTTGGATTGCTGCTGCTGGTGCTGCTACAGCCGTTACCGCTAAACTTGGTGGTTTCAAGCGTCTTGCGGGTAGTTCATCAACAGAATTGACTGTTGAAACTGAAGATGCGAAGAAAGCTAAAGTTGACGCTGCTAACGCTGAATTGCTTGCTGCTACCAAAGAATTGACAGATACTGAAGCTCTTGTTGCTGATGTTAAGTTGGACGCTGCTGCGCTTGTTAAATTGGTAGCAGATGCTGAAGCTGTGCTTACTGCTGCTAAAGCTAAGACACCGGTTGTTGCTGTTGCTGAAGTTACTGCAGAAGCTCTTGCTGAAGAAGTTAAAGTTGCTGAAGCTGCGCTTGCTGCTGCTAAAGCTAAGACACCGGTTGTTGCTGTTGCTGAAGTTACTGCAGAAGCTCTTGCTGAAGAAGTTAAAGCTGCTGAAGCTGCGCTTGCTGCTGCTAATAAGCTTGAATCTGATGCAGAAGGTCGCGATGCAACTATCAGTGCTGCTGAAGCTGCGCTTGCTGCTGCTAAAGCTAAGTCACCGGTTGTTGCTGTTGCTGCAGTTACTGCAGAAGCTCTTGCTGAAGAAGTTAAAGTTGCTGAAGCTGCGCTTGCTGCTGCTAAAGCTAAGACACCGGTTGTTGCTGTTGCTGCAGTTACTGCAGAAGCTCTTGCTGAAGAAGTTAAAGCTGCTGAAGCTGCGCTTGCTGCTGCTAAAGCTCGTAAAGAAGGCGACATTGCCTTGACCGCTGCTCAAAAAGCAGAAAAAGTTAAAGCTGCTAAAGCTAAAAAAGAAAAAGCTGAAAAAGCGCTTGCTGCGGCTAACAAGCTTGTAGTAAAAGCTGTTGCTAAGCCTAAAGCTAAAGAAGATAAAACAGCTGCTACAGCTGCGTAATCATTAAACGTAATTCAAATCGCTTAGGCGGTTAGTGTTATTCAAAGAGCCGGTCGAAAGATCGGCTCTTTTTTTATGTGCATAAAATGATATCCTTCTATGCCTTTATACCTTTATGCGGAGAGTCCCTATGAGTCGTCACGAAGATATCTTGGTTGTGCCTCGCCACCTGCTTGATGAGCACCAGATTTTGCCCGCAAAGCCCGGTTGTGTGCCGGCGAGCCATGCTCTTGGTTTGCTTATTGAGGAGCTGGTGGCCGCTGGTGGTCAGTTCCTGCCACGTCCTCTGATGGAGGTTGACCCGACCTATAAACAAATTATTCCGTATATGGTTTTTGTGCATGATCGTCGCGTCTATGTGATGCAGCGGAGTGGTGCTGCCGGAGAGCAGCGACTGGCCAATAAGTACACGGTTGGCATTGGTGGCCACGTGCGGGCCGGTGATCTACTCGGGAGTGGTAAGCTTGTCGACTGGGGAACCCGTGAGTTTGCCGAAGAAATCGCTTACGATGGGTCATTTAAGAGCGTCCAGATAATTGGATTGGTTAATGACGATCGTGATGCGGTGGGCCAAGTTCATCTTGGTATTGTGTTTTTACTTGCAGCCGAGAGCGGTGACATTGCTATCCGTTCCGAGCTAAAGTCAGGAATGTTAATGGGACGTGCAGAATGCCTGGCGGTTCATGACCGCATGGAGACATGGAGCCAGTTTGTCGTGGATATGTTAGTGGCAAAAGACCTGATCTAGTCACCGTGCGTCTATTGCAACGACTTCCAAATCGTATAGAGTTCTGCAACCGTCATCTGCTGTGCCCGTAACTTGAGCGTTTCTTCAGATAATACCTGCCATTTGCGGTAGGTTCGTTTCAAGTTGTTACCTATTGTTTGGCGGGGGCTGACAAAGCATTCCCGTACAAAGAGCCAGAAAGCGGCCGCGTCATCCATCGGCATGAGATCAGATTTTGGCTGAAAGCGCACTAAGCGACTCATGACTTTAGGAGCCGGTACAAAAAGATGAGGTGGGACTCGCTCGTACGCGGTAAAGGTGAAGAAATATTGAAGGTAGATCGAAACGGCGCCGTAGCGACGGCCACTGGTGTGAGACATGCGTTCGGCCGCCTCTTCTTGAACCATCACCATGCCATCATCGAAGAGGTCATGGTGCTTGGAGAATTTTTCAAATAACGGGAACGTGATGACGTAAGGCAGGTTGGCTAGTAACACTAAGCGTCCACCGTCGGCTTTAAGTGTCGTAAAATCAAACGCCAAGGCGTCAACGTTATGAATAGTCATGCGAGGGTCACTGATGGTCTCGTAAATATGGTTTGCCCAGTCAGGGTCAATCTCGATGACATGGAGCGCTTTGCATTTGGAGTCAAGAATGGCTCGGGTCAAAATGCCATTGCCGCATCCGATTTCAACCACGGTAGTGTCCGGGGTGATTGCAATAGCGGAGAGCATGGTGTTGATAGGATCTTGTGAAACTAGGAAATTTTGGCCAAGATGTTTCTTCTGGCGGGGGAGGTCTTGTTGCTGCTTAGCTTGCGGTCTGAATTTGTTTTTGTACTGGGAACGATGCGCCACGTATTTACCTACATTCTGTTGTTTGCTATGAAAATGAGGCTATAGTATACTCAATTCTCTTAAAAAGTGCGTTCTTTGATGTTTTTGTGGGGGCGTTTTTGGTTTCGACGTGTGGCATACGGCTATGAACGCATGTCGAGTTTGGTACCGGAACTCGTTAAAAAATGGTGCACAACAATAAGTGCAGAATCTAACGATTCTGCGAATGTATTGAAGCTCGCTTACCGTCCAATGACCTCTGGTCATTTGAGCGCAATGTTTGCAATGCCAGCTCTTGCTGGTAACGTAGCAGTTGCTGCTTACGCGGCGTAAGCTGACTCAATACTATTCGTCTTGTAAATAGGGCCCCGTCTATCTGGCTCTCTTACTCGTATTACCCATGATAGAATCGCAGCGTAAGGTTTTTTAGTTTTGTACCGCTGCGATATACAAAACTGACCGCTATGCAATGCAGAGTTTGCGATGCGATGCATAGGGGTAATAAGCGCAAACCAGCATGGAGTGCTTGTAGCTACTTGTGATACGGACATGGGTTCGACTCCCATCGCCTCCACCAGTCTTCGCCATTACGGCGCCGCAAGGTACGCCGCAATGAGGCTTCGAATGGCTGCGCCGCTCAAGGCAGCAGACAAATAGAGTGCGAAGGCGGTGTCCGCCGAAGCTCGATTCGAGCGTAGGAGGACTCTTCGTTAGTCGTCTGTGCGAGGTGCGAAGCAACAAAGCGATCTAGTGATACTTTTGCCGAAAGCTATTCATGCAACACACCACATCTACAAAAACTTTTATTCTTTTTTTCTTTTCAACTATTTCTCCTTCATTTCTTTCGGCTGCAAACGCACCACAAACCTCAGATTCTTCTTGGAAAAAATCAATTGCTGATAAGCTGCAAACGGCCGGTACTGCGTTCAGGCAAACGGTGCGTGAAGAACGTCGTGCATTTGGAAACATGAACGATTTGATGCCAGGGCGTAGCCAGATGGGCACTTTCAAATACATGAAAAAGCGTGCTAAAACGAGTGGAATGCCGGTTATGGCTTCTACGGTGGCAACGATTGTAGCTTCTGTTTTATTTGAGCGGGTTGCGCAAACGCATTCTCGTGCGCGGCCTAAAAAATGGGCCGCTCTTTCTTTTTTTATTGCCGCGTTATACGGCGCACAGTTACGGCAGCGGGGCGAACAATTGAACTCGTTGTCCCCACTTGATGCGGCGCTCCTTAATCGCATGCTTCTTTTATTTGGGGTAAGCGTTGGCAGTATAGTTCTTACCAACCTTATAGCCGATTGGTATTATGGTAATAAGATGTTTCAAGCCTCTTTTAAGCATCATATTGCCTGGGGTTTTGAAATGGGCATGATGAACGTTATTGCGGCTGTTGCTGCATACGGCTTAGATAAGAGGCCGGTTGATTAGTTCGCCGCTTTGATTGATTTTTGAAGCGACGTGATTTTTGTCGCATTCGCCGATACTTGTAATGGGAGCGATTTTGTCGCATTGACCATACCTATGAGTGCTGTCTTTGCGGTATTTGCGTCGGTCTGCTTACTGTATGGTGGCTTGATGGTTGAAGCGGTTTGTTGTAGGCCGGTAATTTTTGTTATCAATTCGTTGGTAGTTTTCGATAATGCGGCAGCCTCTTTTTGCAATAACGCAGCATTTTTGCTTGTCAATTTCCCTGCATTGGTCACCGCCTGAGTAACGGTGGTGAGCGAGGCTTGTGCTTGTGTGAGGGTGTCGGCAAGTGTTTTATTTGCTTGAGCTAATTGTGTTGCCAAAGTGTTGTTTAAGGTATCGAGTGCGGTCGGTGAGCTACTGGTCGCTGGCGGTGTGCTACTCCTTGATCCGGTATTGATTGTGGTCTGTAATTTTGCAATAGCATCGAGCGTTACTTGATTATTTGCTGTAATAGCATCGACCGTTTTTTTGGCCGTGTCAGCATTAGTTTTTGCCGCTATTGCCGCATCAAGTGATGTGTATGTTTGTGGTGTCTTTGGCAATGCGGCCAGGACCTGTGTAATGTACATAAGATTTGGGCCAGTGCCCGATGGCGGGTTGGTTGTTGTATCGTTTTGAAGTTTCTGTGCTTGTGCGAGTAGGTCTTGATTGTTAATTGCTCTAGCGGTTTGAATGGCCGATTTTGCCTTAGTATCAGCTGTTTGAGCAACTGGTTGTGCTGCGTTTAGTGAGGTAATAGCTGTGGTAACACTTTGGTTTGCTGCGGTGCTTGCATCGGTCAGAGCCTGGGCATTAATGGTTTGTTGTAAAGCATTTATTGAATCGATGACTGCTTTGCTATTTGTGGCGATGGCATTTGCTGCAGCGGCTGCGGTATCGGCGTTTGCTTTTGCGGTATTTGCCGCCTCTGTAGACAGGTAGGTTTGTGGTGTTGTTGGCAAGGCGCTCAACGCTTGTGTTATGTATGCAAGATTTGGGCCGGTACCGGATGGTGGATTTTGTGCCGTATCGTTTTGCAGCTTTTGAGCTCTGGTAACGAGATCTTGTTTGTTTGTCAGTGCTTGCGCAGCGGTGATTACTTTTTGTGCGGTATCATCGGCCGTTTGAGCAACTGGTTGCGCTGCTGTAAGTGCCGAAATAGCGGCAGAAACACTGGTCGTTGCTGCTGTCGTTGCCGCAAGAAGTGTGGTATCGATTGTAGCTGCTTCCGCTGTAGCTACGACAGCAACTGGCTGTGTTTGAGAAGGTTCTTGTGTTGAAGCCTGTGGTTGAGTTTGGGTTGCTATGGGTGCTGGGTTTTGCAGTGTTATGGTATAATTTTTAACGAGATATGATGCATTATAGATACGAAAACCAAGCGCTGTAAAACCGGCAAACTCATTGCTTTTTAAATAGTCCCAGATAGCGGCAGGGAGGTCTTTATCGGTGATGCCGACTAACGGTTTCTGTGTATTTGTAGCTGGATCGGTGTAGCTGATAGTTAGGCTGAATGCCGAGGCTGAGAGCTGTGTTGTGTAGGTATAGGTTATGTCGCTGCCACGATCTCCCGGAATAATATATTTTGTATGTGGTGTGGCCGTGTCGGTGAAGAAGAGAGGGGGCAGGATTTGGTTGTTTGCGTTGTCATTTTCAAATCGCAAGCAGCACTGCTGACTCCCCTTATTCGCGCTTCCATCGTCCCATCCACCAATCACACATTCTACGACGGCTCCTAGCGAGTTTGCATTCGGTCCACCGGCTCTATTATATGATGAGCTATAGAGGCCAATATGAAAATCGTTGGTGGGGTTTGCGGTGAATGTAGCGGTAAAGTTTTTGGTAGCAGAATTTTTTGATAAAGGTATTTGCAAATTTTGCTGTGCCGGATCGTTCCATGCATACGGTTGTACAGTAACGTTAGGTTCTTCTTGTGTGTTTGGTGATGGTGTGGCGGTTATATCTTGAAGTTGTACCGAATAATTTTTAACGGTGTAGCCGTTAGTGTAGATGCGAAAACTGAGTGCGGTAAATCCAGGAAATGTACTGCTTCGTAAATAATCAAAAATGGAGCTCGGCATATCGGCATTCGTAATAGATAATAATTCATTTTGTGTGGTGGTGGTCGGATCTATGTACGTTATGCTTAGTTTGAACGCGGTATCTGAGAGTGCAATGGTGCAGGTGTAGGTTATGTCGGCGCCGCGTGAGCCAGGAATAATATATTTTTGATGTGGATAGGCAGTATCGGTAAAGAATATGGGATTTTGCGTTTGATTGTTGCCGCTGTCATTTTCAAATCGTATGCAGCTCTGCTGATTTGCCTTATTGGGGCTTCCATCATCCCACCCACCAATAACGCATTCTATGATGGCGCTTAAGGTGTTTGTATTGAGCCCGTTTGGTCTATTATAGTTTGAGCTATAGAGGCCGATAGCAAGATTGTCTGAAGCATTGGCGGTGAAGGTGGCGCTGAAGTTTTTTGCTCCGGTATTTGATAGAGAAATTTGTGTATTGTGAGAATCTGTATTGTTCCACGGGTAGAATGGACTTTGAACGCTTTGAGTAGTAGGTGCGCTTGAGCTTATTGCATAGGGAGAGAGTGACGTGACAAACAACAGTATGAGAAGAGAAACAAGTGGTTTATACATAAAGCTATATCCCTTAACTATTTTGAGAAAAGTATGAATACTCAAAATTCTAGACGATACAATTTATTCACAGCAACGGTTACATTAATAAAAACGTACAACTACTTTGCCATTCAAATATAGTTCCGCATCCAATGCGGCCATGCATCCCTGTCCCGCAGATGTTATTGCATGGCGATAGCGAGAATCGCAGATATCACCTGCTGCAAATATTCCTGGCATGCTGGTGAGACTCGTGCCTGGTTGTATGACGAGGCGGTTGTGTGTATTGATATCTAGCTGCCCTTTAAAGAGTTCGGTATTTGGGCCCGATCCGATAGCAACGAAAATGGCCTCTGTTGGGAGTGTTGTATACTCCTGTGTGCCTATATGTTGTACGGTGATTTCGGTTACGTTAGCGATGGTGCCTGCAACCATGTGCACGGACCGATGGCACAGTATGGTAGCGTGTGGATGTGTGCGTACCGTGTGGGTGAGTGGGTCGGTTGCGGTGAGGCTATCAAGCGATTGAATAATGGTGACGTGAGCACCAATCTTAAGCAGGTGTGCGGCGAATGTTATGGCACTATTGCCACCGCCAACAACAACGACTTTTTTTTGCGTGTATGCCGTTGCATCTTGAGGGACCTCGCTATAGATACCGCGATTAGCATAGTTTTCTGCGCCAGGGCAGGTAAGCTTTTTTGGTTTTCCCCCGCACGCGATAATGAGTGCTTGCGTGGTAAGAATGGTGCCAGAGGCTAAGGTCAGTTTTTTTTCTTCCGATGAGAGCGAGACGTTTATTACTTCATCGATTAAAAAATCTGATGGATAGTGAGCGACATGAGCATGAAGGTTGTTAATGAGGTCGGGGCCAGAGATCTCGGGGATGCCCGGCCAGTTTTTTATTGATTGTGTACGAAGTAATTGTCCGCCAAAGGGAACACCGGTTATGATAAGTGGATGTAATCCTGCGCGAGCTGCATATAATGCGGCAGAAAGCCCGGCCGGGCCACTACCCATAATGACGAGACGGTGATGGTAGTTTTTTAACACAGAAATCCTTTCTGAGATTTGCTAGATGCGTGGTATGATACCTCACTTTTGCTTCGTCTGCCTACATACTCTCAAGGAGCCTTACATGAATAGCATAGGAAAACGTATTGCCCCATTTCGCGTAAAAGCTATTACTGGAGGAACGATTCGCACCATGAGTGATTCCGACCTACTTGGTAGTTATACCGTTTTATTTTTTTATCCGCTTGATTTCACCTTCGTTTGTCCTACCGAAATCCATGCCTTACAAGAAAAGATGAGTGAGTTTGGTGCTCGTGATGTTCGTATATATGCAATTTCGGTCGACTCTATTCACGCGCATCGTGCCTGGCTTGAAATGCCAAAAGAACGTGGTGGTATTGCCGGAGTTACCTTTACTTTGATATCCGATATTAACCGTCAGCTTGCATTAGCATTTAATGTGCTCAACGATGAAGAATCGGTAGCGCTCCGTGGTACCTTTATTCTTGATAAAGAAAATGTGTTGCA
The DNA here is from genome assembly GCA_030917815.1 of Candidatus Babelota bacterium. GTDB lineage: Bacteria > Babelota > Babeliae > Babelales > JAUPTZ01 > JAUPTZ01. The sequence continues at coordinate 16,534 of JAUPTZ010000002.1, read as the reverse complement.
ATACGCGAGTATTAATAATCTTTCTTTTGGGCGTAGTATTGACGAGATCATTAGAGTTGTTGATGCCATTAGTTTTATAGAGAAACATGGCAATCAAGCCTGCCCTGCTAACTGGAGTGCCGGTAAAAAAACAATGAATCAATCGGCCGAGGGAGTCATTGAATATTTCACTCCTTCAAAGTAGCTGCACAGTTGCTTCGTCATCGCGACCGCGAGCACAGCGCAGCGGGTGGCGATCCAGACACCTGCTATTTAGTAATCTCGTATGTCTAGATTCCTGGATTGCCCCAACTTCGCATGCCTTCGTCGCGGCTCGTCTTAGCACGAAACGTGCGGCGGCGGCACGGCCTGCATTGCAGACCTCGCAAAGACGGCGTTGCGCTGTCCTATGAGGGTAGCCCCGAGGGCTGAGAAGTTTTCTATTTTGCGTTGGTTTGTTGGGTCAGAGCGGCGGCAACCGATTTTTGCAGAGTTGTGAGACTTGTCGTGTATTTGGTTATGAGTGAGGTGACTGTTTTTGCGTAGCTGGTGCCCCCATCGGTGAGCGCCTTAGCGCTTTGTGCGCTGGTAAGGTTAGTTAATGGTAACCTCTGCTTAGCCACGGTATTTTTAGTTGTGGTTGTTTTGGTTACCAGCTCATTTATTTGCGACTTAAGCGTATTGGCATCGGCTTGTGCTTTATCGATTTGTTTCTTTGGCACTATAGAGGTTTTTTTGAGGTTGCTATTTAAGGTGCCAATATCTTTAGTGACTTGATTAAGGGTAGTAAGTGCGGTGGTCGCTTGCGTCAGTGCCGTTGTCAGTGCCGTGGTAGCAACCGGAATTGCTTGTGCTAATTCATCATTTAGTTTTTCAAGTGGCGTGCGCGGTTTTTGCGCGTTGGTAATAGCGGTTTGTAGGGTTGCAATGGCCGCTATAGTTGCCGGATTGCTTGTCGTGATAGCATCTATAGCAGCTTTTGCTTTGTCGGCTTGTGCTTGAGCTGCTTTTGCGGCATTAGTACTGGCATAAGATGCTGGAGCCGCTTGTAGGGTTGCTACTACTTGTGTGAGGTACGCAAGGTTCGGGCCGGTCCCTGAAGCCGGTGTCTTAGTAGTGTTATTCTGTATGTTTTGTGCCTTTATGAGAAGATCTTTACTGTTATCAAGTGTTTTCGCTGCAGCGATCGCTGCTAAGGCATTAGTGTCGGCTGTTTGCGTTGATAACTGAGCCGCGGTGCAAGAATCGAGCGCTGCTTTAATGCTCTTTTGAGCATTGGTGGTTGCGGTAATGAGATCGGCCGGTGGCATTGCTTGTGTTACCGCAGTATTCACCGGAGTAATGGCGTTGACTGCAGCCGCTATTGCCGTAGCGGTCGTAGTAGTGATTGTGGTGATGATGCCGTCATAGGTCTTTTGGTCATCGATTGCATTTGGTGAGCTTGTTGCGGTGTACGTTTTTGCGGTCGTTGGAATAGTGGCTATGAGTGTGTTTATAGCCGTCTTAATATCGAAAGTACCGGTTTTTGCTGAGGTGGTGCGGAGTGCTTGTGCATTACTAATGAGTGTGGCTTTAGTGCTTACCCAGGCCGGTAGCGCATTAGCGAGGGTAATAACTGCTTGTGCTTGTAAGTCGGCGCAACGGGCTAAAATTAAGGCTGCATTGCAGCTGTTGAGCGCAGTAAGTCGACTGTAGTTAGCGGCGTCTTGTACATAGCTATCGTACATTGCCTGATCTTTTGTTGCGGCTGCAGCTCCGGCCGACCCGGTGTAGGTTGATGGTGTTGCCGGAATGAGTTTTTTATTGGTGGTAATAATGGTCAGTAGAGTGTTTATATCGGTAGTAGCTGTAGTCGCTGTGTAGGCCGCTGGCACAGCAACGGTTGCCGGTCCGCTGAGTGTTGGTAGCTGTGCTTGGAGCGATATTTTACTGGTTGTTGATCCTTGATCGGTACTTGTAGCCCCGTTAGGAAGCGCCGCAATAGCCGACCCAGCACTGCCAATGAGTGTACTTACCGCTTGAGCTTCGCTTTGCGCTGTTGCATAGGCGGCTTGTGCCTTAGTGAGGCTTATAGTTACCGCCGTTGAGCTAGCGCTTGATAGTGCCTGTTTTATCGCGGTTTTTACCGGAGCGATTGCGTTGCTTGCGGCAGTTATGCTTGCGGCTGTGGTAGTTGTTAGGGTAGTTATAATGCCATCATAGATTTTTTGGTCTGCTCGAGCTGCATTAGCGATGCTCAAGGTATCGGTTGCCGTGTACGTTTTGGCATTGGTTGGAATGGTGGTAAATGTTGTATTGGCTGTTATAGCGGTAATGAGGTCGGCGGTGCCAGCTTTTGTACTGTTACTACGAAGTGCTTGCGCACTATCTGTTAAAGTAGATTTAGTGGCTATTGTTGTTGGTAGTGCAAGCGCACTGGCAACAACAGTTTGTGCTTGTAGATCGGCGCATTGCGCAAGTATTAGCGTGATGTTGTAGGCGTTTATTGCGGCAATTCTGCTGTAGTTTGCTGCGTCCTGTGTATAGCCATCATACGTTGCTTGGTCTTGTGCCGCAGCGGTACCATCGGTGTCATCGGGATAGGTAGGTGCAGTAGTTGGTATAAGCTGTTTATTGGCGATTACCGTTGCAAGGACTGTGTTGATATCGGTTGTAGCACTAGTAGCGGCATACGTCGTCGGTGCCGTTATAGCTGTGGATCCACCGAGTGTCGCTATCTGTGTTTGGAGTGTGGCCTTGCTTACGGTTGAACCGGTGTCGGTACTGACGGTGCCATCGGCAAGTGCCGAGATTGCCGCCGTTGCTTGATCAAGCAAGGTACTTGCTGTTTGTGCATCTACTTGTGCAATAGCATAGGCAATTTGCGCATTGCCTATGCTGCTATTTGAAGTGCTTGCCATGGCTGCTAATAGTGCCTGTTTTATAGTGGTATCGAGCGGTGTGATAGCATCGGACAGGGCCTGTAACTTTGGCACAATAAGAGCGTTAAAAGAATCGGCTATGATACTGTTGTAGGTACTAATATCTTCCTGAGCAGCTTGTATAATTGTTTTAGTAGGGGTTGCTGAGTACGTTGCTGGGCTTGTAGGAATATTTGGTAGTCTACTGGTTATACCGGTTATGAGTGATGGGGTGTCGTTATCAGCGTGGTTAGGGTCGTTGCGAAGGTTTTGTGCGCTTGTAAGCAACGATTGGTTGTCGCTTGTTGTTGGTAGAGCGGTTGCCTTAGTGATAATGCCTTGTGCTTGTAAGTCAACACACTGCATCCAGATCAAGAGTGCATTGCAGGCATTAATCACCGAAATTCTGCTGTAATTTGCAGCGTCTTGTGTATAGCTATCATAGAGTCCCTGCGCCTGTGTTGCGTCGGCAGTATTTGTATAAGTCGGTGGTGTTGCCGGTATAAGATTCTTATTTGCGTTAATTGTTGCCAATACGGTGTTGATGGTGGTCGTTGGCGATTGCTTTGTATATGTAGTTGGTGTGGTTACCGTAGCCGAGCCGGTAAGCGCCGTAAGTTGTGTTTTCAGTGAAGCTTTAGTGACGGTTGAGCCGGGATCATTACTCTTTGTGCCATCGGTAAGTAAGGCAAGAGCAGTGCTTGCTTTTCCGGCTAATGTGCCTGCTGCTTGTGCTATTGATTGCAAGGTTGTATAGGCGTTTCGCGCATTAGTAACACTAGCCGCTACGGCCGATTGAGCGGCAACCGCTTTACCACTTGCATCGGTAATAGCCGCAATGGCCTGATCAAGATTTGGCATAATGCTATCGTTTATTGCGGCGATCACCGTTTTGGCAGTCGCTTGATCGGTGAGGGCAGCAGAAGTCGATGCATAGCTTGATGATATCGGGGCCGCCGCACTATTAATGCCAAGAACCGTTGATGTGGTGCCAGGGAGCTTGCTGAATTGAGTTGCAATAGCACCGATGATTTTTGTAGTGCCGATTGTCGTATCGGTTTGGAGTGTGGCCGAAGCGCCGGCCGCAATAGCCGCTTGTGCCTGAGTATCGGCCACCAGCGCTCGTATTAACGCGGCAGAGCATGCAATGAATGCTGCTTGTATATTGGCTGCTACTGCGTTAATAGTGGCACTATCGGCACTGCGCTGTGCATTAGCTTCCGAAGCCGAAGTCGGGATGCTCGCTTTTATTGTAGCGAGGTTATTAGTTAATTGCGTCGTACCACGGGGAGTGAGAGCCGTACTACCGGTTGCGGTAGAGCTCTTTAGCCGCGCGGCCGCTGCTATTAAGCCGTCCTTTGTGATTGCGAGTGGTGCCGATCCTACAGTGACTGTTCCTGTCCCAGAAAGTGCAGCGGTTGCAATTGCCGAAGTCACGCATGAATCGGTGGTAGCAATGTCATTTGTAGCGTCACTGCATGTGTTCGTTGCCATAGTGATGCTGCTTGCAGCAGTAACGCCACCAACGTTGTTACTTGCAGCGGTAAGATTTGTAGTGATGTCACCGACAAGTGTGGCAATGACCGCTTCGGCTGCGGTAAATGCCGTATTCGCACTACTTATTGAGCTAAATGTTGCAGGTGCCGATGACGCATTTATAGATACAACCGACGTTGGCAGTACCGCGGCGGTGACAAGTTTTTGGTACTGAGTATTTATCGCAGCGAGGAGCGTTTGCGTGCCGTTGGTGGTATTCGTTCTAAGCGGGTTTGGTATCCCAGGGGTGCTTGTCGATTGCGCAATTAAATCAAGCGCTGCCGCCCAGATGAAAGCAGCAGAGCATGCATTAAGTGCTGCTTGCAGTGCAAAACCAGCAACTTTTTTAGTGATGCTATCGGCAGTTGATTGAGCACTTGGCGCTGATGCGGCAGGAATAGCGGTTTGTTGGGCGGTTGTGTCGGTTTTTAATTGGCTGGTACCACGAGGAGTAGTGGTAGTAGCTCCAGCAGCCGTATTATTGCGGAGCAGGTTGGCCGCTTTTGTTAAAATCTCTTGCGTGATATTTATCGCAGTAGAGCCTATGGTAACTGAGCCGGAAGGGATTGATAAGGTAAGGGTGGAAACGGCTTTTCCAACACAACTGTCCGCATTTGGAATGTCGGTGGTTATAGTTTTTGTGCAGATATCTTTTGCGCTTTTAATACTTTCACTGGTAGTTGCGCCACTTATGGCGCTTGCGGCCAGGCCAAGATTGGTGGAAATGGTTCCGCTAAGAGTGCTGAGTACCGCTTCTGCAGTGGATTGAGCTTGGAGTGCCGCCGCAAGAGAGGCCGGGGCTGTGGCAGCAACGCTGTCTTTGGCAACGGTGGCCGAGCTACCTGCAAGTTGTTGGAATTGTGCGTTGATGTCGCTTATAAGTTTTGTGGTTCCGATGGTACTGTCGGTTTGTAAGATGTTTGGTGTGGTAGTGCCGGCAGCTTGCGCTTGTAAATCAAGAGACATTGCCCAAATAAGTGCAGCAGAACAGGCATTATAAGCGGCTTGAACGGTGGCTTTTACTGCGGTTTTTGTGATGCCGTCTGCGGTTGATTGCGCATTGGCAGCAGTTGTGGCAGGGATTGTCGTTGTTGCCGGAATATCGGTGAGTAGTTGTGTCGTACCATGTGGCGTTGTGGTGGTAGAACCCGGTGCGGTAGAATCTTTCAATCGTGCCGCCGCTTTAGTGAGATCGTTCTTTGTTGCATCGGTTGTATCAAGTGTTATTGCCACTGTGGTGCTACCTACCGTGACGCTACCTGCCGGAGCAACCTTTGCTGCCGCGATGGCTTTATCTATGCAGGTATTTGCCGAAGCAACATTGGTGTTCGCATGAGAGCACGCAGTGGTAGCGGTGCTGATGCTGGTGGTATTGGTCGTAGCTGTTGCGCTGTTGATAGCGGCAGTAAGATTTGCCGTAATGCTCCCTGTTGCGCTATTGGTGAGACTGGCAATGACGTTATTTGCGACCGTCTGTGCTTGTAGTGCCGCGCTTAGGGAGGTAAAGGTTGTTGCTGCTGCTCCGGTAGCCGCATCTTTCGTTACGGTTGCCGTTGTTGATCCGGCGAGTAATTGAAATTGTGTATTGATGGCAGCTATAATCGCTTTAGTGCCGGTTGCAGTGTCATTTTGCAATGAGCTTGCGGCACCGGCGCTTATAGCATTTTGGGCCAGAATGTCAGCACACAAAGCTAAGATTAATGTAGCAGAACAGGCATTGTAGGCAGCTTGAATGTTTGCCGCGGCCGCTTTTATTGCGAGACTGCTTGCATTTGTCCTGGTGATAGCACTTGCTGCAGAAATGTCGGTAGCCAGCTGTGTAGTTCCTTTTGGTGTTGTGGTCGATGCGCTGGCGACCGTAGAATCTTTTAATCGCGACGCCGCTTTTACGAGATCATCTGACGTTACGGTTACCGATGTTCCATTAACGGTTACTGAGCCGGAGTAGCTTAACGCAAGGGCCGCATTGCCGGCGCTGTCTATACTCTTGTTCACCTTGGCAAGATCATTGGTTGCGTTGGTACATACGGCAGCGGCATTAGGAATGGCAGTAGCGGCTAGAATATTGGTGTTCTGTGTGGTGGCTAAGGTCGTTAAACTGTTAACGCTTGCTTGTTCGAGAGGGCTTAAGTTGCGTAGTGTGACATTGTTTAAGGTAAACAATGATTGAGCGTTAGAAAAACTTATAAATAATGGCACGGCCGTGACCGGTGCAGGGGAGCGCCATGCATAGCCAACAGCATTACCAACGATAGAGCCACGGCCATAGGCAATAATGAGGTTATTGGTGCTATCTTGTTTGACGAGCACCCAGCCGCTCTGGCCGGCTGCCGGTAGGCTTAAATTTGCCGAGACGCTGGTAGCACTGCCGCTTGCTTGCTGCCAGAATAGAGAGAGTTTTGATTGATCGGTTGCACCAAAGGTTATTGACTCGGCGGTGATATCTGTGGCGCTAGTTATATTATTAATGATGCGTTGGGCTGTATTGTTTTGCCAGATACCCGATCCGTATATCAACTGTAGTGCTGGGTCGGCAATGGTAAGCGATGAGGTCGCGGCAACATTTGCGGTATAGAGTAATGAAGTTTCGTTTGCGTCGTCGGCAGCACTCTTCGTGAAGATTTTGATACATAAGTTTTGAGCGGTTGTCGGGTCAGGAGTTGCTGCCATGGTGAATGTTACTGCATTGGATGTGGTGCCATTTGTAGATAATGCATAGCGTTGCGCATTGGTTGCGTTGGTGTTTGCTGCAGTGAATGGTAATGTTGTTGCAATAACCGTACTTCCTGCAGGGATCGCGGTTAGAGTGGTTATTGCGTCATTAATTGCTTTAGTTAGTCGGGCTAAATCTCCTAAAAATAAAATATCGTCGGTACCATCGATGGTGGACGGAAGCATACGGGTTGGCGGGCATGCGGTGAGGACTGCTGTGGCGGCCGCTGCGGTAGCGTAGGTGGTGGCCGTTGGAAGTTTTGATGCCGGAAACATGTATTTTAAAAGGCCTATTCCGGTACTCTCATAGCCGCTGAGAAGATCTTTTGTTCCTGGAGTATGAGTGGTTAGTGTGAATGCGATACCGGTTGCCGTTACGGCGGGACTTGTAGTATTGCTTCCTGTTTGTAGTGCGGCTGCCGCACCATTGGCACATGCATTGGCCGCGACTAGATTTGCCGCTAACGCCCATTGATAAGTGGCTTGCATAGCGGCATAGGTGGCTTTCCACATGGTTAAGACCAAACCAATCGTAGCAGTGTCGGCCGTTGCTGCTGCGTTGGCTGTGCCTAGTGAAGGAATAGTTGCCTTGGTAGTTTCAACGGCCGCTACCAGTTGCTTAGTTCCCAATGTGCCACTGGTATTATTTTGATAATTTTTAGCGGTAGAGAGAAGCCCCGCAAAGGTGGTAGCATCGGTAGCGCTGAGAAGGCTGGTATTAAGGCTATTGATTGCGTTAACAGCCCGTGTTGCAACGTTGTCAGCAATGGCAACCGAAGCCTTGACGGTGAGATAAGTCGAATTTGCGGTATTTATGTTGGCAGCTGCCGCATTGTTGTTAATAGCGCTTTGTGCGCTCTGTAGATTTGAAGTAACCGTGGTATTAAGTGCGGTGATCAATGCCTTCGCAGCCGCCTGAATAGCCACCGCGGTGGCTGCAGGAGTGGTTCCCGGTATTGATGAGCTACCAGTGCCTGAGGCAGGAGTCCCTTTAATTGCTGACGAAGCGGGTAGTGTATCGGGAAATGCCGGGCAAAAAGCGATAAGTTGGGCAACGGGAACGCCTGAACTATTTGTTTTTGCGAGAGAGTTAAGAATCGATTGGGTACCGGTTGGGAGCTTCGCGCTTCGTAGCGTTGTGGTACCTGTTGGATCGGCCGCTTTTGCTGCATTATCTGCAGCGGTTGCCCATGCAAGTACTGCTTTATAGGCAAGCTGAGCGGCATTGAGACTACAGAGTGCTGCGTTTATAGTTGCATTGTCTGCAGTGGTGATATCGGTATTGAGTAGCGTTTGTGTTGTATATTGTTTTCCGGTTACCGGGATGGTGCTTGTTGGGGGCCCGGTTAGCGTTGTAGCAAAAGTATTTGTCCCTAAGGCGTTGTTAGCATTGGTGGCGCAGGCTATAGCATTGCTTATATCGGTCGTAGCAGTGCTACACGCTTGCAATGCTGTTGTAATATTGGTAGCTGCAGGAACATTTACTGCGAGATTGGAGACGGTATAGGTGTTAATAGCTCCCGGAATGCTCGCAATATACTCACGAAACCCCAGCGCACTAAAGCCGGAACTAAGCCAGGTATCGTTGCAGTTCAGTATGCTATTTAATACCGATGCTGCCGTAGTTTGAGTATTGCTACCTTGCGTATAGACATTGTTTGAATTGAAGTCATCAGTAGTTATAGACAAGAGCGGGAGGGGAGTGAGTGATGTACCGGTTGGATCTATGTACTCTAACGCTATGCTTATTGTTGAATTGGTGCGCGAAAATAATACGGTATAAATATAGGTAACATTGGTAGTTCGTGCGCCTGGGATAATCCATTGTTTGTGCGGCGTAGCGGTATCGGTGTATCGACTAGCGCCGGTTGAGCTGCTGTAGCTTGCGTAGGAGAAATTGGGGCCTGTGGTATAGTCGGTCTCATAGCGTACCGCGCAACTTTGGCTTACGTTGCTTGTGCCATTATCCCAGCCGCCCACAATGAATTCTATAACTGCTCCAAGTGCGAGTGATGATGGTGCTATGGTAGTGCTGTTGCCTTTGTTTTGAGGCTGAAATGTTGATCCATAATACTTGTTTCCGGTATATGCAGGACCATAAAGCCCAATGATCATGTCATGAGTAGGATTTGCGGTGAACGAGATGCTAAATCCTTGGTATCCACCGCTTTTTGTTAATGCTAATGATGAAGGTATGCTGATCCACGCATTTGCTCCTGCGGTATCGTTCCAACTGTAGTAGTTTGATGTGACAGTACTTGAGGTACCGTACATGGTGAATCCGGTAAGTCCGATCAGGCATCCGATGATGCCAAGGGATATCTTTTTCATATTATTTTGGCAAAGCCCCAGCAATGGTTTTTTGAAGTGCATTTATGCTATTTACATATTGAGCAAGCAGTGACGTAGCGGTTTTAGCGTAGCTTGCACTATTCTCTACGATTGGTTTTGCATTCATAGCCGCTGCTTGATCACTGAATGGAAGTAGTATCTTGTTTAATGTCTTTTGTGTTGCGGTGATCTTTGTGGAAAGCTCACTGATTGATGTTTTTAGTGACTTGATGTCATTTTGAACTTTTGTTATCTCTTTTTGTGTTTTCAATCCGGTTGGTGATGGCTGTAACTTTTCGGCGTCAGTTATGGCTTTAGTTGCTTTGGAAAGTGCATCGGTTGCTTGTGAATTTGCATTGGATAATGCCGTAGAAACATTTTGTTTTTTCGCAGCTAGGTCGACATTCAGGGAATCTAACGAGGTTCCGGATGATGAGGTTGGTTGAACCGTTCTTTGTGCTGCAGCAATAGTTGATTGTAGCGAGCTAATTTTTGCGAGTAGGGCTGTTGTATTTGTTGTGATTCCGTCAATTGCTACTTTTGCGGCATCGGCCTGTGATTTTGCGGTATTTGCGGCATCAATGTTTGTGTATGTGCTTGGAGCTTTTTGCAAGGTAGCCACCACTTGAGTGATATAGGTAAGGTTTGGTCCAGTGCCGGAAGCCGGGGTTGTTGAGCTATTATTTTGTAAATTTTGCGCTTGGCCAAGCAGCTCATGTCTGTTGGTAAGAGCCTTAGCGGCAACAACAACGGCAAGTGCGTTACTGTCAGCGGTTTGAGCGGCCGGCTTTGCTGCTATAGCAGCATCGAGTGCCGACTTTACGCTCTTATTTGCGCCGACTATTGCGCCAGGGAGGTCGGCAGCAGGTGGGGTTACTTGTGCTACGGCGGTGTTAACCGGTGTAATTGCAGTAACGGCTGTTGCTATGGCAGGAACGGTGGTGCCTGTCATGGCTGTTATGATGCTGTCATAGGTTTTTTGATCGTCTGAAGTATAGGTTTTTGCGGTTGTTGGGATGCTAGCAAGTGTGGTCGTGACGGCGGTTATAATATCGGCGGTGCCTGTTTTGCCGCTATTGGTACGTAATGCTTGAGCATTGTTCAGCAAGGTAGATCGGATGCTTAATTTGCTTGGGAGGGCGGTGGCTGCCGTTACGACTGCTTGTGCTTGTAAGTCGGCGCATTGGGCTAAGATCAACGTAGCATTGCAAACGTTAATAGCCGCCATTCTGCTGTAGTTGATTGCATGTTGGGCATACCCATCGTACGTGGTTTTATCTTTAGTAGCAGCAGCTGTTCCCGTAGATCCTGCGTAGGCTGGAGCGGTAGTTGGTATCAGGCTCTTGTTTGCCGTAACGGTGGCAAGAATGGTACTTATATCATTAGCACCAGGAGTGGCAGTATAGGCTGTGGGTGGGGTGACCGTCGCTGGGCCGCTTAAGGGAGTAAGTTGTGTTTGCAGAGAGGTTTTGCTGACCGTTGAGCCGGAGATAGTACCGGTGGCACCATCAGGAAGGCTGGTGACTGCCGTGGCTGCTTTACCAATAAGTGTACTTGCCGCTTGTGCGTCGGTTTGGGCGATAGTATAAGCGGTTTGAGCATTTGCCAAACTTGTTGCTGTTGGTCCTGCGTTGGTCGCCGGTGTTGCATCACTTACTGCATTGCCAGCAGATGTGCAGCTCGCAATTGCCGCGGTTATGGCCGGGTCGGTGGTACTAGTTATGGTGGTTATGACACCATCGTATGTTTTTTGATCGTCTAAGGTGTAGGTTTTACTGCTTGTTGGGATGCTTGCGAGAGTGGTATTGATGGTACTTATGATATCTGAGGTGCCGGTCTTGCTACTATTGGTACGCACTGCTTGGGCGTTGGTAACAAGTGTAGATTTTGTGCTGACCGATGCCGGTAGAGCATTGGCAGAGGCTACTACCTTCTGTGCTTGTAAATCGGCACATTGTGCTAAAATTAATGCAACATTACAGGCGTTTATCGCCGCTATTCTACTATAGTTAATGGCATCCTGTGTGTACCCATTATAGGTCTTTTGGTCTGCTTGCGCCGCGGTAGCACCTGTGGCTCCGGTATAGGTTGGCGTCGTAGAGGGAACAATTCCTTTGTTTACCGTTACGAGTGCGAGGGTAGTTTTGATATCGGTAGCGGTAGCCGAGCTTGTGTAAGTGGTTGGTGTAGATACGGTTGCTGGTCCACTTAATGCAGTAATTTGCGCTTGCAGAGAGGTTTTGCTTAGGGTAGAACCGGAATCGGTGCTTGCTGCTCCATCAGCAAGTCCAGTAACCGCGGTTGTTGCCTTACTTAAAAGTGTGTTTGCCGCTTGCGCATCGCTTTGTGCGGTAGAATAGGCAGTTTGTGCGTTCGTAAGGCTACTTGTTATGGCTGTTTGCTGGGCCGTGCTTATCGCATTGCTAGCCGATGCGCAACTCGCAATTGCCGCGGTTATGGCCGGGTCGGTGGTACCAGTTATGGTAGTTATGACGCCATCGTATGTTTTCTGATCGTCTACGGTGTAGGTTTTACTGCTTGTTGGGATGCTGGTGAGGACAGTATTGATCGCACTGATGATATCTGAGGTACCGGTCTTGCCACTATTGGTACGCACTGCCTGGGCGTTGGCAACGAGTGTAGATTTTGTGCTGATCGATGCTGTTAAAGCATTGGCAAAGGCTATTACCGTCTGTGCTTGTAAATCGGCACATTGGGCTAAGATTAATGCAACATTACAGGCGTTTATCGCCGCTATTCTACTATAGTTAATGGCATCCTGTGTGTACCCATTATAGGTCTTTTGATCTGCGGTAGCAGCTGTGGCTCCGGTATAGGTTGGTGCCGCAGCGGGCACAATTCCTTTGTTTGCCGTTACGAGTGCGAGGGTAGTTTTGATATCGGTAGCGGTAGCCGAGCTTGTGTAGGTTGTTGGCGTAGATACGGTTGCTGGTCCACTTAATGTAGTAATTTGTGCTTGCAGAGAGGTTTTGCTTAGGGTAGAGCCGGAATCGGCGCTTGCGGTACCATCAGCAAGTCCAGTAACCGCCGTTACTGCCTTACTTAAGAGTGTGCTTGCCGCTTGCGCATCGCTTTGTGCGGTAGAGTAGGCTTTTTGCGCGCCGCTAAGGCTTGCGCCTGTGGCACTGGTGATGGCTGTTTGTTGAGCCGTATTTATTTTATCATTCAGTGTGCTGACGGCGGTGGAAAGAGTTTGTAATATGGAAAGCATGTTCTGTACCATTGTTAGCGGATCGAAGCCAAGAGCGTCTCCCGGTAAAGTCGGGATAGTGGTGAGAAAGCCTTTAAGACCTTTGACAATCGATGGTGTATCAGAGCCAGCTTTATTAGGATCAGTGCAGAGAGTCTGAGCTTGTGTAAGAAGGGCCTGATTATCCGATGAGGTGGGTAACGCCTGGGCTTTTGTTATAGTGGTTTGAGCCTGCATGTCTGTGTATTGGGACCAGAGTAAGAGATTTGTCCCGAGAGCAATAGCTGCTCTCCTGCTGTATTCTGCTGCATTTTTAGCATAGGTTTCATAGAGGGTTTGTGCAGCATTGGCATCGCTTATTTTTGCGTATTTCGGTGGCGTTGATGCTATGAAGCCACTGTTTGCTTTAATAAAAGTGAGGAGGGTATTGATGTTATCAGCAGGAGGTGTCGCGGTATAGACGGTGGGAGCCGTTACGGTAGCCGGACCGCTGAGAGAGTCGAATTGAGATTTAAGAGATGCTTTCGTTGCAGTAGAGGTTGTATCGCTGGCCTTTGCATTATCTGCTGTTGCGGCATATGCGGTTGTTACCGTGCTGATCAGATCGCTTGCTTTTTGTGCTATGGCTTGCGCTGTAGCGTAGGCTTTACGTGCGTTAGCTAAGCCTGATGCAGCCGCCGCAGATGCGGTATTAAGCCCGGCAACAGCTTGCTGTGTGGCGTCATTAATATTCGATACGGCTTGATTGAGTCGGTAGACTATATCACTAGTTATCGCAGCGAGTACCGTTTCAGCGAGCGCTTGTGCGGTGAGTGCACTGGCGACACTTGTGTAGTCTGGCGCAGTCGCGCTTGTATAGGAAACCGTTTGGCTTGGGACTAACTGCTGAAATTTTGTATTAATAGTGCTGATGAGAGTGGTAGTTCCGATGGTTGCATCGGTTTGTAAGGTCGTTGCAGCTCCTAGGCTGATAGCATTTTGTGCCTGTACGTCGGCATAAAGCGCGCAAATCAATGCGGCTGAGCAGGCATTAAGCGCCGCTTGCATGCTTGATTTTGCCGCCGCTTTAATAGTGGCAATGACTGTTGGTTGATCGGTAGGAGCCGATGCTGCGGTGATGGCTGTTCCGCTTGGCAGAGAGCTTGTCGCCGGTATGGTTATAGGAGTTTTAAGTGTCGTTGCTGCTGAGAGGAGTGCACTTTGAGATAGTGATACAGCGGCAGATCCAATGGTACTGGACCATGTAGCACTTGCATCTAATTTTCCTATGGCAGTTTTGGCATTGTCGGCCAATGTAACTGCCGCTGTGGTATCGGTAGTTGCTGCTGCAATAGCCATAAGTGCGTGGTTACAGTAGAGGCGGGTAGTAATAGATCCATTTATTTCTACAATAACATTTCCGGCCGTGTTTTCTGCTTGCACCGCATCACTTGCCAAGACCGGTTTTTGCGCTATTGCAGGGGTGGTAGATACTGTTGTTGTGGCACTGGCGATTCTTTGAAATTGTGTATTAATGCTGGCAAGAATTGCTCGTGTCCCGCTGGTGGTATCGGTTTGCAGTGTAGTAGCAGCACCGAGCGCAATAGCTGCTTGTCCGAGCGTATCAAGATACAAAGCCCATATTAATGCGGCCGAACAGGCATCATATGCGGCTTGCCTGCTAATGCCTGCCGCGGTATTTGAAATACCATCGGCGATAGATTGAGCGTTGGCTACTGTCGCGGCTGGAATGGTTGAGGAGGCCGGTATATCGGCCTTAAGCTGAGTGGTGCCGCGAGGGTCTTTGGTCGAAGTTTTGAGTGGCCCAAGAGCCGCTATTAAGTCACTTTGCTTGCAAGAAACAGAGCTGGAACCCATCGGTATAGACCATGTGGTATCCGATAGCGCTTTAGTAACAAGGGTGGTGATAGTACTGATGCAGCTGTCAGCTATTGAGACATCGGTCCCTGTGTTTGTACAAAGGTTTGTTGCGGTGGTGATGCTTGCGCCAGTTAGGAAGCCGCTTATGCTGCCAAGCGCCGTATTTATGCCGGTTGTGATGCTGCCGGAAACGGTATTAATGACACTTACCGCCACGGCTTGTGCGGTAAGTGCATTGGCTGTTGATGTGTAGCTTGGTGCCGTTGTACTTGTATACGAAATCGTTTGACTAGGGCATAATTTTTGGAACTGAGTATTGATGGCGTTGATGAACGATTTGGTGCCGGTTGCCGAGTCGGTTTGGAGTGTGCTTGAGGCTCCCAAGCCCATAGCGATCTGCGCTTGTATGTCGGCATAAATTGCACAAATTAACGCAGCAGAACACACATTGAGCGCCGCCTGTACCGTGACGATTGCTGCTGTTTTGGCAATACCATCAGCGGTTGCTGTTGCGTTAGCTGCGGTTGCAGCCGGGATGGTTGATGTTGCCGGAACATCGCTTGTTAGTTGAGTGGCCCCATGAGGAGTGCCGGTAGAGCTTTTGAGTGTTGCGGCGCTCGCAGCCAAAGCACTTTGGGTTACCGAGGGAATACTTACGTTGCCAGCATAACCATACCACGATTTTGTTGTTGGAATTTGCCCAGCTGCCTTAACGGCATTATCTACGTAGGAGCTCGCTGTTGTAGTGCTTGCGGTAGCAACAGAGCAGGCAGCTGTTGCTTTGGCTATGCTAATAGCGTTGATCGCGCTGTTGAGGTTTGTGGTGATGCTTCCGGTTAGCGTGGCTAGGACCGATCCTGCAACACTTTGCTGTACTTTATTAATTGCTACTGAGGTAAAGGTTGTTGGTATCGCACATGTCATAGAGACTGTTAGTGGTGCACCCAGCATCTGTTGATATTGGGTGTTGATGGCTGCAATAATTGATTGTGTGCCGATGGTTGCATCAGTGCGAAGTGTTGCGGGGGCTCCAGCAGCGATAGCATCTTGTGCTTTTAGATCGACTGCCATTGCGCAAATTAAGACCGACGAACAGCCGGTGAGAGCTGCCTGTATGCTGACCCCAGCCGCCGTATTGGTAATAGTATCGGCGCTTGCTTGAGCGTTTGCTGCGGTGGCGGTTGGAATGGTGGAAGCGGCTGGAACGTTGGCGGCTAGGTTGCTGTTGCGTAATACGGTTGCGGCGGTAGTAAGGATGCTCTTGCTTACCGCAACCGCAGTAGATCCAACGGTTACTGTTTTTGCACTAGCGCCAGCGGCTGGATCAACAACACTTCCGGCTGCGGTTACCGCATTAGCAGCACAGGTGGCGGCCGTTGCAGCGTCGGCGGTTGCCTTTGTGCAGGCCTGACTTGCCGTGGTGATACTAATCGGTATTTGTGCGTCTTTGATGGCTTGTAGCGCAAGAGGTATATTGCCTATAATTGTGGTATTTATTTGATTTATTAAAGCATGTGCGGCAGTTTGAACCGCTACGGCGTTAGCCGCTGCTGTTGAGCCTGGTGAAGCTTGTGGGTCGGTTGATGTAGTTGCCGCGGTAGCTGTAATGCTTGTCTGATCCGACTCTGGAAATGAAGGGCACAGTGTTGTTAGTTGTTGCATGAGTGAGGTAATTGGTGTTCCTTTAAGAAGAGCTAGAATGGTTGTGGTGCCTTTCGTGGCATCATTTTGCAGCGAAAGATACGGTGATGAGGTAGTACCGCCGGTATCAGCTATGATGGACTTAGCTTGAAGGTCGGCGCAGCTAGCCCAATAGAGGGCTGCTGTGTAGGCGAGGCGTGCTGCGTTAATCGCCGCGAGGCCAGCGTTGACCGTTGCAGTGTCGGCCGCCGTTATGTCGGTATCCACATCTGCCTGTGTGGTATATGCTTTGCCAAGTGCTGGTAGCGAGCTGAGCGCAGGGGCCGTCGGGGTTACAGCAGTAGGAAGTGCTGGAGTTGTTGCC
>JAUPTZ010000011.1 GCA_030917815.1 Candidatus Babelota bacterium | reverse complement strand
GATCACCTCCTTTCGAGGGAGTTTAAAGCCAAGTACGAATCGCTTAAGATTCGTGCGTAAGGTGTGAACGACAATTTAGTTTATTTAACTGAATATTTTGCTTTTCTGCTTGATGTCATAGACATACAAATTTTAAGACCAACATTGAAAAATGTTGGTCTTTTTTTTTCTTCAGTCTGGGCTTGGCGTCGCATGATTATGGCCACTGCGCAGTTTCTTTTGCTGCATGCGCTATTCTTTGTTACGTTGTCGTCAGTTTTATTTAGTGGTGTGTGTTTTTTTCCGTGGGGGGAATAATGGTTTCAAGATGGGTGCTTGTTGGCTGTAGTATTGTTTGGTTTGGGGTGCCGGTCTCGTTAAGAGCTGTTGATAGGGGCTGTGCTACGAGTGGCGCTCTTCCTCTTACGGCTGAGCTAACGGCCGAACTTGATGCTCTTGAGGCGCGGTGTGCTCGTGGCAGCTATGCGCATCGCTTTGACCCGGGGCATGCAGAAATCCCCCTGACTTTGGTGACCGGTGGGCGGACTGAAGCGCTGGCGAGTACCCGAGGGCAAACTGCGGAGAGGATGGCTGTGTTGGGGGCGTTGCACGAAGAGTTGGTTCGTGCTGCTTATGGTCGTACAGCAGCTACCTATCGTGCATATTCGGGTGTTTCTGATGATGCTCTTGTTTGGATTGACCCGGCCTCTTATCGGTATTTTTTGCAGGCGCAAGGCGCGCTTACTATGGTCAGGAGAAATGGGCGGATAGCACCGGTTACGGTAAATCTTTTACGTGCTATAGCTAGCATAATTGATGAGCGTATGCAGCTTTTGGCTGAGCGTGCACGCTTGGGGCAGCGCGCGCAGAAGGCGCACAAAAAGCGACGTCGTGGTGGTTCTTAGTTTTGCTTAATTCCTGTTTTTTTACTGAAAGGTTGTCTGCGATGTTGAGTGTCTATTTGTTGCGTGTGGTGATGGTGGTTTGTGCGGTTATCGGTTCTATAGGCTCAGTGTGTGGTGCTGACCGGGACGAGCCGGCGACTGAGTCCAATTGGGCTTTGTTTGATACCGTATCGGAGCTTCATTTTGTTGGCCATATTGATTCTTGCTAACTTGAAAATGCCTTACCGGCGAGAGGCTTTGTTGGATCAGACTCGGTGCATTTTGGGCCGAATGAGCTAAAAAATGGTACGGCCTGTTCTAAGCAGCGGTATGAGCGGTTTTGGCAAAAGCTCGGGATAGTTCTTCGGGTAGCCGGGTGCGATAGTTTAGCGAATATGGAAGAATTTTTTAAAACACACTCCGAGGTTGAGATTGAACGATTGCTTCGTGAGGCGTCGGTTGCCGAAGAGGTGGTTGCGGAGCTATTGATAGATTGGCGTCCCGAGGAAGTTGAGTAGTGATGGTATTATAATTGGTTAAAGCGGTAGTACATTGACCCTTCTGCCTGATATTTGTTACTATAAGTCACAATCGATTGCGTTGTTCTCTCTGTGCTTTATTGGAGTAGTATGAAGAATATCCTAAAAGGGGTTTTGGTTCCGCTTATCATGCTTAGTATGACCGCTTCGGTGGTTGCGGGGCCATCAGCAAAAGCGAAGAAAATGGTGCCTTCAGCCGAGACATTGGCGCAAGAAGAGCCGAATTATACCTATGCAAAGCTTGGTTTACTGGGCACTGGCCTTGTATTTGGCGGAACGATATGGGCAAAAAGTAGGGCTCAGGAGTTGGCCAAGAAAAGGCAAAAAGCTGAGGGTGTTATTAAGGTGTTAGTGGAGTATGGTATGCCGCTTACGCTTGCCTGTTCATTGGTTACTGGTGGTGCCTATGCACATGCTTCTCTTGCGGGAGCCGGTGGCGGACCAGAGACCGAAGCCGATGCTGAAGCCGAGTTTGAGCGTGTTATGAAGCAAGAAGATCGGGCGCGGCATGAACGGGAGGTGCAGGAAAAAATGATCAGAGAAAAGCAATTTGATCCTCAGGGAAGGCTGAGCCCTATACATCTTAGGAATTTGAGGAGAAGTCAGGCAAAAGATACATCGGCAAAAGGTTTGACAGAAGAATAACGATATAATTTCTTAGTGGGGTAGGCGATATGAAGAATATGATACAAAAAACAATGCTTTTTTTTATGATGCTGGCCATGACAGCTACGGTTTTTGGTGGGCCGGCAGCAAAGCGGCAACCTAAAAAATCAACCGAGCCCTCGCGTTTTGGATTGATTACTAATAATCCGTACACAACACTCGGGGTACTGAGCACCGGCGCGTTGCTTGGCGGTACAATGTGGGCAAAAAGGCATGCACGTAAGCAAGCGGCTCAGCTTGAAGCGAATGAAGAGCCAAGAAAATTGCCTCCGGTTGTTATGGCGCTGATAAAAGGGTTGGTTGAATACGGCGTGCCGCTTACGGTTGCAGTTGCCATTGTAACCGGCGGTGCAATGGGTGTGAATTACATGGAAGGTCGTGAGCCAAAGCTTGCACCGGAAGTCGTATTGAGTGATGAAGAGAAAGAGCGGCAGCTTGCTGAGGCGATGGAAAATATGGATCCTGAAGACAAGGCTCATATTGCCAAACTAGAGGCAGAGAGCCGCTTTCGTTCGACAAAACGGCTTGCCGAAGCATCACGGGTAACCGCAAAAGCACGAAAAATGTCGAGTGGTTCGTCAGGTAAGAAAAAAGTTGAAAATGTGGTAAAGCCGTTTGGGATGGTAATGCCTTCCGATGAAAGTGTTAATGTGGCCGATGAACATGGTTGTACCCCTCTTATGGAGGCGGTGCGCGCTAAAAAATTAGATGAGGTTGCTGAGTTAATTGCAAAAGGTGGGACAGTAGGGGTTAATATGCCCGATATATACCAAGGTAAAACCGCTCTGATGCGTGCTGCCGAAGAAGGCCAGGTTGACATGGTGAATCTTCTTGCGTCGGCCGCCGGTCTTGACGGCACCAATTTGAAAGATAGAGATGGGGGCAATACGGCCCTCATACTTGCCGCCCAGCGTGGGCATGCTGCAGTCGTCAAACACCTTGCCGACTTGGTCGGTGCGCAGGGTGCTGTCATACCAAATGACAGTGGGGTAACGCCTCTGATCGCTGCAGTGAAGAGCGGTTCGATAAACTGTGTTAACATACTTGCTGCTCGTATAGGAAAAGATGGCGTGGCTTTTACCGATAGTCGTGGTAAAAGTGCGCGTGATTATGCAGGGGAAGAAATGATGCGTTATGCGGCTGTAACCGATGCTGACGGCAAGAAAAAGCATGATGTCTTTTTTGAGATGGTGGAACGGCTTGATAAATTGAGCAAGTAAACCATTTTTTCTGGTGCTGTGAGTTGCGTATCCATAGGGGGCGAGTGTGAAACTTAGGCATGCACATTTTTGGTTAGCGGTGATTGGTGGCATGTGTATAGCCGGTTCCCTATGCGGGACAGCCCCATTGATGCCTCAGTTCGAAATGGCCGAAAAAAGTGCGGGCCAAAAGCACCTTGATGCGCTTTTAGATCTTCATCGTACCGGTGTTCCTTTTGATGACAGTGTTAAGTATCCAAAAGATTTGAAATCGTATCGTGCAGCGGTGCAGGCCGATAAGCGGATGATTGAATTAATGCCGCTCAATAATTTACATCGTGATGCCATTTCTATCTGTTCACGCAGCGAATGGTTGGCTGAGCAATGTACGCCACCAACGTTTCCGGTTTTTGAAGGCACGCAGTTATTGCAAGATCTTGAGGTTGTAGCCGGAAAGCCGGGGAGCGAAAGCGCCTGCCTTGCCAGTGCGTTGGGGCTTGCTCAGACCTGTTTGGGGAAGGTGAGCACGGCGTTATTGGTGAGTCTTCCTCAAAGTGAGGTTTCAATATTAAGAGGCCGTCAAGAAGCGATACGTCTTTTTATCCAAGAGCGTACATTGCGCGATAGGGTAACCGGTTTGTATACAGAGCTTGCCGCAACCGAACGCTATTTCCTTCCGGTGCTTAATGCCGATGAAAAATTTAAGAACCAAAAGTTTTTTAGTGGGTTTCTGCTTCTCGAATTGCCTTTTATACGCAAACTTAAAGAGCGGCCATTAATCGGTACGGTTAATGATTGGTTTGATGTTGCGTTTGATATCGGTTGGCTGGCTTCACTTTGTTATGGATCGTATCGCTTGGGTTGCTATGCGTACTATGCGGCACGGCATCAAAAGAGTAATGCCGATGTTCGCGGGCACCTTCTTTCTAAAAAAGAGGCAAAGCTGGTGCACAAATCTAAAAATTGGATGAGCTATGATACTAAATTTCTTTGGAAAATGAGCGATTCGCCCAACTGGCAAGCGTTTTTGGCGCTCTTTGCCGGTGGCTTTGCTGCGTACTGGGCAAAGTGGCGCATAGAGTGGATGGTGGGAAATTTCTTAGCACAACATTTACGCTGGCATGGAGTTTCTCAGGTTGCCACTGCGTATCGTGTAATGCGCCGTGTGTACGAGGCAACGGCCGACGAGCCGGCTATTCGCTCATTGCCCGACTGCGCACCGGTCTATGATTTTTTTGAAAAGAAAATTGGTGAAGACACAAAATTGGCCGAGCTGTGCCACTTGCTTGAAGGCATACCGCTTGATAGTAAAAAAGGGTCGTTTGCATTCTATGGGTATGTAGATCGGGCGCAAGATTTGCTGAAAGAAAAAGTTGGTGCTTTTGCCGATCTTGCTATTGGTATTGGACGCATTGAAGCCTATTGTGGTCTTGCACAAAAAATGGAAGAACTGGCGGCAGGAAACGGCAACCACTATGTGTTTGCAACCTACGCGAGTGACAATGAACCTGCCGTATTTAAGGTGGATGGCCTATGGAATCCATTTTTGGCAGCCGATAAAGCGGTGGCAAGTGATATTGCGTTAGGTGGGGATTCCCCGGTCCGTAATTATTTAATTACGGGGCCCAATGCCGGCGGTAAATCAACGATAGAAAAAGGGACTGCTATTGCAGCCTTGCTTGGCCAGACAGCCGGCGTTGTGCCGGCACAATCGTGTCATATGAGTATTTTCTCGGTTATTGAAACGTATATGAATATTACCGATGATTTGCAGCAAAGTAATTCGCTCTTTAAAAAAGAGGTAATGCGCGCGGCCGATTTACTCAGGCGAGCGGGTGAGGCGCACGGTAAACCGGTACTTCTGGTATTTGATGAAATGTTTAATGGTACCACGCCGTATGAGGGCATTAGTTGCGCTCATGCAACGGCCAAACATATTGCGCAAATGCCCGGCGTGCTTAGTTGTATAGCCACTCATTTTTCTTATCTCACACAGTTATCAAAACAATATACATCGGTCGCCAATAAATGCGTACGGCTTGATAGAGCATTTGGTGGTAAGGGATATGTACGAACCTATCGATTGCATGATGGCATTGCCGACCAGCACGTTGCGTTAGATATGTTGAGCGAGCAAGGGGTACATAACGGGGTTATTGAAGATGCGCGTGCGGTACTTGCCGATATTGAACGAAATGGTATAGCGGGGGTTTGAGACGTGCCGTAGCACGTCATCACCAGGGCTGCATTGTCAGCCCGTGGTGATCCAGCGTAGTAAGGTGTTTGATACCAACTTGTCTGGATCGCCCCGACTTCGCTAAAGCTTCGTCGAGGCTCGCCTTAGTCCGTAAGGACGACGGCGGCACGGAGCACAAGGGCTCCTCGTGAAGACGGCTTTGGCCGGCTATAGAACATTAGTGCATGAAATTAATAGGGGGGGACTATGAAAACAACATTTTTATGCATGATGCTACTATTGAGTGTGAGCGTATGTCATAGTAACGCTGTCGAAACTGTTCTCGCAGAAAAACAGCTTGATCCACAGGTTGAGGCATTGGCAAAAGGCCGCCGGCGACTGCAATCCTTTCTTAATCTCCATCGTACCGGTGTTCCGTATGATTACAGCATCCATGATTTATGGGATCGGAACGACTCTAGTTGGAATGGTTGGATTACCAATATGCTTCGCCAGATTGAACAGATGCCGGCCTGTAACTTACATAGAGATGCCATAGATATTTTTGCACGAAGTGAATTCCTTGCGAAAGAGTGCATCCCCTCCGACTTTTTAGTGTGTGATGGTACGCAGGTACTTCAAGATCTTGAAGTGCTTGGTGGTAAAGTTGGTAGTGAAACTGCTTATTTAGCTCATGCACTGTCGATTGCGCGGTCATCGTTTGGTAAGGTGAGTACCGTATTGTTACTCGCTAATCCACAATTAGATGAGAAGGTTTTATGCCGACGACAGGAGGCGCTCCGCGCATTGCTTCATCAGGAGAATGGCCAGCTGTGCGATCGCTTGCATTCATTATACGACGAACTAGTGACGACAGAGCGCTATTTTTTCCCGGTAGTTAATGTTGATCAAGGGTATAATGCGAGCCGAGATACGGTTCCTGGTTTGCTTATTATGCAGATACCTTTTTTAAAAAAGCTATGGCAAAGCTCACCGTCGGTAAGAAGTTTTGATCATTGGTACAATCATTTTATGGATTTTACTTCGTATAAACGTACGGTGTTTGAACTTTCGATGTTAGGACTGTATAGCTATTATGCGTTCAGGGAGAAGAATGATAACGCGATTATTGTTGGGAACCATCTCTCATATGATGATTCACGGGTAATCACCACCGGTAAGTATTATATGCCGTTTGATGTTGCCTATATATGGGACAAGATTAAGAGTAATAAAGTGAAGTCGGCATTGATATTCTATACGATGCTTCACGGTATAAAGAATTTCTACAATCGGATGAAGCGCAAGGCCGAAGATTTTCGGTACAAACAGTTTGAATGGAAAAAACTTGCGCGGGCGTCCCGTGGGTTTGCGGTGATGCATGAAATATATCGCAGTATTGCCGGTGTGCCTTGCTTGCGTGCGTTGCCCGATTGTGCGCCGGTCTATGATTTCTTTGAGAAGCATATTAAAGAAGATGATGAGCTTGCCGAATTATATCGATTATTTGAGGGGCTGCCATTGAATGAGAAAAAAGGGACATCGTTTTTCTCCGGGTATATTGACCGTGCTAACCATCTGTTAAAAATAAAAGCGGCTGCGTTATCCGATCTGGCGGTAGGTATTGGGCGAGTTGAAGTCTATCTTGGCTTTGCGCAGCTGATTAAAAAAGGTGAGCAGGAGCCGAATAGTAATCGATATACTTTTGCGACCTACGCCACCGCAGAGGAGCCGGCCGTTTTTCATGCAACCGGGTTATGGAACCCATTTCTCACTGCCGATAAAGCGGTACCAAGCGATGTGTCATTGGGTGGCTATCTACCGATACGCAATTACTTAATTACCGGGCCTAATGCGGCCGGAAAATCGACCGTGTTGAAGCAAATAGGAATCGGCGCATTGTTGGCACAAACAGTTGGTATCGTGCCGGCGCAATCGTGCCACATGAGTATCTTTGCGGCTATCGAAACCTATCTCAATATTACCGATGACATTCAAAAAAGTAATTCGCTGTTTAAAAAAGAGGTGATGCGCGCAAACGAGCTACTGAAGCGCGCGGTTGAGGCAGATGGCAAACCGGTGCTACTTATTTTTGATGAAATGTTTAGTGGCACGTCGCCGCATGAGGGAATCAGCTGCGCCTACGCCACGGTGAGTCGCATTGCGCAAATGTCTAACGTGTTGAGTTGTGTGGCAACGCATTTTAAATACTTAACCAAACTTGCACAAAAATACCCATGCATTGCCAATAAATGTGTGCGCCTTGATCCCATACGGGGTGGTAATGGCTATGTGCGTACCTACCGGCTGTATGACGGCATCTCAAACCAGCACGTTGCGCTTGATATGCTTGGTGAAGAGGGGGTCGATAACGCCATTGTGAAGCAGGCGCGAGATATACTGCGTGATGTTGAAGAGAATGGCATAAGCGCTTAATGACGAGTTCTCTTGAATTCGGTATACTACTCCCATTCAAAACATTCATTTTTGTAGAGGGTTTTCTATGGAAGATACACACAACAAGCACGAGAAGCATAACCACAGTCCGGAAACTGAGATTGTTGAGCCGGTGATGGAAGCGGTTGCGCCAAAAAATAGTGAAGAAGAAAACTATAAAAATCAGTTTCTCCGTATGAGTGCCGATTTTGCAAACCATCGTCGACGAGTAGAAAAAGAGCGCTCAGAGCTTATTCAAATTGGGCAAAACGCTATTATCAAATCGTTCTTACCATTGCTTGACGATATTGAGCGGGCATTTGATGCGGCAAAAGTTGCCGGTCAGCAGAATGGCGATCATGCCGGCTTGAAGTCAACGCTTGAAGGCCTCTCTTTTGTAGAAAAAAACATGCGTAAGATTCTTGATGAGCTTGGTGTGCAAGAAATCGCCTGTGTTGGTGTTTTTGATCCGAACATGCATGAGGCGTTGATGCAAGTCGATACGCCTGGTGCGGAGAGCGGCACGATTGTACAGGTATTGAGTAAAGGGTATAGTCACAAGGGTGTGGTTATACGGCATGCAAAAGTAAGTGTTGCTGCCTAAATTACATAGCATTTTCGCGTGATATTTTTTACAGTGAGCCCTCGTATGAAATATGCGAGGGTTTTTCTGTAAGAGAGGGAATAATGAGAAACAATATTCTGGGAATAGTCGTTGGGTTGCTTAGTTTTGGATTATGTGCGGCCGGCTACTGGGGATACACGCTCTATGAGCATCAAGCACAGCAGATGCAGGTGTATCAAGTGTTGGCTAAGGAGTTGGCTGGAACTCGAAGTCAGCTGCTCAGCGTGCAGCAAGAAGTGCGCAATGAAACGGCCAGTATTCCAACTACTGCCTCAAATTGGTTGCATGTGCAGAAACAGATTGAACATGGTGTTGTGCAGGTATTTAGTTCAATGGCCCGTATTAATTGGCTGCGGCCGTATCGGGCGCCTGATGAGATTGCGAGCAGCGGGTCGGCTTTTTTCATTAATGATAAAGGTGATATGCTCACTAATTATCATGTAGTAAATCAAGCCCGTTCGGTGATGGTACGCCTACCAAAATTAGGACAGCTGCAGTATCGGGCTACCGTTATTGGCGTGTGCCCAGAGCGAGATGTCGCGTTAATCCGGTTGACCGATAAAGCACGAGAAGAGATAGAGCGCAAAATAGGGCCGCTGCAAAGTATGATCCTTGGTGACTCCGATCAAGTCGGGCGTACTCAAGAAGTAATGGCGCTTGGCTTTCCGTTAGGCCGTAGTAGCTTGAAAAGCACGATTGGTAACGTGAGTGGATGGGAGCATTGTGGTGGGCAGTCGCTGATTCAACTTACCTCACCTATTAATCCGGGTAATTCTGGTGGGCCGACCGTGAACAATCGCGGTGAGGTTATTGGGATTAACTCTTCGATGGTGATGGGTGCACAGAATACCGGATTTTTCATTCCGATTAATGAGATAAAGCATATTTTAAACGATTTATTTACGACATCGCTGCTGCGTAAGCCGGTTCCTGGTGGTGACTTCTCCATTTATTTAGATACCATGCGCGAGTTTCTCGGTAATCCATCGGGCGGTGGCTGGTATGTAACCCATGTGTATCGTGGGACGATGCTTGATCGGGCTGGCATTGCGGCCGGTGATGTGATTTACGAAGTAAACGGGTATGAGCTTGATTGCTATGGTGAAGTTGAAGTGTCATGGGCTACCGATTCACGGGTGTCGGTGATGGATTTGCTTAATCGGTATAATATTGGTGACACCATTCATTTGGTTGTGTATCGTCGCGGTGAGCGTAAAGAGTGCAGTATTGTGCTCGATGACAGCTTCATCTTGCCGGTACGGCGTCTCTTCCCCGACTTTGAGAAGGTTGAGTATGAAATTTTTGCCGGCATGGTTATCTTACCGCTGAGTATTAACGTGATCAATGCGTTGCTTGAGTATGATAATTCACTGGCTACGATATTAACGCGGTATGCTCGTCCTGATGCGCAATATGAACCGGCCTTAATTATCACCCACATTTTCCCCGATTCGCCGGCCAAAGATGCCAAGCTTCTTGATGCCGGATTGATTATTGATACGATTAATAACCGACCGGTACGCACATTGAATGATTTTCGTGCCGCCGTGCTGCGTCATAAAAAAGATAAGTTTTTTACCGTTACTACGCAGTTTGACCGACGTTTTGCGGTGCTTTCGTACGATGATGTGCGGGAGAAAGAGGGACGGCTCGCGGCGCAAAATGGGTATGCGATATCGGCGTTGGTAAAAGCCTTGGGAGGGAAACGATGAGTAAAAAGCAGCGATTAGATGTACTGTTAGTAGAGCGATACCCTCAGTATTCTCGCTCGTATATCCACAGCATTATCATGCAGGGCAAAGTACTGCATAACGGGCAACCGGTAACAAAGCCGGGTACTGCTATGGCGAGCGATGCCGAACTAACGCTCAGTGCAGAGCAACCAAAATGGGTCTGTCGTGCCGGGGCAAAGCTTGAAGCGGCCCTTGATCATTTTAAGGTCGACGTAGCCGGGCTTACTATCTTGGATGCCGGTCTTTCAACCGGTGGGTTTACCGACTGTATGCTCCAGCGGGGCGCAAAAAAGATTTACGGTATCGATGTGGGACATGGCCAAGTGCATGAAAAAATTGCGGCCGACCCACGGGTGGTGGTTATGGAAAAAACTAACCTGCGGTATGTGACCGGTCTTCCCGACAAAATTGATTTGGCAACACTCGATGTCTCATTTATTTCACTATTGACGGTGATGCCGGCCGTTATCTCCTGTCTTGCGCCCCATGGTCGCGTGATCTGTTTGATTAAGCCACAGTTTGAAGCAGGGCGGCATCAGGTTCGCCGTGGTGGGTTGATTGAAGATCCGGCGGTGCATCAAGAGGTTATTGATAAAGTTGTTAAGGGTTGCCGCATTTTGGGCCTTACTTTGCTGGATGAGGTAATACCGTCGCCGCTGCCGGGAGCAACGAGTGGTAATATCGAGTTTTTGGCCTTGTTTGAGTTGCGATAAAAATCAACCGACCGGCTGTGTAACCGGTCGGTTGTTGTAATGCGATGTTATTTTGACAGTCTATTTTGTTACTCTTCTTGTTGCGAATGCGCTATCTCTTGGGTAGCCGTTGTTGCTGAGGTAGCCGTTTCTTCAGTAGGCATTTCGCTGGTTCTGGCTAACTCTGCCATGGTGACTCCGCGACCTGGAAGACCATACATAAGCCTGCTAGATATGTCTCCGCCTAACGCGGTGAGACGGTTTGCTGTTCTGACATGGATAGGTCTAGCAAATGCTGCGTCGATTTCGTCCTCAAAAATGATAGTATCTGGCCGCTGCTGTTGGCTGGCCCAACGATGGATGTCTCTTAGCTCTGCTAGTGCGCGTTCTTGAGCAGTTGTTGTCTCTGAGGTAGCCATTCCGCTGGCTCTGGCTAACTCAGTCATGGTGACTCCGCGACCTAGAAGACCATACATAAGCCTGCTAGGTGTGCACGCGGTGAGACGGTTTGCTAATGCTTCGTCTTGGCGGGCCGCATTCATGAAGCCGGGAGCCTCTGTAGCGCTTTGGGTCGTCCCTATGAGTGCAAAAATCTTGTTAGCGGCCTGACGAAGGGTCTTTATTTGACGATCAAGATAGGTTGCATATGATGTATGCATATACCCGCTGATTAGCCCAATAGCTTTTGGGTTTGCATTCTCAACCGAAATTTTGAGTACTTTTGCTGCTTTATGCAGGGCGGCACATAGGTTGTGCAAAGTCGAAGCTCTTAGCGTATGTAGCTCCTCGATCTTTACATCTATTGCATCCATTTCTTCTGTAAGTACGGAAGGGGTTATGGTGATTGCTTCGCGCTTACGTTTGACCTTGTCGATGGTATGTTGTATCCATGGACTAATTACCTGATTCACCACTTCCATCTTGGTTTTAATGAGTTCCCATGTGCCGTAGGCTTCTGGCTCTGAGGTGGCGATTCTTTCGAAGAATGCCGGTGCTTCCGTATAGTAGAAGCTCCTGTTTGAGTTATATTCGAGTTCGCTTGGAGCAGTGCCACTTGATGCGACTACGCTACCTGAGGCGGCTATAAGCGCTCCCATAGCTAATACTAAATATTTCATTTGTGGCTCCTTTTTTCATGTTTTGGAGATTGTTACCTGCAGGGTCATTGTTTATAGTAGCAAATAATATACCGCAAGAAAAATAATTATCGATTTTTGCGAAAGGCAAGGTTTGTTGTTTGCTACTGCGCGTTAGCGGTACCATTTGCTGCTGCAGTTTCGAGTATAGTCCGGTTTATGGCCATGTTGATTTCAGCGCCTATGGTGACGCATGCATTGGCTATCAAAAGATCGATGGTGTCGTGATTAATGCCAAAATTTGACCGTATTTGTTGAATAGCGGTGCTAGAAAAGGGTACCGATCCCTCACCTCTTGCCGATGCTACCAGTTGTTCTAGTAGTGCGATAAAAGCGCAGTGTAACCCGGTCGCTTCACGACGAATGCTGCGCTGCAGGTTGCCAAAAGCTAACTGGACGAGAGCATGGTCTGTGACTCCATGGTCCTGTGCCTTTTGATGCAGGGCGTCCAAGCGATTCTGCATTTTGTCTTCTATCCACGCTCTGAGCTGGGGAGTGCTTGTATGAAGCACCTCATCGGCGCATTTCCATAGCCGGTAGGCTTCGTGCTCAGCAGGTACTACTGAGGTGGCAAACGGCTCAAATGTTTCCGGGGCTATGGTATCCAGCAGGAGTTCTTCTGTGCTCGAAGGCGAGTTGGGGATCACGATATTTGAGGTAGCTATAAGTATCGTCAAGGCAAAGTGGGGGGATTTCATGCTTAGCTCGCTTTTCATAGTTAAATGGCTACTTTTATAACTGCTGTTGTTTATAATAGCAAATTTAATGACGATGTATAAAGCAAGATGCATATCCTCCCGTTATGGTCGCGACATGCCTACCAAAAAAGAGGCCCCCGCAAATCGCGGGAGCCTCTCCACTAGGGTAAATTAGGTAAAATCGGTAATTACGCCTTACCAGCCTTAATCGCTTCAATAATGAATGCGGTTTGTGCATTTGGCTTTTCGAGTACCGGTTCTGGCTTACCTTTAACACTTTCAACAACGTATTTTCCGAAAGCATATCCCATGTAACCAAGCATTCCTGCGGTAGCATATTTGGTAATGTGCTTAAGGCTGAAGACTTGCTTGGTGATATCGCGGAAAAATAGGCTTTTTTTCCAGAAATAGTTTTCCTTCGTGAGGTCTTCAAACAAACCCTCAAGGACCGATGGATTGATGTCGAGCGCATCTTTTGAATCTTCACGAATTTCACACAGGACATCTTTTTCTGCCAAGACATACTTGCGCAGGTCTGCGTTCATGAAGCTGCCAGGATTGAACAGTTCGGCGAGGTCGGCCAATAATTGCTCATCAAGAGTGCTCAACAGTGGATCTTTTTTAATAGTGATCAAACAGACTTGTCTGAATTGCGCCGGACGAACTGCTGGGTCTATTGCGGCCGCGGCAAGATCAACTTGCATAGTGTCAACGAATTCGCGAACATCGGCGGCGCTTTCGGCTTGAAGCCAGATTGGCGCATAGCTATTGTACAGATCAACAAATTTTACTTGAGACATATCGGTTAGGTTTGCGGTTGCCCTTAACATACGTGCGGTGCGTTCTGCAAGTGGTACCGCTTTGCGTGCATTTTCACCTTTACGGGTACATTGCGTATAGCCATCAGCACGGCCGGTGAATTCTTCCGATTTGACCGGTACTAATTGGCCATCTTTCTTTTCATACTTGGTTGCCGATACGGTACCATTCAATGCGCTGCTGTTGCAAATGGTTACATCCTTAGTGGTCCACTTAATAAAAGCCATTGAACCGATAGCGCGTGCAAAGGTACTGGTTTCGTCCGAAATTTTTAAGGTCATGAACGGCTGGTTCATTGGGTTGAGTGTAACACCATGTATCGTAAGAGGCACGGCGCCGCTGAGCAGCAGAGATGATAGAACTAGGTTTTTTAGCATG
Organism: Candidatus Babelota bacterium; assembly: GCA_030917815.1. Lineage (GTDB taxonomy): Bacteria > Babelota > Babeliae > Babelales > JAUPTZ01 > JAUPTZ01. The sequence goes on along the minus strand of JAUPTZ010000011.1, from coordinate 31,336 downwards.
GCCATAAAAGACTCCTTACTAGATACAGATACAAACTGCTCATAAGAGCATGTCCGATAAGTATACGTGAGTATGGGTCTTTTTCAAGCGGAATGTTCTGGTTCGTCCTCCTTAGGCTTGATTAATGACTCCGGTGTGTGAATACCGCACGAGACGATGGTCTTGATCGCTTCCTCAAAGGTTATTGGGGTATCAATAATTTCGCTTCGCGGCACTAGAAAGAAGAATCCGGTTGTCGGGTTTGGTGAGTTAGGCATGAAAACTTTCACAAAACCGGATTCATTGGGTGGTAGGAGTGGCGCAAAGGTATGCTCGGCTGAATCAAGTAAAAAGGCCAGGTTATAGCAGCCTTTTCGGGGGAATTCGATGAGAACTACCTTTTTTTCGGCCGCAGTTGGGTTGGTGTTGGGGACATTGAAAAAATCGACTAGTATTTTAGAGGAGGAGTAGATGATTCTAATGAGTGGTATTTTTTTGATTATTTTCTCAAAACGATGAACGACCGGTCCTAAGATAAAGATGCGTAGTAGTGCGCCAACGAGAATCATAGCCGAGAGCACCATAACCAACTCAACACCGGGCACATGCCGTAGGTAGGGTGGCGCAATATGTCTGAGTGGCGCAATCCAGCGAGCTACAATATTGTAGCAGAAATGAACGACCACAATGGTGGCTGCAATAGGAAAAATAGTGAATAGGCCGTGTAAGAATAATGATTTTAGCTTGCGAAACAGTGCGATGATCATTTTACGCTCCTAGATCGTGAATATAAGGTTCCAATTGATGAGCAAGAGTTAACGATGACTGTAGGGCAACCTCTTGATCTGGGTGTTCGGTCATAATACGGAGAACCGGCTCAGTTCCTGAGTATCGTACTACGCTGCGACCGGGTAATAACGTTTGTTCATGCGCTCGTATAATGCTGACAAAAGGTTCTTCAGTCAAGCTTTGGTGCTGTTTAGTGGGTAGGTTAACGGTAGCCTGAGCCAGATGAGCAAAGGTTTTCAAGCGCCGATTATTGGTGATGAGGGCGGTGTGTGCTGCATAGAGAGCGGCATAAATGCCGTCGGCCGTGGGAAGGTGGGATCGGATAATAATATGGCCTGAAGGCTCACCACCCAATTCAGCCCGGTGGGCTCGCATGACTCGCTCAACATGGGCATCGCCAACCGCGCTGCGAACCAGCTTTTTTCGATGCGCATGAAGCCAGGAGGTGAGGCCGCTATTGGTCATAATGGTACCAACAATGGTTGATTGCCCGGCAAACCGGGGGTGTGTTGTCAGTAGGGCAAGAATATCGTCACCGTTAAAGATTTCCCCTTGATGGTTTACCGCCAGCACACGATCACCATCTCCATCAAAGGCGAAGCCCATGTCGGCATTGGTCTGTATGACCATGGCACGGAGGTTTTGTGGTGCGGTACTTCCCCATTGCCCGTTGATATTCATGCCGTCCGGTTCATTCCCAATAACGGTTACTCTGGCGCCGCAGCTCTGGAAAATCATAGGCGCCATTCGGTAGGTTGCCCCCTGAGCACAGTCGAGTACAATATGCATGCCGGCAAGCATATTGGCCGGAAAGATCGTCGCGAAATGTGTTAAGTAGCTACTGGCATGATGTGCTTGGATGGGGGGAATAGTGAGCGTTGCAGGGCACTGGCTGAACGAGGGGGTATGGGCTACGAGATCGGTGATAACTTCTTGGTCACTGATCAGCAATTTTCCCTGTGGTGTGATTATTTTGATACCGTTGTCGGCCGCATCGTTGTGAGAGGCGGTTATCATAATGCCGTAATGATAGTAATGTGATTGCTTGGTAACCAGGTGCTGCAGTGCCGGTGTTGGGGTAATGCCGGCGTTAAAACAGATGCCGCCACCTTTCATAATGCCATAGGCGAGGGCATTAAAAATGGTGTGTGCCGATGCCCGCGTATCGGTGCCGATAACAAAGGCCGGCATCGTTCCATGATTAAACTGTGCCCATTGTGCTAATGATTTGCCCAGTCGATGAAGAAATGGTGCTGATAAATAAGGGTTTGTGGCAACGGTACCACGGATGCCGTCGGTACCAAAAAATGTATGCATAGCTCTCTCCTTCTGATGCGGCCCTGATTATAGAAGGTCTGTGGCTGTTTCGGAAGTAACTCTTTTCTTTATTCGAACTATTTTTTTAGTGAATGGTGTTGTGCTACGATTTACCTTTGTAGATCGTAGGTAACGTAGTTTAATACTGTCATTCCTATAGGCGACGCACCGCGGTGCGTTATGCGCCGGGGAAACCAACATTTTCAAGTGCGATAACTATAGTCTGCAGGGCATGCATGTGTGTGCATGTGTCATTGTAAAAGTGGTATGCCAACGACAGTTGTATGGTGTGCTGCGGAGGGGAATTATGAAGAATTCATTTGAACGTATAGATAGTTTTCTTGATCGGATGGTTGGCGAGGCCGGCTATACTTTTTTGGCTCGTGCAAGTCGCTATGTCATATCGATGGTGAGTATCTCGCTTCTGGCGATGTGTACTGCTCATTTCGTCGCTAATGGCAGTACGTGGAGCCCTGGCATGGTGGGGGCAAACTTAAATAAGATTACTGAAGCGCTTCTGCGGTTCGACCAGGACTGTGGCATACAACGGAGTGTCCCGGGGCAGTACTCGTTGCATTTTTTGACCCTGCGATATCCTTCGGTTGATGATTTGGGTGGCTTTTTACTGAAAAATACTCAGGGATTTGCCGGCCCCTATATGCGTACGGTGCCGGTTGTTGATGGCTATCCCTATGCGTTGGTGGTTAATACGCAGGGGATGTTTATTGTACCGGGCGATGGCGTGCAGCTGCCCAATGGACATCGGGTAGGTAAAGAAATTTTTCTGGATGCAGAGTGTGATATTGAAGGATTGATTACGAATGGCATTCTTGCCTATCAAGGAGAACCGCTTGCGCGTAAATATACCCCGGGCAGTTTTTCTCTCCTTGATACCGAAAAAGATCGCTCAATGCTGCGAGAATTTTTATCGGCATTTACCGTGGCATCACGGGGATCAGCTCCGTTGAACGAAGCGTGAAGAAAGTTTTTTAACGCCACTCTTAAATGAGATCGTTAGAAAATATTCATCGTTTCCTTTGTATTCAATCTCTTGAATTAAGCCAATACCAAACGTTTCATGGCGAACCGGCATGCGTACGAGCCACGGAGCTCGTTGCGTGAGTGGGGTTGCCGCTTTGGGCCGTGATGGTACTGGGGCTGAACGCAGCGAAATCGGTACGCGTGGTTTAAAAGTTTGCGTTGGTGTTGGTACTACCGGTCTACTGCCATATGTTTGAATGGTGGGTACCGGTGTGGTACCAAGCCATTGCGATAGTTTTTGTGTGCGCGCAAATGGTGACTCTTGTCGTGTGTCATGAGAGGTCAACAGGGTTGCCGGAATTTCACCAATAAAACGGGACATTTCTTGATGCGTAGAGGTGCCGTAGGTGGTGCGTATTTCACTATGGGTGAGGAGTACAAATTCACGAGCACGCGTAAGCCCAACATACATAAGGCGTCGCTCTTCTTCGAGATCGGCATTTGAGTTCATAGCGCGGGCACTCGGGAATAGTTGTTCCTCAAGGCCACAAAGAACCACGAGATCAAATTCTAATCCTTTGGCACTGTGCAATGTCATCATTTTTATTTGCTGTAGAGGTTTTTCTTTGTCCTCGTGTTCCTGCATGAGCATGACATGTTCCAAAAACTCTGGCAGCATTGCTCCCGGATGCTCTTGTTCAAAGCTCCTGACCGCTGACAGCAATTCTTGTACGTTCTCAAGCTTGGTGGTCAATTCTTGATCGGTGTAATTTTTACGGAGATAGGTCATGTACTCGGTTGCATGGATGACCGCATCAAATAATGTACTCGCAGGAGTGCTCTTATAGTCGTAGGACAGCAATTGATGCAGCTGCACAAAGCCGGTACGTTGTGTTTTATTGAGCCCGTTTTCTTGGTCATTTTTTAATAATGCCAGCAATTCTAACGAGTTAAGTGTAGGGTGCTCATCCCACGTGGATGATGCCAGCTCGATACATTTATCACCGATGCCCCGCGTCGGTGTATTGATAACACGGAAGAAGCTTGGTCGGTCAAAACGATTTACCAGTAATTTGGCGTAGGCAAGAATGTCTTTAATCTCTTTGCGCTCATAAAAGCGGATACCACCAATAATGGTATATGCAATCCCGGCAAGCATGAGTGCTTCTTCAATCGAGCGCGATTGATGATGGGTGCGGTAGAGAATCGCAATATTGTTGAGCGGAATTTTTTGTCGCGCAATTTGGAGTGTCTGCGCAATAGTATGCGCCTCTTGTCCACCGCTTTGGCAATACACGCTGAGCAACCGATTGGTTGCCGGTTTTGCTGACCATAATTTTTTATCAATTCGTCCGCGGTTATGGACAATAACGCTGTTTGCCGCATCAAGAATCGGTTTTACCGAGCGGTAATTTTGTTCGATGGTTGTCGTGCGTACCGGCGCGAAATCGGTACAAAATCGTTGCATGTTATCGGCTTGAGCGCCGCGCCACGAATAAATCGATTGGTCCTGATCACCAACGGCACAAATTGAATCAAGCACCATCTTGTTCTCTTCGTTGAACGCAAGACACTTAAGTAGTTCATGCTGCACTTCGTTGGTATCTTGATACTCATCGACAAGTAGGTGGCGAATCGTGCGTTGAAGGTGTGCGGTAACCGAACGGTTCTTTTTTAAAAGATTGAGCGTGACGAGCAATAAATCATCAAAGTCGTAGGCGTGTGATTGTGCTTTTTCTTTTTCATAGGCGGCCGCAACTTCGTTAAAGAATGGTGCACTAGGGATATCGCTTGAGCGATGACCGGGTAAATGATTTTTGCTGAGCGAGATAAGCCCCTGCATCTTTGACGGCGTAATATGTTTTTCTATGCCATGCGCTTCCATAATTTTTTTGAGCATCGTTCGTTGATCTTCGGTATCGATAATCGAAAAATCGGCAAAGGGAAGCAACGAGCTGTACTGTCTTAAGAGCTTTACGCAGTATGAGTGAAAGGTACCAACAAACGGAAGAGCAACATTGGGTAGATAGCTCTTTATCCGCTCCTTCATTTCACTACCGGCTTTGTTGGTGAAGGTTAGTGCGACAATGGCCGATGCCGCTACCTGGTAATGGCTTAACAGATACGCAATACGAGAAGCGATGACCCTGGTTTTACCCGATCCTGCTCCTGCAATAATCATCTGAACGCCCAGTGGTGCGGTGACCGCATCCCTTTGGGCATCGTTTAATTGCGTAATAAATGAGAATTGTTGCGTAGTCTCCTGAATATTCATATGAGGGTGAATCGTATCAGAGTGGCAAAATTTGGGAAGAGGCGATACGAAAACTCTTACATTAATTTTTCAAGCTGCTGCTTTCGCGCTTGGTATTTTTGGCGCAATTGCGCCACTGCTGATCCTTCATCCAAGGCAAGATGATTCAGCCCTGGGCGCATAGCGATTCGTCCCAGCATGTTGCCGATTCCCCAGAGCCGTTTTTTTGTGGTGAGCTTCTCGCGCGCCTTTGTTTGATCTGGGCCTGCCGGCATCGCCGAAACGTTCTCTTCTTCGTACCCCAGTACGTCTTCAGTGTCGTATATCATAAGGCCGGCATCGTTCGGAAGGATGGCAATATTACCGAAATGAGCATCGGCAAAAGGTAGTTCTTCAATGAGCCGTGCGAGCTCCTCTGCCGCTTCTGGATGAGCGGTGAGAAATGTTTTGACCTGAGCCTTGAATTGGTTCATTTTGGTCCAGTCCGTGCTATAGGTGAACGGCGGGGCTAAGCGGCTGCCCGCAGGCATTTCCGGAGCGAGGACGGCGCACTGCAGATCGTTCCATGCGCTTTCGTCACTTCCGGCTCCATTGAGGGGGAGTAATACTTTTTTAGGTGCCGTTACCCATTTTAGGCCCAGAGCATTAATTTTTTGTGCCATGTCGTATCGACTGCGATTTTGGCGCATCCCGTATTTGGTTCTTTCGCCGGTGTTGCGGAAGACACGTTCACCACCGGGTGAGCGAGCCGTTTTGAGGAACCAACGAGATCCATCTTCTAGCGTTATCTGCTTAACATACGAACTACTGGTATCGGCAGTATTTACCCCATTTGTTTTGGAGCGACTGAGGAGGCGGTTTAGCTGGTCGTGAGACATGCCACTCATTTTCTGTTTAAGTTCCCTTATGTTATGGCACTTATAGAAATCGGATAGGGTGACACTTTGCGATGCCGGTGGTGTTTCTGGAGCCCCTGATTTTTGTGGTGGCTGTTGGCTGATGGTTAAGGCAGTGTGTGGTAAGGCATCGGTTTTCTGTGGGGTATCTACAAGGAGGAGAAGGCCGGTTAACAGGCCGGCGCTTGTAGCCGTTATCGAGAGTGCATTATAGGCCTTCTTAAGGCGCAGATAGTGCTCTTCTTTTTTTGTATCATATGGTTCTATTTCGTGCGCGCTGGTAGCTTTTTTCAGAGCTTTGCGTACCAATAACCACGAGATGGCGAGCGTGGCAGTTGAGGCTCCTGCGCCACATTTGATTGCCTTTGTGGTGAGCATCTCTGGTAGTGAATAAAGAGCGTTCGATTGCCCCATTAAAAGCAACGCCGCGACGCTCGTAAGCCATAGTTTTTTGAAAATCATATCCAGTCCCCCTCTGATAAGTATAGCAGAGTGCGATGTGCGCTCGTAACTGTTTGAAAATGGAAGCCTTATTTTTCTTCTTGACTCCGTCCTTAGGGCAGCCTTTATTCTGGGAGTAATCAGCTGTTTTTACTTCTACGATAGAGGATTTTTATATGGTTAAGCATGTTATATTTACGAGCGGGTTCTGCTTAGCGGCAATGGGTCTCCACGGCGATGGCAATCTCGACTTTAGCTCGATTCCCTGTGCCACAGAGGCCGATCTTCCGGCATTACATACGTGGGTTGCCCGTGATGGCGAAACATTGAGCTACCGCTTATACGGTGATAGCTCAAAAAACTTGATGCTCTTACTTCATGGCTCAGGGTCGCATGGTGGATACCTTGATTTCTTTGCGCGGAATCTGGCCGATAACGCCTTGATATGTGTTCCCACCATGCGTGGTCACTACAAATCGGGCTCGACACGCGGTGCCTGTTCCTACGTGGGGCAGCTGGAAGATGACTTATGTGACTTGTTGCGCCATCTAAAGAGCGAGAGCTTCGCGCAGGTATCGATGGTTGGAAATTCGAGCGGTGGAGGGCTGGCGATTCGATTCTCTGGCGGTAAGTATGGTTCGATGGTTAATCGGTATGCGTTGCTGGCACCGGTGATACCGGCCGATAAAGAGCTGATGCGCAAGGAGGCTTCGTGGGTGACGGTGAATACGGTTAAAATACCGCTACTGGTGATTGCCAATATGCTGGGGATTTCATGGTTCAATACCACCAAGGTTATAACGTTTAATATGCCGCAGGAGCGGAGAGATGGCACAGAAACGCTGGAGTATAGCTACAACTTACTTTTTTCAATGAACCCTCGTTTTGACTATCTGAGCGATGTGGCCTCAATTGATGGGCGATCAATCGTGTTGGTTGGTCGACAGGATGAGTGTATTCGGGCAGATGCGTACGCTCGGTTATTTAAGAAGTCGCCTATTTATATCTTTGATGATCTTAATCATTTTACGCTAGTACGGGATACGAGGGTCATAGAGAAGGTTAGAGAGTTTTGTATTAAAGGATTGTCGTAATATGGCTCTCGCAATGACGGCTTATGCCGAAAAGATGGTGAATTACCGGTAATAGCGATGAAGGAGGCCTCTCGTGGCACAATGGTATGTAAAAAAACTAAGTAAACTGACCCACGTATCGGTAAAGACGCTCTATCACTACGAGTCGATCGGGTTATTGAAGCCGAGTATGCGGCTTGATAACGGCTATCGGGTATACACCGAGGCCGATTTAATAAAGCTACAGCAAATATTAGCGTTGAAATCGTTTGGTTTTAGTTTGACGCAGATCAAGGCAATTTTGAGTAAAAAAGTTGGCGTGGCCGAGCAATTACTGCTTCAGGCACGCTTTTTAGAGGAGAAAGCGCAATCGCTTGCCGATGCGAGTGCTACATTAAAAAATGTAGCCGCTTCGCTGGACGGCAGCACAACCGTTGCGTGGGAAACCGTCATTCAATTAATTGAGGTATATACTATGACGAATGAATTGAAAAAAAGCTGGGCCGGCAAGGTTTTTCATGACGATGCACAGCTGAAAGAGTATGCAGAGTTTTCCGAAGGGCTTAAGACCCGCTTTACCGAGGATGATAAAATTGCATGGGAAAAGAAATGGAGCGATTTAGCCGATGCGGTACGCGCAAATCTTGCGAACGATCCGTCGAGTGATATTGGCGTTGCGATTGGTCAGCAAAGTATGGCAATGGTAAATCAATTGTACGGAAAAAAGTACCAAAAGCTGCGAAATACCATCTGGGAGGAAGGCTACAAGAAGGGCAAAGTTGATCCGGCTCATGAGTGGGCCGAGCCGGCCGTTATTGCCTGGCTTGATAAGGCGGTCAAGGCTTATTATTTCTCAAGTTTGATTGCGGTTGTTAATCAATCGAGGGACCTTGAGCTGGCTGTCGTTGATAAACAGTGGGATGCGCTTATTGAAGAGACAAGTGCTCAAGCTGAGCAAGTCGCAATTGCGACGCATTTGCTTGGTGATCTACGCGTAACCGTGGCTGGAAAGAAGTATCTTAAGCGGCTTATTGCAAAGGCTTAGTAAGGTGCTTTGTTTTGTATGTTAAAAAGAAGGGCGGCTTTCATGGGTCGCTCTTCTTCTGTTTTGAGGTATGTACTTGAGAAAAGCCCCACTTCTGCTACTCTTTTCAAATTACCACACTGAAAAATTAACGGGGAATCTATGTTTAAGAAAATCATTACTTTATTAGTGGCCGTGCTGTGCGCCGGGCTTGTTTCACTACATGCTGCCGATGGGGGAGCGCCTGTCGAGCATCCAGCGCTGGTTACTTCGCCCGAGGTGGTCGGTCTTATCTTGCATGCAATTGTTAAGGAAGGTAGTGTGCAGGATCTCAATGATTTTTTCTTACATAGTCGTAAAGATATTGGTATAGCTGCGTGCCAAGCACTTGATTCTTATGGCATGGTGCCCATCCATTATGCGGCGCTTTTAGGGCGTGCCGACATGGTACAGGCATTGAGGGATTGTAAGAGCGCTAATGGGCTATCTGCGGTGGCATACGCCGTAATGGGTGTTAGCTATCATACGGCTATGATGACAAGTACGCCACTGGAAAAAGTGTGCAAGAACCCTGTACTATGTGACCGTTTACACGCGCTTTCACCGCTGTTTGATCGTTGGGCCGCCGAGGCCAACTATGAGGCAGTGATCGAGATTCTTCAGGCTGCGCCTGCTGTGAGAGAAAAACTGCAAGAAAAGTTCTCAAAAAAAATGCGTGCTCAAGGTTCGTCTATGGCAATTTCTTCGTCGCTGGCGATCGCTTCGTCTATCGCTCTTCTTGCCGGTGCGCGGCGGCAAACGGGATTTCACCGGCAGCTTGGGCAGGTTGGGATGCTTGGGATGGCGGCTGCGATTGCTGCTATGTATGCGCCACTGAAAGCTGAGGAACTTCCGCTTGTGCAATTGCTTCGTGCTGGGCGCTTTGATGAGGCCATGATGTCGATAGAGGCCGGAGCTTTTTGTCTTCATGAAGTTGATAGTAAGGGGGGGTCTCCCATGAGTTACGCGCTGTTAATAATCGGTGAACATAAGTTTCGAGCGCATGCATTTTTTAAAGCGAACTTTTCGCGGTATCTGGCATGCGGCGGACCTCTTAATGGTCCAAATAATGGTCCAAGAGCCGGATTTTTATGGGCTGCACTGAGGTTGGGCGATTACGCCGTGGCTTACTTTCTTTTGGAGCAAAAAGTTGCGGTGGAGAGTCGCCATCTGATGCTTGCTTTGCAGCAAAACAGTCCTGGATCAATCGCATTTGTTAAGTACTGTTTAGATTCATCTTTAATTTCTGGCCGGTCTCTTAATGAAAGTAATCTTCTTCTCTTGGCATTAAACGCCGATGCGCACGATCTTGCACTTCAGTTGTGTGACTGCGGTGCAACGGTAAATGTTGAGCATTTAGTGGCGGTCATGAAAAGGAGCTCTGTTCCTTTGGAGAAACGGCTTGAACTATTCAAATCATTGCTCAGTAGGGCAAGCGATGCGTATGCGATGACCTCTAAATTAGTACGTGAGGCATTTTCGGTTTCTGATGGAGAGGCTTTTATGGAGCATGCACTCTCTTATCATCAAGCATCGTATGAGCGATTTAAAGTTGCTTGTCCGGCAAAAAGAGAGATGGCCGGGCTTAAGAAGGCACCATCCGATATATATCGATATGCAATAGCCGATTTCGTTGGCGTTTCTCCTGGAATGGGTGTGGCTGGTCCGTCAACCGATCTGTATGAGGAGAGTAGTGATGCTCGATATGATGATATTTTATGTCAGTGCCTTAACTTCGCACAGTTTCGAACAGATCCTGTTTCTTTCTTCGCAAAAATACGGTGCCTGATGAGCTATTATAAAACCCACCAGGTTGATGCTTCGAAAGGACTGTCGATGGTGTGGCGTGCTCTAATGATAGATGGTTTGCCTCTGTGGTGCGGGTGGCTTGCAGCTCCTGACAGATTATCGAATCTCCGCGCGGTGGTGAGTCTGTGTAGAGATACTGAAGTAGATTGTACCGATTGGGTTAATGAGCTTCCGCTTGGTGAAGTGCAGTTACGTGCTATGTTTGCCGGAGGTGCCGATATAGGCGAAACGGTGGTCCAAAGCTTGCATAAGTTTTTGGACATATTACACCAAGAGCACGGTATTGATGTCGGCCGATTGCTTCGTAGGATCGTTTTGGCGCTGCTTAATCATGATAGTCTTAACGTGCTTGCTATGCTGCCGTGCAATTTTCAGCATATGGTTTCTTTATGCCAGCGCTCTATTGGGCATCCAAAGACAAATCCCTCCGAGGTTATAGAGCTATTGCATGAGATAGGTGATAGGCTCCGATCTGTGCAAGCGCAACATGTGTCTGCTGTAGCGGTTTTTGTTAAGGCACAAGAGCGTCTTGACGACCTTAATATAGCGCTTTTGGCGAGTGGTTCGCTCGGTGCTGACGATACGCGAGAGCGTCGAAATTCTTTACGTATTGCTCGAGATGAGGCGCAGAAAGATCTTAATGAGGCAACTGCGCGTAAAGATGCAAGTGCGTTGAGGATGCGGGGTGTTGAGGAGAAATTGGAAATGCTCAAGCAATCCGAATTTGATTGCGCTGCGCCTACATCGTTGCTTTAAGCGCCTCAATGCGGCGCAATGTTTTTTGTGCCCGATTTTCTTCGCTTAAGTTTAGGGCCGAAATTCCTGGCTGTTCAAGGGTTCTGCCTATGAAATTACTGAGGCCCCATGATTTTCTTAGTTTTTGAGCGAGTTCTGGTTCTTTTTCGGCCACGCCACTTAGAATATCTTCGGTGTTATATACCATTAACCCTTCATCGCCAGGGAGTATGGCAATGTTACCAAAGTGACCATCGGCAAAATCAATTACTTGTATCATCTGGGCAAGCGCTTCGATGACTTCAGGTTTTTTGGTCACATACTCCTTGAGTTGCGCGATAAATGTATCTCTCTCCTTGGTGTTGCCCTTTTTTATTGATGGTGATGCCATGATGAAGCCTGCCGGAAGTGCCGGTGATAGCACTACATATTCTTTATCGGTCCATGCATCTTGATCGGGGCCTGCTCCTTTAATCGGTGCAAGTATTTTTTTTGGTGCATGGATGAGTTTAATGCCAAGGTGGTTTATCTTCTGAGCCTGATTGTAGCGACTGCGATTTTGTCGCAAGTCAAAACGATATTCAAAGGTGCCATGCCTGTTTACCTGCCCTGGCCTTCGCGCGACTTTAAGAAACCAGATCGAGGAGTCTTTATTATGTACCTGTTCAAGAATGAGTGGCTGTGCGGGGTTCATCATTAAGGTCTCAAACGTCTGTCTGAGCGACTGTGGTAGCCCTGGTGCGCTGCCGCCTCACGATTCAAGCATGGTGGAAAATTAGGCTTGACCTTTCCCTTGGAAGAACCTTTACACTGGTAGAAGAAGGGCGGTAGGCCCTCTGAATTTCTGAGGAGATAATGCATGGCACAGTGGTATGTAAAAAAATTAAGCAAACTAACCGGCGTAGGGACAAAGACTTTGTATCACTATGAGTCGATTGGATTGTTGCGGCCGAGTATGCGGCTAGACAATGGGTATCGGGTATATACCGAGGCCGATTTAATAAAGCTGCAGCAAATCTTAGCGTTGAAATCGTTTGGGTTTGGCTTAGCGCAGATTAAGGCAATTTTGAGTAACAACGTTGGCGTGACCGAGCAACTGTTGCTTCAGTCACGTTTTTTAAAGGAGAAAGCGCAATCACTTATCGATGCGAGCGCTACCTTAGACAATGTAGTGGCTTCGCTGGGCGGTAGTACAACAGTTGCGTGGGAAACCGTCATTCAATTAATTGAGGTATATAAGATGACAAATGAATTGAAGAAAAGCTGGGTTGGTGAAGCAATGAATGAGCTGCAGCTTAAAGAATATACTGAGTTTACGCAGGAACTTAAGAGTCGGTTTACCGATGAAGATAGAATTGCCGGAGAAGCAAAATGGGCCGACATAGCTAATCGCATACGAAATAATCTTGATAAAGATCCATCAAGTGATTTTGGTATCGCGATTGGTAAGGAATGCATGGATATGGTTAATTTGTTCTATGGCAAGAAGCACTTTGAGCTGCGCAAAGTCATTTGGGAAGAAGGGTATCGAAAAGGGAAAATCGACCCAAAACATCAATGGGCCGAGCCGGCGGTAGTGGAGTGGTCTAATCAGGCTAAGCAAGCCTATTACCATTCTGTCTTGATAGGTATTGTAAATCAAGCAACTGCGTGTCCATTGGCCGATGTAAAAGTGCAGTGGGGCGATATTATTGCTGAGATGTGTGCGCAGGATAGGCAAGTGGCAATCGCCAAAAGCCTCTTGAGTGATTCGCGGTTGAATGCGGCCGGCAAGAGGTGCCTTGAGGGGTTAATTGCGACGGCGTAGGCCCGCTGGCTCTATTGGGCTGACAAGATGCCCAGTGAAATGAGTGGTGAGGAGGCATGTATAACTTGGTAGTGTAATTTGGTATACTGCGGCCACAGAGATACTTTCATAGCAAACCGGTTTCAAGCACACATGCCTCATCCTTTTTCGCGCATTGCGCCTCTCATGCTCTATATTCATTGGCCGTTCTGTGCGGCGAAGTGTCATTATTGTGACTTTGTGGCAATGCAGGACCATCACAATTTTGCGCGGCAGTATCATGAAGCGCTGTGTAACGAGATTCGTTCGTTTGTTGCGAGTCGGCCCCATACGTTTGGGGCGCCAATCAAAACTATTTTTCTGGGTGGTGGGACGCCCAGCCTCTACCCGCTACCACTCTTGAAAGAGCTTTTTTCTTTATTACGATCACTTTTTGATCTTTCCAATACCGAGGAAATCTCTCTTGAGGTAAATCCGGGTGGGCAGACCGATGACCATTTTGGTACTTGGCGCGACGTGGGCATTAACCGCCTCAGTGTTGGGGTGCAGGTGCTTGATGATGCGATTTTGGCAAAGCTTAATCGTCCTCAAAAAAAAGCAGAGGTGCTCGAGTTTTTTGAGCGAGCGCCACACTTTATCTCAAATCTATCGGCCGATTGCATTATTGGACTGCCTGGTGTTGATGATGTTTGTTGGCGTGATACGGTTGAAACAACGCTCTCCTGGCCGCTCAAGCATACCTCACTTTATTTCTTAACGATTCACGAAAATACGCCACTGTACCACGGCGTTAAGGCTGGTACGATTACAATCCCGCGAGATGAACAGGTGCTTGCTCAATATGCCTGGACGGTGCAGCGCTATGCGCAGGCCGGATTGGCCCAGTACGAAATCTCTAATTTTGCGGTGCCCGGTTTTGAGAGTATTCATAATCGTGGGTACTGGGATCGGACCTCTTATTATGGATTTGGCATTGGGGCCGCTTCGTATGATGGTACCTATCGTTGTGCCAATAAAAAAAAATTAACTGGATACTTACAGCATTTTTCGACACCAACCGCCGAGGTCAAAACTTGGTATGGATCGATTGAAAAGCTTACGCATGAGCAAAAAATTTTAGAAGAATTAATGCTTGGCCTTCGTCAGCGCACCGGGGTGGGCTTGCATCGTATGGTATACTTATGTCCCCTCGCACAATCTCAACCGTTTGGTGAGGTACGAGATCGATTGGTAGCAGAGGGGTACCTTGAAGCGTCGGAGACCCATATTCGGCTGACGCCCAAAGGACAAATCTTTGAGAATGAGGTAGTTGTTCAGTTGAGTGGTGGTTTAGAAGGAGACCACAGTAATTGCGAACGACCAAAAGACTAGAAATGAACCTAATACAAGCAGAACAGTAGAGGAGCAGAATGGCAAAGCATGTTGGTGTAAAAATTCCGGACGATTTGTTCGCGTTGTTGAAGACTGAGAGAGCAGTTGGTGTCTTAGCAACATTTTCTGAAAAGGGTGTTCCCCACACAACGCCGTTACAATGCATATATCCGAAGGGCCGTGAAAGTTTGCTAATCGCGATTCACAAAGATCATACCGGCTATCACAATATGGTATGGCAAAAAAAAGTAATGATATCCTTCCTTGGCGATAACAACATAGCGTACAGTGTACTTGGTCGTGCCGGGGTTGTGCGTGCGCCATCGTATGTACACCCGATGATGAATGTTGTTCGTATCGATATTATCGATATTAAATGTGATCAATCGGTACTAACTAAAGTGGACAAAGGTGTGCAGTGGTCGTTTACTTCGGTCGATGCACAAGATGTTATTGATAGTATTTTCCAAGAGTTGCGAGAATTAGGGCGCACCTTGTAGGGTACGTAACCATATAAGGGATGTGAAATAGCGATGACGAAGATTATTTTTTTTCTTATCGCGTTACACAGTTTTTCGAGTGTCGATTGCGCAACCGCTGCGCAATCGACACAGCCGTCCGATGCACATGCAAATCAGCCGGTACCGGGAGAACGAGGTAACTGGTTAAAAAAACGGCTTGCTGTTAAAGATGCCCAGGCACTTAATGAGCAGGTCCAGAAAGATGCACAAGCGTCAAAAAAGGCCCGGACTCAGTTTTTTAATGAATTTGAAAAAATTGATAAAAAGATTAATGAATTCTACGCCACGAAAGGTTTCGTTCGTGGAAAAATGGGCACCCTGGTGGCCGATCTGAAGGCCGATTCGCAAAAAGAAAAAGAGCGCCGTATTACGGCAGCACGCAAGCGTAGCGAGAGTGACGATGCACCGATAAATTTTTATGACGTTCAGATTGAAGCTATCGAGCAAGATGTAAAACGTCTTGAACGTGAGTTTGAGCAGTTCAATCTTGATATGAAATCGATTGCCGATCTTGATAGTTCGCTCAGTGAGCGGTTGAAGATTGTTGATAAGCAAATTGCTGATGCCAGTGATACAGCGGCGCAGAGCACGAAAAAGCTCAATGAAATGTGGTGGATTATTAATGATCAAAAGGCATTGGATGCGTTGTATGTCATTCAAGGATTGGCCGATAAAGTTACGTCGATTAAAAAATATTTGAATGATACCCTCTTTGCCGATTTTAAAAATGTTATTGCTACTATTGAAAAGCAGCTTGAGCAAGTTAATAAGCAGGTTGAAGCGCTTGAGCAGCGCGGATTAATTGTGGCCCACCGCACCTTGCGTTTGAGTAAGAAAGAAACGCCAGATGTTCTTGATGTGGTGGTTCAAGAAGCGGCTGCTGAGGCCGAAGAACAGCCGGCAGAAGAGGATTCACGTAAGTCGGTGAAGAAGGAAAGCTTGGCCGATATGGTTATGCGTTGGGTATGGGCACCAATAGAGTATGTAGTCGGTTTGTGGCAGGAGCCAATGCCGAAAAAATCGACTCGTAAACGTCGCAAAAGGCGGCCGGTTTCTGAAGAGACCGCGGAGGAGGCACCGGCTCTTGAGCCTGCTGCAGCCCCGGTGGCAGAAAAAGAAACTAACGCGAAATAGATAAAACGATTGCATTTCCTTGAGCAGTAACGTTAAGGTTTCCGGTGTTAAATAGGTATTTAGTATCGGGAGATTGTATGTTACCAGTAAGTCTTTTCTTGCGTTTTACGCTCTTTATTGTTTTTGGTGTGGTATCTTTTCAGTTGTATTCTCACGATGATACAGCAACTCAGGCTGGCACAGAGAATACGGTCCCACCAGCAGGTCTTGGTGGCGATAAGTTTTCTGCTGAAAAAGGGGCGGAAATCTCAAATCCTGTTGCTGAAGTTAAAATTACCGAAGTGAAGCCGGTAGCAAGGCCGTTACCGGTAGCTCCTGTTACCGATAAATTTGCCGAAAAACATGGTGCTGTAAAGTCGTTGGGCCTTGGTATTGATAAGCTCGAAGAAAAAGCTCCCCTCATTCCGGTAAAACCGGTGGTTGAAAAAAGCCCAATAAGCGAAGTGAAATCGGTTGGCGGCGATATGTTTGCACAAAAACAAAGTACTCCAAAGTCGGAACCATCGATTCATAGCCATGATACGCAAACCAAGCTAGCAGCTCTTGATGCGGCCTTGAGCAAAAATGTTGAGCCTGTTGTGGCGGCGCTTGCAGAAAAGCCAGTAGTTGCAGAAAAGCCAGTAGTTCCAGAAAAGCCAGTAGTTCCAGAAAAGTTAGCGGTCGCAAAATCGGTTATTGAAAAAGCGCCGGTTGAAAAGACATTGGCTGAAAAACTACAAGAACCAGAAGAACCAGAAGAACCAGAAATTAAGCTTGAGCCGTTGGCCGAAGTTTCGATGGAGACCGAAAAAACCGAGAGTGCTCCGGTTAAACCAGCAATGGTTAAGCAAGATCGTGCTGTTGAAACAGTTGTGAAAACAGAAGCTAAGGTTGTTCAATCGGTGACCGAAGTGAAACAAAAAGACACAGAGGCGGAGGCGCTCAAAGAGGCAATTAATAAGCTTAAGAGCGAAGTTTCGTTGTTGTCTTCTCGTATCGAGGTTCTTGAAAAAAATAGTCAAAAGAAAGAAGAATCTTCTTCGCACTCATGGAGCAAGCTTACGTTTCCGCTCGTGCATGTGGTATCTCATGTTGGTGAGGTAATTAAGTCTTGGGTCTGGGTGCCAATTCAAAAAATGATGGCTGGTCATCATGAGTCAAAGGCGTCTAAAAAGTAGAAAAGAACGTAGAGTTTGGAGAAGCGTATGAACGGTTTATTGTGGGCCTTGATGATTGGTGTGATGGGTGTGCTTGGAGGCGAAGCGCGCGGTGATGGGCTTACCTTTCCTACGCCACCATCGTTAGCCACTGGTGATTCTGCGGTGAGTGGGAGTAAGCCGGCCGATGCGGCCGTTACACCGACCCCAGCGGTAACACCGTCCCCGTCGCCTACGAGTTCAACGCCGTTACCACCACCGCCAACCATTGTGGCACCTCCTTCAGCCTCTACTCCTCCGGTAACGTCAACTTCTGCACCTGCCGCGCCAGCAACACCAGCCCCAACTCCTGCGCCTGCGGCAGCTGCTGCACCGGTGCCTGAGGTGCCGCCAGTTAAGGTGCAAGAGCTTGAGGCGAAGCCGTTATTTACTTCGGCTCCTGCCGTTGCAGGTGCGATAAGCCAAAAAGAAATGTATGAAAAATCGGAAGCGGAAGAGTCAAAAGCGCAAACCGCGCTAAGCGCCATTGAGCAGCTAAAATCAACCCGTCTTGACACCTATTTGAGCTTTGATGCCGAGCTTGATGGTGTGTATGATGCCTCCGGCTTAACACGTGGTGATGTTTCTGAAAGTATTTCTGAAGCAAAAGACCAGATTGCACTCGACCTATCGAACAAAAAAGCAACTAATCACACCGAAGGATCTCTGGTGACTGAGCAGTCGGTTCTGCTCGATAAGCTAGATCATGAAATGAAAACGTTGCATGGCAAAGAAGCGGCGGTTATCAGTGCGATTAAAGTGCTTTCCGACTATATACTTGAACTTGGTGATAGCGTGGTGCAGATAAGCACGCAGCGCGGTGAAATCAATAGTGCTTTGGATCCGGCAGCGGCTACCGATATCTTTAATAAGATAAAGCAAACGGCCGAAAAAGTTACGGCGGCCCAAACCGCCATTGTTGGCTCTACGGGGCAAGCAAAGGCGGTTGACGACGCGATCGGAGATGCTAAAAAACAGATTGATGTGGTTAAGAAAATTGTTGATGATCTTAAAAAGAAGAATGTTAATCTTGCCGATGTTATGAAAAAAGTCTCGGCGCCGAAAGCTGGCGAAGTGATTGCCGCACCTAAGCCGATTGTGGTTGACGCTGCTGCCGTTTCTCCTGATGATGCGAGCAAAAAAAAAACAAAACAATTTAGAAAGAAGCCGGATTTTGGGAAAAACTTGGTCAGTGGGTCGGTTTTTGAGGGACCCTATGAGCTCATTGCAGGGACTTTGGGATCGGTACGTGATGCCCTGGCTCCGGTGACCAATTTTATGATGTGCACCGGTACTGCTTTGTATGCCTATGCTATGCATATGTGTGGCGCTTCCGATGGGGCTCAGGTGCCTGAAGAGCGGATTGAAGCTGTGCTTGATGATCCGGTGCTTGAGCGTATTCGTGTTGAGCGCAATCAGTCATACGAAAAAGTACAAGCGCTTGCCGAACAACGTGAATTGATAGAGATGAAAGAGGCGTTGCTTGATCGGCTTGAAGCCGAACGGGTTATGCAGCTTGATACCAAAGAAAAAATTAAAGAAGAAACGTTGCGTGCGTACGACCGTAAGCATCGAGAGCTGAGTTGGTTTGATCTCTTTAAGCGATTTGTATGGAAGCTGTATGCCGCTTCTCGTCGTCTTGTTGGGCGAACAGTAGCCTGGTGGCGCGGCGAGAAATACGGTGTTAGGGTGAGAGAAAAGTCGACTGTTGGCCGCGGTATCGCAAAGCAGGAGCCGGAGGTTGCTGCTCAAGCTTCGACGTCAGTGCCTGCTGCAAAAGCTACGATCCTAAGCCCAACGATGCCGATTGCTCCGGTAGCAGGACTGCCTGCTGCGGCGTTAGTAAAAAAATAATTTGCAATCCCTCCGGTTGTTTGTTACATTCCCACCCCGTTTTATTTGACATATATGCCGAGATGGCGAAATTGGTAGACGCACTGCTTTAAGGGGGCAGCGAGGTTACTCATGGGGGTTCGAGTCCCCCTCTCGGCACCAGCCTTCGCCAACGCAACTACGCCGTATGGCTCGTTGCGTTGAGGCTACGGCTGGCTGCGCCGCTAAGCTGGCCGTGTTAGTCCGCCGAAGCTTTAGCGCAGGTGGAAAGCTCCATCGGAGCGTAGGATGTACGCAGGAGGACTCTGGCTGCGCCGCTATAAGCGTGCGCCACTTCTAAGAAAATGTTTTTAAAATGCTGTGCAAAAGAAAAACTTTTGTGTACAAATGCGCTCTCGTTAAGAGTGAGTAGGTTTTACTCCAAAGTTTTTACTAAAAAAAGAATCACACAAGGAGAAGTACATGAATACCAATGTGAGCCGTTTAATAGCGTCGAAGTTTGTGGTGTGGATGTTAGCCGCTGCAGTTGGTAGCTATTTCCTCGTGTCTATTAAAGCTCCAGAGCATGGACAATCTCGTTATAGTTCTCTGATGAATGGTGATTTCAAAACATTCTTTAAATCGTTGTATATGCCACGCATTAAGCTTGGTATTGATTTGCAAGGTGGTACCTATTTTGTTTTAAGTGTTGGCGTTGAAAAAGCTATTGAGAATAAACTTGGTAGAGACCAACGTGAGCTTGAATCTTTATTTAAAAAAGAACTGAAAAAATCGCCGGCAAAAGCGGTACTTGCAAAAGGCAAGCTTACTTACGCGTTTGATAGCGAAGAAGCAGCAAGTGCATGTTATTATCTGATTAAGAAAAATAATGCCTATTCTGTAGCGCAAAGCGACATGAGCGTTGTGATCGGCTTGAATGCGGCCGATGAACAGCGTATGCGTCAGTCGGTAGTTGATCAAGCGGTGAGCGTATTGACCAATCGGTTGAACGGTTTCGGGGTATCCGGATTGATCGTACAACGTCATGGTGAACATCAAATCGTTGTGCAACTTCCTGGCGTGAGTGATCCTGCACGGGTTAAAGCGCTTATTACGCAAACCGCGATGCTTGAATTTAAGATTGTTGAAAAAGTTGCGCACAGCAAAGATGCGCTCCTTGACGAATTTGATGGTGACTTGCCAAGCGATAAAATGGTGGTTCCTGGTCGTCATGGTGATGAAGGTGCGTGGTACTTGGTCCCCGCATATCCTGATGTTACCGGTGATCATATTGTTGATGCTCGCGTGGGCTACAACGAAATGGGTCGCATGAAAGTTGATTTCTCACTTGATGGTAGTGGCGCTACCCAGTTTAAGCGTTTGACCGGTGATAATATTGGTCGTCAGCTTGGTGTGGTAATTGATAATGTTATGTACACCGCGCCGGTTATTGAAGCGGCAATTGGTTCAGGCGGCTACATTACCGGACAATACAGCGCTGAAGAGGCTCGCGATCTCGCGTTGGTTCTTCGCTCAGGTTCGTTAATGGCTCCGCTTAGCTTTGAGCAAGAAAGCCGTGTTGGTGCATCGCTGGGACAAGATTCGATTGAACGTGGATTGCTTGCTTGCTTGATCGGCTTGTTGTTGGTCTTGCTCTTTAGTGTGTTCTATTATCGCATCCTTGGTGTTCTTGCAACGATGGCGCTTGCTTACAATTTGTTTCTTATTATGCTCTTTCTTTCTTATTTTGAATCAACTTTAACATTGCCTGGTATTGCCGGTATGGTGTTGACGATTGGTATGGCGATTGACTCTTCAATTTTGATCTACGAAGGTATCCGTGAAGATCTTAAACACGGGGTTTCGTTCCGCCAAGCGGTTGAGTCGGGTTTCAAAGGTGCAACGACCGTTATTCTCGATTCAAACATTACCACGTTCTTGGGTGGATTAATTTTATTTAAATTTGGTGGACCAGCAGTAAAAGGCTTTGCAGTTACGTTAATGGCTGGTATACTAGCCACCCTGATTGCAGGCATCTTCTTTTTGCATGCGGCGGTTACCTGGGTTACCGATCTTCGCAGTGGTAAGAATATCAACTTCTAAAAATCTTTTGGCGGCGTAGCTCAGCTGGTTAGAGCGGCGGAATCATAATCCGTAGGTCCGGGGTTCGAATCCCTGCGCCGCTACCAAATCTAAAAGACCCTGTCGTAAAAGACAGGGTCTTTTCTTTTAGCATGGCTTTGGAAAAGCGCTCCCCTTCCATTTATTGTTCATTCTGCTACCCTGGGTGTCTCTTTTTTTTACATTGTTCGGGGGGGCAATATGTTTTCATTATTACGTATTTTATGTGTATTGGTCTGTATGAGTGGTTTCCAATTGCGGGCGAGTGATGCCGTCGATATGGAATCGGTTGATGAGGTTGCTCAAGAGTTGGACCGGATTGAGGCTGAACTGCGGAAGCGCGGGCTTGTGGCGGCGGCCACTGTGACTCGCGCGTATTTGAATGGAGCTTCTTGTTCGTTGCAGGATTTCTTTGCCTGCGTTGAGCTACGTGAAGCAGCTTTGTGTCCATTGTATCAAGATATTGTTGCGCTTTGTTTTTGTTCTTCGGTACATGCGCCATGTGTGAAGGGTCCGCACGATGGTGACTTTTTCGATCCGATACGCAGCTATCTTGTTACGTTGTTTCATCGCGTTATTCCGGTGCGTGGTGGTGTGAGTACTAAGAGTGAAATCGATCTTTGTGTTGCTGCGCTGTGTGAGCATGGTAATCGCTCCAATCCTGCGGTGATGCAGCTTATGCAACCAAGTCTTGTTGTGTTGCTGTTGCGTGCGCAGTGTCTTGAAGCGGCTGAAAAAATGGTCATAACATTTCTTAAAGAACATGGGTATGCCGATTCTTGGATTGTTGAAATCGAGAAGGAGGTCGGTGCCAAGCATGCCGCAATCGTGTATAAAGCGTTAGATCGCTCGACCGATTCTTATGTGAAGGGGCAGTGTGCTGTTCTTGAGCGGCTCAGGGCGCGCTTAGCATCGGTGTACCGAGCGCCAGTGTGTCAAACGCCGGTATGTCCCCAATTAACATGGGAGTTTGGTGGGAGTGATTATGATATGGCTAATGAATGGAACCTTTCACTTGATCGGCCTGCGCTTTAAAGAGGTTTGGTACGAGGAGCAGTTTGCATTCTCGCGTATAATGAGTTTGTTTTAGTTCATAAAAAGGGTGATTATGTTTAAACACTGTATGGCTATCGGGTTTTTATGTGTATCGGTCGGTTTACTTGCGAGTGAGCAGAGAGTGATAGGAGAGACGAGGTGGGTAGAAGGTGGCCCAGCTGTATGGTGTTATGAAATTATACATTATCATGCTGGGGACCCTCAACGTACATTTACCGATTTGAAGGAAGCATATTTTTACGTGAGTAAATTGCCGGCTGAGACAGTTGCTCGCGATATGCTTGTGATAAATCAGGTGAGTGACAATGGGTATGATCGTCGCCCATCAAGTTTTACGTTTGCATGGGGCGTTGATCGCTTAAAAGATCTCGTGACTGAAAAATTTGGCCCCGAGGCGTTGATAGAGAAGCCTGTGTCAAGTTCATGGTTTGCCAAAGCTCGTCCATTGTCGGTAGGCGAAGAGGAGTTTACGCATTATCACGATGGGGAGCTGCAGGCAACGTTTGTCGATCTTGCGGCCGCGGTTTCCTATTTTCGGCGCATCGAGTCATCGGCTGGCGATGTAGATAGACGTAGCGATGCTATTAATCATCGGACGTATGACTGGCGTGGTGGTGGTTCCTTTTCTTTTAATCTTTGGCGAGAAAACTTAGAAGTACTTCTTGAGGCTCGTAAGAAAGCGGCTCGTGCGTAGAATTAACTATACTAATGAGGATGACTATAATGATAAAAAAATTACTATGGTTGGCGATTGCCGTGAGCTGCTTTTCACTGGCAGCTGCTGATGTCGTTGCTGATGATGGTCTTGCACCGTATCCGCCGTATCTAGCAGAAGCATTGTATAAGCGGTTTTTGCCTGAATATGGGGCGTTGAGGGATTGGCTTATCGAGAAGAAGGAATCGGATTTGGCCGCCTTCCTTTTTGGGGGCGTTAATTTCACTGAGTGTCATGAGTGGGTGATTGGTGATCGTGATTGGTTAGAAAATGCCGATGTGTGTGCACAGCATCTGGCTGCGTTGCGTCGGTTTGCGCTCAGGGGACCTTCTTTTGTTGTGGTTGCTACTCCATTTTCTGCTCCACTTTCTGCTCCTTTTTCTTCTTCTGATTACCAAATGTTTGATCGTATGGTCGCTCTCAATCGAGCGCTTGAGGGTATGCTGAGTACTCTCTTAATACATCTGCGTTATATGCTTAGGCCCGTAAGCAATGGTGCTGCTGACGACGACGACGATGATGATCGAAGTAGTGATGGCACTCCACTTGAGAATTTGGATGCTTTGTTAGAGACGATAGTAGAGGATTCTGACGAAGACTCTGATGGGTAACTATGAATCTTAAGTAAGCAGGTTTAACGAATAAATAGAGATCGATACTGCTTATTTTTCGGTCTATGCTGAGGTATAACGCGCATTGAAAATGGTGTTTGGGGGAACGTATGTTGATAAAATGGTTAATGGGAGCCGCTCTCCTTATGAGTGCTTCTGTTGTTGCGAGTGATAGCCAGGTTATATTTAAAAAACACTGTGACATTTGGCAACAGGGGCTCGCTGCTGAATATCGGAGTATTCTCGCCGATTCGCCGTGGGTGTCTAAGAGGGAGAGACAAGAATTCGAAGAGCTTTACGGATTTGTCATTCGAGCCTCTTTTACGCGCTATAGCCGTGACGATTTAGGAAAAGCATCATCGGTGTGTGAATATGCTTACCGGTTTGAGAAAAGGCAATTCGATCGATATATCAAAAACGCCCTGGGACGTGACGTGCTTGGTGTGGTGCTTAATAAGCACGCGCAGTACGTAAGGATTACTAAGTTTGTTGAGCAAATAGAGCGATTACTCATGTTTATTGCTGACCCTGAACTAGATATGTTGCGCAGAGAATACGGAGAAATCGTTCAGAGGATTACGACCAGCAGGGCAGGCTTTGCTACGTATTATGGTTTTGCGATGAATCCGGCTTTGAGAAACTTTAATTATGAGCAGGTTGATACCTGCATAGCTTTATGCGAGGCCGCCCCTAAGTTTGTTTGTGATTTTTTATCCCATGCTGAATACAATCAAAATAGCGTTCATAGAATTTTGTATTTTAATAAACGGCTACTTACCTATTTATATTCTTTAGTGCCGGTTTAGCGCTTTTATAGATGAGAAACACTTCCTGAACTTAAACAAGCTAGTAAATTATGGTAGAGTCCGGTCCTCGTGGCAGTAATCGCAAAGGGGACCGCATTGTTTTATCTGTTTATTCTTCTTCTCTGTTATCTTGTTGGGGCCGTTCCAACCAGTTATTTGTTGGTCAAATACATGCTCGGCAAAGATATTCGTACGATGGGATCGGGTAATAGCGGAGCGACTAATACCGGCCGTTTTCTCGGGCGAGCCGGCTTTGTAGCGGTACTTTTTGTTGATGCATTAAAGGCCTATGTCATTTTAGCGTTAGCGCATTTTTTATGTGGAGCAGATCCGTTTATTATGCTGTGCGCCACGGCCGCTGTGTACTTGGGGAATGCCTACTCACCGTTTATTGGTCTTTCGGGGGGCAAAGGGGTCGCAACATCGGTTGGCATCATGCTTTATTTGTTTCCGTTATGGTTGTTTTTTCTCTGTTTACTTATTTTTGCTGGGCTTGCGTATCGTTTTAATCGGGTTGATATTGCCTCTTTGGGTGCGTCGGCCGCGTCGCCGGTTCTGTTGCTTCTTGCCCGCTATGGAATGCATTCGGTGCTCAGTGCATTGGCCATTGCGATCTGGATTTGGATTCGTCATACGAAGAATATTAGCTCATTAATGAAAGAATTATATGCATTTTTCCGTAGTCGCTAATACATTTTCTCGTATTGAGCAGGAATCCTCACGTACCGCAATAACGCAACTCCTTGCCGATCTTTTTGCGCAGGTTTCTGCTGAAGAAGCCTCTTTTCTTGCCCATTTTTGTTTAGGTCAGCTCTACCCATCTTACTACAATAAAAACATGAATATCGCGGAAAAAACCGCGATACGATCGGTGGCGTTGCTGCTTGGTCGGCCGGTTGATGTAGTGGCGAGTGGGGTGAAAGAGGCTGGTGATATTGGAACTTATTTGTATGCCTCGTCCGAAATTACTGCTCAGGTATCGGATAGTATGTCGGTAGCTGAGATAAAAACTCATCTGCATGAAATTCTTGAAGTATCCGGTGCTGGCTCACAAGAGCATAAAGAAACATTACTATCCGATCTCCTTGGCCGCTTAACGCCGTTGGAACAATGTTTTGTGGTGAGAAGTGTGGTCGGTGCATTGCGACTTGGTTTTTCCGAGATGACCATGATAGATGCCTATTCTTGGATGGTTGGCGGTGATAAGCGGTTTAAATCGATTTTGGAACATTGTTTTAATGTCTCGGCCGATATTGGGCATGTACTCTACCTTTTGAAGACGACAGGTATCGAACAGATGCGTGGCGCAACCATGATACCCGGCATTCCGGTGCGTCCGGCCGCTGCCGATCGATTGGCCGACTCGCAGGCAATTTTTGATAAATTGGGACGCTGCGTTGCTCAGCCAAAACTTGATGGCTTTCGATTACAGATTCATCGATGGCTTGATGAGCAAGGTGTGCAGCAGACGAGATTTTTTTCCCGCAACTTACATGATATGTCGGAGATGTTTCCCGACCTGGTGCTTGCTTTGGCGTCTATTAATGCTACCTCGCTGATCATGGAAGGTGAGGCGATTGTTCATGATAGCGTTACCGGCAACTTCTTGCCGTTTCAAGATACGGTAAAGCGTAAGCGCAAACATGGCGTAGATGAGGCGGCGGCCGAATTACCGCTGACGCTCTATGTTTTTGATCTTCTGCTTATCAATGGCGAGAGCATGTTGGATCATACCCATGCGCAGCGACGAGAGCGGTTATGTGCCTTGTTGCCACGAGATGGTCAAGTGCGTGTCATTGAAGAAGAGGTTATTGAATCGTCCGATCAACTTTCACTTTACTTTGAGCATGCGATGAGCGCCGGGCTTGAAGGTATTGTGGTAAAAAACAATGTGGCTAAGTATCAACCAGGTAAGCGAAATAGCAACTGGATTAAACTGAAGCGCCAAGAGCGTGGTGAGCTTGCCGACACGATCGATTGCGTTATTTTGGGGTATTATGCCGGTGCCGGTAAACGTGCCCAGTTTGGTATCGGGGCGTTTTTAGTTGGGATTTATAACCCGGCGAGTGATGGATTCGAAACGATCGCCAAAGTAGGTACTGGGCTGTCTGATGAGCAGTGGCGAGCGCTTCGCGGCCGTTGTGATCATGCCGTAGTGACGGTGCAGCCGCACAACGTTGTGTGTGCATCAGGGCTTATCCCTGATGTGTGGGTAGCGCCAGAGATTGTATGTAGTGTGCGGGCTGATGACATTACGCGATCCCCGGTGCATAGTGCCGGAAAGACCAAGACCTCTCCTGGCTATGCGTTACGATTTCCGCGTATTATGGGGTATCGACCGGATAAAGATGCGGTGCAAGCAACGCAGGTATCTGAAATCGAGTCGCTGTATAAGATTCAGGATTTGAAGCATAAGAAAAGCTAGAATCGCGGGGTAAGCTTTCCACGAAGCACATCGTCATACCGTTCCTGTGCCTTATCCCAGTTAATGTTTTTCATAAAAGCGGCGATATAGTCACCGCGACCCGAGGCTAAATGGTCAACCATATAGGCGTGCTCCCATACGTCAAGGACGAGAACCGGTATAAATCCAGCAACGTTCCCGTTGCCATGCTCGGCAATAAAGTGATTGGTTAATGCGCCGGTCGTTGCGTCGGCATAGAGGATTGCCCAGCCAATGGCGCGGGATTTAGCGGCCGCTTCAAAATCTTTTTTCCAGGTATTATAGCAGCCAAATGATTGGGCCATTGCTTTGAGTAGGTCGCCCGATTCGAGCTCATTCTGATTGTTTTTGAGGTTGCCAAAGTAATATTCATGGAGCACCATGCCGTTGTATTCAAAGCCGTAGCGACGGCGGCGATCGGCATAGGCTAGACTGCTTACTTCACCGGCTTCGCGAAGCTTTAAGAGTTCTTCATTGAGGGTGTTGACCTGCTTTACATAGCCTTTGTAGAGATTCCAGTGGTCATCGATTTGTTCTGAGGAGATTTCTAGAAGGTTTTGCGGTTTTAATTCTTCTCGTACGTCGTAGAGATGATATTTTGGTGTAGCAGATTCCATGTGATTTCCTGTTGAATAGGTGACTTCTAGTGGCGTGCTGTACACGTCATCACGAGGGCTGCGTTGTCGGCCCGACGTGATCCAGTGTAATGCGGTACTTAAATTTGTCTGGATTGCCGCGTCGCCATGCTCCTCGCAAAGACGGCAAAAGCCGTCTATAGAAACAGATACATTGAACTATGGTAACATTCAAGGTCAGGAAGTCTATCAGGTTATAAAGAAAAATCACCGATTTATTATTACGAAACCAGGATTGCCGAGCGGACCACGCCGGGTAGCGCATTGCCCATGCTATCGGTTTCGGTACTCTTGCTATCAACCGTATCTTTCTCGGTTTCTGCATCAACCGACTCGGTCATGAGGTCGTTTTGATCCAGCGCAGGGGCGGGCGGTGTTTTAAGGAGATAAATGCATTCATCGGGAATGATGAAGTGGCTGCTTTCTTCACTGTAGTAGACCGACTGGTCTTGAAGGTAGATGGCCGATGGATCGCAGTGAATAACGAGGTCGGTTGGCTTGATACCGTTAGGGGGGAGTGTGCTCCCCTTGGCCTCAACTTTAAAGTACCAAGAATTGGTCGGTGTTGCATTTGGATCGGCAAAGGCGGCAGCAAGATTTTTTGTCTGTGTATCATCGGCGCTCTTGGCCGTATTTTTATCTGCGCTATTGCCTGGTGTTTCATTAGCCGGCTTTGGATCATTACTATTTGGTTGTGCAGGCGTGGCATTAGGATCTTTGGTGACGACCGGTGCGGCACCATTATCTTGTTGCTTAGTAACGAGATACCAGACGAAGGCCGGGGTTGCTGATTTTGTTTTTATGCTAGAAACAGTATTTTTGGTGAGGTCATAATCGGTTTCAGGGCACACAATGATGCGTAGTTCCGGTTCGGTATGATGTTTGGGGAACGAGAAGTAACCATCGCTGTTGGTGTAATCGGTATAGCCGGAGTAGGTCATTTTAACACCGCCGACAACCGGTTGCTTAATCTCTTCTATGGTCATTGATTCTAAAACTTCATGGGGTGCCGGAAAAAGATACCCGGCAATTATAGGGGTACCGGCCTGAGTAATGCAGGTCAGAGTGGAAATTACTAGAAAAAACGTTATAGTAAGTCGGCTTTTACGTAGCATGTGCATCCCTAAGTGATGTTTATTTCATTCATATTGTAACAAAGTGGGTAATTAAAATGCCAGAACTTAAAGAAAAGGGTGATTTCTTAGTAAAAAAACCTCACGAAGATGTTAGGCAAGCCTGGGCAGAATTCAACTCTCGGTACGCGCTTACCAAAGAACAGGCCGATCGCTTTGAGCGGTATTTTGACCTTCTCATGTTTTATAATAAACAAGTAAATTTAACGGCGATTGTCTCGGCTCGTGGCGTTATTAAACATCATTTTACCGATTCACTTATGATTAGTGAGTGGTTTGATGTGAGTACCGTTAAAGGGATTGTCGATGTGGGCACCGGTGCCGGATTTCCTGCATTACCTTTAAAAATTATGTATCCGTCATTGCCGATGATCTTGATAGAGCCGAATGGCAAAAAGCGTAAATTCTTGGAATTAGTTGCTGAGGAACTCGGCCTTGAAGATGTGCAAACCTGCCCCTTAGACTGGCGTACCTTCATTCGTACGACCGAAAGTGAACTTGATCTCTTTGTTTCGCGTGCTGCATTGCCGGTTGAGGAATTATGCAGAATGTTTAAGCCATCCTGTTCGTATAATACTGGGACACTGGTGTATTGGGCAAGTGAGCTCTGGAAGCCAGAAGACGGGGTTGAGCAGTACATTCAGTCCGATCATGCCTACAAAGTAGGAAGCCGAAAACGCCGATTGATTTTTTTAAAAAGGCCCGTAGAATAGCATCTACCTAGCGTACAGTACTTGTATATTTACACGTAAGTCTTTCACATTTTCATATAAAGGTAATTCTCATGATTAGCTTTTCAAAATCAACGCTTATTGGCTTAGGCTTGAACATAGTTCTGGGGGCAGTACTGTTATATATGATGTATTTTTCGCAGGGGGATCTGTTAACGCATTCATCATCTGCGCAGCGGGCACCATTTCGTGTGGTGTTTTTGGAGATGGATGATACGCCTGAGGCTGAAATAGCCCGTGAAGGTATTATGGATGCCGCTACGAAAGAGGGAAAGCCATTAATCGAGCTTACCGTGTTTGACGGTAACGGCGATAAAATGAGATTACAAGCGCTTGCTGATAAGGCGGTTGCGGAAAACTACGATCTGATTGTGCCGTTTGGCAGTTTACCATCCCAGGTTGCTAAAGAGGTGGTTGCGCGTCGTAAGAGCGGTATGCCGATTGTTTTTTGTGGTGTTGGTGATCCGGTGAAAGTTGGCTTGATTAATGAGCCGGGTACGCCGCTTGAGAATATTACCGGATTTGGTGTTTTTGGTTTTGGCTTTGTAAAGCCGATGATCGATCAATTACCACTTTTCGCGCCACAGGCTAAAAAAATACTTATGCCGTACAATCCAACCATGCTGGGTGGAACGATCGAGGAGTACCGTGAGCTTATGACTCATGAACTTGAAAAGCGTGGCTACGCCGTACTGCCGATTAAGATCTACACTACCAATGATGTGGTAGCTAAAATACAGCCATTTATGCATGAAGTAGATATGGTGTGGTTGTTGCCTGATCATTCAACCTTGGCCGCCATGGAAGGCATTGGCAAACTCTGTGCTCAGTATCAGAAATTCTCCTATATAACGATGAATCTGAATAAGCTTGGTAATGGAGGCGCCTTGGCCTTCGGGTACAGCATCTATGACATCGGTCAAGACGTGGGAAGCTACATATATCGGATTCTAGAAAAAGGTGAAAAAATTAATACGTTGCCGGTCTTGCCGGTTCGCGTTGAACGATTAAAGATCGGTATCAATGTTGAAAACGCCAGAGCTCAAGGGCTTTTACAGCAGATGGATCCAACCACGCTCTATCTGATGGAGCATGGGATGGTGTTCGAAAAGACGGTTTAACAGAAAAGCCCTTCGTGAAAACGAGGGGCTTTTTTTATATGAGCGAGCCATCTTTGATGTGCAGTTGGCGCGTCCCGTATCGTGCAACTTCCGGGTCGTGGGTGATGAGCACGATAGTGATTGGGTAGGTGGCGTGCAGCTCCTTGAGAAACTTGAGTATTTCTTGGCCGGTGTTTGAATCGAGGCTTCCGGTCGGTTCGTCGGCCAGAATGAGTGTTGGTTTGGTGACGAGTGCGCGGGCAATAGCGATCCGTTGTTGTTGCCCACCAGAAAGTTGGTGAGGATAGTGATCTTTACGGGCTTGGAGGCCAACGAGGGTAAGCATTTCGTTGACTCTTTCAGTTATCAGTTGTGTGGAAAGTCCGGCATAGTGGAGTGGCAATGCGATGTTTTCTGCCGCCGTTAAGGTGGCCAAGAGGTGAAAGCGCTGAAAGATAAAGCCAATAGTTTTGTTGCGGATGGCGGTTTGGTCCGCGGTGTTCAGTGTGGTGGTATTGATATCGTTGAGTAGATAGGTGCCGGTGGTGGGAACATCAAGGCAGCCTAGAATGTGGAGGAGTGTCGTTTTCCCCGACCCCGATTGGCCGGTAATGCTTATCCATTCACGTGGCGCGATGGCAAGATGAGGGATGGAGAGCACGGTAAGCTTTTGATCGCCAACCGTGTAGGTTTTGGTGAGGTCGATGAGTTCAATAATGTTTTTTTCTTTCATGAGCGACCCTATTGATCGTTGAGCGCATCAACAATGGTTAAACGTGAAGCTCTGCGTGCTGGCCAAAAGCCAAAAAAGAGGCCGAGTACCGAGGTGCTACAGACACTGAGAAGAGA
>JAUPTZ010000008.1 GCA_030917815.1 Candidatus Babelota bacterium | reverse complement strand
GATCACCTCCTTTCGAGGGAGTTTAAAGCCAAGTACGAATCGCTTAAGATTCGTGCGTAAGGTGTGAACGACAATTTAGTTTATTTAACTGAATATTTTGCTTTTCTGCTTGATGTCATAGGCATCTAAGTTTTACTACATGAACAGGCGGGCCTATAGCTCAGTTGGTTAGAGCACTCCGCTGATAACGGAGAGGTCAGTCGTTCGAGTCGACTTAGGCCCACCAATACAAAAATTATCGTAGCGCCGTAAAGGCGCTTGTTCTATTTAAATCTTTCGTGGGGGCATAGCTCAGTTGGTAGAGCGTCCGTTTTGCACGCGGAAGGCCAGCGGTTCGAATCCGCTTGCCTCCACCATCTTACGCTAACTCGATTGCGCCAAAGGCGTATCGAGTTGAGCTACAGCTGGCTACCGCCGGCTTCTAAAAGTCTCAAATACCATATTTCTACGAGGGCTACGCGAAAGCGTGGCCTTTTTTTTACGCTGTCCAGCCTTATTTTGTCGTTTGAGTTTTGCTTGGTATGTGTTTCCTAGGAAAAGATTTTTATGATGCCCAGCTCTGTAGATGTTCAGCCTGAGGTTCTTTTTATAGTTTAGGACATTTTAAGGCTTCAAGAGCCTCTAGTATTGGAAATGATGGCTCCCGGCTGTTCTGGCTTGACCCTTGTGAAAGTCGGCTCGGCGGGGAAATGGTATGTTATTCGTTTTTGGAATAAGCGCGGGTTAAAATATTGGCCTCAGGACCTTGCCTGTCAGCTTATTGCATCTGCTGCCGGGTATGGGTCTGAGGTGCTATTTTCTGATCAGCAGATGGCAGTTAGTGTAATGGAATATCTAGAACCACAGTTACTGAGTCCGACAGAAGGGCGACTGTCAAAAATTGTTGAGCTGTTGAAGAAAATTCATGGAGGACCTGTGCTTCCGCCAGGTATTAATCGCAGGGCAGAGTTAATCAAGTCGATTGATCGGGCGGCAGCGGTGGTCCCCGCATCTATTTTTGATGTGGAATTTTTTAAGCAGATGAGCAAGCAGATTTTTACTGCAATAGAGAGTGCCGGTTTTGTTCTTGTTCCTTGCCATCGGGACTTACATCCAGGCAATGTTATTTATACACGCGGGAGATTTTTCGCCATTGACTATACGTTGGGGGGTATGGCAGACGCGTACACCGACCTTGCTACTATTGCTTTTTTTGAGTGCTCAAATGACGAGGAAGATAAAGTGTTGTTGGAGCTTTACTTAGAAAGAGCCCCTACGCCGGCGGAATGTGCGAAGTTGTCTCTTTACAGGGCGCTGGATAAGTTGTATTTCGGTATAATATTCCTGTATCTGACCTCGCCGGTCCTCTTGGAGGCTGCGCGGCCATTACAAGAATCTTCACGAGCATGGCGCAATTTTGGGAGGCAAGGCGGTACATCTGCAGCGCCCGAAAAGCTACTTGAATATGGACTCTCTCTTTTGATAGAAGTGAGCAGATACGCTCAAAGTGGAGAATGTGCGCGTGATATTGCTCTATTGGTGCAATAGTGCGTGCCGGTCTTTCTTTTTTGCAGGTGCTGGGGTGTGCTGGGTTGCTTTAAGCGCACATTTAACCCATTCTTCAAATTCTATTTTATTTTCCAGTATCTCTTCAGGTACCTTCCAATAGCTCATAGCAATCTTCTTTCCATTGCGTTCATAGGTGAATGGCTCTGAGTAACGCATTTTAAACCATGGGGCGGTTTCAGCATTTGCTTTGAGATACAATACATCTTCAATGATGATGCCCATGATACGGTTGTTGTGGTACAGCCCGTAGCCGCCAAACATTGCACGGGCGGTGAGGGTGTATCGAGTTCCCAAGACATCCTTTACAAAAGTTAGAAAAGTGTTTTCGTTCTTTTTCATTTTATTAAGGCATCCGTTTTATGATTAATATGCTGTTAGCGTACCGTATGGCGTGTGTTGGTGTCAAAATCTATAAAACCCTAGATACGGCAGCTCACGCTGCCGAAGTGCAAAATTCTTTCATAGCGTGTTAGGTTCTAAATCTTGATTAACGGCGTATCCTCTTGTAGGTTGCTACAGTTACACTCTACGAGGTTTTTTTGTAAGGGGACGTTATTAATTATCGCGGTATTGTTTTTTTCTTTTCTTTGGTAAGTGCTTCATTTTTGTTTTCTAGCGATGGGGGCTATGGAGCTATCGTTGATTTAAAAGAATCTTCAAGAGACTCTTTCGTGTATGGTCAGCCTGCGGCACCGGTACTGCAAAACATGAGTGGCCTTAGCCATGCAGCGAGTCAGGGCAAAGAGGATGCTTTTTGCGGTGATCGTGGGTGTTGCAAAGTATTTTATGTATGTGGTGATTGTTTAGAGCGGCATCGTGATCGACTTCCTTGTTCTGTGCTTGTTCGGTATGGGCTTATGTGTGCTCAGTGTCCTTGCAATGTTACTGCTGAAGAAAGATCGCGAATGGAAGCATCTGCTGCGGAGATGAGAGACGGTGCTGAATCGGGTTCGATGTGCGCATTGTTGTGCGACCGAGAAAGTTGCGGCCATCCAAATGACTATCATTGCAATGGACGGATTGTTAAACATCACTGTGTTATTTGTGTGGCTGATGGTGCATTCGTTGCTGCGGTTGCCACTTTGTGTATATGCTTGTGTTGACCTCATATTTGTTTTAGCCACGCTTCCACAGAATCCTGCCAGCCTAAGCACAAGATAATTTTCGTTTTGCCTTCTTATTAAACGTATCAATAGCAGCAGCATATGCTTCATCAAATAAGCGCAATGATGCCATTTTCTCGATGGTGCTATCAGATGGGTTTAGTACGCAAATCCAAGTCATCCAACCATACACAGGGTGGGGCATAATTTCATCTAGCTGTGTAAAATCATGGCCAGTAGCCACAATACCACCAGCAGGCGGCCGCGCCGGCACCGCACCAAATAACTTGGTAAAGCTGTCTCTTGATATTTTTAAATTAAGTCGAAATTGAACAGATGACCGATTAACCTGTGATGCAGCGTCATGTATGCCATCTTTTTCTTTGAACGTTAGCATATAAGCGCCCAGTTTTAGCCTATTCTCTGGATTATAGAATAAACCTTTTTCTCCCCAATTTTTATGAGTAACTAAGCCGGAATATTTTTTGCTTATATATTCGATAATGTGTTCGATCTTCATAAAAATTCTTTTTAGGGCGTGTTCTTCAAGGAAGTGGGCACTGTTAAAAACAGTGCCCACTTCCTTCTTCATTGAGTCTTACTAAGCTTATTTCTTATCCGGGCAATGCCGTGCATGCATATTACGCGCCGCTGTCACCGGAGTTCCTTTACGTCTCCAGCCGTGGCGTAACTTGCCGCAGCATGGCATCGATGCTACCAATGTATTTGAGCGTCCCACACCGTGTAGTGATAGAAAATGCGTCTTATACCTGTTCATAATAGCCTCCTATTCTTAACGGATTGGAAGAATCGTATCATGATTTTTATACAACAACAAGGTGGATAGCGGCTGCGAGTCGTGTGCTTTTCCATTTTATTGTCTGACGCATACCTTTTTTGTATGAATATTGATGAAGTGTTGGGGACTTCTTCGGTATCGACCCACAAGAAAGGAATTATGTGATAAAAAAAATATCGTTACTACTCTGCTGTGTACTCGCTTCATTTTCGTGTGCTTTAGCATCAATCGATGATTCAACATCGAGCGATTCTACCGTGGCAAATAGCTCCGATACGACTACTGCATCAACCGATGGATCTTCATCATCAGGAGAGGTTACAGCGCCCGAGCCTACTACGCCGGCCGGTGAGCCAGCGCCAGCGCTTAAGGATTGGTCGGTGTTAATTTACCTTTCGCCGAACGGCTGGGGCAACTTTGCTATTAAGCAGATTGATGAAGCGGTCTCCGGTATCTGTGATGAAACAACCAATGTGTTGGTATGTTGCCGTTTGACCAATAAGTATGCTTCTTTGTGGCAATTGACGCATGATGGGATGGTGCAATGTGACCCAATTAAAGAAGTGGAATCGGATGCCGATCGTCTTACGCGATTGATGCAGATGCTTATTGAGCAGTATCCGGCGCAAAAATATGCACTGATCTTGAATGGTGATAGCACCGGCCTTGTTGATTTTGTGTATGATGGCGAGCAGAAAAAATGGGTTGAAAGCGAGTTCACCGGACAAACACGGGGTGTATTGCTCAATGATAAACTGGGTACACAGCTTACGACGACCGAGTTGCTTGATGTGATGAACATGGTCTCTCAAATACGTGGCGGCAAGTTAGACTTGCTGGTTGCTGATACCTCCTTTATGGGCGGTCTTGAACTAGCGGCCGCGTTTGGTGATTCGGTTGCAATCTATCTCGCGGCGCAGTCCCACCAATATCTTGCCGGATTTTCCTACGAAACGTTGTTTGGCACGTTAGCGCAAACTGGTGTGTCGGCAGCGAGACTTGGTGCGGCCGTTGCAACCGCGTCGGCTACTCAGTTTAATGATGGCGGCAGTTATCCTAAATTTAAGAGCTTTTCGGTAACCGATTGTGCCGCTGCACAATCACTTTTAAACGACTTCATCTCCTTTATTAATGACCTTAATTTGACGTTGGCGCTAGACGATCGGCTTGCCGCAGAAGTCTATGCAACATCGTTAAGTCTTAAAAGAGAGCTGAGAAATAACTATTACGTTGATTTTGTGGCTTGGCTCACGCAAGTGCGGGCAATTTTAGTTTCGTATGCCGCTGTTTTTCATACCGATCTTGCTGAGCGCATTGCGTCTATTGATGGGCTCATTGCTGGCATGAGTACGGTGGTGCTTACTAATGCGGCTGTCGATGGTGTTGCTATGTGTGGGTTGTCATTGTGTTGTCCGAAAAAAATCGGTTCTTTCCCGCTTGATTTATGGAACCCTTGGCACCAATTTATTCAAACAAGTATTGATACTGCTTCCTGCGAAGAATGTGTATAACGAGAGAGGATCCTATGTTTAAAAAACTATTTTTGTTTACTTTGTCTGTAGTAGTTGCTGGCTCAAGTGTAATGGCTACTAATGCTACGCTCACACCGCCAGCGCAATCACTGAAAGAGTGGTCGGTGCTGATGTATGGCGTGCCTGCCGATGCGGGGCGGTTTACTATGAAAAACATCGATGATGCAATGTCGGGATTGTGTAATGACACTACAAATGCGATTGTGTGCTGTGATTTAGTGACCGATTATGCTTCATTATGGCAGCTTTCGTCTAAGTCGTTGATTCAGTTGGATCCGATTACGAGCAGTGAATCACATCGCGCTCGTATTGTGCGATTGATGCAGTTGTTGGTAACGCAGTATCCGGCGCAGCAGTATGCGTTGATAATCAATGGTGGCAGTGCTGGCTATATTGATCATATCTGGGATGCTAATGCAGGAGATTGGCGTGGTCATTCTGAGGCGAGGAAAGGCATTTTGTTTGAGCCGCGTGATAATACCTTTTTGCCATTAGCCGATTTCGTAACAACCTTAACGAATGTCAGTGATGTGCTCGGTAAAAAACTTGATCTGTTTGTTGCCGATGCTGGGTACATGACCGGTCTTGAATTGGTAACGGCGGTCAGCGATTCAGTGAGCGTTTATGTAGCACCTGAAAGCCGTCAGTATCTTGCCGGATTCCGCTATAAGTCGCTTTTTGAAGCGCTTGCGGTTAGTGGTGCCAGTGCTGCCGATATTGGTACGGCGATCGTGGCGAGTGTTGCTGCGTATTATAATCAGTTGGCTCCTGCCGGTGTGCAGTGTTACGCCGCACTTGACTGTAGCCAAGTGAATGATGCGTGGGATGCGTTTACTATATTCATGATGCAGTTGAATAGCGTGCTTGCTTCGCGTCCGGCATTAGCGCTTGATGTCTATAAAGTACGCGCCGACATTGGGCTTGCACATCTTGCCTGCTGCTATATTGACAGTGTACAGTGGCTATCCGGTGTACAATCGGTGCTTGCTGCGCAACAAAATGATACTGAAGTGACTAACTTGCTTCCGGTAATTGATGATCTTCTTGCCCAAATAAAAGCCTCAGTGCTTTCTCTGGCAATGGGTTCTGGTGCAGGTTCCCTGAGTGGATTGCTTCTTTCGTATTCGCAGACAAATCATGGCATTTTCTTGGTAAATCAAGCCGGTCCATGGAATCAGTTTGTAAATGCTGCGGTTCGCAGCGGTGTGAGAGCATAGTACTATCTTTGTAAGTGATGTGCGTAAAGGCCACGTGATAAGAGCGTGGCCTTTATCATTGCGCAACCGCTCTTTTTTTTGTATGAATGCATGCAGGGGGTTTGATATTCATTCTAATTTAGTGAGGTAAGCCATGTTTAAACAAATGCGCATAATGATGCTTTATGTTGTAACGCTGCCTTTCTTGTGTATGGCCGGTGGCGAGTATGTACCGCTTGCTAACAATGATACATCGCACGAATGGGCGGTGCTTCTGTACGCGGTTCCTGAAACGTGGGGTACCTACGCTATGAAAAATCTCGATGATGCGATGACTGGGATATGTGATGACACTACGGTTGCGTTTGCCTGTTGTAATCTTTCCCCTAACTACTGGACGTTATGGCAGCTTTTTGATGGCTCGCTCTCACAACTTGAGCGTTTTATTGGTCCCGAATCGCATGCGACACGAATCACTCGCTTAATGAACAGTATGGTGCAGCAGTATCCGGCAAAAAAATATGCCTTGATTCTGAGTGGTAATGGATTTGGCCTGGCCAATATGGTGTATGATTTTGGTGCTAAGAAGTGGGTGGCGCCGGGTGAAAAGCGCGCTATGCTCTACAATGACAATGAAGGAGCCTGTTTAACGAATAGCGAGATGATTGCAGCGTTGACTGCAGTTCGCACGGTATTGGGTCGTAATCTTGACGTGTTGATTGCCGATGCAAATAGCATGATGTGTGCCGAAATTGCGGCTGCACTGAGTGAGTGTGTTGATATCTACGTAGCACCACAAAGTTGCCAATATATTTCTGGATTTCGGTATGATCTGCTCTTTGAGGCGTTAGCCGGTGAGGCCGCGTCTTCGATAGATTTTGCACGATCAATTGTGGGAGATTCTGGAGAATATTACAATAGTTTCCCGCCTGAAGAGGGGTTTGGTTGCTATCAAGGAAATAGGTATTTCCATTCGTACGCCGCTGTTGATTGTGCACAGGCA
Source organism: Candidatus Babelota bacterium (assembly GCA_030917815.1). Taxonomy (GTDB): domain Bacteria; phylum Babelota; class Babeliae; order Babelales; family JAUPTZ01; genus JAUPTZ01. Next base: position 4,998 of record JAUPTZ010000008.1, on the reverse strand, counting down.
GGGGTGCTGTGGAAACGTTTCCAGCTTTTTATGGGGGCGTTGAATGGGGTACTTGCGCAGGACCAGGTCCTTGCTGGCACGATGTATCGACTGCGTGCGGGGCTGACCCCAAGCTCTTTCGATGCGTGTTATGTTGATTTTAGCGTGTGGCTTAATCATGTGCGTGCGGTGTTGGCTGCTAATACTACCTCGGCCAATGTATTCTCATTGGTTGCCGAGAGTGATGATCTTCTCCTCTGGTTGCGATCATCGGTACTTTCAACCTCTATTGGCTATGAAGCCGGCGACGTACGCGGCATTTCACTCTGTTATCCAGAAACCGATGGTTTCTTGATGTTGAATCCGGCCGATCCATGGCACCAGTTTATTGTGGCATCGATGGCTCGTGCCTAGTTTTTAAATGGTAGTGTTCCTAAAGCAGAGAAGCCGGTCTTTAAGACCGGCTTCTCTGCTTTAGGAGATAGTGAAAAAAGCTATGGCGTCTATTTAGTGCTACCTTTCGATTGCAAGTACAGACCACCCAAGAGTAAGGTTAGAAAGACGCAGGCTGCACTGGTTTCAATGCCGTGCTCGGCAAAGAACCTCTGTATCTTACTAAGGGTGCGCTGAGCTTTATCGGTTTCCTTGAAGGCATAGGCCCCAACTTCGGCATCTCGTTTGAGTGCCTGGGCACCTTCTTTGACTGCCGTTCCCATGTTTTCAGCGGTACGCTTTATACTGGATCCGGCCGATGAGAAGTAGTCACCGGCTTGCTTAGCCGATAAGCGCGCGCTCTTTCTTTTTGCCGCTATGGTGCCTAAGACACTTGCCGCGGCTAATGCGGCGACACTTCCTGTTGCTATTCCTAAACTGTTTGCATGAACTTGTTCCGTATAGCTTGCTGAAAAGCTTGCTGCTATCAGTGATACGGCTAGTATTCGTTTTAATGTGTTCTTCATATGGTCATCCTTTTTATAATGATGTACCTATTAAGCCATCTCAAACTAATAGAACGCAGATGACGGAAATAACCATATCAGGGTTTGCGTAGAAGACAACCTTTTAATGATTTATTTTTTTTGATGTAGTGTTTTTGTGCTAAATCATCGAGGCACTTTTTTGTCTCGAGTAACGTGAAATTTTCATACGGGACTTCAAGTTTGATGCCTTCACCGAGCGTTACTGGGGCGATGGTAATAATACATTCATCAATGAGTCCAGCCTGTGCGAATTGGTGGGCTAGGTCAGCACCACCAAGTAACCAGGTTTTTGTGTCGGGATGCGCTGTGTTAATTTTTTTCATGCATGTGGTAACATCGCCTGAAATACAATGCACATTTGGTGGTGTTGTAGTATAGGTGGTATGGGTGAATACATAAGTTATTTTGTCAGGCCATGCCCACTCACCAAAACCAAGAATTTGGCGATAGCTGGCGTCGCCCATAATAATGATTGTTATATCGTCTAGTAGTTTTTGGTAGCCAATTTTTTCGAGATCGGCCGGATCTGACGGTTGTGGGAGCCAATCAAGACCACCGTTCTTATCGGCGATAAAGCCATCGAGGCTGGTGGCGATATACAAAATGATGCTCATGATGACTCCTTTTTAGTGCTGGTTTACCATTCAATCGCTCTATGCGTGGCGTATTGACCGTAGGACTACAGTCTAGAGAATACCATGTTCTTTAAGGAATGCTCTAATATCTCCACGCACGTCGCCCCAAAACTTGTAATATTCAAGCTCCGTGCCGTCAAAAAAGGCTTCACTGTGCGTGTCGCCGTTGTATAGATGATCCCTGAAGCTTAGGCGCCGCGAGCCTTTGTAGTGTTTAAATTGATAGCCAACATTTTGCAGCAGATTAGTAAGGGTAGATTCTGCGCGTGTTTGGTGTAGTTCATCTGAAAGGCAGAATAAGATCGGATACTGAGGGCAACTGGGAAAATCAAAGTCGGCGTCTAGTGCCACAATACACTCTTTAGTAATGGTAGCATTTTCATCATGTGGTAGAAGGGTGAGTGGGTGTGGCAAAAATGGCGATGCGGTTCGTTGTGCAAGCAAGAGTGCCGCGTTGGCTCCCATTGAGTGGCCGATGAGTGCGATGTTGTTGGTGTTAAGCTGTCCTGAGAAAAGCGTGCCATTGTTACGCTTTAAGCATTCGAAAACATACATGAGATTATTGATAATGGTGCCATGGCGAGAGGTCGAGCGGCTTTGCCAGAATGGTGGCGGCGTAAGGTCGGTGGCTAATTGATGTTGCAGCGTAGCAACGATTAATCCATGTGATGCCAAGTCTTGTACGATGATGGCGTATTCGGTCATGGGAATAGTATTGCCGTGGTTGAATATGACCAAGTTACGGATTCCGGGGGCCATACGAGAGGTCTCTGCCAGCATGGCGTAGGTTTCGGTATGGAGGGCCGGATTCTTATGCGGTGCGCGCAATTCAGGTAGTTTTTTCTGCAGGGTATGAAGGCCATGCGCTAGAGGAAAGTAGAAATGGATGGGGATTGGGCGGCCTTCAGGATTTATGGTGTCGGTTTGGTTAGGGTCTATTACATCATAGGCCCAAACGCCTACGGTGTAGGGGCCGGTTGGTTGTGGCAGTTGCTGATTTGCCATAATGCCTCCCTTTATGCGTCTTGGGATGAGTGTATCTATGCAGATGCCGGCCTTTAGGCCGGCATCTGCAATTCCTACATTATATGTTTTGTTATCGAGAGGCTACCCAGGCGCCGGTCAAGGCGACGGTTGTAAGGGCACCAACGATGCTTACAAGTGTCCCGTTTCTTGCCCAAAAGCCGGTGCGATGCGTATGCCTGAATGCATTGGCTTCATCTTTAATGTCATGGCCCACGTCTTTTGCCACTTGCTTTAGGCTCATTCCGGCAGAGTCTATATATCTCCCTGCTTCCATTGTGGGCCCTGGTCTTCGCGCTATTGCGGTACCAATAATGCTTGCAATTGTCGCTACTGCCACGGCGCCGGCTGCGTAGCCGAGCTTGTTATCATTCGCGTCTTGGCCTATTCCTTGCAAGGCACTTCCGATGCTCCCATATGTGGTTGCAACAAAAGCACTTGATAGGCTTGCTATTATGAGTGACGCGGTAAGTATTCGTTTTGCTGTGCAGTTCATATGTTTCATCCTTCTTATCATAACGATTTCAGACTAAGCCATCTCAAACTAATAAAAACCAGATGACGCCGATAACCTTATCAGGGTTACGGCAAACGTCAAGGTATAAAAATGGATTAATTCCTTACGGGGCATGATTTGATTGATGGGGTAAGGTTTAGGTGTTTTGGTCGGTTTGGGGCGGCCGCTTTCAGGTTTGGAGAATAAGGTGTTTTTGGGGATCTTGTTGCAGTTGATTGAGTTGATGGCGGTAAGCGCTTTATCCTTGGCCAAACGGAAAAATATAAAAAGGGAGACCTGGTTATCATGATGAGTATGTTAGTGCTATGCATGGCAATGTTTATTGTTGGGGGCGTGGGGGCGAATGAGATTTCAGCGACAGCTGCGCCGGAGCCCAAAGTTGATGTTTCATTGGCGGAGGGCGTGACGCGAGTGGAGGATGCGAAAGATCCTAGTGTTGTCGCACAGAAGAGGTCATTCCTGGGATGGTTGAGTCATCATAATCCATTTCGGAAAAAAGGAGTACGCGAGGAGAAGCTTTCGGAGGATGATAAGAAAAAGCTGTACGACTTATTGGTGATGAAGCAAAAAGAGGTACCAAAGCACGGTGGCCTGTATTATACGAAGATTACCATGAAGTATATGTATGCATTAACAAAATGGGCACTCAAAATGCTGGGCAAGACAGTTCTTTATGCGGCGTGTGTGTTTCAGATGTGTCTTATGTTCTTTTTCTACTCTCCTATTACGCTCCTGCCATTAATGGTGCTGTAGTTTTTGCGGGATGAGGCATGGTTCGTAGATTGTCTTATGGCCGCCTATATATAGTACGTGCGCGCGCGCGTTAGCTTTTAAGATAAAAGGCCATCGGTATGTCTTGGTGCGGTCTTTTTTCGGTCAAAGTGTTGCCTTCTTGTTCCTATTTATGGGACAGTCCGGTCAATATGATCAATTTTTGGCATGGAATGAAGAAAAAATGAAGAAATTTTTCATTCATAAAAGCTGCATAATTTATCGCCAAAAACACCGTATTTAACGGTGTTTTTTGATTAATTGGTTAAGGCGTTTAGCACGATTTTTTGATGTTTTTGCGAAAATATTAAAAAAAGTTGCTAGATTTCGCTTGCATTTTCTCACCGATCGGTTATTCTACTCCACATGTTCAACGCAACGCAGCAAACAAAGCGCGAAGCGGGCGACGAAAAGTTCTAAAGAGTTCATTGAAATTTACTGTAATGATAAATACCATCTAACGAAAGTTAGAGTATAGGTCTGAGTCGTAGACGACTGAGAATTATAAGAGATTGCATATAATTGCAAAGGGTATCTGGAGGATGCCTTGGTATCAGGAGACGATGAAAGAGGTGTTAGGCTGCCAAAAGCCTTGGGGAGCTGCCAAATAAGCTTTGATCCAGGGATTTCTGAATGGGGCAACCTACTAGATTGTTGATCTAGTGTCTGTTTATGAATATATAGTAAACAGAAGTTAACCGCATGAACTGAAACATCTAAGTAGTGCGAGGAAAAGAAAACGAATGTGATTCCCTTAGTAGTGGTGAGCGAAATGGGAAGAGCCAAAAACTTATGCAATGTAAGCTGATACGCGTTGTTGTATGAGGGTTGAGGGAAATATGAGTGCGCAAGTATCGATGCGCAGCTAGTGGTTTTTATCGTAGTCGAATAGCTCTGGAAAGGGCAGCCATAGAAAGTGACAGCCTTGTAAGCGAAACGATAGAAAACATAGTTGATATTCTCCCAAGTACCGCGGAGCACGTGAAATTCCGCGGGAATCTGTCCCGACCATGGGATAAGGCTAAATACTACCTGATGACCGATAGTGAACAAGTACCGTGAGGGAAAGGTGAAAAGAACCCCGGGAGGGGAG
>JAUPTZ010000003.1 GCA_030917815.1 Candidatus Babelota bacterium | reverse complement strand
GGGAAATTGTTGTTGCCTATAGCGAGGGTGCTTGTTGTAGTAAGCTTTAGGAGCTCTGCATTGGCGCTTGTGGCCCAGCTTGTTGCCAAATTAATATCGGTCGTTAGGGCAGTACTGCATGCAGTCTGGGCCATAGTTATATTTTCAGCGGCCGGTGCGTTGATTGAGAGGTTTGAGACAGAGTAGCTTACGTTAGTGCCGGTAGTTGATGCAAATCCAACATTGGTGAATGAAGAGAAGCCAGCGCTGCTCGGATCTTCAATGTAAACTGCCATCGGGCTTGTATAGTTTGAATAGCCAAATTTCGTATTGTCGGTTGTGTATGCAAAATCGGTATTGGTTAGCTGGATGAGTATTGTTGGTTTTTGCGTTGTGGGATCAAGATAGCTGAGCGTTATGCTCAATGTGCCGTTAGGCGTTGTACCGTTATAATTGTTTGAGGCCCCCTTGCTGAAAATTACGGTGTACAGATACGTTAAATTTGTACCCTTGAGTGGTACCGTTCCAGAGACCGGGCTATAGGTGCTTCTCCATCCTTCAGGATAGCTGCCGGCGTAATTTGCCTTTGCTTCGGCTCTTGCTACGATTGTGTTATTGCCTCCCGGTCCTACGTTAAATTCTATAACGGCACCAAGAAGCTGGTTAGCAATTTGTAGTGCAAGATTAGATGCATTTGCTGCTTGTAAAACCCATAAAGGGTAGGCATTTGCATGTCCGCGTCGCCAATTAGAGCTATACAAACCGATGCGCATATCACGTGTCGGGTTTGCCGTGAATTTTACGGTAAACCCAAATCTGTTGGTGGACGGAATAGCTATTTGTGGATTGTTACTTTGCGGATACGCAGTGGTTCCGGTTATCCAAGCATATTGGTTGCTGTTGCATAAAAGCGGTGCTGGGGTGCTAGTGCTGCTCTGTAGACTCGTAGCAAATCCGACGAGTGAGCTAAGTGTCGCAAGTACGATAATCAGGAAGGAATATTTCTTTTTCATGGCAACCTTGTTCTGTTTTTGAGATACAGTCAAAGGGGTAAGGTATAGATAGTATGGTTGTTAGATCAATAAAATTTAATTCATGTGTTTTTTAATTGATGGTAGCGGATGCTATTGCCTCTTGCAGCGTTGCGATACTTTGCATCCGCGCATTTATGTTGTTAAGCGTTGTTTGAGCATAGCTTGCACTGCTTTCTACAATCGCTTTTGCCTTTAATGCGCTGGTTTGATCGCTGAATGGTGGTATTTGTTTTTGTAATGAATTTTGGGTGGCAGTTATTTTGTTGAGGATACTGTTCATAGTCGATTTGAGTGAATTTGCATCACGAAGCAACTTGGTTACATTGGTGGTTTGCGGGAGTGCGGCCGCTGATCTTGTGACGCTCGTGATGAGTACTAACGCAGCATTGGCCTTTTCTTGCGTTGTAGCGAGTGCTTGTGTCGCGCTGGCGAACTGCATTGCGATTGAGGCATTTAATTGATCGAGTGGCGAAAGAAATTGCGCCGATGCTTCGGCCATAGCTATGGTATTTAGAGTAGAGCTTATTGTGGTAAGAATAGCGGTATTGTTAGCGGTTATTGTGTCGGCGGTTGCTTTGAGCGAGTCTGCGTTAGTTTGTGCTATTGATGCACTATTTATGGATGGATAGATTGGCGATGCTTGTTGCAGCGTGTTGAGTGCATTAGCGATATAATTTAGGATTGTTGCCGTACCCAAAATTGGGTCGGTTTGCAGATTTTGTGCCGAAATTATGAGTGCTTGTTTGGTGCTTATCTGGTCGGATAGAGCTTGCGCTTTTGCGAGTACTGCTTGCGCTTGAGCATCGGCACCTTGCGTAACCGATTGTGCGGTCTGCAGTGAAATTATTGCGGCTGCATTATGTGCATGTGCAGCGCTTGTTGCCGCAATAAGCATAGCCGCTTGTGTGTCGGCTGTTTGTTGCGCGGTAGTAATAGTCGATTGCAGTGTTTGTATGATGTTTACGAGTGCTGGGTTATTGGTGATTATGCTCGTTCCCGTTGCTTTATCGGTATCGGCCTGCTGTTGAACGGCGATTGCATCATTAATCGATGCGTACGTAAGTGGCGCATGTAGGAGAGTGTTGAGTCTTGCGGTGATGTAGTTAAGGAGCGCATTAGTTCCGGTAGCAGGGTTATTTTGTAGATCTTGTGCTTGATTGATGAGCGTCTGCTTGTCAGTAGTGGTAGCTGGTAGGTTATTAGCAGCTGTAATAGCTGTTTGCGCCTGCATATCGGCCGACTGGATTAATAGTTGCGCATTTTGCAGCACGGTAATAGCGGCTGCAATACGAGCGTTCGTTTCGTGTGTTGCGGTGCTTAGGGCGGCAGCATTTAAGGTATTGTCCGCTGTTTGTTGAGCGGTAGTTATCGTTGATTGTAGCGCGCTAATAGTGGTTAAGAGCGAAGGAATGGTTTGGGCTCTGGCAGTGATGCTTGCTTGTATCGTATCGGCGTTTTGTTGCGCAGCAAAAGCCTCACTGACTGTCGCGTATGTTGGTGCTGCATTGATGAGCGTGGTTAAGCTGCTCGCAATGGCATACAGCAGTGTTGTTGTGCCGGTAATAGGATCGGTTAAAAGATTGGTTGCTTGGGTGATTAGATCTTGCCGATTGCTGACTGCATTGGAAAGGTTGTTAGCAGCAACAGCAACTGCTTGGGCTTTTGTGTCGGCACTTTGCGCGAATAATTGTGCATCTTGCAAGGTGGTGATAGCGCTTGCGGTATGAGCAATTGCGGTGCTGGTTGCGGTTGATAATGCATCTACTGCTTGCTGAGCGATAGTGATTGCTAATTGAGCTGCTGAGAGGGCCGGCACTAGTAGGTTGTTGTGGTGTGTGATTATGGTATTAATTGATGTGAGTAGGTCGTCGGCAGTGGCCTGGGCCTGTAGCGCAGCATCAACAGAAGAGTACGCAGAAGGCAGTGTTTGTAGGGTGTTATTGAACGTATTGAGATTATGAAGCAGTAGCGTTGTACCATAGGTTTGATTGGTTTGGAGGTCTTGTGCTTGGTTTGTAAGATCTTGTTTGTTAGGTACAGAGCTTGGTAATGATTGTGCACTTGCTAGTGCTGAAAGGGCTTGGCTATTGGTGTTTTGCAGTAATGATTGTGCTTGTTGCAGGGAGTTTACTGCGTTAGCGATATGGGTTACTGCATTTGTAGTAGCAGTTATTAGAGAAGCAGAAAGCATGGCCGCTTGTTGAGCGCTGTCGATGGTTGCTCGCAGTGTTTGTATCTTAAGACATAATGCATCATTTCCTGCGATAATAGCTTGAGCGATCGTTTGGATGCTTGTGGCCTGTGCTTGGGCCGCAGTAGCATTTTTTATTGAAGTATACGTAGCCGATGCATTGAGTTCCCTTAAAGTGGTAACGATATAGTTTAGCGCTGGTATTGTTCCATTATTGGAATCGGTTTGTAGATTGTGTGCCGCTACGCTGAGGTTTGCCTTTGTGTTGGCAGAGTCTGGAAGATTAGTTGCTGCGGCGATAACTGCTAAGGCTTGAGAGTCGGCATTTTGTGTTAATGTTTGTGCTTGTTGTAGTGTGGTAATTGTTTCTTCTATCTGTTTATTGGCCGCTGTTGTTGCGGTCTGTAAGGCGATTGCGTTAGTTCTCTGTTGCGCAGCAGTGATTGCTAATTGCAGGGTATTCATGATTTCTATCGTTGATTGATTATTGATAAGTATTGTTTCAGCAGCAGCTTTAATGTGGCCAACCGTTGCTTGAGTTGCCTGTGCGCTTGCAAGAGATTCGTACATAAGAGGAATGGTATTTAATGTGGCAAGCATTGTGGTAATAGAGCTTGCGATTGCGATTGTGCCAAAGACCGGATCGGTCTGAAGGGTATCTGCTTGAGCGACGAGATCTGTTTTTTCCGGTGTCGTATCGGTAAGAGCTTGTGCTGCAGTAAGTACCGATACTGCTTGTGCAGTACTCGTGGCGACCGCTTCTTGTGCCTTTTTGAGTGCGGTATGGGTAGCCGTATGGTGAGCGTTAATCGTTGCGATAGCGTTTGCGAGGAGTGCGGCAGTGATTGCGATTTGAACATCGGCTACGGTTGATTGCATACTGTTGATAACGGCACGTATGGTTGGGTTGTTGGCAATGATTGCGTCGGCCTTTATTTTTGCGGCATTGGCCGATTGTGACGCTTTTTGCGCATCACTGGTAATAGCATAATGTGAGCTTGCAGTAGTGAGTGACGTAAGCAGCGAAGAGATGGTGGTAAGCAGTGTTTGCGTGCCGTTTACAGAATTTGTTTGGAGCGCTTGGGCTGCGGCAAGAAGGGAGGTTGTATCAATGCCGGGGAATGAAGGAAGTGAGCTGGCAGCTGCGATAACTGCTTGTGCCTTCTCATCGGCGGCAGTAGTCAGAGACTGAGCAGCCAGTAGCGCAGTTATGGCAGCGGTAGTACTCTCTTGTGCCTTTGTATTTGCTTCGTTATTTTCATTAATAGTTGCTATAGAATTAGCTGCTGCTTGTGCGGTATCAATTGATAATTGAACGCTGCTTATGGTGTTTAGCAACGTTGGATTATAGTTGATTAGCCGATCACTTATCTGCTTTATGGTATCGGCGCCGGCCTGAGCTATTTGTGCCTCGGTAATTGAGGTATAAGCTGCCGATGATTGCTGAAGGAGGCTGAGCGTCATATTAATGTAATTAAGATTTATAGCAGTACCGTTGGTGAGGTCGCGTTGCAACTGTTGGGATGCATCGATGAGTATGTTTCTGTTGCTTACCGAGGCCGGTAATGAAAGCGCAGCAGTGATTATTGTTTGCGCCTGCTGGTCGGCGCTGTTGACCAAAGTATATGCCTGTTGAAGTGATGCAATTGCGGCACTAACGCTCTGGTTTGCATTGAAAATAGCGGTGTTTAGCGCATTGTTTTCTTTGTCGCTATCGGTCTGTGAAAGTGTGTAAACGAGTTGTGAAATGTTAGTATTTTGTATTTCTGCCTGCGGCGTGAGAGTTGCTAAGGTTTCGACTTCGTCGCTAGTTAATGATCGGAATGCTATGTTGGTGAGTGTAAAATAAGTTTGCCGATTACTTACAACCATGGTGGTTGGTTTCAAGATAAGCGCAATTGGTGAGCGCCAGAAAAACCCAACATTAGTACCAGCAACCGTTCCTTGTCCATAGGCAATAGTAAGGTAGTTGGTGGCATCGCAGGAAATAACGATCCATCCACCGTAGCCTTCTGGGGGGAGGGTGCAGAATGGTGTTTGATCCCATACCAGCGCTGGGTTTGATTGAGTATAGCTGGCAGCGCCAGTCATATCGGTAGCTATTGAAAGTGTGGTTGCGTTGATAGTGGTGGTTTGCCCATTATGCCAAAGGGCATCACCATAGATGGTGGCTAATGCAGGATCAAGGAGCGAAAGCTTTGACGTGGTATTGCTTTTGCAACCAATGGAGACTTTATATAACTGATTATTGGCATCATCGTAGAGGGCGATGCAGAGATCCCCCGCATTATCGGCTTTATCTATGAGATTAAAGGTAAAGAGATCGGCTGTTAAGGCATACGAGCCGGATTGAGTATAAGGACGGTTAAATACGCCTAGGGTGCCTAAGGCGGCGGTCATTTGTTGTGAGAGCGTGCGTAAGCGATCGGTCGTTTCCGGGCAACTTTGGGCGATGGTAGTGAGCTGTAGTGTTAAAGTATCTGCCGTTGATTTGACTCTCTGTGCGTCGATTGGAGTGGTATACGAGGGGAGTGTGCCGAGTGTTATTAATGCGCGATTAAGATAATGTAGATTTGGTTCGGTGACAGTTGTTTGAATCGTTTGTGCCGTCTCAATAAGTTCAGCGCGTGTTGGAATGGCACGTGGTAATTTTTGTGCCGCGGCCACTACATCTTGAGCCAAGGCGTTAACGTTGCGAAGGCTTGTTTGCATCGCTTCTGAGCAGGCTGCTTGTGCTGTTTGGATGCTGTGAGTTGCCGCATTCAACATTTGTTGCGGTATGCCTATAGTCGCATTGGTGACTGCGTACGGTGCATCGTACGCACGAAATCCAACATGCGTAAATCCATTAAATGTAGTCGACTGTAGTTGTTGCAGCATGTCGGAAGGGAAATCACTTTGTGTAGTGCTGAGAAGTGGTACGATCTCTTCGGTGGTCGGATCAATATATTCTAGAGATATGGTGCAATTGGTTGAGGTGAGTATGACCGTATAGATGTACGTAATGACACTGCCGCGTTCACCCGGAATTATATACTGAGTGTGTGGTGTTGCACTGTCAACAAAATTAATCTCTTTTTTATAAAATCCTGACTCTGTTGCTACGCCAAAGCGGGCCGCAGAATGCTGCGAATCATTTGATCCAGTATCCCATCCGCCAACAATGTATTCTACTATAGCATCAGGTTCGTACGAGCCCAATGCATAAGGAATAGCGTATCCATGGCTATAAAGTCCGATGGAAAAATCATGCGATGGATTTGCGGAGAACGTGAGTCTAAAAGAGGTGGCGAAATCGTTCGGAACCGTTACATAATAATTGCTTGTAGTTGGATCGGACCAAGAATAGGAATATGTATTTACATTGTTGAGGGCCGAAATTCCTGTTGTATATAAAAGTAGCGAGGCGACAATAAGATGTATATTCATTAATGGTGCGCTTTGTTTGTAATGCGTCCTAAATAAAACTATAAGAGCATGCGTTCTATCTGCTCAATCAATGTCGTATCGCTTTGTTGAAAATAAATTTCAGCGGTGAGTAAGCAACCAGCTATTAATAGCAGTGCAGAGAGAAGGGAAAGGGGAATTTTTAGCATGCTGTTTTTTCGACTTCTGTAGGCATAGTATATACCTGCAGCGAGACAGATAAGTACATACATTGTGTTAACGAACGTATCGCTTGTGATTGGTTGTAGAAAATAAGCGCACACGATAAGTAGTAAGAAACCGAATATTTTTTTGACTTCTTCCATCCATGAGCCGGCGCGCGGCAGGAGTGAAATAGTACTTGAGAATGTTCCCAAAACAATAAGCAGCATGCTCAGGCCCATCGCAAATGCAAAAAGTACGCCGAATCCAATGAGTGGATTATTCTGTTTTGACGCAAAGCCAAGAAGTAGTGCTAATGCAGGAGTTAGGCAAGGGGATGCTGCTGCACCGGTGATAACACCGAACATAAAGCTATAGGTAAAAGACCCACCTTTATATTTGGGGTTGCTACGATTTTGTAAAAAACGTGGTGTGTACATTTCGTAAAAGCCGAACATTGAAAATGCAAGGTAGAGAAAAAGTGCAATGATAGCACCGATGAAATAGGGATTTCCTAGCCATTGTCCAAACATTAAATTTGTCTTAACACTGATGTATCCGAGTGTTGCGTATACGGTGGCAATACCGAGTCCGTATGAAAGAGAGAGGAAGAAATTAACGAGCATTGAGTGTGCGCCTTGTGCCGTAATGATACCCATTGTGATGGGAAGCATTGGATAGATGCAAGGAGTAAAGCTGGCGAGAATGCCGGCAATGAATGAGGCAAAAAGTACGAGAGGCAGCGATTGTGTTTCGTGTAGTAACGATTCTAAAATCATAAAGACTCCTCGTAGTGAGATTTTGCAGCGATGGTGAATCGTAGCAAATGCAATCAAACTACGCTACGCTTCGCTTCTATTTCTCAAGACCCTCTTTAATAAAGGATTATTATTGTGAATATACAGAAAATAGTTCGTACGCTTATTCTTACCTCAGTATCACTCCTCAGTATCACGGGATGCTCGGAGTTTTTTGTGCGCAAAGCAAATACGCAAGGGGCTTTTAACGCTGCAGATGTGGTCTATGATAAAGATACCTATCCTGCGGTAGTGTTGGGCGGTGGAGTTGGTGGTATGACGGCAAGCGTCTATCTTGCAATGGCGAATGTTAAAACATTGTTGGTCCAGGGTGGAATGCCAGGTGGCTTGTTAACGCAATCGCTTTCGGTACGTAACTGGCCAGGGGAGATTGAATCGACCGGAATGGCAATTTCCGATAAGTTATTAGCGCAGGCACGTAAGCAGGGTGTCGAAGTAAAGGCCGAGCAAGCAACGGCACTTGATGTTACGAAGTGGCCGTACACGATTACGCTGAGTGAGGTGAATGAACCATCAAAAACCCGTACGGTAAAAGCATTATCGATTATTATTGCAATGGGAGCCTGTTCTAACTATCTGTCTATTCCTGGAGAAAAAGAATATTGGAGTAAGGGAGTTACTAATTGCGCGGTGTGCGAAGGTTCGCTCTACAAAGACAAAGTAGTATGTGTTATTGGGGGCGGAAATAGTGCGGTTGAAGAAGCACATTATCTTGCCGGCATTGCGCGTAAAGTCATTGTGTTTGTGCGTGGCACTGCGCTTCGTGCAACCGACAGGCGTAAAGACGAGTTGATGAGTATGAGTAATGTTGAGATTGTCTATGAGCACGCCGTGAAAAAAATCGTTGGTGCCAATGATAAAGTAACCGACGTAGTAGTGCTCAATACCGCTACGAAAGAAGAGAAAACTTATCCGATGGATGGCGTTTTCTTGGCGATTGGATTTACACCAAATACCGCTATACTCAAGAATGTGGTAGCGCTTGATGCCGATGGGTACATTACCTTAACTAATGATCAACAGACCTCGGTTCTTGGTGTCTATGCGGTTGGTGATATCGTTGACCCACGCTATAAGCAGGCGGTAACCGCTGCGGGCGATGGCTGTCGTGCAGCATTGCAGGCTCATACGTTTCTTATGCAGACTGGTTACAAAGCGCCACATGAAGCTACGACTCTTCCCGCATCGCCCGCTGCAGTAGTGGCGCACGCAGAAAAAGGCGATGATATTGAAACCAAAAGTGTGGTACCTGTTATTGAAAAAGAAGAACACGCGTATGCGCCCGGCGTTGTGCACGAAATGCGCTCTACGCAAGAAATAACCTCATTAGTGAGTGATTCAAAAAAGCCGGTGGTAATCGATTTTTATGCTACATGGTGTGGGCCGTGCCGTGCTTTTTCGCCGCTCTACAAAAAACTTGCCGAGAGATATACCGGTAAAGTGACGTTTGTGAAAGTTAATATCGATAACCTTGGTGGCGTTGCAACTAATTATCGTGTTCAGGGGGTGCCAACGTTTGTCTTTATAAAAGATGGTTTTGAGCGAGATCGTGTCGTGGGGGGAGGATCCTCGGAGCGGCAGTTTGCTGAAAAGGTAGAGTCCTTACTTTAATTTAAAAACTCTAATAAAAGAGCCCCCGATTTTCGGGGGCTCTTTTATTATTTATTTTTTGCCACAACAGACTTTGTATTTTTTATTTGATCCACAACTACACATATCATTACGGCCAACCTTTGTGGTCTCTCGCTTGAGTACGACCGGTTGTTTTACCGCTACCGCTTCACCGGTTTCGCTGGGGCCGGATTCTTGTGCGGTTGCAAGTTCCTTCTTACGCTCCTGCTCTATTGCATCGATCTGCTCGCTGGAAAAGAGATTCGCATTGAGGTGGAATATGCGGTTAACAACGTCGGCTTTTACCGCATTCATCATGCTAATGAACGTATCGAATGATTCTTTTTTGTATTCGATGAGTGGATTTTTTTGTCCATAACCACGTAAGCCTATTCCTTCCTTAAGTGAATCAAGTACTTGAAGATGGATCTTCCAGTATTGATCAATTAGTTCAAGAAGGAGCCACTTTTCCGCTTCGTTTACGATTTCTTTATCGAGGCGGGTACGAAGCTTTTGGTATTCACCTTGTAAAAAAGTGCTTAATGCTTCTGCACCTGAAATATGGCGCGCATTTGTGGTGAAAGCCTGTGCGAGTATCGCTTCATCAATGCCGGTAATGTGTGATACGGCTTGGCACAGATCGGTTCGTTCTTGTGGCAAAGCGTTTGCGCGCGGTGCATAGGTTGCTACTAATGAATCAATCAAGTCATGGATGATTTCTTCAATGATGATAGCGGTATGCTCACCACCTTCTAAAATTTGACGGCGATAGTCGTATACAACTTTTCGTTGTTGATTGAGTACGTCGTCATATTCAATAAGGTTTTTACGCGATTCAAAATGGTGTTTTTCGACTTTCTCTTGAGCCCCTTCAATGCTGCGTGAAACCATTGGATGTTCAATACGCTCTCCTTCAACCATGCCTACGCGAACCATGATGTTTTTCAAGCGATCGCCGGCAAAGATTCTGATGAGATTGTCTTCAAGTGAAAGGTAAAATTTTGATGATCCGGGATCACCTTGCCGTCCTGCGCGGCCTCGTAGCTGATTATCGATACGACGGCTCTCGTGTCGCTCGGTACCAATAATGCGCAATCCGCCAACTTCGGCGACACCTTTGCCAAGTTTAATATCGGTTCCACGGCCGGCCATATTAGTAGCAATGGTTACCTTTCCGTACTCACCGGCATGCGCAACAATTTCGGCTTCACGAGCATGGTGCTTTGCGTTTAAAATTTCGTGAGGGATACCTCGCATCGCCAATAAATGACCAAGATATTCTGAGGTTTCTACCGAAACGGTACCGACGAGAATAGGCGAGCCTTTTTTATGTGTTTCGATGATGTCTTCGATAATTGCGTCAAATTTATCTTTTTGTGTCAAAAAGATCGCATCCGGTTCATCAACACGGGCAAGCGCTTTGTTAGTAGGAATTGCCACTACATCAAGTTTATAGATGCGATGAAATTCTTCCGCTTCGGTTAGTGCGGTACCGGTCATCCCGGCAAGTTTGCCGTAGAGGCGGAAATAATTTTGCAGTGTGATCGATGCAAGCGTTTGATTTTCTCGCTCGATCTTCACTCCTTCTTTGGCTTCTAGTGCTTGGTGAAGTCCATCGGAGTATCGGCGTCCTGGCAGCATGCGGCCGGTGAATTCATCAACGATTAATACTTCGTTTTCTCGTACGACGTAATCAACATCTCGTGCAAACAGGGTATGTGCGCGGAGTGCCTGATTAACATGGTGGAGCACCAAGGTGTTTTCCGGCGCAAAGAGATTTTCGATTTGAAGCCGCTGCTCAACTTTATCGGTACCGGTTTCGCTTAAATGTACCGTGCGGGCTTTCTCATCGAGTTCGTAATCTTCTTCTTTTTTTAAATTTGAAACGGCTCGGTTAGCAAGGTCGTAGAGTGAGCTGCTTTTTTCGGCCGGTCCTGAAATGATGAGTGGTGTTCGCGCTTCGTCGATTAAAATTGAGTCTACTTCGTCCACGATGGCAAAATTTTGTTCTCGCTGCACGTAACTGCTGAGCTCGAACTTCATATTATCGCGGAGATAATCAAAGCCGCATTCGCTGTTGGTACCGTAGGTTATGTCTGATGCATACGCTATTTTACGTTGTTCGTCACTCATGCCGTTTTGTAGGATACCCACCGATACGCCAAGGGCGGTGTAAATCGGCATCATCCATTCAGCATCACGACGAACAAGATAATCGTTGATGGTAACAAGATGAGCTCCTTTGCCCGAAAGGCTATTGAGATATAAGGCAAGCGTAGCAACGAGTGTCTTACCTTCACCGGTTTTCATTTCGGCAATTTTACCTTCATGAAGTACCATGCCACCAATCATTTGGACATCGTAGTGGCGCATAGCAAGAGTACGGCGGCTCGCTTCACGAACGGCGGCGAATGCTTCAGGGAGCACCTCATCAAGAGTGCAACCTTGTGCAACCAGAGTTTTTAATTTTGTCGTAACTTGGGTCAGCTCACTGTCTGAGAGCGCCATCATAGCCGGCTCAAATTCATTAATCAGTGCAACTTTTCGGCGTAAACGTGAAACTTCACGGCTATTTTTAGTTCCGAAAATTTTTGCAAGCAAGTTAGTGATCATACCGCTACTTTCATTATGAAGAAATGAGGTTGTTTTTACCAAAGTGCGCTAGTCTATCACACCTGTGCATTAGAACAACATTGTTGATGCGAATCAAATTTATGAATAAAAATGTTATGATTACTTTACAAAAGAGTCGTCATATCTTACTTTGATGCACTCGGTAAAACAACGGTTTTCACTATTTTTTGGTTATTATGGATTCATCAACAACGCAATCTACTCAGACGGTAGCATCACAAAGTCGCCTTGATGCACTTGATGCCTTATTTGACACGAACGATCACCTGGGCGTAGTTCTGCGCACCAGCGGGACGATCGTTGACGTGCAATTTTCCGGACAAAAGCTGCCGCAGATTCATAACCGTTTGGTACTTAAGGTGCCAAGCTGTGAGGGTGCGGGGGCATATACATTAGTGAGTGTTGAGGTAGCACAGCACGTTGGTGATGGTGTAGTTCGCTGCATAGCACTAGAAGCTTTAAGCAATATTTCTCGCGGCGTTCCGGTTGCCGATACCGGTGCACCAATTAAGGTTCCGGTCGGGCCACAAGTTTTGGGGCATGTATTTGATGTGTTGGGGCGTACCATTGACGGTACTTCGCAAGTTACCGGTGCTGAAGAGTGGCCAATTTATCGCAGTGCACCAACGCTTATCGATCAAGATATTAGTAATGAAATTTTAGAAACCGGTATTAAAGTTATCGATCTCTTGTGTCCGTATCTTAAGGGTTCAAAGATTGGGTTGTTTGGTGGTGCCGGGGTAGGTAAGACTATCTTGGTACAGGAACTCATCCGTAACGTTGGTATCGAACATGGTGGAAGCTCGGTATTTGTCGGCATTGGAGAGCGGACCCGTGAAGGTAATGATCTTTGGCTTGCCATGAAGGAAACCGGTGTGCTCGAGAAAACAGCGCTTGTGTTCGGTCAGATGGGTGACATGCCCGGTGCTCGGCTTCGCGTTGGGTTGACCGGCTTAACTATGGCCGAGTATTTCCGTGATACCGAAAAGAAAGATACATTGCTCTTTATTGATAACATTTTTCGCTATGTCCAGGCAGGAACCGAAGTGTCGGCCTTGCTTGGCCGTATGCCATCGGCGGTGGGATATCAGCCGACGCTGGCCTCTGAAATGGGGATGCTCCAAGAGCGTATTACCAGTACTAAAGATGGTTCAATTACCTCGATTCAAGCGGTTTATGTGCCGGCCGACGACTATACCGATCCGGCTCCTTCGACAACGTTTCATCACTTGGATGCAAGTACCGTGTTGTCACGTAAGATTGCGCAACAAGGGCTTTTTCCGGCTGTTGATCCATTGGCTTCGGTATCAAAAGGCTTGGCGCCTGAGATTGTTGGTGATCAGCATTACCAAGTAGCTCGTGCGGTACAAAAGACATTGCAAAAATATCAAGAGCTTCAAGACATTATTGCGATTCTGGGAGTTGAAGAGCTCTCCGACGCCGATAAGCTTATTGTAAGTCGAGCCAAAAAAATTCAAAATTTCTTAACACAGCCGCTTTTTGTTGGTGCGCAGTATACGAGTATTCCCGGTGTTTTTGTGCCGCGAGATAAGACTGTTGCTGACTTTGAAAAGATTATTTTTGGCCACTGTGACAAGATGCCTGATCAGGCTTTCTACATGGTGGGTACGCTTGAAGATGCGATTCAAAAAATGAAACGTCTTCAGCAGCGATAGGGGACGGCATGCCATTAACCCTGGTGATTTTACGACCATTTATTCAAGATAAAAAAGAGATTGATTGGGTTTCACTTGAATGCCCGGGCGGTAGCTTTTTAGTAGGCCCAGGGCATCGCCCGCTGGTCAATATGTTGGCCGGTGAGAGCACTATTACGTATGCGGCCGGTGGCCGTGAAGAGACTATTGAGGTGCCGGAAGAGGGTGGCCTGGTGCATGTCGTTGATAATCAGGTTATTTTGTTTTTGAATTAGTTGCTTCGCCGTTGGCATGAGCCCTGAGGGCGAAGCCGTCCTGGGCATCGACGAAGGAGTTTGCTAAACGATGGTAGTGCTGCTAAACTACCGCCCTGCCCTGGAAACGTCATTGGACTTCCGGGGGTTTATTATTTTTAGGGTATGGGCAGTCCTATGCGTTTTTTTTCAACAGTTATCCAGAAATTATGGGGTTTGTCGGCCGGAGATGAGCTTAAAAAGTTCCTCTACCTAGCGGCCGCAGGGTTTTGTTTGTTCGGATCATTTTCGCCGCTCAAGCCACTGAAAGAAAGTCTTTTTATCAACATGGTAGGGTCTGAGTATCTTTCCTACATAAAGATTATTAGCGCCGTTATGATGCTTTTGATCGTTATGCTCTATTCTAAGATTGTTGATTGTTTTTCAAAGCAAAATCTTTTTTACGTTGTGTTGGCTTTTTATGTCGTCGTGGGCGGCATCTTTGTTGGTCTGCTTAGTCATCCAACGCTTGGCGTGGCAAATGCAACCGTGAGCCCCTATCGGTGGGTTGCCTGGGGATTCTATCTCTTTGTTGAGAGTTATTTGACCGTCATGATGTCGTTGTTCTGGTCGTTTGTGAACGATGTGACTTCGGCTTCATCGGCCAAAAAAGGGTATGGTATGATCATGTTCGGCTCTCAGGCCGGCGCTTTTTGCCTTGCCGCATTGGGGCTTTACATGGTAATTGATCCGGCATTATACGTGGCTCGTGCGCCGCTTCTTCTCAGTATATGCATGGTTCTCTTTTCGCTTTTGGGATTTTTCATTTTACGCCTAAACCAAACCATACCGGCCGAGCAACTGAATAGTGGGCATCGTGAGGCTCGTGAAGGTCATGTCGGTATTCTTGAGGGGTTCTTAGTGGTGCTCAAAAATCGCTATGTTGCCGGCATATTTTCTCTTATGCTCTTTCAAGAAATTATTGTTTCCCTCATGTTTTTCCAGCAGGCCTACTTGGTTGAGCAGACTTTCATTGACCACGGCTTACGTACCAATTTCCTCTTTCATGTAAATTTGTGGTTCCAGTTGTTGTCGTGTGTCTTTGCGCTTTTAGGGACCTCTTACATCCATCGAAAAATTGGAACACGAGCAAGTCTTATGAGTTTTCCCTTGCTTCTTATCTGTTCATGTCTGGTGTATTTCTTTGTGCCAAATTTATATACGGTAACGATCTTTATGATTTTGCTTAAGGGGCTTCACTATGCCTTTAATCAGCCGGTTCGTGAAACGTTATATATACCAACGTCACGAGATATTAAGTACAAGGCAAAGGCCTGGATTGATGTGGCGGGACTTCGTGGGGCAAAGGCACTGGGATTTGGTTTAACCAATATTGTTGGGCATTCCTCTTCGGTATTAGGGTTAACCGTGGTAGGATTCCTCTCCGTATGGACGCTGATGGCAAGTATTGTGGGCCGAGCGAACGAAAAAGCAGTGCAAAAAGATATCATTATTAAGTAAAGGGACTACATGTTTATTCGCGCGGTTGGGTATTTGTGGGGCGACCTAAGCCATGCAGAGATTCGCAAATTTACCGTTCTTAGCGGTATCTTTTTCTTATTAATTGGTGCTTATTGGTTGCTGCGTACTCAAAAAGATGCAGTGTTTGACTCGATTGTCGGGCTAGCCTATCAGCCCCGAGCAAAAATTCTTTCCTGGTTTGTATCGATTATTTTGGTGCTTATCTATTCAAAATTGTTGGACTTATTGGGTAATAAAAAGCTTTTACTGGTTTTAGCCACCTTTTTTGGCAGTTCCTTTATGGTTATTGCCTATTGCCTTGAATTTGCATCGTTTGGTTTTGCCGACGTAGTTGCGAGCCCTGATCGTATTTTTGGGTGGGTTATCTACGTACTTATCGAATCGCTTGGCTCGTTGATGGTCGGTCTTTTCTGGGCTTTTGTGACCAGTACTACCGATGCAACCTCGGCAAAAAAAGGGTATCCGCTCGTTATTGTGGGGTCACAATGTGGCTCGCTCCTCGGTTCCTATTGCTCCTGGCAGTCTGAGTGGTTTGGTAATGCATTCTTGTTCGGTGCCGGTGCCTGCGCTTTGGCCTTGATTGTGCCGATGGTTTTTTGGTATGTCCGTATTATTGCATCGCATGAAAAGCCAACAACGCCGAAACAATCACAAAAGCCTAAAACCGGTATCTGGGAAGGGCTTCGCTTATTGCTTACCCGTCCGTATGTAGGGGCCATTCTGATTGTATCGACTATTTATGAAGTTATTACGACTGTCCTTGAATATGAAATGAAGTTGGTTGCCAAAGAGATTTATGTCACGAGAGAGGCATTTGCTTCGTTTAATGGTATGTACGGTATGTTTGTGAACGGTCTTGCGTTGCTTTTTGCGCTGATCGGTACGAGCTTCTTGATGCGCCGCTTTGGCCTTCGGTTCTGTTTGCTTCTGTTTCCGATTATTACCGCATTCTTTGTCGGCTGGGTCTACTTCTCGCCGGTGCTCTATATCTTGCTGATGGCCTGCATGGCAACCAAGGGGTTGAGTTATGCGATGAATAACCCGGCAAAAGAGATGATGTATATTCCAACGGTCCAAGACGTTCGCTTTAAAGCAAAGGGATGGATTGACCAGTTTGGTGGGCGTACCTTTAAGGGGCTTGGGGCTGCCGTGAACGATTCATTCCGCCACTCATTTGGTGAGCTGGTTTCGTATAGCACCTATATTTCATTTGGCTTGATTGCGGTCTGGCTTGTTGCCGCTGCCTATGTAGGCAGTCGGTTTAAGTCGCTGACCGAGAAGGGTGAGGTCATTGATTAGCGATGTATTGCCATCGATGTATTGTAGATAGACAGCGCTTACGCTCTTTTGATCTTCATGACCAAAGGAGCTGTATAACAAGCTGCTGCATGCATTCGTATGGGCAAAGAGCCGCCTTGCCAAAACCACTTTATCATGCGCCGCGCGCACATCCAATTCGTCCTCCATGCAGTGATCCTAACTAAGTTTGTTACGGTATTAATTGCATTATGAGGACTTCTTTTATGAAAAATACATTGATCTACAATGTATTGATTGTTGCTATTGTTAGCAGTACACAATCGATGCATGCGTTTGCATACACCTCAGTTATTGATTTCTTTACGGCTCGCGACCTTGAGCTTGAAGGTTCGGTTAACCTTACACATGCTGGTGTGTGGCGGCAGGTTGCGTTGCCTCATACGGAGCGAGGGCAGAAATTGCTTCGTGAATCGCTTAAAAATCCATTGACCAATGTAGCAGAGATTATGCGACGACAGTCATTGATTAAGGCCTTAGTTGCTGACACGGTGTTATTGGATGCGCTTGAGGCAGAGATTGCCGCAATTGCGGCGTTAGAACATTCGATTGCCTCAGATGAACTGCTTGATTCTTCTTCGCCGCTTAATGAGGTGGTGCGAAGCTTTCAGTATTCTGGCCAGCGATTTGCCTTGCTTAATGAAAAGGCAACTGCTTTGAATGTGCGGCATGTAGCACAGAGCTTTACCCCGGTACTGGTATGTGCGTTTGAATTTGGAGTACTTCATCTTTTGTCAAAGTATTTAATTGCCGATGAGCATACACATGAGCACAAACATGGGCATAAGCATGAGAAAAGAAAGAAACATAAGGGCCATGATCATAGTGGAGCTGATTGTGTTCACTGTGCTGCAGTTAAGCCCGGTTCTCCATCGTGGGTCAAGCCGTTTGTTACGGCGGTTCAAGCTGGCCATGTTGCTCTTCATGTGGTGAGTATGGTTCACGCCTATAGCGCGTTAAAAGCAAAAATGATCGTTATGAATCGTGTCTATCGCAATGTGAGTTGTGTTGATAAGCTATTGCAGCATGTACAACAGTCGATTGCGTTACTATCGGGATCGAAAGTGCTGCAAGAGTTGTTGCCGGCCGATGTATGTAGCCCGTTTGGCGCTATTAAGGGTTTTATGCCTGGTAAGCAGCTCACTATTTTTTCTTCGATTGGTACAACGTTAGTGGCACATGGTGTGTTACAGAAAACGCATACGCAGTTTAATGCATTACTGGAGCAGGTTGGTGCGCTCGATATGTATGTGGCATTGGCTCGGCGCATGATTAATGGACGTGGCCAACCGGCTGCGTTTTGTTTTGCCGATCTTCTTACTGACGGTGGGCCACGGGTGGAGATGGTTGATGGATGGCATGTGATGTTTGATGCGGCTATGGTCACCACAAATAATTTTGTTGCCTCTCATGAGGTTGGTACGAGGTATATCCTTTCCGGGCCTAATGGGTCGGGAAAATCAAGTTTTCTGCGCACGCTGGGACTTAATACGGTACTTGCTCAATGTTTTGGTATTGCTGCTGCACAACGGTTTGTTGTGCGTCCATTTCACAAAATACTCTCATTTATGACCATTGCCGACGATATGGCGAGTGGGCAGTCAAGTTTTATTGCGCGTATGATACGGGCGGCCCAATGCATAGAAGAGCAGGAGTCGTTACCGTCAGGTCAGTATGCATTGATGCTGGCCGATGATGCGGTGGGGCAAGGAACGTCGACAGTACGGGGTGAGGAAACAGCCTATACGTTTGTCGCGCAGATGGGTTCTTCGGATAGTACCATTCTTATTGCGGCTACTCACTTTGATAAAATAAAAAGCCTGGGCGGTGACCCGCAGAGTGGTTTTGCTGATCTGTGTATGAGTATTGCGAGCGATAATCGTGGTTATATGCGGCCATTATACTTACTTGAAAAGGGGAGCAGCGCGGCGAGCGACGTTGGTGCTTTATGGATGCCAAACCAAAGGGACTGTTAGCTGCCAAGCCAAATTTCCTGCCAAGCACGTGGAATTTGCTTATGCCTTCTGTCAATGATCAAGAGCGATAGATTTTTGGGATCTAGTGAAAATGCAGTAGTGCTGCGGGATTTCTTGTAGCGCTGTCTGCTATCGACACATGATTGAATTATCTAATTCTTTTCTATATAATTCCTACCTTGCTCTAAAATACTGGTGTATTAGGGCATTTTTAATTAACCACCATGTTTAGTATCGTTTTTTACCCCGTGTAGGGGAGGAGAATATAAGGCAATGTTATCACGATTAGTTGGTAGTTTGTGGGGTAACCTATCCCGCGAAGAAATGAAAAAGTTTGGTCTGTTAAGTGTTATTTTCTTCTTGCTTATCGGAGCATACTGGCTCTTGAGAACGCAAAAGAATGCGGCGTTTGACGCCATTGTTGGTTATCAATATCAACCACGAGCAAAAATAGTAAACTTGTTCGCTTCGGTTATTTTGGTGATGATCTATTCGAAGTTGATCGATATCTTGGGTAAAAAGAACTTGTTGCTTACGCTTGCAACGTTCTTCTCCGGAAGTTTCTTGGTCATTGCGTATCTTCTTGAGTTCTCAACCATTGGATTCTTGAATCCGGTTGCAAGTCCTGACCGTATTTTCGGTTGGTTTGTATACTTGATGATTGAATGGCTTGGTTCGTTGATGGTTGGCTTGTTCTGGGCGTTTGTTACCAGTACTACCAAATCTGAGTCGGCGAAGAAGGGATATCCAATTATTCTTGCCGGCGCACAAGTTGGTTCGCTTATTGGTTCTTTCCTTTCATACAAGTCTCAATTGTTTGGTAACGCATTGTTGTTCGGTGTAGGTGCCGTAGCGCTTGGTTTGATGGTTCCGATGGTATTCTTATACCTCAGAGTTATTCCTGCTGAAGCCGGTACTGAAAAAACCACTACAGATTCTAAGAAGCCGAAAACCGGCATGCTTGAAGGTCTTAAGATCTTAGTGACTCGTCCATACATCATGGGGATCTTGGCGGTTTCGACTATCTACGAAGTCATTAACACCGTTCTTGAATTTGAGATGAACATCATCGCAAAACAAACCTACGTAACCAAAGAAGCCTTCGCTTCATTCAACGGTTTGTACGGCGTGTTTGTAAATGGTCTTGCATTGGTATTTGCATTGCTCGGAACCAGCTTCTTGATCCGTCGTTTTGGTCTCAAGTTCTGCTTGCTCTTGTTCCCTATCATGACCGCTGGTTTAGTAGTAGGCGTATACTTTAATCCGGTTCTTGGTATGTTGCTTGCCGCATGTATGGCAGTTAAAGGTTTGAGTTATGCATTGAATAACCCAACCAAAGAAATGATGTACATTCCTACCTCGCAAGACGTGCGCTTTAAGGCAAAAGGTTGGATTGATCAATTTGGTAGCCGTTCATCAAAAGGTATTGGCTCAGCGATCAGCGATGTATTCAAATCATCGGTTAGCGATTTGCTCTTGTACAGCACCGTTATCTCGCTTGGTTTGATTGGCGTATGGGCAGTTGCTGCGGCGTTCGTAGGAACTCGCTTCAAGAAATTGACCGACAACAATCAAATTGTCGACTAGTTCGGCGTTTCTCAGTAACGCCTCCCGCTTTCGCTTTTACAAGCTATAGCGAGGCTCGCCTTAGCCCGTAAGGGCGGCGGCGGCATAGTGACGCTGAGGGAAGCCGGCTTGTGCCGGCGCAGGCAACTGCCACTGGCTTCGCCATCGCAGGTGCCGTAGTAACTAAATTCTTCAAGCAAAAAGGACCAGGATATTCCCTGGTCCTTTTTGCTTGAAGATGCTTATGTCCAGAAGCGAAGAATGGTGGTGCAGAATTCATAGAGGTCATTCCAGTCGGGATTGATAAGCGAAATAAACTGAAGCTTCTTTTTGCGCGATCCATTTTTGAGTTGTTTTTCTCGTTCAATAGCATTTGCTAAGAGCGGGTGTAGCTCAAAGTATACGAGCGTGGTGCATTTATTTCGATAAGTGAAGCAGGTTTTATCGCCTTGTTTCTTATGAGATTGTATGCGCGTGACAAGGTCGGCAGTGACTCCAACGTATAACCGAATATGCCGGTTTCTTTATTGGCCATAATGTAAATGGCAGGTAACTTTTTCATACCACTCTTCTTTTGGTTGGGCCGTGAAGTCCCACCGTCTGTTGTGTTGTGCATTATGGTTTTGTAGAGCATGGGCGCACAAGTATTTGTATGGCACCAGCGAGGAGCATGGCGAGGAAGCTGTTGCCTGGGCCGGCATGAAGCCGGCGGCGTAAAGCGTCAATACGAGGAAGGAGCCGGTCCGGCGAGTGACGACGCATTGCAAGAACGTCTGAAACTCTTTACAATGAAAAGGACCGGGATTTCCCGGTCCTTTTCTGTATTCGAGGACTTTGTGGTTTCATACTCTCGTAAAAATTGGCTTTTGGCCGCACTCTTTTTTCTTATTATCGGGACCTTCTGGTTGCTCGGCAGCCTGCAGGAGCCAATATTTTATCATCTGGTTGGTAGGCAGTATCATCCTGACGTAAATGTCATCTCATTTTTCTGTATTATTCCGCTTCTGCTTGGCTACATGGCCGGGCTCAATCGCTGGCAACCGCAGACCGTATTGGCCGGGGCGACCGCCTTATACGCTTTATTTTTTGCGGCTGCCGCTTTTTTGTTAACCGTTCCTGGTATTGGTTTGCCCGATGCGATTCCTTCATGTGGTAATCTTCTTGGATGGGCCTACTTTGCCATTACTAAAACCTATGGTTCGTTAATGGTAACGCTTTTCTGGACCTATGCTACTAGTGTTACGACCGTTGAAGAGGCGAAGAAGTCGTTTCCCTTCATTACGGTGTGCGCGCAGATTGGTTCTGTTGCCGGTACAACCTTGGTGCGTATTGCGTCAGGCTATGGTATTCCGCTTCTCGTTGCTGGTGCTGTGGTAGGCATGGTTGCTATAGGCTTAGTGCTTCATGTGTTGTCTTGTTCGGTGTCGATTACTCGGGTGGTATCTCAGGAGCCGTCGGCCGGGATTTTTGAAGGTTTTTGGCTGCTTGTGCGGCATCCCTACTTGCGAGGGGTTCTTGTCGTATCGACCGGCTATTTAATTATTACCGCTTTCTTTGACTACCAGATGCACTATTTGGCTAATCAACTCTATCCTACGATTGAGCAATTCGCTTGGTTTAAGGGGGTGTATGGACAGATGGTGAATGGGGTAACGTTAGTGCTCGCTTTGGGTGGAACTGGCTGGCTTCTTACGCATGTAGGGGTTGCCGCTTGTTTGCTCGTGTATCCACTGGTAACCGCCGTATGCGTTGGCATTGTATGGTGCTACCCAACGCTGTGGGTTGTTGCCGCCGTGATGGTTATTATACGAGCTCTGTCACTTGGCTTTAATAATCCGACCAAAGAGATTGTGTATATTCCGGAAAATGAAGAGGTGCGCTACAAAGCCAAAGGCTGGATCGATATTGTAGGCTACCGTGCCGCATTTGCGCTCGGCTCGCAGATAACCTCATGGATAGCGACACCCTATCAGTTGTTGGTTAATGCAAGTGCCGGGATATCATGGGTGATTATTGTGGTCTGGGGATACTACGCTTGGGTTGTGGGAAAGCATTTCAAAGCAAAAAGTTAAGTATCCTATGCTCTATGGGAGAGGGCATTACGGCCGGGCTTCTCGCATGTTATTGACGCCTACTAGCTTGATATGAAAAAATGATAAGAATAAAGAATTACCAGGGGGGCGATCGTGAAAATTATATATACATTTTTAGTGAGTTTGGGTATTGCGGCAGGAATTTCATTTTCGGTGCAGTCGTTTAATGTTTCTACCGTCGTTGATTCACCATGGACTATCGCGGGTGCCGGGGCCTCAGCACTTGGTTTTGAACTTGCAGCGAAGCAGGCGCAGCGTGAAATGATGGCGGCCCAGAAAGTTAAGAATGTTGTGAGGTTTGCGGCAGCTAAGCGGCGGCGTACTTTGTGCCGTGCGATTGCTGTTCTTTTTGGTGGTGGTGCTGGCGGGCTGCTGGCGAGGAAAATGTTTGGTGGTGTTAGCGGTGATCAAGCCGGGAATCAGGTGACGTCGGCAACGAGGGCGGTTGCTGCTTCTGATGGTATCGTTGGTAGTGAGCCTGGTGCTGCTGGTAAGTCGAGCACCGGTGCTAAGCTAAAAACCGGTAGAAAATCAAAAGGTGCGGCCGATTCGGTTGTTCCAGTTCGTAAACCAAAAAATGGGGCCGAAGACCCGGATATAGTTGCACACCGGGCGAAGCTTGATGCAGAAGAAGCTAAGCGAAAAGCGGCAGACAAGCATCGCACCTTGCAAAAATCTTTGAGTGCTGCGGCCGATGCACTTGATATTGCTACCATAGAAAAGCTAGTTCGTGAGGGGGCCGATATGAGTGAGCGGACAACACACGGAGGCTCAACCGGTGGCACCACACCAGCCTATGACTTTGTGAGTGCCTTGAGTGGTAAAGGTGATGGTAGTGGGCCTGTTCCGGCAACCGATGCAGAGCTAGCCTATGTCGATAAGCTGCTTGCAGCTAATGTTGATCTTGGCGCACAAAGCACCGATCTACTTATGGCCGCTTTAAATTATTCTAATCACACGATGTTTGCGAAATTACTTGCCCATAAAGCCATTGATGTTAGTCGACCTGACTCATATGGCACAACGCCGCTTGCAGATGCGATAGTAATGAGGAATGTGCCGGCGGTTAGGGGTTTACTAAGCCGCGGAGCAGACCGATCAGTGGTTTCTAAGCAGCGTAATGGTACGATGGCGACTCCGCTTGCGCTTGCGCAAGAACGTCTTGCTAATGCATTGAAATCGCCGTTGTATGATTCTGATGATGATGAGACGCCCGAGATAGTCGATTACCGGCACATTGTTGCATTACTTGGTGGTGCGGCACCGATTGAGCCAGCGGCAGCTGAAGAAAGTGTTGATGCGGTTGAGCGTGCTCGAATTGACGAATTAGCAAGGCCTATTTTTGATCAAATGGACCTTGAAAATCCAGCAGTTGGCCGTGGTCGGGGAGCGCTCCGTGATATGGCCAACGCTGTTGAAGATGCTATAAAGAAAGCAGACCCTGCGGTACTACAAGGTAGAGACAAAAGGGGGAATACATTAATGCACACGATTTTACATACTTTTGGGGGTTCTGACCTTGTGAATCTGCTTATCGAAAAAGGATTGCCTGATATTGATGTTGAAGATAAAGACCATGTAACTCCTTTAGTGCTTGCGGCGCGAACCGGTAATAAAAAAGCAGCAGAAGCGCTTATAGCTGCAGGGGCCGATTCATCAAGAGTTGATAGCAATGGTGTTACGGTACTACACTATGCGGCGCGTAGCGGAATAGATGAGGTGGTGCGTGGATGGTCTTCTAATGATGCTGATGTGCAAACAGATTTTGGGGCCACGGCGCTTCATTATGCAGCAGATTGTTCAGAAGCTCACGGCCGTCTCTCCGAGGACAGGGTTAAGTTGCTGCTTGAGAAAAAAATCAACCGTGCACTAAAGATGCGCAATGGCATGACCGCTCAAGATGTTGCACGTGCTAAAAACAAATCTGCCTCTATAATTGCTCTCCTCGAGCCAACGGCTGAAGAGATTGCGGCCGCTAAAGATCGTAACGATGCGTTATTGGCTAAATCATAATTTGACTTGTCTACCAAAACATGTAGAATCATCCCTCTGAAAAGTTACCGCGGGGTAGAGCAGCCTGGTAGCTCGTTGGGCTCATAACCCAAAGGTCGTTGGTTCAAATCCAACCCCCGCAACCAAACTCCTTGCGTTTACAAAAATGTGTCGGGCGCAGGGTAGTCTGAACTCAGTGCGCGTCTGTGCCGGCACTTTAACAATGTTTCGTTGTGTGGTGTTGGCGTTATGAATCCTTTTATTTTTCATCTCTTTGGTCCTTTTGCAATCTCCTGGTACGGCTTTTTAGTTGTAACCGGGGTTTCTTTGTTTCTGTACTTTGCGTACGGCGACATGCGGCGTTCTGCCATCGCTTCAACTACTCAATTTTTTGATTGCGCCGCTGCCGGTATTCTCGGTGGTCTTCTTGGTGGTAAGCTCTTATTTATAGTTACCGAGTTCGGTGATGTATCGATTGCTTGTTGGCAAGATGGTGCGGCGATATTGCTCGGTGGTTTTGCGATTTTGGGCGCTATTCTTGGCGCTATTATCGGCGTGGTACTGATGGCTCGGGCCTACAAAATTGATGTCATTGCCGCTCTTGATTTGGGCGGAGCCTATGCCTTGATCGCGCACAGTGTGGCTCGGTTGGGCTGTTTCATTTCTGGTTGTTGTTACGGAATGCCGGTTGCTCTAAGTGCTTTTTCGGTTATGTACACACATCCTTCTTCGCTTGCGCCGCTCCACATTTCCTTGCTGCCAACGCAGCTTATTATGAGTGTTGTTTCGTTAATTGGCTTTTTTCTCTGTTCGTGGGCTTATCATTTTCGTGGCCGTCGTGATGGTTTGACTTTTAGCCTCTATGTTCTATGGGAGAGTGCTGCTCGCTTTATCGTTGATTTTTGGCGCGGTGATAGGATTTCGGTGATGTATGGCTTGAGTGTTTACCAGTGGGTTTCTCTCGGCATCATAGGGCTTATGTGTTTGTTTTTGTATTCAAAGGTTTTTGCGGGTAAAGGGAAAAGGCGATGGTAGATCGTGCGGTAGCGATGCGATTGTTTTCGCAATTATTTGGATTTATGAGCGTACTTGGTGTCTTATTGTATGGCAGCCGAGTAGCCTATTTATTCACTGATCCTACCTGGTTTTGGCCACTTTTTGGTGCGTTTGTTGTGCTTATTGCATTGGCGCTTTATGGATGGAGACGAGGACCTGCGGTGTCGATAGCGCGTGCAGAAGAATCGCCGATGTATATGATCGGTACGGTGTATGGGGTGACGATGTATGTGAGTCAGCTTGTTGGGCTGCAGCGGGAGGCGTTGCAGGCGGCGAGTGCCGAGCCGAGTGCATTTTTGTCCATGGTGATTATGAGTTTTGGTAAAATCATTTGGTTTTCTTTTTGGATTAGCGCATTTGGCGCCGGAGTTGCGTTTGCGTTGCAGTTGCTCGTGAATCGCTTTAAAAATAAATAGGAGGCGCTATGAATAAGATTGCATTTCTAAAAAGTACCGTTCTCTACACCATGCTTGTGGTTGGATCAGCGAGCTTTAGTACCGTGCTTATGTTCTGCATGATGCAGATGGTGCTTCATGGGTTTGATATGGCTTATTTTTGGGTAATTGCTGGCATAATGGCTTTTTTCACTTTTGCCATGATTATGTACCGGCATTGTTGCAAGGGTATATCGGTAAAGAATCAATTTTGTGTGGCGAATGCCCCATTAACAGGTCCTTTGCATTACGTGATTCCTCGCATGATTTCGGCCGGCAGCAGTGTTGCGTATTTGATGAACTGCGCTTGGTTTCGTCCCGATGGGCTTTTCTCTGCGATGACCATGTCTGAATTTGGTGATCGCGCGCGGGTGTTGTTTCCTGACGTACTGGCTTATGCCTTTGCTTTTTCACTTGGCGTTTCGGTGTTGTGGATTATCGGTGAGTCGATCTATGCGCGGTGTGCAAAGGTACGATGAACGTATAAAGTTGCGTGCCTAGAAATACGAGCGGGTGGCTTAGGAGAATGGTATGGTAAATCTGTATAAAAAAGCGTTTCTGATTACAATCCCCTATATGTTGATGCTTTATGTTGGTGACGTTCTTCGTTTGAGTGGTGTATCTCGTTGGCCATTGGTTGGCTATGCCTGTGTGGCTACGTTAGTGCTCACGGTGCTCTATAAATATGTGAATCGCTTTGAATTATCGCCGCAGTACGCGGGGCGTGGGGATTTGCCGATTGATGTGGGTCTAATTCACCTCTTTTTGTGTAGCCATCTCATCGGTGGTAATGAGTTTGGCATTTGGATTATTGGCGTTGCAGTGCTTGGTGCTGGTTTCTTATTTGGCTCTATTGCCTATTGGCGGTCACTGTGTTTCCGCTATGGTGTTAATGAGAAAATAAAGAGATTCTATGTATCGCCATTGCTTATTGTACCGGTGGCGTATGTCGCTTCGTGGTATGTATCTTGGTTGTTCCCGGCTCATTTGCAGGCAGCAATTTCTGCTCATGCGTGGAAAGATATTTGGGTTCAATTACTTTTGGGCTTGGTGTACATTGTGCTTGCGGTTGATGCCGCTATTGTGGTGGTACGAGCGAGTGAATGGCTCTATTTGCGGCTACGAAAGTCGAGAATGGCTGAATGAGCTCTCTGTTTAGTTTCATCAAACAGCAGGTGCCCATTGTACAAGAGGTTGGTCGATATGTGCGATTGCGCCATGCTGGTTCATATTTAAAAGGATCGTGCCCCTTTCACAAGGAAACCGATGCCTCGTTTACGGTGAGTCCTGATAAAGGGATTTTCTACTGCTTTGGTTGCCATGCTACCGGTGATGTAGTTTCTTTTATAGCAAAAGTTGAAAACATTAGTCCGTTTGAGGCGGCAAAACAATTGATTGAAACACATGGCTTAAAAGTTCCTGAAGAGCTTATGAAAAGCGCGGCAAGTGGTGTAAAGCATGGCGAAGAAAAAGCCTCCTATTTTGCACTTCACAAATACATTGCGGTATGGGCTCATCAACAATTGCGTATGCATAAACATGCGTATGACTATGTGTTAGCGCGTGGTATTACTGAGCAGATGATCGATCTTTTTATGATTGGTTTTTTTCCTTCCGGTTCGCGTGCTATTAACGCCTTGCTTTCCGGTGCCATGAAAGAAAATATTTTGGCAAAAGATCTGATGGAGGCCGGTATTTTTTATGATAGTGGCAAAATGCAGCTGCACTCACCGTTTGAAGATCGTGTTGTGTTTCCTATTACCGATGTAATGGGGCGATTCTGTGGGTTCGGTGGTCGCGTGTTTGTGGCCAATGATGATCGTGCCAAGTATTACAACAGTAAAGAGTCGCCATTCTTTGTAAAAGGTTCACTCTTATTTGGCTACAGTGTTGCAAAAAAGAGTATGCAGGAGCGAAAAGCGGTGTTCTTGGTTGAAGGGTATACCGATTGCGTTATGATGGCCCAGTATGGATATACGAACGTCGTGGCGACGCTGGGAACCGCCTGCACTAAAGAACATTTGCAGTTGTTAGCCCGCTCGGTTGAGTTGGTTTATGTTATTTACGATGGCGATAACGCTGGCCGCAAAGCAATGCTTCGGTTAGCCAATTTATGCTGGCAGGTACATCTTGAGTTACAGGTTATTACATTGCCGAATGGGCTTGACCCGGCCGCGTATTTGAAGCAGTGCCATTCACTGGCCGAAGTGTTGCCGCAGGCTCGTGATATTTTTACGTTCTTTGTGAGTGCTACGGCCGATGAGTTTGCGAAAAAGAATTTAGCCGAAAAAATGCGTATCATTGAAGACGTGCTTGAAGTGATTGCTAAGATTTCCGATGTGGTAAAGCGTGAGGTATTGTTGCAGCAGTTGAGCTATGCGGTCGATTTACCGCTCACCGCGTTACGTATGAAATTGCATGAGCATGTACGCTCACAGGTAGGAGCAGATACCGCTTCTCGCCCCGTTCAAATATCGAGTGAAGAAGCGGCATCGAATGATTACGAGGCGCTTGATGCGCAGATTGTGGCGATTAGTTTGAATAGCTATGTGCAGGGAACTCCGCATCACTTACCTGATGATGTGGTAGCAATGTTGCCTCACCGGGTGCGCTTGGTGCATGAAATTATGGTCGCACAGCAGCAAACAAAGACTGGCGCTGCACTGATTGATGCGGTGCTTGCGCAGGTTTCTTCTGATCATCGGCAATGGCTTACCGCTGCATTAACGTTTCATGGTGGGGCCGTTAATGAGCAGGAGTTTGCCGCACTGATTAATAAAGTTGTGCAGCAACGATGGAAAGAGATTGTGGGGCAGATTCGTCATGATATTGCACAGGCGTCGGCGAGTGGTGATACAGAAAAAGTTGAAGAGTTGTTGAGCACGTTTGCTCAGTGGAAAGAACAAATACAACAAAAGGGGCATATGCTATGGCAAAAAAAATAACAAAAGATCTTGAGCAGGCGGCAAACGAGTTGCTTGCCAAAGCCAATGCTTTAGAAAAAGAAAAAAAACGGGCAGCTGCTAAACCGGAGAAAAAACCGGTTGCTGCTAAAGCAAAAGAGGCTGTGCCTGCAAAAACAGAAAAGCAGGTAACCGCTATAGTAGCCGATTTTTCGCCCGAACTTGAAAAGCGGGACGAAGAGGATGATTTGGCTCTTTCTGCCGAAATGCTTGTTGCTCCTGAGGAAGATGTTGAAAATCGCCAATTTCCGTACGCTGACCAATTCGATACCTTGGTTCAGAAGGGTCGTGTCGAAGGAATGCTTACCTACGAAGAACTTGCTGCTTTTGCGCAAAAACATACGATGACCGAAGAGGAATATTCCGATATTCTTCGTATTCTTGAAAAAGAAAACATCGATTTAATTTCGCAAGAAGACTTGCTGGCCGATATTTCGGTAGAAGATTTCTTGAAAGAAGATGAGGCTTCGTTTATACCCAATAAGCCGACTAATATTTCAAGCTCATTGGCTTCGGTTGATTTAGCGGCCGATGTCGAAGGAGATGATGAGTACGGTGATGCGGTTGAGGCGCAAGAGAAGGTCAAGATGTTTAGTGAACCTGGTCAATTAAATGATCCGGTAAAGCTCTACTTAAAAGAAATAGGCCGTATCCCTTTGTTGAACAAAGAGACCGAGCAAGTGTTGGCCGATGCGATTGCGCAGTCAAAAAGAGAATCGATTGATGCGGTTGCCCAGTTTCCTTTCGTGGCAAAAGAATTTGTTTCTTTCCGTGAAAAATTGGCCCGTGATCCGTTAATGTTGAAAAACATTATTCAATTCTCAAGTTTTGACGAAGACAACCTGCCAATGCTTGAAGAGGAGCGAACCCGTTTCTTTGGACATATTGATGCGGCTGAGAAGTTGATAAAGAACGAAGAAAAAATCTATGCGTCTTATCGCGGCAAGCTTGATACCGATGCTAAGAAAAAAGCTATGTTTAAAGAGATTGAAGAAAATCGCTTAGCGCTCATTGATACGCTTAAGGGAGTCGGTTTTGCTAATAAGCAAATTCGCAAGTTTGGTAAGCGGGTTGAAAAACTGGCTCAAAAGTTGCAAGAGCGCCGTGATGAAATGCGTAAAATTCAAGAAAAGCATGATTTTTATGCATCGATTAAGCGACCAAAAGAGAGCGATACACTTGCGCTTGAAGAGCTTGACAGAAGCATGCGTGCCGCCTCAAAAATGTTGAAAAAAGTCGAGTCTGAGGCCGGGCTTCCAAAAGAGAAAATTCTTTCGTTGTACAAGCAATTTATGACCGCTCAAAATCGTGATAAACAGGCTAAAGACGATCTTGCTCGCGCAAATCTTCGGTTGGTGGTAAATATTGCGAAAAAATACATCAATCGTGGGTTGCATTTCTTGGATCTTATTCAGGAAGGTAATATTGGTTTGTTGAAGGCGGTTGAGAAGTTTGTTTTTGAGCGTGGTTTTAAGTTTTCTACCTATGCTACCTGGTGGATTCGCCAAGCAATTACTCGCGCTATCGCCGATCAATCGCGTACTATTCGCGTGCCGGTACACATGGTCGAAACACTCAATAAGATTAATAAAATTACACGGGCTCATATGCAAGAGACTGGTCGTGAACCGTCTTATGCACAATTGGCTCGTGAGTTGAATCTTGATGAGAAGAAAGTGAAAAACATCATTAAGATTTCAAAAGAACCAATCTCATTGGAAACACCGGTTGGTGATAGTGAAGACACCCAACTGAAAGATTTCATTGAGGATGGAAACGAATACACACCAATGGAAGCGGTGGTAAACGATGATCTTAAAGAAAAAGTACGTGAAATTCTCAAGACATTAACGCCACGTGAAGAAAAAGTGTTAAAAATGCGCTTTGGTATCGACGTTGCTTCGGAGCATACGCTGGAAGAAGTGGGTAAAGACTTTTCGGTTACCCGTGAACGTATTCGTCAGATTGAGGTAAAGGCGCTGCGTAAGCTTCGTCATCCATCTCGCTCAAAGCGGTTACAGAGTTTCTTCAACAGTGATGATACCGATACATTGGGTGATGCAGAGTAGTGTTACTTTGACACGGTAGTTAAAGCAGTTTGAAATGTCGATTTGGTGAGCGCGCGAGCGCGTCATCACGAGGGCTGCTTGATCAGCCCGTGGTGATCCAGGGTACTGTGGTATGAATACTATTTTATCTGGATTGCCGCGACTTTGCTAAAGCTTCGTCGCGGCTCGCCTTAGTTCGTAAGAACGACGGCGGCACGTCGCACAAGGGCTCCTCGCAAAGACGGCTGGTGCCGTCTAAGTAAGCAACTACATTGAATTGCGTTGTCTATGTAACTGGCATGCGGTTGGTCAGGCTATGATCGAGAGCGCCGGGGAGTGGCGAAGATAAAAGAGGTAAATAGTTGCATTGTGTCGGGATAATGATGCAGGCTCTATGCGATTAGTTTGACTGTGTTCACTGCATATATCGTGAGATATGGTGTGGTGAGTCTGCTAATCAGTACGCTCCATTTCCCCTGCGTTTCTTGTCATTGCTAACGCTTTGATGAACGCAGGGGCTTTCTTTTTAAAGGTTTAGACTATGCAGTATTATACGCTTCGCATTTCTTACGACGGCACCGCTTACTCTGGTTGGCAGATTCAGCCACATGCCATAACGGTGTGCGGTATGTTGCAGGCCAGCTTTGAAAAAGTCTTCGGTGTGCCGTGCAGCATGGTAGGAGCATCGCGTACCGATGCCGGGGTGCATGCGTATGATCAAGTTGCTCGTATCGCAACAACGCTATCATTGTCGCCTGCGGCCATTCTTCATGCATGGAATAATCGGTTGCCGAGTGATATTTTTATTCGGTCGATTGCTGAATGCGAGTCTACTTTCCATCCTCAGTATCATGTGGCGTATAAAGAGTATTGGTATCACTTCTTTCTTTCTCGGCCATTGCCGTTTGTCGCTCGATTTGGGTGGCCGATGCCGGAATATATTAGTGGTTTGGATGGTGCACTCTTTGCCCGGACGTTGAAGCTTTTTGAAGGAACGCACGATTTTACCTCATTTGCCCGCGTAGAAGAGGGGTATAATCCGGTGCGGGCCGTTGATTCAATTCGTGTGGAAGAATTGAAGCGATATAATGCGTTGCGCGTGGTGGTGCGCGGCGAAGGATTTTTGCGTTTTCAAGTTCGTCGTATGGTTGGCGCTGCATTGATGGTGGCTCGGGATGGCGCAGTAGTGTCATATGATGATATAATCTCGCTTCTTAAAACGCCCCAGCGTACGTCGCCGGCGTTTTTAAATGTTGCTGCACAGGGATTATGCTTGCGCAAAATTGTCTATAAAAAGGATGTACTATGAACGATATTTCCGCGCGTATTCGTACCAGCCTGAGTGCTGGACTCTTCTTTTTTGGGTTATACGCGTTGCTGCCTTCATTTTTTGTTTGCTTACTCTTCTCATTAGCCTGTTGGATGCTGATGGTTGAGTGGCCACGAGTTCGCGGTGAGTTGAGAGCTTTTACCTTTTTGTATCCGCTGGTCCCTCTGATTTTATTGATTGTGCATGTTGTGCAGTGGCGTGCCGTCTCTCCATGGTATGGACTGTACCCATTTATTGCCGCTTGGTTGGTTGATGTCGTTGCCTATTTTGTTGGCTCTCGCTGGGGAGTTCATCATTGTTGGCCCACCATTAGTCCCCGTAAAACTTGGGAAGGGGTTGTCGGCGGAGTGGTAGCCCTGTGCCTGCTCCATCTTGTGCTCTGTATATTCCACTGCACTACCTATCCCTGGTGGTACATGATGACCAGTGCGGTGGTGGTCGCTATGGTTGCCATGCTGGGAGATTTAATTATGTCTTGGTACAAACGCCAAGAGGGCCTCAAGGATACCGGCGGTATGCTGCCGGGACACGGAGGCCTTCTTGATCGATTTGACTCGGTATTAGCCGTTATTGTTCTGCTTAAGGCCGCAGAAGTGATTCCTGGAGTGCTTTAATGGCGTTATCAAGAAGTGCTTGCATGGTTTGGTGAGCATTTCCTTCTTCTGGAGTGAGAGAAGCTATTTGTGTTGCAATGTGCCAAATGAGTGCGGAAATGGTTGAGCTTAACGCAGGTAAGCTGCGCGAATGATAACAGACGTTGGTGCTTATATAATATATAAGACCGTCAACCGATTTCTCTAATGAGATTCCACCCGGTCCAACATTTTCTTTGTCAGCGAAGAGCACATTCATTTTTTCCACCAGCATCGTCTTGAGTGTCTTTAGGGCCTCGGCTGCTTGTGTGCTTAATGGAACTTTAACCGCTTTTCCCCGGGTACCAAAGGTGAATTTATCCTGTGGTTTCTTTATGTGCGGAGTCCCTAATTGGTCTTCGTGTGTTGGGCAAAATAACGCCGGAAGCAATGGGGAGCCCTCAGGTGTTGAGTCTCTGCCCATGCAGGTGAAGCTGGTAAGAATACAAAGTGCGATAGCGAGCCTTTTCATGATGCGTATACTCCTTGGTGAAGGCCGGGGAGTAAGAGCCTACTATGGATTGTGCTTGCTAGATCAATGATTGAGCGTAAATGCTCAAAACTTCTTGGCTTACCGTGGTTTCATTGCCGCTGACCATATCCTTCACCCGCACGACACCATCAACTTTCTCTTGGTCGCCAATAAGTACCAGCCAGCGTATGCCGCTTGCGTTGGCTTTCTTCATTCCTTTTTTGATGCCACCGGTAATGAAATCGGTAGACAAGCCGGTTCGATGAAGCGTTTGATGAGCAAGGAGTGCGAGTGGATTAAGTGAGTCGTCAAACGGCAAAATACCAAAAATCGGTGCCGGGGCTTGCATGGGATGTGGATTGCCGGCCGCTTCCAAAAGGAGCAAAAGGCGTTCCATGCCAATGGCGGCGCCAATCGATGGAAGAGCCTCTTTATGTTCAAAGGCTGCGGCAAGGTCGTACTGGCCACCACCACAAAAGGTGCTCTGTGCGCCAAGGAGTGGTGAGGAGAATTCAAATACCACATTGTTGTAGTAATCGAGTCCTCGGACTAAGAGTGGGTTGTGTACTCGATTAACGCTGAGGACATCAAGAAGATAGTTGAGCTCTTGCCATTGGGCGTTTGATTCAGGGGATAAGTGGTCGGTTAGGTAGGGAGCTTTGGTGTACAGGGCCTGGCATTGTTCGTTTTTACAGTCGAAAATGCGGAGCATATTGCTGGTTGCGCGTGTTTGGCAGGTTGCGCAAATCTCATGCATATGGGCATCGAGGAAGATTTTGAGCGCCTGTTTATGGGCCGCTCGATCCTCTTTGTTCCCTAAGTAATTAACGCTGATGACGTAATCTTTGAGATTGAGCACACGGGTAAAGAAATCATCGAGCAGGCTGATGAAGCGGGCGTCTTGGGCAATGGAGTTGATGCCGATTGCTTCTAGATTGAACTGTGAAAACTGACGCCAGCGACCTTTTTGTGGTCGTTCGTGGCGAAACATGGGACCGTGGCTGAAGACCTGCCATGGCTTTGCGGTGATTGCCGCTTCAAAGTAGGCCCGCATCGTGCTGGCCGTTGCTTCGGGACGGAGACAAAACTCTTCCCGATCGTTGGTGCTAAAAGTGTACATTTCTTTGCCAACAATATCGGTTTCTTCCCCTACCGATCGCTTAAAAAGAGCAAGATGTTCAAGAATTGGTGTTTGGATGTGGGTAAAGTGGGCTGCTGAGAAGTGACGGTACGCCAATTGGTGTACTGCGTCGTAAGATTTCATGTCGAGCAGGTCTTGGGTTCCTTTAACCTTTTTAATCATCCCTGTACCTTTAATAGAGTGGTTAAAATAGTGATTTGCGTGAAGAGAATTACTGTTGTATACTCATTTTATGCTTTAGTTCTCGTATGAATTAAAACAGTATAGGTCAAACTATATCACAGGGCCCGCGATATTGGTAGCACTCGTGGCAATCGGCACTCGGTTGGCCCATAACAATGAACGGAATAAATATGAATTTTCTTACAGCTTTGTTGGCTAGTGCCACACAGCCCCAGGGGGATATGACCCAGTTGCTTCTTTTCGGAGCAGTCGCGGTAGTTCTTTTGGTTGGTGTGGTTCTTGTATACCGATTCTGGCAGCATCGAAAGGCAACGGTGGCTTCTTTTGCCCCGGCGCGGCAGGTGTTAAGTATCGGTGTAGTTACCAGTCTTATAAATGATGCGATCTCTCCAGAAATCGGCGCAGCCTTTGATGGTTTCATGCGTGAAACCCTGGATATTCTTGCTTCTCGAATGGGAAGTACCGCCCGTGTTCAAATGATAGAGCCGGCTCAAGTTGAGCAAGCATTGGTAGATGGTACGTTGGATTTTGTTATTGTTGATGGCAACATCGCGCTGACCTTTTCCTCAAAAATTGAATTAATGCCTTGTTATGTCTCGTCGTTGAGTGCGTTGGCCCTTGTTTTTTGGGATAAAGTGCCGCACCACATGATGACGTTGCAAGATTTTGCCTACTACCCGGCGAACGGCACGGCAGTTTTGAAGAATTCGCTCGAAGAGCATTATTTGTCGATGTTTGAAACGATCAAGGTGCGTCGTGTTGATACGCTAACCCGTCTGGTTGTTGACTTGAAGCTTGGTTTAGTGCGTGCCGGTTTGGTTCGCATGGAGCAAGCAAAAGCGCTTAAGCATGATTACAGTGCGATTAAATTTATGCCGGTTTCGCTTCAGAAGCAGTGCTTTATTCAAGATGAGAAAATTGCCGCTTCGCGTGCGAACAAGGCGCTCATTAAGGAGCTTGAATATCGTACGACGTTGCTTCGTCGTGAAGGTATCATGAAGAAGATTCACGGGAAATGGTTTGCTGGTTTGAGACCTCGTTTGCCAAAGGCACTTGAGCCTTCATCGGTAGAAGGTGGCTCGGTAGGTCAGATCAATCAGATGAGCGATCGCAACTCTGGTAATTCGCCGGAGCAATAAACGTTTTCTTTAAAGATAATGGAATAAAAAAGAGGCGCTTCTCAAAGGAAGCGCCTCTTTTTTTATAAGATTACTTACTATTACTTTTTAGCCGTTGTTTCGGTAGCTGGATAATAGTACTGATGCCAAGCTCCAATTCCGGCGCCAAGACCGCAGAGACCAAAGATAGTGCGTAGCACTTGGTAATCGGCCCGTTTATTACGCAGTTGTTCTAGTTGCCCGACAACTTTTTCCAGTTCGCTGTTCAGTGCAGCCAAAGCCTCCGGTTGCTTTTCTTTTGCAATCAATGCGTACAAAATATTTTTGCGTTGCATGAGTGGATACCGTTCGTGCGCAAGGCGACTGAAATTGTGCTGTGCCTTGAGCCAAGCCGCTGTGGCGAGCAATGAACCGATCGCGAGCGCCTTGGCGTTGCGGTCTGCCGACGCGTTCACCATGCTCATGCAGGCGATTGCACAGGCAACAAGAATATAGGTTTTTCTGAAAGACATACCAATCCCCTTATCGATATCGTATACGCCGCTTAATTAAGCAGCATCTCCATTATATAATTTCAGTAAGGATAATTCAACTAACCGCGTCGCCGGAACTTCTTTTCCAGCTCCGCTCGAGAAATTGGCCACATTGTTGGTCGACCATGGATGCACATGAACCGGTTCGGGGTGGCCAGCAATTGGGTGACGAGTTGCTCCATAGCCTGCGTATCAAGGCGATCACCGGCTTTTACGGCCAGCTTACAGGCTAGATGGCTGTGGACATGCTCATTGAGTTTTTGTCGAAAAACCTCGCGGTCAAGGGTGTCGTGAGTGTCGATAAAGTCGGCAGCATCTTTAAGTACGTGTGCAAGCGACTCCTTTTGGAGTTGTGGTGGCGCGCTGGTAACGGTGAGGTGCATAGGTCCGGTTTGTGCGAACGCTATGCCTTGGCTTACAAAAAACTCTGCTACTGTGCAAAGGCTGGTAACCGCTTGCGGGGTCTCAAAGGTGATTGTTTCGGGGAACAGGAGTTGTGTCCCCTCTTTATTGGTGAATTGGTTGGTGAACTGATGGTACAAAATTCGTTCATGGGCCGCGTGCTGGTCGACAATGATCAGTTCATCGTCACGTTCGATAAGAATATAGGTGCTAAAGAGCTGGCCAATGATGACGCAGCGGTTAAGGGTAACGGTTGGATTAATGTGGGTTATGCGTGGTTCTGGTGTCGAATCAACCGGTGCGGTGTGTGTGGGCGGCATGAATGAGATTGGTGTGTGTCGTGCTACCGGTTGCTGGTCGGTTCGTGCGTGGGTAATGACCGGAGGGGTGGGGTCGGTCGTATAGTTGGTAAAACTGTTTTGCCAGGGTCTTGGCGAGGGAGCGGCCGGTGGCTCACCGAACGGATCGGGCAGTATCCCGGTTGGCGGTGTTGACGGCACCGGTAGTGAGCCGGCACTTATGCGCCGCGTGACCGCTTCATTAAGTGCTGCAGTGACCGCCTCTTGAATGCAACTACTCACCACGCCAGGCTTGGTAAAGCGTACTTCCTCTTTGCGGGGATGGATGTTTACGTCAACCTGTGCCGGATCGAGTGTAATCGAAAGGAACGCTGCCGGATATTTGCCGGCCGGTAACGATTGCAGGTATCCCTTGGCGATGGCCTTGGTAATCTCGCTGTTTTTTACTAAGCGATTGTTAACCCAGAACATAATGAGTTCTTTGCCATAACGAGCATACGGCGGGAGTGAAATGAGGCCTTCGACCGAAATACCTCGTGAGGTAGCAATCAGTGGGGTGAGTTGTGCACTCAGCGTATGATTCCAGAGTTGGGTGATGCGATCTTTGAGCGAGTTTGCGGCAGGCGCATTAAGAACCGCCTCGCCATCTTTGTAGAGGGTAAAGCCGATGCTCAAGTTGGTGAGGGCGATACCGTTGACTACCGATTGAATTTGGTGCCATTCGGTTTCATCCTGCTTTAAAAAGGTCTTGCGTACCGGAAGTGAGCCAAATAAATCTTTAATAACAATGGTAGTGCCGGCCGGACAGGCCACTTCTTTGGTCTCTTGGAGGATGCCATGATGGTAGGTTATCTGCGTACCCAAGAGCGGCTCGGTCTGCTCC
This sequence comes from Candidatus Babelota bacterium, assembly GCA_030917815.1. Classification (GTDB taxonomy): domain Bacteria; phylum Babelota; class Babeliae; order Babelales; family JAUPTZ01; genus JAUPTZ01. The sequence goes on along the minus strand of JAUPTZ010000003.1, from coordinate 3,884 downwards.
TTAGTGGTTAGGGTAACAATGCCCACTGCCGCAATGCTGGCAAGTGCTTCGCCGCGAAAGCCAAAGGTGGTGAGAGTAGTTAGTTGTTCGACGGTACGCAATTTGCTGGTGGCGTGGCGTGCAAAGCAGTGCTTCGCATCAACATCGCTCATGCCGCAGCCATTGTCGGCAATGGTGATGAGTTGCTTGCCCGCTTTCTCAATGCGTACGGTTATCAGCGTGGCGCCGGCATCGATGCTGTTTTCGATTAATTCTTTAACAATATTGGCCGGGCGCTCAATAACTTCGCCGGCCGCAATGTGTTGTGATTGAAGAGGATCAAGAAGGTGAATTTTCTGTGTTTTCATGGGCAGCAGTATATGTTTTTTGCCGACTGCTGTCACGAGATGAGACTTGCTTGGCGCAAAGTTGTGCATACTTTGCGTAGAGTTTGTCGTGGGTGCGTACCGAGACACGAGTGAGGGGGAGAAGGTCTGGGTAGCTGTTGTCCGCCTGTGTTGAGCGGGCATAGGTTACCTTGTAAGTAAGTAGGGTATTGTTCTGGCATGGCTGTATAAAGATGCAGGTTAATTTTTGCGCTCCAACGATTACCAATACTTCCTTAAGCGTAATGCGTGGCGCATCCAAAGGAGTTGCTCGGTCGCTAAACCAGCGGCTAACCGTTGCCGTAATATTCTCCCACCAAGAGGGGGCGGCTGCAATGAAGTGAGTGGCTATATCGTTATCAAGCGTGAGATGATCGAAGAGAAAGGCCTTGGAGCTCTTTTGTTTGGTGAGTTGTAAAAAACTTTGGGTGAGGAATTCTTTAAGACCAATATCATGTACCGTTAAATCGGCACAATGGTGAAGGGCGTTGCCGGGCAGTAATGATATAAGTGCCGGCATGGTAAAGGTTGAGCTATGGGTGCCGGTGCTGCGCTGGAGGCGTTGATAGGGGTGAATTTCGAGAGTGGTCTCTATGTGGGGTGGGGTTAATAAGAGGGCTCGATTACCACGAACGATAAACGGTTTTTGATACAATCGGCCTTCAATTTCATCATGAGGAGAAAAAACCGCTATGCCGGCCCGAATCACATGTTTATTGAGTGCCGCTTGGGTGGCATGAGAGTACCCGCTGACATCGACCGGTAGCGGCTCGGTATGGCCAGGGAGCAGGAGAAGCGGTGTGTTGCTGATGGCGTGGAGATCGTTCGGAGTTGAGATGGTTGCGGTAATAGGGCGTAAGGCGGCGGCCCAGGAGCGCTCCGGTGTTTCAAGTGCCTGAAAAAAAAGGTTCAGATCGATATCGGTCATTATGTGAAGATCCCGATTCTTAGTCTCCTTGCGCGGCTTCAGTATGTGCACCGGTGCTTCGCTCAGTGAGCCGGCGATGAGTGGAAAATGAAGGTTGAATTTAGTATGCACCGTTGATTGTGATGCCTTACGGGTATGATAAATCTCAAAGAGGCTTTGGCCGCCGCCGTAACAGCTCTGGTAGTAGAGACAGTTAAGATAGAGATGGGTGTTGTACCAGTCGAGCAGTCCCGTGAACTGAGTAAAATTGAGCCCGCAGATGCTCTGTGTAGTTGGGGCTGAGGATTCAGGTTTTTTACTGGACCATGCTGCGTCGGTTGATTGGTAGGTGCCATGGCCGGTCATATATATGCTCCAATGGATCGCCAGGAGATTGTGGACCGTTGTTGCCGGAATAAAAAGCGACTCAAGGGCATCGAGCGAGAAGCTTGAGCGTTTATAGAGGTGGCGTGCTTGATTGAATAATGTTTCTACATCAGCCGATTGCTCCGCAAGTTTGAGTGGGGTGCACTGGGATAATCGAAGGCCGGTGGCATATTCTTCAGCCGTATAGGTCATAGGGAGTATTCGCGGCAGAAGGCCGAGCCGATTTTCTAGGTAGGTGTTTGGTATCAATATGATCAGGCTGGCATCGTGATGATACCAGCAGCGCCATGATTGATTGGTAAGCTCTTGTTGCCAGAGATAAAAATGGTCCATAAGGGTTGCATCGGCATTGAGCAAGGCATTGAGCTGCGTATTGGTTTGGGCCGTTGGATGTTGCTGATGAGCCGACCAGGTCTTGCGCAGCAGAGAGCAGAGCGACCCCGGCTTGGTGAGTTGCCCTGCAAACCAATGGCGACGAAAAAGTAAATTTTGCCAAATTGCCGGGCTTAGAATAATAATGCCGGCCTGTTGGGCAATGGCGGTAGCTGCCCGCATCGTAACGGCGCCAATCTCTTTTTTTGAAGGGTTCTCGCTTGCCAACTTCTCGGTTTCATGGAGTAGCAGGATTAAATGGCCGGTTGGCAGGGCGGTTGGTGGCGTCTCGGCAGAGAGGGGCGAGATAAGGCTGGACGCAATCCAGACAAGAAATGAAATTAAAGAGATCTGGATTGCCACGTTGTTGCACTCCTTGTAAAGGCGGCGTTATGCCGTCGAAATATAATAGTGATATGCGGTGCAGTGTGCCAAGATCATTGTGTCCGGTGCAAGTGTTTGACTCTCTCCGTTTGATGAGGGCTGGTGGCTTTTTTTTGATAATCTGTATAGATTATAAGGCAATATTTGGTAAGATATGGCTAGAGTAGGCCTTATTTTTGATATATATATCTTTCTTCGGGGGATTAAATGAAGAAATTACTGTTACTGCTGAGTTTGTTGTTTATCGGTGTATCGGTATGTAGTGCCGCTACGGTCTATCCTGAGATTGAGTTAACGCTGGAGACCAAGGGTTATATCAATGGAAGTCCTTCGGCCGAGACGTTAGCTGCGCTTATAACCGGAGAGCAACGAACGAAATTAAAAGAGATTTGCGCGGCGAATCAGGATCGTCCGACGGACCTTCCTCGCCTTCTTAAGGGAATTGGGATCACTGCCTCTACCGATAAACATAAAGCTGCTCGATTTGGCGCTCTGATACAAGCGGTAGCATTATTGCCCGATGACTCTGCACCGGTTGCGACGGCAACAGGCGTGGTAGATGATAGTGGTGTTGAGTCAGAAGGCGAAGTGCGAACTGGTGATGGTGGTGTCATTGATGAGGGTGCTGATCACGTAGAAGGTACTGCTGGATTGCCTATGGATGAAAATGCTGCAGTTACAGTAATTAGTCGTATCTGGAGAGGTAAAAAAGGTCGTGAGGCTGCAAATAAAGTTCGCTTGGCTCGTATTGAATCGGCCACGACGTCTGCCACATCAACGCTCGAAGAAGAAAGAGAGTCGGACCTGCCACCGGTAACGTCGACCGGCAGAAAACCTCGGTTTGAGCGTGATTCTTCCGATAGATCTGCGCGAGTATCAAGTCTTGATCGAGGTGTATCAAAAGCAAAAAAACGCGAGTCGAAAAGAGCGCGATCGCTTGAAAGAAGCGATGCTGCTGGGGTGAGTCTTGATGATTTTAGACCTAAAGCAAAAACAGAATCGGCCCCAAAAGCTGATAATAAAGCGGTCTGGGCCGAGGTAAAATCGCGAAAACGTTTCACAGAGCTTACTAAGGATAGTTCAACGCCGGCTAGTGATAAACCAAAACCGGCGACGCCACCAGTGCCACCGGTAACGCCTCCAGGAAAACCATTGGTAGTGCCTTCGCCGACACCGGTAGTGGTGGAAACGCCAGCGCCTATTGTTGATGAAAATACACCGCCAGCAGAAGGTAACAGCTGGTATAAGCCTGCCATGGCGAGTGCGGGACTCTTGGCCGGTGCGGTAGCGCTTGGTGCAAACGATGTATTGATAAAAGAGAACAGAGCCGACCTTGCACAGGCATGGAGTATGGTGGTTTCACCAGAAACGCGTGCATTGCTGAGTCCGATGCAGAAGCGTCGGTTATGGCGTGTTGGTCTTTCGGCCTTCTTGACCTTTGGCAGCGTAGCCGCATTTGCGGTGGCGAT
>JAUPTZ010000014.1 GCA_030917815.1 Candidatus Babelota bacterium | reverse complement strand
CACCAGAAACGCGTGCATTGCTGAGTCCGATGCAGAAGCGTCGGTTATGGCGTGTTGGTCTTTCGGCCTTCTTGACCTTTGGCAGCGTAGCCGCATTTGCGGTGGCGATTGCAAGCGCGCTTGATGCGCCTAAGGCGGCTGAAGCAGCATAAGTACGGTATGTGATAAAGTCTAAAGATAGCAGGGCGGTTGAAAGACCGCCCTTTTTTAGTGGCAATTTTTCCCAAACTATGTAGATTGAGGAGTGTCTTGCTCTTTAAAAGTATTATTTTCTGGGGACTTGTATGAAAAAATTAATCTGTGTGTTATTCGGTATTCTTGCGTGTGCTCGACTCGTTGGAGCGCATGATCAAGGGCAACGCGCTTCAGTTCTGAACTCTCCTGTCAAAGGCAGAGGAAAGACTTCTTATCCTGGTGTGCCTGGTTGTAAGCCATTAGCGCAAGTGGTGGAAGTAGCAAAGTTGCAACGGGATGCGGCAAAGTTGCGGCCAGCTACTGTTCCAATTGTTGCTTCGGCACCGGTTGTTGTTGTTCTGGCTTCAGAGAGAAATGTTTCTTCGGCTACAGAGAGTTCTGTTAAAAAAATAAGAAAAAGCAAACAGGTAGGTAAGCGCTCTACTGCGAAGCCGGCAGCGGAGCCCCGGGCATCATGGCCTGTCAGTTCATTAGCGTGTGAATTTGAAGCGGCCGAGGCTGTGGTGTCATCATCAGTCACTCAGGATACTGAGAAGTCGCCTTCGATGGTGGTTGTGCCGGAAAAAGAAACTGATGGTGGTGGTGTGAAGTTGGAACCGGTAGGAGAGCCGGTGGTAACGGTGCCATTGACCGATACGAATAGCGCGATGGAAAGAGTTGAGCCAGTGTATGAAGCGGCTACTAAGACCAAAGCGATGCCTGTGCCTGTTTTCGACGATACCACGAGTGTTGAGCAGGTATTTGCAGAAGGGATGACTGCCTCTGTCGAAAAAGAAAAAACCGAGGATGAAGAAAAAGTGGTTGCCGTTACAGAAGCGGTGCCGAATCCCATGATAATAGTGCCATTGAATAACACGAACAGTGCGGCAGTGAGAGTTGAGCCAGTAGGTGAAGTGGCTCCTGAAACCAAAGTGATGCCTGCTGTTGAGAGTGCTCCTACAGGTTGTACTGATGCATTCGGAATCGTATCAGCGCTTGTAGAAGAGATGATTGCGTCTATCGAAAAAGAAAAGAATCAGAATGAAGAAAAAGTGGCAGCACCGAGATTAACACCTATGCCTGCGCCGGCTACTGTTCCTATTGCGGTCATGGAGAGAGTACCGAATCCGCTTCTACTGATGCCGGCAGTTCGTTCTTCGATAGCCGTTAATTCTTCGGTAGTGCCTGTAGTGGTAGCACCACCAAAACTATTGCCTGAGCCGCAACCGGTAACGACGACACAGCCGATTGTCGCACCAGCATTGACTGAGGAAGAAGCGAATACGCTTAATACCGTATTGCTCGAGGCTTCTGGCATTGTCATGATGACGCCGGCACTGGTGTATTTGATGTATTTGCTTGTTACGAAACGGATAGCGCCACAGTATGAGCAGCTTGCTGCAGTTTTACAGTCACGTGAGGTGCGTAGCCGCTTGACCTCGTTAAGCCAAGCTAAAATGATTGCGACCGCGCTTGCGCCTGTTTTCCTGGTTGCTGGTGGCGCCATGGTGTATGCCGGGCATGCTCTTAAATCAAACTAATTTTTTACTCGGATGCCGGCTGCTTATGGTGGCCGGCGTTCCAGGCGGCCGAGTCTCAGGCAAGCGCTCGTAAGAGCGTCATCGCGAGCGTCTGCGCGGCGATCCAGATGAAGAATTTTTTAATAACTACTATTTTTACTGGATTACTGCGGCTTCACAACGGAAGCCTCCCGCTTACGCGTTAGCGTGCTACAGCGGACTGGGCGCCATAGCCTTCGGCGTTGGCGGCGCAATGACGGCTTGCGCCGTTTGATTGGGTTAGGTGCCGCTGCGCAAGAGAGCGTTTTGTACGAAGATGGTGTGGATGAGTATGCCTCGCCTAGGCCTCTGGTGTATCAAGTAACTTTCTCTTATACTGGTCGGCCACACCGAAGTGTCGTAACTGTAGGGAGAGTAACTATGAAGAAATTATTGTTATTACTTGGCTTTATGAGTGTCGGTATCTCGCTCATCGCTTCGATCGATGCCCCTGCTTTCGCGGTTGCATTGAGTGAAGAGCAGATGTTGGCTGTAATGATTTCTTATGCAAAGAATAGAGAGAAGCGGAATGTTTCTCAATTTGCCCGAGAGTTGGCTACTGTTGGGGTGACTTTTGAGGGTACAAAGTTTACCGACATGGCGCATCTTGGTGATTTTCTGCTGGCCGGTACCTTTAGCTCAGAATACCCTGAGGCGATCGAGCGATTAGTACGGGTTCGTGAAGTGGCCGACAAAAAACTACAAGAGGGACCTCTGGCCGCTACCGAAGTGCGTACGATTGAAGGGCTACAGCATGAAGCTGATGCAGCTCGCAGATCACTTGAGGCAAAAAGAGGAGTGCGTGCGAGTAAGCAAGATACGCTGGCTGTTCTGCTTGCCGGGAGCAGATACAACAGTCTTAAAAAAAGAATTACCGCGTTAAAAACCGGAAAAAAAGCGCTAACACAGCGTCAGAAAATCGCTCGTCAGCTTAAAGCGAGTGCGCAGAAGAGACGGGAGGCCGCTGCCGCGCTTAAGAAATCTGCGAGAGCCGTTACCGAGCCGATGATTGAAGCTTCTGTTGAGAGTATTCCTACGCATGATACCGATGCGGCCGGAATTGTATCAGCACTCGTAGAAGAGATGATTACGTCTATCGAAAAAGAAAAGAATCAGAATGAAGAAAAAGTGGCAGCACCAAAACTAACACCTACGCTTGCGCCGGCTATCGTTCCGATTGCGGTCATGGAAAGAGTACCGAATCCGCTTCCACTGATGCCGGCAGTTCGTTCTCCCATAGCCGTTAATTCTCCGGTAGTGCCTGTAGTGGTAGCACTACCAAAACTATTGCCTGAGCCGCAACCGGTAACGACGACACAGCCGATTGTTGTGCCAGTGTTGACTGAGGAGGAGGCGAACACGCTCAATACCGTGTTACTTAGAGCTTCTGGCATTGTCATGATGACGCCGGCGCTGGTGTATCTGATGTATTTGCTTGTTGCGAAACGGATAGTGCCACAGTATGAGCAGCTTGCTGCCATTGTGCAGTCACGAGAAGTGCGGAGCCGCTTGACCTCGTTACGACGAATTGAAGCGATTGCAGCCGCTCTGGCGCCGGTTCTGCTGGCAACCGGTAGTGCCATGGTGTATGCCGGAAGTTAGTGTCTCAAAATCTCCCATTGAAATTTTTCATAATGTGTGTAGATTGAATCTACGGTACCGTTTGGGGTGGTACGTAGTAACTTTTTAACATCTCGATCCTTTTGGGGGCTCCATGAAAAAAATAAGTGTCTTACTGCTCTGCCTCATAACATTGAATATGTCGATTGGCGCGACCGATGCGCCTGCGCCTGCATCGACTAGGAAGCAACCAAAGCCATCGCCTCATCGCCCAGGGGAGACTGCATTAAGCTCGATTCCTGTGATACCAACGTTTGAGTTTGAGCGATCAGCGGTCGGTACATCGCTTAGTGTCACGGCGACATCTCTACAAAAATGTTTCAATCGTCTTGGTGAAGCGGAAAGCAAAGCACTGATACAGGCGTGCAGCAATTACATAAAATATAACGATTCTGCGCATTCAGGTGAGCGGTATCGGATACCAAGACAGGGTGCTACCTCCGCAATGAGAACGCAATTGACCGCCCTTTCGGGGCTTAGCGGGGATGCATTTCTCAGACAAATTAATATTAAGACTCTTGCTGCGGCGTTGACCGCACTGGCAGAAGAACGAGCTAATAAGGCAAAGGCCGATACAGAGCCGCGTACTCAATCCCAGGGCCCATCACCAGTGCCGCCATCGTTGGTTTCAGCGCCTGCCACTGTGCGAAAAAAAGAAAAACCAACACAAGTCGTTTCTGATCAGCCATCGCATCTTCCGGTTGTTGTTCCAGCACGAAAAACGGTAGTTTCCGAAGGGCCGGAAGATCGAGTTACTCCGGTAATTGTCGATACTGCGCCATCAGCGGTAACTCCTGAACCATCGTTAACGCATGTTGTGGATGCTTCAGTCGTCGTAACGGGACAAGATGATACGTTGCAAGAAGTTGTTGAGCCTGTACTTGAAGCAGCGGTGGTTTCTAAGAAAACAGAGGATCCGTTGCCAACGACGGCAATTGCCGAACCGTTAGAGAGTTTTGTGGATGTCCCGGTTGCAGTAGCCGTACAGGATGATGCTCTGCCAAAGAAAAAAGAGGTTGATACTCCTGCGCCGTCACCTGCGCCGCCAGTAGTAACGGCAGCACCGTCTCTTGAGTCTAAAAAAGAAGTTCCGGTTGTTGTACCGGCTAGTGGTGTGGTAGAGCCTAAACCGGTAGAGTCTAAAAAAGATATGCCGACGGCGGCAAAAACAGAAGTCGGTGTGTTGCCTGTTGCAAAACCGAGCGTTACCGTAGTAATTACCGATAAGCCGGTGACACTTCCAGTGGCTGATGAACCAGTATCCGATGGTCGTTGGACGAGCAAGCAGCTGAGCATTCTCGCTCTGGTCTTGACGCTTTCATCGGTGGCTGTAATGACACCTGAGTTAGTGAGTGCAAAGCAACGTGCCGCTTGTCTACGCCTGCTGCGTACTATGTTTACTAAGAAGGGTGAGGATTCTGCGGTGAGTGTGGTAGAAGGCGTACAGATTACTCGTGCGGTCCTGTCTGCTGGCCTGATATCTGCTGCATTGGCTACTTTGGGGGTTGCAACGGTGCGTGCATTGAGTACGGCTGCTGTGGCTGCATAACTCGCTCGATTAATAGTTTTTTAAAAAAGGGCTCCTGGTATTTGTAGGGGCCCTTTTTTTGCAGCCTGCTTTATGGGTGATAAAATGTGCGTATTGAAAATTTTTGCAATTCCGGTACAGTAGATAGTATCGTTTGGTGAAGATACTGGGCGCTCTGTATGATGTAAATTATGTTTTCTGGGGGATTTTGTGAAAAAAATAATAATGATGCTTTGTTGTCTAATGATGGTTGGAACACCGGTGCGCGGGATGGATAAAGCTAAGCAGCTAGTAGGCACGCTTAAGCAGGTATGGCAAACGCTGTCAGCGTCGAAGCAACGCACGCAGCCATTACCAGATGTTCCTGCAGCCGTTTCGCCTATGTCTCCACAATGCTATGGAGTATTGGGAAACCTTGCCGGAAGCCCATACCGAAGCCCAAATAATGGACTGAGTCGAGCCGATTTTAGAAGAATAAAGAAGGCTCGCGAGGCTTCGTCGGGCGCCAGTATGCCCCGCGTCCAGGCGATAGCAGAGTGGCTCACTGAACTTAAGGGAACAGTTGATAAGGCGAAGCGCGAAGCGTCTCAATCATCAACTCGGGCCCATGGCGTGGATTCTACGAATGATGGTGTTGTTGCGGCACCGCGAAGTTTGAAAGAATTTATAGGCGATAATGAAGATGGTCCTCATGTGCCGTCATCGCCGGTACGGAGTCCAGTCTTTGAGCATGATGCTGACGCTGATTATATGAGTGTCGATGAGGATGGTGACGATGTCCGGTCGATTTCAGGGACTGCCGAGGAATCAACCGGCGTACCTGTGCCGGAAAAACAGGCAGATACCATTATTGCCGAAGATGTACCTTTTGCGGCCAATCAGGGTGGGAATGTGCTCTTTGATTCAGTTACTGCCAAGGATGAGCCGGCCGTAGTGGGAACGCCGGAAGAAGAACAAACCGATGCCGTTGTTGCCGGTCTTCTTAATGAAATGATTGCCTCACTTGAAGCATCAGAATCGGTAGTTGCAGCGACCGCTGAAAAGGCTACCCCTGTTATTACAGAAGATGTGCATGCCATCGTTGCCGGTGTTGTAGAAGGGCTTGTAAGTGGTGCGGTAAAAGATGCACAGAAAAAAAATACGGAGCCGAAACCAACAACGCAGGTGGTGCCCACAGTGCCTAACGAAGTGCCAACCGTTACACCGCAGCGACTTAAGCTGCGTGAAGAAACGGTCGAGGTAGAGAAGGAAAATCTTAATGGCGTGCTGTTGCGAGCCTCTGGTATTGTGACGATTGCTGCCTCGTTGAGTTGTTTTGCCTATTTACTGGTAGCAAGTGGTTTAGTTAAATCATATCGTGAGCTTGGGCAGGTACTGCGATCACAAGCAGTACGTAGGAGCTTAACCTCACGGAAAAAAGCTGAAGCGGTTGTTGCGATAGCGGCACCGCTGCTATTGGCTACTGGCGGGGCGCTGGTTATTGCCGGTGCGTAACAAAAAATAGTTTTTTTAATAAGCAGAGCAAAATGTGCGTATTGAAAATTTTTATAGCATAGTATAGATTTATGGACTCGTTTGGTGGACCATACTGGGCGTTCTATAGTAAGACATTATTCTTTATCAGGTGGTTTTTATGAAAAATATAGCGGCGTTAGTACTGTGTTTAATGATTACGGTGACAGCAGTATCGCCGGCAACATCGCCGGCAATCGAAGGGTCTGTGACGCCAGAGCGTAAGCTTTCGTTTGCTGAAAAATTAACAGCGTCGCCTGAAGATATGCTTGCTCATAAGCGTGCTCTTGCTACTGCGGCTGAGAAGAAAGCTTCTGATGCAGAGAAGCTAGTGCCAACTGGCGATATAAAAAGTAAAGCGGCAAAAAACGCTCAAGGACTTAGAAAAAAAGCAACTAAAGCTCGAGCTGAAGCAACCAAAGCGGAAACGGAAGGCGTGTCGGCAGGAAAGCTTGCAAAATTGTTTGGTAATGATAAGCCTCAATCTTCTTTATCCCCTTCTCGTGGTCGCTCAGTATCTATGCCAACGTCGCCTTCGCCTGAGAAGCTGGCGGGTGATGCGACTGTTCCAACATCAAAGCCGGCACCAAAAGAGGAGCTGGTAAGCGATGTTGGTGTTGCCAGTGATGAAGACTCGGCCCACGACTCAGGAGAAGAAGGCGACGATGATTCTTCGCTTAGTGACATGGTCGATGATACGGCTAAATCGTCCGCAATGAAGCCGCTTCCGATGGATGACTTTATGAGCGAAAAGCTTGATGGCCATCCTGCGTTTACTCCATCGCCTTCGGTTACCAAGACAGATGGAGAAGTCGGGTCTGATGAACTGGTTGAAGATGGTAATGATAAAACAATTCCTGAGCCGGTTAAGACCGGTATTCCTGTCGTCGTTGTTACCGATACCGTAGATGATTCGGTTGTCGTTGATAAAGAAGCGCCAGCTGCGGTGACCGATTCGGTTGTTGTAGATGCACCAAAAGCTGAAGTTAAGCCGTTGCCAATAACTGCTTCGGTACCGGCACCGGTTGTCGTTGTGTCGCCAACACCAACGCAACCAGCCCCATTACTGGCTACCGTAACCGTAGTTCCGTTGCCACAACCACCAGTCTCTGTGCTTACCAATGGTGGTGCGGTAGAAGAAGTGGTTAAGCAATTACCTGATCTTACTGAAGACGAAGCCGCAGCTTTAAACGCAGTGTTGCTGCGTGCTGCAGGGATAGTTCTTATGACGCCGGCAATTGTGTATGCCTTGTACCGCTTAGTCCACGGTTTACACAAAACCAATGGTCTTGTTGATGGTGCGGGACGCTCTCCTAGTCTGACTGAAGAGCGTCCTCTCTCAAAGAGGAGAATAAAAGATATCGTGGCCGCGCTTTCTCTTATGACCGGTGCCGCATTAGTTGTTGCAGCAAGCTAGTCGACACGGCAGAAATTTCTTTTTTAACTTGCTTTAAAAGTTTCTCATTGAAAGTTCTTGCGGCATAGTATAGATTATCTTAGAACGTCCGGTAGACATTACCGGACGTTCTGCTAGAAACTATCTATAATTGTTTGGGGGACTTTGTGAAAAAACTATCAATGCTAATGGTCTGTCTAAGTGCGATCGGGGTACCGATACATGCCGGAGTTGGGTCAAGTAAACCGCCGGCGCCTAAAACCGATACATCACGTAAAACTGAAAAAGCTGTCGTTGTTTCTCATCAACCGAGTGCTCCGGTAAAGCACGTGTTTCCTCCCGAGTCCTATGTGCCAAAGCCACCGGTGCAGCAGTCTGGTGCGCACAAAAAGAAATCTCGTTCCCAACGGTTATCTGAAGCGGTACCGCAATCTGATGCGCACAGAGAATCTTCTGTCGGAAACAACCATTTTATTTCAGTAACTCTAGAGAAGGCAATGAGCCCAGAACGAAAGAAAGCTCTGGCTAGTAGGGTTAACACACCTGCCCGCGCAATGCGTCGGCAATTGCGGGCTATGCAACAAACACCTGAATCTGGCCGTCCACGCCGCGGTTCCGAATTTGAGGAATGGACTCGCATTTTTAGCGAAAGCTTTATGGATTGGGTGGGTTCGCCTAGTCCTTCTACGCCTCAACCGGTAGTGGAGACGAACGATGTGGCAGAAGCGGTTATTGTTAAATCTGAGGTCCTAGAACCTACCGATAGTAGTGTGAGCGAATCAAATGGTTCAAGAGAGAATCTCGCCGTGAAGGTTGAGCAAGCTACCGATGGTTTTGCACGGTCTCCCGTAATAACCAAAAATGAAGTAGTGAGTGATTCTGAATCAGCATCGGACGGTTCTGAATCAGAGCACGAATCGATTACTGCTGTGGTAGTGGATGATCTCATTGCAAAAATTGAGAAAACTGTCGATAGCACCGTGCCATTGCAAGCAGTGCCGGTGATTGTGCCATCGGTAGCGGTGGCGACATCCGATACTCCTGTTGCGGTTCCGATTGTTACCGGCAAACCACCGATTGCACCGTTATCCATACCGGCTTCTACGCCCCAACAGCTTCCTGTACTGCAACCGTCAAAAGTGCCTGGTATAGTTGATAAGAAAGCTCCCGTGTCGGTAGTATCGTTACCGGTGATGAGTGATGAAGAAAAAAGCGGTCTTAACAATGTCTTCCTTAAGGCTCTTGGCATCGTGTTAGTAACACCAGGGCTTGGCTATTTTCTGTACTTGTTAATAACTAAAGGCGTGCTACGTAGCTATGAGGACTTGGCGATGATACTGCGAACACCAGCGATATATAAGAGCCTAACCTCTCGGCGAAAAATTGAAGCGATCGCGGCCGCTATAGCACCATTGATTGTGGTTACCGGTACGACGATGATCTGTCTTGGTAGCCGTGACTACGCTACAACCTGTTAGGAGCTGTCCGAAAACCTGGTTTAAAACGCGCTATTCATACCGATATGGAATTCATGCGGTGATTCACCGATGCGCTTATTACGATCGAGCTTGTAGCCGAATGAGATTTTCATTGGTTGTGGGCTCATCATATTAAGTCCGATACCGATCGTATGACGGATATGGAAGTTATTTCCTTTAATCGACTGAGCATTGTCGCGAATAATGTCGGTCATTGGGGTGTCCCATGCACAGCCAGCATCATAGAATAAATGAATCTTCATGTTGTGATTGCTCATGAAAGGGAATATCAATTCTGAGTTCATCTGAATCATTTTCTTGCCACCGAGTGGATTTGCGTAATCCCATGACGGCCCGACTTGTGAGTAATTAAAGCCACGGATCGAATCTTGTCCGCCGAGATGGAAAAGTTCTCGATAGGGGATCTTACTGTGGGTTGTTTCACCGATACCAATTTGTTCTACGATACCGATTTTTCCGTGAAGGCCGAGGACTAAGCTGTCAAAACCGATTAGTGACGTATACCAACTGGCATCAAGAACCGATTTCACAAAGGTGAAGGTTTTGTTCAAGCCCGGTACTGCACATTTATTGGAAAAAGTAATGTGGTAACCGTCGGTTGGATACACCATGTGGTTTCTCGTGTCTTTGATCAAATCGAGCCCTACCCATTGCATGGTACCGGCTTGTAATTTTTGCTCAAGCAATGTTTGCAGGCGTGGACGATCACGGGTTGAGGCGCCACGAATCGAAAGCTTTGGCGTATTAGTTTCTTTATCAAATGAGTTGTTGCTAATGTGTTCAATACCACTTTCAATGTGCAAGCGGGTGCAGCGGTCCGGTGTCGGGAGACGCGTGCCTAAGCGACCAACAAGGCCGACCACTTCTTCTTGAAGTGTTGGGGTAACCCATTTCCATTGATCGTACATAGTGCGGCGATATGAAACATTGAGCGCGCCCGAAAGATTATTACGTAAGTATGGGTCACTCAGGTTAAAAGAGAATTCGCCCAGGTTAGATTTACCGCCTTTAAGCGTGAAGCCGGCATCTAAGCCTCGGCCGAACATGTTACGTAAGTCGGCGCTTATGACCCCTTTAACCCCACCATTTGGGTCATCGGCGCTGGCACCAAAATCAACACCGATATTAAACGATCGGGTTGGTATTTCTTTGACCGTTAACTCAAGATCAAGGAGTTCAGAATTTAAACGATGTTTTGTCCATTCAACACTCTCACGATCAAAATACCCGAGATATTCAACATTCCGTTTTGAGATATCCATGGCGGTTGAAGTAATTAATGCGCCTTCATCGAGTACTAATTGGCGCCGTATTACGTGATCGCGCGTGGCCTCATTACCGGTAATGAATATGCGATTCAGACGCCAGCGGACCCCTTTTTCGATGTGAAACGTAATGGCAATGGTATTAGTGGTCGTATCCGGAATAATTTGTGGTGAAACATAGGCATCGATGAAGCCATACTCACCGTATAGCTGTTTCAGGGATTCCATCATTTTATGGATCTCTGAGTGTTTATAGGTATCACCTGGGTTGAGTGTGAGTAAGCGACGCACAAGGCGATAGGGCACATCAGGGTCTGGTGCACATTCAACCTCTTTGACCGTAAAGCGAGGGCCTTCATCAATGGTAAAGAGTACATCGATGGCGGTAGCGTCTTCACTATGGGTGACCTGCGTGTTGGTTACTCGAGCACCAAAATAGCCGTGATCGGCATAAAGCGCCTTGATGCGTTCCTTGTCTATTTCAAGTCCGGTCATATCAAATTTACCGGCTCCATCAAGAAAGCCAAATAACCAGACTTCTCTATTTTGAATACGCCCGCGTAAAGTACGGGCTGGGATAACCGTATTGCCCAGGAAATTTACATGACGAACATGGCTCTTTATTTTTTCTTGTATGGTAAAGACGAGTGATGCTCGACGAGCATTTTCCGGATCAGCGATGACCGCTGCGGTGACCTCAGCTTCGTGATAATCGTTCTCTTGGTATTCTTTTTTTATTTTTAAAGCTAGGAGGTCGGCCGATTCTTGGTTGATTGCATGAAGCGTTTTACTTTCGATTAACTCTTCTAATTTTTTGGAAGTTAATCCTTTATTGCCGGCAAAGGTAATAGAGGTGAGCGCCGGTTTTTCAGTGGTAGTGATAAAAAGATTAACTTTGCCATCGGCGAGTATCTCTTTTTCGATGCGTACTTGTTCAAAGGCTCCCAGGCTGTAGACCGATTGAATTGCTTTGGTACTTTGCGTTTGGTCGAATGATCCGCCACTGCAATAAGGAAGTCGGTGAAGTATGGTAGCGGTTGGGATAATTTGATTGCCGATAACGGTAATTTCATTAATCGTTGGGCGTTCTTGTTCGGCGGTGGTTGCACCGATGAGCAATGATGAGCATGCGGCAAAGGTTATGTAGGCAGTAACGAGTAATGTGGTGCGTAGTATCTTCATGCAAAACTCCCTCAGATTCAAGTAACTGAACGGGCCATAGGATACAACGTTATGCGAAAAAGGCGATTGTTTTGTTATGAATTCAACATTTGAGAATACTGATGTAATAACTCCATCTCATACGACGGGGTAATATTCTCCGGCTGCCAGGCCTGGGCGTAGTGTTGAAGTTCTTTGAGGATGGCTGCATTAATGTAAATTTTTCTACGTTTTTCAGTTGTATTGTGCGTGTAGGCCGACAAACTAATAGTTTCTTTACCAAACTTGAGCACGATATCAAGATCATGTGCATCTGGAAGTTTGTTGACTAGCTTCTGTATGTAGGGTGTGAGTATGACATAGGGATACGGCTGAATGTGTTGTTGAGCCAAAATTTGCTGATCGCGTGATTTCCATCCCATAAACCAAAATTCTTTATGCAAGGGATCAAGTGCCGTTTTTGATTGTCGCGAGCCAAATACTCGTGCCCAAATGGTGTTGATGGTATCTTTCAAGGTACCCATCGCTTTTGCTTGGTTGCTTTCTTCCGGTAGCGCTTCTTTCATTTCGGTAGCCTCAGCGGCAACATGTCTGATCTGTTGTGCGGTTTTTTGTGATTCTTTGTTCTGTGTTGGTTTGTTAAGAGTGATTTTGATTTGTACGATAACCGGTTGTTCAGTGGTAATCGGCGTGAGTGCAATTCGTTTTTCAGAATAATAGCGACGAGTGCTTACCCAGTCCATGCTTTGAATGATGTCGTCATCAGAATAGATGTTATAAATCTTTTTAAAAAACGGTGATAAACAGAATGAAAGTGTTTCTGGTTGAATAGGGGTGCCAAATATGATGAGTTCATCGATGTGAAATGGCGCGATATCGGGTAACGGGGCTTGGAGTAGTTTATGAATTTCTTTCATACTTGTGAGCTGATCAGCATCGGGATAACGATCAACCGACGGTTCATTCTCGACGCCTTTTTGGAGAAGCTCGTGAATGCCTGCCATGTTTAAAATTAGGTTGCCGCCGTGGCTATGCGCGATGAGTCTTATTTTTGGATTAATGCCGCGGGCTTTGAGCGCCGCATATTCGGTGACCAGGGCCGAGTAGAGCTTAATTGCCTCTTTACGCCGCCGATACTGACTGACGAGCCCACTCCATCCAAAGGTATAGAAATAATTTTTTTCTTTTTCATTGTGCGCTAATGCACTTAACGTTTCATAGGCGGCTGCAATCGGGAAAGCCGCATATTTGTGTGTCAGGCCTTTGGGGTCAAAGGTTGGCTCGAGTGGCTTGAGGCCCAATTCCTGCAACGGTTGCATTTGATAAAAGAATGGGTCTTTGCGCATGAGCCGGGTCATTTTTTTGTAATTGGTTTTGTGTATCTTATCTTTAATAACATTAAAGACGCTAATGAGGCCCAATGTGGTAGCAAATGATCCATGTACAAACACCGTCATCCATTCTTGTTTTTTATGAGAGGGTTCTACTTGAATGGTGTTGATGATCGAGGCAATCCAATAGCGGGCAGCCATCGCGCTCAACATAAGAGCGGTGATGATCGCAACGGTTATTAATATGCGTGTGTTGCTTTGCTTATTGTACATAGCTTACCCCTGACTTTTGAATACACCACGTTAGTGTAAGAGTGGACTTGGGGATAATGCAAGAGTCAATGTGTGAAATTTGTCTGGGCCTGCCACAGCGTCTTATAGAGCCCTTCTTGCGTCAATAGTTGTGCATGGCTGCCATCTTGCACAATGCGGCCGTTATCAAAAACTAAAATGCGGTCCATATAAAGAAGTGTTGAGAGGCGGTGTGCAATTACCAGCGTTGTCTGTCCGCCGTCGCCAGAGGCTATGGCGCGACTGCGTCCGCTTTCAAAATAGTCGGCTAACGCCGATTGAATATTTTTTTCGGTAATGGTATCCAGTTGTGATGTTGCTTCATCAAGAATCAAAATAGGTGCTTTCTTGAGTAATGCGCGCGCGAGGGCAATGCGCTGTCGTTGTCCACCAGAAAGTTTGGTTCCTCGCTCACCAACAATAGTATCGTACTGTTGTGGTAGGTGCATGATAAAGTCATGGGCCGATGCTTTGTAGGCCGCCGATTTAATATCATCTTCGGTGGCGTCAGGCGAGCCGTACGCAATATTTTCACGTACGCTTCTATGAAAAAGTGATGGTTCTTGTGGCACGAAGGCGATTGCCTTACGTAATGAATTTTGAGTGACCAAGGCAATGTCTTGTCCATCAATTAAAATTTGGCCGCTCGTGAGATCATAAAGACGTAACATAAGGTTTGCAAACGTGGTTTTGCCACTGCCGGAAAAGCCGACGAGGCCGACTTTTTGGCCGGCCGGAATAACGATATTTGTGTGATTAAACAAAGGCTTGTTTTTAGCAAATTCAAAACACACATGCTCAAATGTAATAGCGCCATGTGATGCATGCAGCGGTTGTGCATCGGGAGCATCGTGCATGGGGAGTGGGGCATAAATAGTTTTAAGTGCTTCCTCGGCCATTCCCCATTGATCTGAGAATTGGCGCATCTGCTCGCTGAGCTGCCACAGATGGTTAATGATGCCCAGATTGATCGTTAAAATGAAACCAAAATCACCCGGTGTAATGCGACCTTGTAAGCGTAATGAGATGAGAATGTACATGCAAGCCAAGAGATAGAGAGAGAACCCGGTGCTTTGAGCGATGCTTAATTTTAACGTGAACCAACGGCGTCGCTGTGACGTCTGCGCATAGGCTTCATGCGTTTTATTGATGATTTTGAGTTCTTCATTGTGGTGTGAGAAAAGCCGTACGCCAAGCATGTTAGTTATTGTATCAACGTGCGCAGCGATGAGTCGCGACCCGGCCTGTGCGTTGCGTGTGGCGAGATAGTTAAATCGCTTGAGGGTGACAAAGGAAAGCGCAAGAAAAATAACGGCCCACAGAAGAAGGCCGAGTGCAATCCACATACTGATCTGAGCGATCGTTATGATGGCAATGCCAATGAGCACCGCATTTAATAGGCAGTGCCCAATGAGTGTCCATAATATAATCGGTATTGTTGTAACCAAATCTACTACTTTTGCGGTTAATGCACCGGCAAAATTATTTTGGAAAAAAAGATGCGATTGTTGGGCAAGACGTGCAAAGGTGAGTTGAGTTATGTTGTTACGCAATGGCGCAACATACTTGATTTGAGCCCAGTCATTGAGCCGCCAGATGATATTCATGGCTAATTCAAGAGCGCTTAAAAGAATCGCATTGTATATTAATGTCGTCGTATCGGCCGTGTGAGCCGCATTAATCATGTTTTTTATGAGTACGGCATGACCAATCAGGCAACCGGCATACATAATCATGTTGAAGATAGGAAGAGCGATATAGCGTTGAAATGGCTTTGTGGCGAGATAGATAAAAGGTATTACGCGCATTGTAATTGCCCTCCTGCCTGTGTTTGCCATAGCATGCGGTAGAGGCCGTCCTGTGCAAGCAACTGCTCATGTGTACCGTCTTGTACTACGATTCCGTTATCAAAAACTAAAATGCGATCCATCATGCGCAAGGTAGAAAGGCGATGGGCAATCACTAGTGTTGTTCGTTGTTTAACTTCACATTGAGTGGTAAGCCATTCTTCAAGTGAAAATTGAATTTCTTGCTCGGTGATTGTATCAAGTTGCGACGTGGCTTCATCGAGAATGAGTATTGGTGCATTTTTGAGTAAGGCGCGTGCGAGAGCGATGCGCTGGCGTTGACCACCCGATAACTTTGTACCACGTTCACCAACAATGGTCTCATACTGCTGCGGCAGTTGCATAATAAAATCATGGGCCGAGGCTTGGTGTGCAGCGGCAATAATTTCCTCATCGGTTGCATCAAGACGTCCATAGGCGATGTTTTCTTTTACGGTGCGATGAAAGAGCGATGTTTCTTGAGGAACAAATGCAATAGCGTTGCGTAGCGAGTGTTGAGTAACGGCAGCAATATTTTGTCCGTCAATCAAAATGCGCCCATTACTTACATCGTACAGGCGTAAAATAAGATGCACAAAGGTTGATTTTCCGCTGCCGGAGTACCCAACTAATCCGACCTTTTGCCCGGCTGCGATGGTAATCGAATTGTCTTGAAAAAGTGCTTCAGCTCCTTGATAGTGAAACCGGACATGATCAAAGGTGATAGTGCCATGGGAAGCGTGAAGCGGCTGCGCATGTGGTATATCCTGAATTTCGTGCGGTGTGTAGATAGTTTCCAATGCATTCTCTACCATTCCCCACTGGTCGGAAAAATCACGCATTAAGTCTCCCAATTTCCAGAGACTATCTATGAGAGTGAGGTTAACCGTTAAAACGAATCCAAAGTCACCTGGTGTAATGCGATGATGCATATGAAGCCAAATGAGGAAAAAGGTGCAAAAGGTTTGATAAAGACAAAAACTTAGGCCTTGCGCCGTGTTGAGCTTGAGGCCGAACCAGCGGCGGCGTTGATTTGCCGTGAGATATATTTTTTGTGCTGCTTCGATCGTATGGGCTTCTTCTTGTTGGGTAGAAAAGAGTCGTATCCCAAGCATGTTGGTAAGGGCATCAACGAGCACCGCGGTTACGCCAGAGCCGGCTTGTGCCGCGTCAGTCGCTAGGTGCTTGAATTGTTTAATGGTGAATGTTGAGAGTGAGACGAAAAGTAGGGCCCATATGCTGAGTGCCAAGGCGAGGTAGGGGTGCACGCAGAACACCATAATAATGGCAAAAATGGTAGTGCATGCGCTTACGAGCATACCGTTGATCATAGTTGTGATCATGGTGGGAACGGCAAGCGCACTGTCGCCTAGTTTTGCCGCTAAAGATCCGGCGAAATTGTTTTGAAAAAAACGATGAGGCTGTGCAATGTATTCTTCCATAATGGTGCGGGAGATGGTATTGCGCAGATGTGGCTCATATTTTAACTTTGCCCAGTCCTGTATGCGGCAAAAAATCTCAATTGCCCACTCGATTCCGATACCGAGTATGCCGTAATAAATGAGTGCTGGGCCATCTGGCTCCTGCGCTGCATTAATAATAAGCTTAATAATATAGGGATAGATAACGCAGCTTGCCGCATGGCTTACCGCATAGGCAATAGTGATACTAAGGTAGAAGCGGAAGGGGCGCGCGATACGATTAATGAATGAGAGCACGCGCATAAGTTACAAAATTTCTTTGCTGCGACGAAGCTTGCTGTAATAACTCCATGACCGGCGTTCACCGGCTTGAGCCTCGTGTACGATTGCATGGAAGAGATCGAGCATGCAAATGTTTTGTTGGTGACCAGAAACCTGCTCAAGTTCGCGGAACAACTGTTCTGGGTCGCAGGTGGCTAGCTGTGCGATGCTGGTAATGCCGAGAGAGAGGAGGTCGCCCAATGTTGCGGGCCCAACGTTGCAGAGTGAGCGGAGTTCGTGATCGCTATTGATTCGTGGTCGCTTTGCCATATCATCTTTCATAAAGAGAGCCTGCCGTAGAATATCTGCTTATCGGTCTCATTGCAAATCACCGCTCCAGCTGCTAGGATGCACCCCTTCATTTTTTTGCAAAGGAGTATCATGATACTTACCTACCTTAAAACGTTGCCGTACTGGTTTCCTCTCCTCTTTGCCTATCTTCTTATGGGTGGGTTTAGTGCTCTCAAGCCGCGCCTTGCCTGGTTGCCTTTAATGTTTATTATACCACTGACGCTATTGAGCCTTCAGGCCTCTCTGGTGATGAGTCTTTCGCACGATTATCAGCTTATGGTCTTGCTTTCTTTACTGGCCGGTATTGCGTTGGGTGGTTCGGTATTGCGTCCGCGAGTTTTGCAGGTGCTACCAAAGTTTATGTTTGCGCTCGATGGTGAATGGACGACATTGGCGTTGGTCCTCACTATTTTCACGATTAAGACAACATTAGGCTTCTGTGGCCTCTATTGGCCAGAAAATATGATGACCTGGCAGTGCCTCAGTGCACTTGTTGGTGCGCTGGTTCCGGGAGCGTTTCTTGGGCGCGCTATCTTTCTAACATCGCAGTTGCGTAGTACTACAAAGGGCAGCTAATGAATGATTTGCTGACACTGCTGAAAAATTTTACACCGGCCGATGAAAGCGAACGCATGTCTCGTGAATTGACGGTTCAATTCGTTGAGGAAAATGCAAAAGCGTTCGAGCGCTCACTACTCTTTGGGCATGTAACCGCATCGGCATTACTGCTTAATAAAGACAAGACAAAATTTTTGTTAATGCACCACCGTAAAATTAATAAATGGTTTCAGGTTGGCGGTCACTGTGACGGCAATCCCGATACACTTGAGGTGGCTATGAAAGAAGCAACCGAAGAGTCAGGCATCGATCGTGTTGAACCGGTAATGTCTGAGGTTTTTGATGTTGACGTGCATCTTATCCCGCAAAACAAAGGCGTGCCGGCTCACTTTCATTTTGATATTCGATTCTTGCTCAAGACGGTCGATACCGATGAACTGGTCATCAACCACGAATCGCAAGCGTTGACCTGGTTCTCATTCAACGATGAACTGCCAGCCCTCGAGCCATCAGTTCATCGTATGATTCGCAAAGCAAAAGAGTTACTCGCGCGCTAGGCGCTTGGTTCTTGATCAATACCAAACATTTCAGTTGGCACGTGGAATGGCTTACGACGTGAGATCTCTTCAGTTTTGGTGCGATCGATAGGTTGTTGTGCTGGTATATAGCCAACAAAAGCTTTCGTTTTTTCAATTAAGCGTAGCAATGCATGATCCAGCGGTGGTAAATGTTCATCAAATGAAAACCACCGAAGCTCCTGGGCCTCATGATTTTTTACGAGTGCGTCACTTTCAACTGTTTTAAGTAAAAAACGCATGTCATAATGATAGTGCTCCGGCTCCATAAATGTTTGGCTTACGTGATATACCTCAACGTCGAATAACGCCTTGGTAATTGGCTCGAGTAGCGGAATGCCGGATTCTTCGGCCGCTTCTTTGAGAGCAACTGCTAATACATCGCGATTGCCATCGCAATGGCCGCCGACCTGGACCCATTTGTTGAGCTTGGTATGGCGCATTAATAAGAATTTAGTTTTGTCTTGATTGAGTAGGAGCGCCGATGCGGTTATATGACCGTAGTGCAACGCAGGATCAAATGCTTGTCGATACGTGTGGATAAATTGAACCGACATATCGCGGGATATGCGTTCATCCTCGTCGGCTGGTTTGTATTGTTCTAGTCTGTCTAAGAGATTCATGGGGGTAAATCCTTATATAAGAAGTGACACAAGGTGATGAGCTGCCATTTTTAGGCCATCACCGTGTGTAGACTAGTACAGGAAAAAGCTTTATGCAACCGAAGTTTTCTATTTCCCAGCGCGATTTTTCGACAATTCCGTGCTGATCAGTGAATACGTACGAAAGCAGCTATGCAGTGGGCAGGGAATCACCCTCTTCATCAACCGGAACTTCACGAATAATTGGTTCACTGAGATGAGAAAGGGTAATTTCTCGTTTGAAGGCGTGGCCATCTCGTGTGAAAAATTGAATAAGGCCATGCTTCTCATTTTTTATATGCTCCAGTGCTTCCGGTTCATATACGTGCGAAAGGGCCTCGATGTAGGTTCTAGTATGCTTTATTTGGTGATCCAGAAGACCGATTCTTTCTTTTGAAGCGGCGAGCCTTTCTTGCTCAAGGGCGGCCAGGTTTTTGCGCGCCGCGGCGGCTTCAACTGCTGCTGCGGGCAATATTGCGGTATCTTTTTTTAGCGTGGCCGGCTCATCGGAGGAGCGTGGTGGGTTTGTTTCTTCGGCGCCTTGCTTCCGCGCAGCGAGCGCGGCTGAATTGGCCTGATTTGAAGAGTTATTCAGCCATTTATGAAGCGCAAAGATGCTTCCGGCAGCGAGAGCAGTTGCCAGGATAGCGTTGCGAATGCGTGCATTGCGTTGTTGCTTGACGGTGCGTGCCTGAGAGGCCGCTTTTCTTTCCTGTGTGATTTTCTCGGCACGAAGGTAGGCTTCACGCTCAGCCCGGGATGCCGCTTCACTGGCCGCTATTCTGTCGGCTTCAATTATCTCTTCTATCGCAGGATTTATGAAAATTGCTGGCTCGATTTCATCCGATGCCATAAATGCGACGTTTGGTAGCGTGATAAGCATCACGAGTAAGAGTACAGAGATCTTTTTCATGTGTTCATCCTAATTGCCGACTTTTAATGAGCTTTTCTACTTTTTGAACAATTTTTTCCTTGGCCTCTTTTTCCTGTTTTAGCAAAGCTTCTTTTACTTCAATGCCCCAGCGGTAGCCGCGCATGGTTCCGTCGCTCCCAATAACGCGATGGCAGGGAATGACGACCGATATTTGATTGCGGCCGATGGCGTTCGCCACAGCCCGTACCGCTTCAGGGCGGCCGATGCGTTGTGCAATCTCTTGGTAGGTCATCGTGGCGCCATACGGGATCTTGGTTAATTCGTTCCAGACATCAACTTGCAGTGGATTGCCGTAGAGAACACATTCCACCTTTAAGCGCGGTGCTGTAAGTAGGGTTTCAATGAGGGCGAGCGTTTCCGGATTGGTGACCGGCTCAGCCGTTGGCCATTGAGCCAATGCTTCGACTGCCGCGTCGGGGCCAATGCCTAAAAAACAGAGTAAATTATTTTCAAAAACGGTGGTGTAGGAGCCGATATCGTGTTGGCTGGTATGGTAGGTGAAGATGGTTTCTGACATGAGAATCCTTTAAGGTAGTGGAATCGATATGCTTTTAGTGTGGGGAATAAAAGAGCGATTGTAAAGACCAAATATCATTTGACGGCTACGCGTTTCGCCCTTGACTGGATTACCCCGACTTTGCAATGAAAGCCTCCCGCTTACGCATTAGCGTGCTGCAGCCGACTGGGCGCCATAGCCTTCGGCGTCGGCGGCGCAATGGCGACCTGCGCCGTTTGGTTGGTTTACGGGTAGTCGCCAAAGATCGTTAATGAGTGCCAGGTTTTGTGCCTCATAATGATTCGGTGACACTGCGAGCTTTAGTGCGTGGCAGTGCCTGTAGCGGCATGGTTTTTCGGCCGAGTAAGCCTCAGTTGGAACGGCCCGTGACGAAGGGGCGGGAAGAAATAGATTGACATTCTCTGGGGTTCTTTTAAGCTTGTGTCAGGTTTTTTAGCGTGAAAGCGCATCTCTAATATCCTAAAGACTAAGCTGATGGTGTTGAGTAAGTGTAGACCGTAAAAAATCTTTTTTAAATATGTATGACTGCGGTTTACGCGGTTTTTTACGCAACGCCTAAAGGAGTTACTATGTCTATTGGAACAGTTAAATGGTTCAACACAACCAAAGGTTTTGGCTTCATTCAACCTGAACAAGGTGGCAACGATGTGTTCGTTCACATTAGCGCATTACAAAGAGCTGGAATTGCAACATTGCATGAAGGCCAAAAGGTAAGCTACGAACTTGCAACAAGCAAGGGCAAAACATCTGCAGTTAACTTGCAAATTGTTGGCTAATCTGACCAAATAAAATAAATCGTCGTACAGAGGCGGCTGCCTGACGGTCGCCAGGTAGGGGTGAGTAACGTTCCAGTTGAGTGGTAACTGCTTTCCTCTTTTGTAACGTATTTAACGTCATAAGATCAAAGAAAGTTATCATGGAAAACTTTAACGCTTTAGGGCTGCCTGAGCAGCTCTTACAATCATTGAAATCAATGCAGTTTCACACCCCAACACCGATTCAGTCTCAAACTATCCCGCCAGCATTGCTTGGTAGCGATATTTTGGGTTCTGCTCAAACAGGTACTGGTAAGACAGCCGCGTACGGGATCCCTCTCGTCGCACACGTTCTCGCAAGTCCGACGAACGCAGCGTTGATTCTGACGCCAACGCGTGAGCTTGCAATACAAGTTCTTGACACGTTGCGTCTCTTAATTGGCAAAAACACCGATATCAAAACCGCCTGCCTTATTGGTGGTGATTCGATGGTGAAACAACTTCGCCAATTAAGCTTAAAGCCACGTATTGTGGTTGGTACTCCTGGTCGTATTAATGACCACCTTGAGCGCCGCACATACTCGCTTGCTTCTACAAATTTCCTCGTTCTTGATGAAACCGATCGTATGCTTGATATGGGCTTTAGCGCTCAATTGCAAGAAATTGTTCGGTATCTGCCGGCGAAACGTCAAACCTTGATGTTCTCCGCTACTATGGCACCAGAAATTGTGAAAATTGCTGGTAGCTATTTACAAGATCCAGTACGTATCGCGATTGGCTCAACCACATCGCCTATTGCTGCGATCACTCAAGAAGTCTTAAAAACTATTGAATCTGATAAATACGGCTTGCTCCTTGAGCTGCTTGAAAATCGTCAAGGTACTATGATTGTGTTTGTAAAAACTAAATTTGGTACCGAGCGTCTTGCGGTTCGCTTGCGCAAACAAGGACACGAAGTTGAAGCAATTCACGGTGACCTTCGCCAAGCAAAACGTGAACGCGTGATTCGTGAATTCCGTTCTGGTAAGTGCCGCGTGCTTGTAGCAACCGACGTTGCGGCTCGTGGTCTTGATATTCCGCACATTGAATGTGTGGTTAACTATGACTTACCACAGTGTCCTGAAGATTACATACATCGTATTGGTCGTACTGGCCGTGCCGGCGCGCAGGGAACTGCAGTTAGCTTGGTTACCGGTCAAGACGGCGGAAAATGGCGTTGTATTGCAAAACTTATGAGTGAAAATGGTGCTCGTTCAGAGGTACGCATCGAAAATCGTGTTGGCAAACCATCTACGGTAGTAGAGAAGCCGGCCGTTGAAGGTGCTGCATCGGATGCACCACGCTCCTTCAGTAATGAACGTCCTCGTAGAGAGCGTCGTGAATTTGATAACAACAATGGTGACCAACGTCCGCCACGTCGTGATTTCGGTGATCGTCCAGCTCGCTCGTTTGGTGACAGGCCTGCGTTCGGTGATCGTCCAGCGCGTCCTGCATTTGGTGACAGAAAACCGTTTGGCGATAGAAAGCCGTTTGGTGATCGTCCTTCATTTGGTGGTGACCGTCCGGCTCGTCCATTTGGTGAAAGAAAGTCGTTTGGTGACCGGCCAGCTCGTCCATTTGGTGAAAGAAAGCCGTTCGGCGATAGAAAACCGTTTGGTGATCGTGATGGTGGTGATGCGCAAGGGCAACATCGTTTCTTCGAACGTGAAGAGCGTCCATCCCGTTCATTCGGCGACAGACCTGCGTTTGGTGATCGTCCAGCACGTCCTGCATTTGGCGACAGAAAACCGTTCGGTGATAGAAAGCCGTTTGGTGATCGTCCAAGTCGTCCGTTCGGTGATCGTCCTGCTCGTCCATTTGGTGAAAGAAAATCGTTTGGTGACAGACCTGCGTTCGGTGATCGTCCAGCACGTCCTGCATTTGGCGACAGAAAACCGTTCGGCGATAGAAAGCCGTTTGGTGATCGTCCAAGCCGTCCATTTGGCGACCGTCCACGGGCTCCGTTTGTTGATGCATTAGTTGAAAAAGGTCCATGGGATCGTTCAGCTTCTCGTTCCGGTGGTGACCGTCCGTTTAACGATCGTCCTCGTTTCGATCGTGGCGCTGCGCCACGTTTCCAACGTGATCGTAATGCGGCTCCAAGAAAACCGTTTGGCGACAAGAAAAGAAGTGATGAGCAAGAGACTGAAAAATAGTCTGTTGATCTGAAGAATAGCGGAGGCGAGTTGCTTAATAGTGCTCGCCTTTTGCTTTGCCGGCTGGTTTTTACTCACCCATTATAGTACGGTAGCTGTCATGTTAGACCGATTGAAATTGGCTGCCTCGTTAGAGGAGCTCTCCGAAAAACTCTTTCCCGATGTTGCCAAAGTCCTTGAGGGGGCGGTGGCAGTCTATCGGCGTATTGCGGTCGATCCGACCTTTGTTGATCGGGCTAGTAATGCGGAAAGTTCTTTTTTGGTGCCTTCATGGGTCGGTGGGCTGTGTGACACGTTTTTTTATGTTCCGGCACGCCACTATTCGGTGCTGGCCGTTGATGGATCGCAAGTATATCCCGATCGGCATATTGCTGGTGCTGGCTGTTTTTTGTTAAATATTGGCGGTGCACGGTTTACCTATAGCGCACAGAGCTCGGTATCACTCTTTTCCGAGCCTGAGGTATGTCCCTTTACCGATTTTTCAGCAAGTAACGAAACGCTTTCGGCCGAAACGGTCGATCTGCTGAGGGAAAGTCGTGAGCTTGCCCAAGCGGTTGAGCAGGCAAAACATATGACCGAGGCCGAATCGGTTGTCCTTATTGATGGCACTATTATTTTTTGGATGCTTGAGGGAAAAACGGCCGATGTGCGTACGCGGTTTATGGGCGAATATATGACTCACTTAAATGCTTTGTATGAGCAAAAGGTCGTGTGTGCTGGGTATATCAGTATGCCAAAGAGTCGTGAGGTGATGAGCTTGGTGAAGCTGGGTCTTTGTCGATTTAGTGTGGCTAATTGCATTCCTTGCCATGCGGTGTATGATACCTTCCCCTGCAAAGTAGTTGATAGTTTGTTAGATACCCATCTTATGGGGCAATTGCTTGAGCCGGGGCAACGGAGTACATTATTTGCAACCGCGTCACATATTGCGGCCGAGTACCCGCCTCATTTAAAGCCATGGTTTTGTTACCTGCATGCCGGGACCGAGATTGTTCGTTTGGAGATGCCGGCGTGGGTTGCACAGGATGAGAGCTTGGTGGCTCGATTGTGCCGCGTTGCGCTTGATCAAGCAGAGAAGGGTGGCGGTTATCCGGTAGTATTGGCCGAAGCTCATGAGCAGGCGGTGGTGAAGGCGGTTGATCGTGAATTTTTTTATCAGCTGATAACCAAAATTGGGATGCAGCGAAACCGACGAGTGCATTCGTCGTTGAAGAGTATGACTAAGCGCAGTATGAGATTTTAAGGGGGGACCCATGATTCGTTTACAAGGAATATCGCTCGTTTTTGGTGAGCAAACAATTTTTAACAATATCTCACAGTTGATCAATGAAGATCAAAAAATTGGGCTAGTAGGGCCAAACGGTGCCGGCAAATCAACATTGCTTAAAGTGATTGCCGGGCATCAAAAATTAACCGGTGGCCAAGTACAAATTAGTTCTGGGCTGCGTATTGCTTACTTGCCGCAGGAAGTAGTATTGGCGTCAACGCTGAGTATTTTTGATGAAACAATGCTTGCCTATGGCGAGTTGGGGCAATGGCATGTGAGAGCGCATGAGCTTGAACGTGCCGGTCAGACCGATTGCGACGAGTATGCAACGTTGCAGTCAGATCTTGCCGCTAACGATTATGGGAGTAAAGGAGCCCAGGCGCGCAAAGTTCTTGTTGGTCTTGGTTTTGAACAAGAGAAGCATGGTAATTCGGTGGCAACACTCAGCGTTGGCTGGCAGATGCGGGTTGTATTGGCAAAATTATTGCTGCAAGATGCCGATATGTACCTCTTCGACGAACCAACCAACCACTTGGATCTTCAGGCTCGTGAATGGTTGTGTAAGTTCTTGCGTCAATCCCGTTCAGGGTACTTATTGATTAGCCATGATAGATATGTGCTTGATCAGGTGTGTGAAGAAACCTATGTAATTGGTAAAGGCAAAATGCGGGTGTACGACGGGAACTATTCCTACTATCGTCGTGCCTACGAAGAACAAGTTGCTCACTTTCGTGCCGCTAAAGAAGCCCAAGATCGTGATATTGCGCAGCGTAAACAAACCATTGAGCGGTTTAAAGCCAAAGCTTCTAAGGCAAAGATGGCCAAGAGTATGGAAAAACAGCTTGATCGTATGGAAAAAGTTGAATTCGATGAAGAAATGGTGCCGGAAATCGCGTTGCCGTTTCCACCTCTTGAGCGCCCTGGTGAAGTAGTATTGCGTGTTGAAGGCCTTGCCAAATCGTTTGGTGACAAATTAATTTTTAAAGATGCTACCTTTGAAGTTGCTCGTGGTGAACGTATTGCTATTGTAGCGCCCAACGGTGCCGGTAAAACGACATTACTTTCGTGTCTCTATGGTGCGCATAAGCCGGATGAAGGAACCTTTAGTTTTGGTCATAACGTGGCAACGGCCGTGTTTGAACAGGAGCAGGTATCGGCGTTGAATCCAAACTTGAGTGTTTTTGAAGAGGTTGAAAATGGCGCCTGTAAGACGATGCGTACGCAGGTGCGACGGGTGCTTGGCGCGCTATTGTTCTCCGGTGATTCGGTACACAAAAAGATTAAGGTGTTGAGTGGTGGTGAGCGTAACCGGGTAGCGTTAGCAAAAATATTGGTACAACAAGTGAACATGCTCATTCTTGACGAACCGACTAACCACTTAGATCTTTTGGCACAGCAAGTGTTGACCGAGGGTCTTGCTGCGTATCAAGGAACGGTTATCTTTGTAAGTCATGATCGCGATGTGGTGTCTAAGGTTGCAACCGCTATTATTAGCATTGATCAAGGAAAGGTCAGCTATTATCCGGGGAACTATGCGTCGTTCTGTTATATGAGAGATCAACAGACAGCTGCTAATAACGCGGCCGCTAAAAATAACAAAGCGGCCGGTGGCAAGTCTGCACCGCTTGTTATTGAGCAGGCGCCAAAGGAGCCGGCTACGAAGAAGACGCTGCAGGCTATTGAGCGAGAGATTGCAAAAATTGATGAAGGCGTGCAAAAAGCGGTTGCTGCGCTGGGTGATCATGACTATGGTACGCCTGAGTACGACAGGGCGCTTGATAAGTATGATAGGCTGAAAGAGCAACTGGATGGCCAGCAGAAGTTATGGGAAGAGTGCTATGCTGAGATGGCAAAATAGTTTCTTTTAGTATCAAAGTCGTGATAGTATGTAGGGAGCATATGTGATGCAAATGTCGGGGGACTATGAAGAGGATAGTGTTACTTAGTTGGTTTATTGCCTGCAGTATTGTGGGTAGCCTCGGGGCGACTGAGATTGAGAATGTCAAAGCTAATGTCATGCCCCCGCAGAAGCGTTTTGATGGTGCATTGCAGGCCAATCCCGACTACCTCAAGCTTTGGCAATTATTTCGTAAAGTGGGTTCTGCGTTAAAGTTGCGTGAGGAATGTCCTGCCGATGTCTACAATAGGTGTAAGGATGTTATTGAGGCGGCAAAGCGGTTGAATAAGAAGAAGTCAGATCCATTATTGGACGATCTGATTGTTTGGTGTACCGCGATAAAAGATGAAAGTGGGTACGTACCGGGCAAGCGTCTTGCGATAGGGCTTGGAGTAGCGGCGACCGCTGCTTTTCTCTGGTGGCAGTATGCTCGTAGTCATGCAGAACCGCAGACTCGCAATCAACTTGTATCTACTATTGGTGGTGGTAACCCTGGTTCAGGGAGGTTTATTCCAAGACCGGGTGGCGACATGCCCGGGCCGTTGGTTAGGCCGACGAAGCCGACCACTAAACCGAAACCAAAGCCTTTGGATAAGCCGAAGCCAAAACCGGCTGAAAAGCCTGAAAAGCCTTTGGTGATGCCGACAAAAATGGTGGTAACCCCGGAGACGGTTGATGCCGGGATGGCTCGCCTTAAAAAGGCACAAAAATCATTGATGGGGCAGTTAACGGAAGAAGATCCGAGCCTAAAAGGGGCCCTTGGATTTCTTTGTCCAACATTTACCTCGTGTGTTGTTAGGCCCGTTACCGAGTGTCCTCCTTCGACCGAGGCGCGTCCAGATGGCCTCAGTGCTGATGAAAGTAAGAAATGGGATAAGACGCGCGGACGATGGCAGGATGACCGTCCGAATGGTTTGAGTGATACGCAATGGGGTGAGTTGGAGAGATGGCTAAGAAGCCCTGATTTAGTAGCATGTCCGTCTTTTCTGTCTGATGAAGAGGCTGTCGCTCATCGGGCTCGCTTGCAATGGTTTAAGGAATATCCGCGCAATCTTGGCGATGAGGATTGGTTTGAACAGAATGAGCAATGGCTCACCGATTGTCCCGATAGCGTAAGCGAGACCGATGCTCGAGCATGGGGAGATCGCGAGCGTCGACGACTTGCGCGTGCTAAATGGGATGAGAAAGAGCTTGCGCGAGGAAAAGACTGGGAGGCCGAGCAGCCCACCTGTGGTTTCTGTTTTACGACGAATCCTGAAGTAGCCATACGGCTTGCTGGGTGTGATAAATGTTATACCTGTTCCGATTGTGCTGAGCGCCGTATTGCTACTAAGAAAGTAAAGGATGCAGATGGTAATCTTGTTGATGCTACGTGTCCTCATGGTCGCTCTGTTTCAAATCAAGAGTTTGGTGAGGCGATTTGTGCTACCCCTGAAGATGAGTGTGAGTTTGTTGCTGAATCGCTTCTGAAGACAGAACAAACTGCCGCTTATTGCAAGCGTTTTAAGGCAAATTTAAAGAAAAAAGGAATAAAGTTTAAGAAGTTCTTGTCTAAGCAAGCAGGCGGGGTTCTTTCATCTGAGCAACAAGACGAGTTTCTTACCGAGCGTAGCAAGGCGAACATTATTGTTGCTCATGGCGCATTATTAGATCGCGGACTAGAGAAGCCTAGCTACTTAGGAGAGGCGTGCACCTTTGTTCGTATTCCTGCGGTTACCTTGCTTCATGATGTTATGATGGCAATTCAGCCTCTTTCTGAAGAGGAATATCGTGATCGGTGGCTTCCCGATTTTAAAGAAAAAATAAATGACCTTCTCTTTCATGAATCTGCGCCGAGAAAGAAAAACTCGACCGCCTATTTGGAATCTGTGCTGCAGCGCCTTGGGGATGCAGCAAGAGGCAGTAGTGCAGAGGCGTCCGCAGTTTTAAGTAAGCTAAAATCAAGTAAAATAGCATTGCCATTTATTGATGCTCACAAGGATAATCTTATGAGGATTACCAAAGGATTTACGGAAGGAGCTGGGAAGATACAGGAGGCTCAAATTAGATTTCAACAACTTCAGGCCAGTATGACATCTGGTCGTGCGGGTGTGACCGATGTGATTGCTTTGATGCAATTGCAAGAAGAGATACAGAACCTTAGCCAAGCATTTCTTGGTTTTCATAGTGAATTGTTAACATTTATTTCCTCTAATAAAGATGCCTTTTTTGCCGATCTCGACACGCTGAATAAAGGCCTTGCTGATCAGCCATGGGATGATGAAGACGAGAGTTAACTGGGTCGATGTGGGGGGCCATGAAGCGGATAGTGTTATTTAGTTGGTTTATCGTGTGCAGTATTGTGGGTAGCCTTGGCGCGGTCGAGGTTGAGCGTGCTTCTGCGAGTGTTATTACTTCGCAGAAGCAGTTTGGTCTTGCGTTGCAAGCTAATGTCGGCTACACCAAGTTGTGGTCGTTATTTCGTAATGTGGAGAACGCGTTAAGATTACGTGAGGAATGTCCTGCCGATGTCTACAACACGTGTAAGGATGTTATCGAGGCGGCAAAGCGGTTGAATAAGAAGAAGCACGATCCATTGTTGGACGATCTGATTGTTTGGTGTACCGCGAGAAAAGATGAAAGTGGGCACGTACCGGG
Organism: Candidatus Babelota bacterium; assembly: GCA_030917815.1. GTDB lineage: Bacteria > Babelota > Babeliae > Babelales > JAUPTZ01 > JAUPTZ01. Next base: position 87,146 of record JAUPTZ010000014.1, on the reverse strand, counting down.
CAAGCGTCTTGCGATAGGGCTTGGAGTAGCAGCGATCGCAGCTTTTCTCTGGTGGCAGTATGCTCGTAATCATGCAGAACCGGAGAGTCGCAATCAGCTTGTGCCTACTGGTGATGGCACACCCGGCTCATGGGGCTCTATTGCAAGACCGGGTAGGCCGTTGGTCAAGCCGAGGTCGATCACTAAACCGAAACCAAAGCCGGGCGATAAGCCAAAGCCTTTGGATAAACCTAAACCAAAGCCGAAACCGAAACCAAAGCCGATTGAAGAGCCTGAAGAACCGATTGTGATGCCGACTAAATCGGAAGTAACGCCGGAAATAGTCGATGCCGCCATGAAACATCTTAGAAAGTCGCAACAAGAGCTTGCGGCTCAACTGAGGCGGGAAATACCGGGTGGCATGACCGGGTCGATCACGTTTCTCTGTCCGGTGATTACCTCATCGGTCGTTGAGCCTTTGGTTACCGAGTATCCGGGGCCATCTGAAGCCCCGCCGGAAGGTTTGATTGGGCAAGATCTTAAAAAGTGGGAAGATCGACAAGAGGCGAATTGGGAGGCCGATCGGCTCAAATGTAACTATTGCTTGGATGATGAGCCGGCCGTAGCCATACGGTTTGCCGGATGTGATAAGTGTTATACCTGTGGTAGCTGTGCTTCCAGTGGTATGATCGTACCAACGGCACTCTGTCCGCATGGTAATCAAATTTCAAACCAGGAGCTAGGTTCGGCCGTTTGTGCGACGGTTGAAGATCGGTGTGAGTTTCTTGCAGAGACACGTTTTAAAACCGAACAACTGAGTGTTTATTACAAGCAATTTAAGGCCGATCTCAAGAAAAAGTATGGTTCAAAATATAGGAAATTCTTAGCCGCGCAAACAAAAGGTACGCTGACGCGGGATCAGGCGGCAGAGTTTATTACTGAGCGTAGCTTAGCCTATAATATCGTTGCGCGTGGTGCGTTGTTGAATCGTGGGTTAGACGAAGTCGGTTATCTTGGTGACGCCGCTCGATTTACGCGTGTTCCGACCGTGGCGTTGCTGTGTGATATGGTGAGAGCGTTTGACCGCAGTTTACCCGGTTTCTCCCAGCTCACCGAACTCTTTACTCGAGATGCTAAGGCTTATTTAGAAAAGATTTTGAAGCAGATTCAGACGATAGCGGTATCGGGCGATGATTCGGCCGATATCGGAGCTCTGCTGGAGTCTCTGAAAACAAGTAAAATATCGCTACCATTCCTCGATGCGCATGGCGACGAATTTCGTCGCTACATAGCCGACTACACTAAAGCTACTGAGTCGGCTGGTGGTGGCTTCTTTGCGGCGTTCTCTGGTATGCGTGAAACGGCAGCGTTTGTTAGTTTTATGAACTCTCATCAAGCCGCATTCCAGGCCGATATGGAAGCTTTGCAGGAAGGATTACGTACTCAGCCGCCTGGCGGCGAGTAAGTATATTTATACGTTGAATCGAACGTGTATGACGTCGCCATCGGTCATAACATATTCCTTACCTTCGACCCTCATTTTCCCCGCCGACTTTAGTGCAGCTTCTGTTTTGAATTCAAAAAGATCGTTGCAATTATAGACTTCGGCACAAATAAAGCCCCGTTCTAAATCTGAGTGAATGGTGCCGGCCGCTTGTGGAACCTTGGTGTTTTTCATAATGGACCAGGCATGAGCCTCTTTTGGCCCGCAGGTAAAGAAGCTGATGAGCCCTAATCGCGCGTAGGCTGCGCGGATGATCTCCGATAGGCCGGTGCAGGAAAAGCCTAAACTTTCCATCATTTCTTTGGCTTCGGCTTCATCCATTTGTGCTAATTCCGATTCTATTTTTGCCGAAATTGCGATGACGTTTGGTTGTCCAAAGCGGGCAACAACCGTTTGGTAGTGCTTATTGTTTTTGTAGGCATTGTCGACCAAATCATCTTCACTAACGTTTGCGATAAAAATAGCTTTCTTACCAGAAAGAAGCGGGATCGTGGTGACGCCACGGTCAAGAGCGGCAAAGATCGCATTCTGCACGCCGTGATAATCGCAATTATCAAGAAGTGGTTTGACGACGGTGAGCAGCTCCATTTCTTGGTCTAAGGCTTTTGCCTCTTGTGTTGAGAGTGACTGCTTGCCTTTGCGTAGTTGATGTTCAATTTTTTGCATCCGTTTCTCTGCCGACTCGATATCTTTGAGGCACAATTCGGTGGCGATGGTTTCAAAGTCGCCCAACGGATCAACGGTGTTATTGACGTGGGTGATGCTTTCATCTTCAAAGCACCGTAGCACGTGGAGAATAAGGTCAACGCCCATAATGTTACTCAAAAATTGGTTGCCCAGACCCTCGCCTTTAGCGGCGCCTTTTACCAGGCCGGCAATGTCAACGAATTGTACGGTAGTTGGAATGAGCTTCTGTGAACCAAAGATAGCGGCCAGCTTGCCTAAGCGCTCATCTGGTACGTTGGTAATAGCAAGGTGCGGGTCCACGGTGCAAAACGGATAGTTCTGCGCAGGGATGGAAGATTTGGTCAATGCGTTAAAAAGAGTTGATTTGCCAACGTTGGGAAGACCGACTAAACCTGCTTGAATTGCCATAGTATATGCTTTCGAATAATCTTTTGATGAAGTGGTCGAAAGTATATAGAAATTTGTAGTAACATGCCATTGCTTGTTTATGGCCCCTGTATGTATTAAGGATTTTTAATGAAAGCATCTTATCAGCACGCGCTTCATATTTTCCGTCGTGATTTGCGGCTTGTAGATAATACCGCATTATCTGTAGCCTCATCTGCGGCAATGGTGAGTGTAGGTTTTATTTTTGACCCGGTTCAAGTTGGTACCAATACGTATAAAAGCATTCCGGCGCTCAATTTTATGCTGGAAAGCTTGGATGAGCTTGCACGTGAGGTTCGGATGCATAGTGGTGTCCTTAACTTTTGGCATGGACATCCAGCCGATGTCCTTGATGCCGTATTAGCTCATTCGACTATTGATGCGGTGATGATAAATGCCGATTATACTCCGTTTAGTCGTGAGCGGGATGCAGCGCTTGCTGCGGTCTGTAAAAAGCGCGGGGTGCCATTTATTATATGTCATGATGCGCTTCTTACTGAGCCTGGTAGCGTTTTAACGAGTGCAGGGAAACCGTTTAAGATATTTACGCCATTCTATAAGACTGCAACAGCACTTCCGGTTGCGGTACCGGAGAAGAAAATATCATTACACTTGAGCAGCGTAGTGCTTCGTGATGCCCACCCAATTATTCCTGTAGCGATTCGATCTCAAAGTGCTGAGCTTGTAGGGGTGCATATAACTGGTGGTCGACAGAAAGGGACGCAGTTGCTTAAGGTGCTGGCCGATCTTGGTTCTTATGCACAGCGGCGTGATATTCCTTCCGATGAAAAAGGAACATCTCATTTAAGTGCTCATAACAAGTTTGGCACGGTATCCATTCGGGAGGTCTATCATGCATTGCATAGTACTTTGGGTATCCGATCTGAGCCATTAGTGCGCTCACTGTATTGGCGTGATTTTTTTGCTCATGTTTCTGTGAGCAAGCCCTCTGTTTTCGGGCATCCTTATCAGGAGCAGTATGAGCGACTTGTCTGGGATAATGATGAGGAAAAATTTGCTCGTTGGTGTGCTGGAGCTACCGGTTTTCCTTTGATTGATGCCGGTATGCGTCAGCTTAATGAGACCGGCTATATGCACAATCGGGTGCGTATGGTGGTAGCCTCATTTTTAATTAAAGATTTACATATTGATTGGCGATGGGGCGAGCGCTATTTTGCACAGCATTTAGTTGACTATGACCCGGCAGTTAACAATGGTAACTGGCAGTGGTGCGCCTCAACCGGATGCGATGCACAACCTTATTTTCGTATATTTAATCCTTGGCTTCAGCAAAAAAAGTTTGATCCTGAAGCAATCTATATTAAACGTTGGGTTAGTGAGCTTTCGCAGGCAACTTCTGTTGCTATTCATGCCGCCGCAAAGAAACCAATTGCTGGGTATAGTCGGCCCATGGTTGATCATGCGATCGAAGCTAAGAAGGCGTTGCTTTATTATAAGCGGCTGTTCGAGGATTAAGCATATAATTTCTCAAAAGCTATAGTGGTACAAATGTAGCTGCGCAATGAAATTACTATCAACATGAAATATCACTTGCTGCTACGGGTAATATGCCATCATCTACAACGACGTAAGTCGTCATTGCGAGGCTTCCTTGGAAGCCGCGGCAATCCAGTGAATGCCGTAGCTATTTAAAAATTCTTTGTCTGGATCACCACGTCGCTTCGTTCCTCGTGATGACGGCTTACGCCGTAAGGTGTTTACCTATAGGTCAGAGTCGCTGCTGTACAATGGCATGGATATAAGAATGCGCTCGGTTAAGATCTAGCAAGTCTGGATTGTCATTCACTAGTACTCTGGTCTACTAATTGCTACTACTAGTCCCTCTTTTAACGCCATAATCCTCTCGCATACCCTAAAAAAACCGCGGTGAAATGCGGCCCCTCTTGTTTTTTTACTAAAACGGTTTATGATTCATACCATCTCCTCTGATCTACTATTTGGTTATATCTCATATAATCATGCGGTAGGCGGTGTGAGGTGCGTTCTTAATGTATGCGTGTAGTTAAGCTTAAACATCCCCCAACAGAGGCCACTATGAAGAAACAAAACGCCGCTACCAGGCTCTTTAACCAAGTCTTAAGCCTGGTTACTGAAGTCTCCTCCTTCTATGCTCATCAAGCCAGCACTCATGAGCCGTCGCTGGGCAGCAAAGTACGAGGTCTTATTCTCTCTTCAACTGAGAACCGTGAGTGGACCTATACCTCCCGTGAACGATTTATTGCCGAATTTGGTACTGCCTACCCAGACACCGAACTTGAGTTAACAACCATTTACCTCAATGGCAACGAATTCGAAATGTACAGCGCCCTCTTATCCCATCCTGCTATAGCCGGAGAAGATAAAGGGCGTTTTTCTTTTGTCATTACGCCCGGTTATATTGAGACCGAGCTTATGGCCGAAATTCGTGAAGTACTTAATTTGAATCTGATACAACTCTATGCGGTACCCGGTTCAATGACGATACCGTTTCTCAAGCCACGCCGCGGCCTGGCCGGTGTGCACAACACTCCGATGGCTGCCACCGAGTATGCGAACGGTCTCCGTGGTCTAATGCCCGCTATAAAGAAAGTGTGTTTGGCCTACACACCCGATCGTGAGCAGGCGAGTGAGAACGACTCGCTGAAAGCTCAGCGGCGGTTTGTTTTGCTGGCGCTTGCCCGTAAGGGGATCCGCGTTGTTGAGCATTTGTGGAATTTTAATCATCTTTATAGCGATGATTTACGGACACATCTTGCATGGGCCGATGCGCTGATTACGCTTGATGAGCCGGCAGTTTCTAGGCACCGCGCCGAAATTGTTGCGCTGTGCGATCAAGAAAAGACTCTTTTTTGCAGCTCAGATCTTGATTCGGTTTTTAAAGGAGCCGGTATTGGGTGTGGTGTTACCAAGGAGGCCTATGTTCGACCGATGATTGTGGTTCTCCATAACCTTTTGACAACCGATGGCTATGTAAAGTCGTACCAAATCCCGAAGCAGGTTGGGTTGCGGTATAACTGGGAAGCGATGCTTCGCCAGGGCTTGAAGTTGCCCGATCATATTGTGGCACTTATGCAGATGAAGTCGGTGTACGATGCCGATATTATCCGGATTGATGAAGAGTAAGCTGGGTAGGGCGACGAAAGGGACGTTATGATAAGATCCAAAGAGTGTCGTGTGGGGATTTTGACGGTGCAGGGAAGGCCGTATCACATGTTGATGACTAATTATTTGATTGACCAAATAAATAATGGTGTACAGGGTGTGTACAAACATAAGTTGTATCGCTTAAATAGTATGGAAGATGAGCATATTCAGATGAGGGCACGATCCATTATTCAAAGTGGTGAAGTTGATCTACTGATTACTATTGGTGCACGGTGTTCAATTTCCACGAAAAAAGTTGCTGATGAAATGGGCGATTTCCCTCAGATCTTTATTGGCGTAAGTGATTCAGTTGAGCAGGGGCTTATTGATTGCTTTGAAAAGCCGGGCTCAAACATCACAGGCGTAGTGTTTGAAGAGGCGTCGGTGCTTGAGCTGGCGCGGTATGTGGCTTATTATTATCCTACCGTAAAGCGTATACTCATTCCTTATTCATCGACACCAAAAAGCAAAGTTATTATGCGCCATGCCGGTGAAATTGCACAGTATCTTTCTTCAGCTGGAATGGAGGCCTTTTCTGTGTCGATTGGGTATGATTATGGCGAGCTTATGGGGACGATTAAGGAGTATGGCGACAAAGTTGACGGAATCCTCCTTTTAGATGGTTGTTACAGTAGTATTGCGCAAGATGAGATTTCGTATCTTTGTTGGGAGAAGTTACTGGTGCTTATTGGGAGTAACATTGCAAGCATTGATGCTGGTGCGAGCGGTGCTTATTCTGGAGATATCAATCAGCTGGCGGTTGAAACATATAAGAAGCTTCGAATGTTTTGGGAAAAAAACATCCCGCTAGGTATTATGCCAATTAAGGTTTTGAAAGATAATCGTCAGTTTACCGTTAATGTTGATGCTTTACGTAAAATTGGGTTTCCTGATGAAGCGTTGCTAAAATTGTGTTCAAGCCCCAAAGTGAAAGTTGTGCGGAAATGGGTTCATCCTCCAAAAAAATTGTTGTAGCACTATTATTGATCTTACTTGGTGGGTTGTTTTCTTTAGCTATTTCTGCCTGGTTTAAGAGCCGTGGCGCAAGGTATGCCGTAGGCCTCGTGTATGTGCCATCGCGTGCTTTTCATGAGCAGGTTAATAGCATTCTTATTGATACAATTAAGCGTGATGACAGGTTCTCAGTCAAAGGATTTACGTCGGGGTCTACATCTGATTTGATTCAAGTAAATATTGCGTGCGATGACGCTCTGGCAAGTGAAGTTAATCTAATTATTAGCACCGGTCTTAATTGCTCGAAAGGGTTGGCACAGATTTCACGCAGAAGAAAATCTGCGAAACCTGTTGTATTTCTGGGGCTGCTTGACCCGGTAAGGTATGAGTTGGTTGAATCAGTTGAGAAGCCGGGCCACAATGTTACCGGGATAGAGTCTAACTCCCCTGGTAGCGAAATTTTTAGCATGCTTGATTTGCTTTTAATAGCAAAGCCTTTAGCCCGCAGGATACTTTTACCGTATTCGATTGCTGCTGGCGGTTTTGATTTGCATGTTGAGCAGTTTAAGAAGGATGGGAAAAAAATGGGGTTGGAGGTGACGATTCTCCCTATAAACAGCGTCAATGATACCCTTCAACATGTGGCCGGTTTAATCTCAAGTTATGATACGCTTATGTATCTTGAAGCTGATGGAATAAGTGTGTATGGCCCGGCCCTTGGTAAGCTTGCTTCTCAGCATGGCGTTACAATGTTTGCCGGTTCACTTGATGGGATAAAAGATTCGGCCTTGAGCTTTGTGCCTGATTTAGATGCTCTTGCCAGCGAAGCTTTTGATTTAGCCAAAGAGATTCTCATTAACCAGAAAAACCCGGGCGATTTGCCGGTGCGACAAATGACGGTGCCCCGCAATTTGGTGATTAATACCAAGCTATGCAAAGAGCAGGACCTTGACGATATCGATATTCAGCGTATCATTGCTGCGATTCGTGCCGATGACCGTTTCGCATTGGTGCATGATCATATTGTGGTTACTTAGATTGTACTTGAAGGGTTTATATGAAGGCTCTCTCGCTTCTTGTTGCTACGCTTGTTTTGAGTCTTTTTTGCAATGCCTACCTGGGGGTTATTGTGCTGAAAAACCGCTTAATTGGTCCGGTATACACCATTGGGTTGGTGTATACGCCCAGCCGGCAGTTTCATGACAACGTTAATCATGCATTGATCCAGAGTATTGTTGCCGATGGTCGATTCTTTATTAAAAAATTTACGCCGACCGCTACTACCGATTTAGACTCAATCAATGAAATATGCCGTGAGGCGATAGCGAGTGATGTTGATGCTATTATTTGTGCCGGTATGAGTTGCTCGCAAGGTATGGTACGTGCTTCTAAAGAATGTCATTCTACAAAACCAATTATTTTCCTTGGCACTCAAGATCCGATAGCATTCGGTCTAGTGGAATCGCTAGAGCATCCTGGTGCTAATGTAACCGGCGTATTTTGCCACTCACTCAAAGACAATTTTAGCCCAATCGATTTGTTGCTGATGGCAAAGCCAACGGCTCGTAACATACTAGTGCCCTATTCGGTTGTGGTGGACCGTAATGAGGCCTATGCGCAGGAGCTGGCGCAACGCTATGTAATTCAAGGGATTCATATTACGCTTTTGCCTATTGATACGATGGAAGATACGGTGTGGGAGGTTGCAGCCCATCTGCCCGGTCATGATACGGTTATGTATTTGGAGGCCGATGCGGTGGCCGCTCATGCGCCAATGATTGGCAAGTTGATCGCCTCACAGAACAATGTAACGTTCTTTGCCGGGTCGATTGATGGGGGCAAAAATGCGGTACTTAGCTATGCGGCCGACCCGGTATGTCTTGCCGAAATGGCGTTTGATATGGCAAAAAAAGTGCTGCTTCAGCATAAAAACCCGGGAGATATTCCGGTGCAGGAAATAGCAAAGAACCGGGTTTTCATGATTAATATAAAACTATGTCAGGAGCAGGGCCTGAGTGATATAGATATTCAACGAGTTGTTAATGCACTTCGCCGTGATGAGCGGTTTGGGGTGGTGCATGACAATATCGTTGTTCGGTAGCCTATTCCCAAATACTAGACTTCCATAAGGTTATGGTTTTTTTAGTGGGGCAATACACGGCGACTCTTCTTTTTGGCAGCTCGTTTAACAGTTCATTAACCAGAGCAAGAGCTTGTACGCAGCAGCGTACTATACCAGGATTTGCGGTTGCCGGTGCGGCGTAGAGATCTATCTCATACTCTAAAACATCTTTGAGTTCACCCAATCTGTCATAGCACCACGTGAGGCTCATTTGTTCTCCAACTTTACGCATATCAAGTCGTAAGCGATCGGCGTTCGAGTGTTTTGCTTCACCGATACGAAGTGCTCTGCGCACATCTCTTACGGGACGGTTAGTCGCACTGAGTTTTGTGCGAGAATTGGTTATGGGGATAAAAATGTAATCAACCCCTTGGTTGCCATTTATGCGTGAGTTGCAACTGCAGCCGCCATGGTAGTAGAGATACTCATCTAAGCAAATAAAACCACGTGATCGCATAGCTCTTCTCATTGCGCGTTCGCCAATTTCTTCTCTTTGCTTCGAAGTATACGACGACAAATGTGAATCCGGTCCTTCTTCCCATGTCAGTACGGTATAGCTATGCCATTCATCGGTGCTATAGGCGGCTAAATATTCTTGATATTCTTTTTCAGTTATATCGGCGGTATATGCCGGGGGACTAAATATGCTACAGAGCAGTACTAGTGAACCGAGCAATGAAAAGCGAAGAGCGTTTTTGAGTGTGCTTAAAGTCATAGCGTACACCTTTCTAATAATGAGTATGCATTATTCCGAACGGGCGGTAGTGTATCAGAAAATTGGCGCGCAGTACTAATGCGTTCCCGGTTGGTGTGAGCCAAGATGCACAGAGCATTGACAGGGACTTTCCTGAAAGTCTACGGTCCGCTCACATTTTTTGGAGGTGATTATGAGTATGTATCGTATGATAGCGCTTGTTTTAGCGTGTGGTAATGTTGGCTTTTCGTTGTATGCAAGTACCGCCACTGAGCCAGTGCTTGAAGTGGGCAGTCCTGATGCGGGGCGACCTGCGCTTGAGGTTTCTGCAGTGAAGGATCCCGATAATGTGTGGATAGATCAAAATTATTATAGTGGCAAAGTAGTAGCAGGATTAGTGCTTGCTGGTGGTGTGACGACGGCATGTGTTTTTTTACAGAAAGCATCAGGTAAATATTTTAAGATGGCACGAGCGTATGAAGCCCAAATGCTGGTCGCAACGAGCGATAAAGAACGAGAGGCGCTGCGGTTAAAAAAAGAACACTATGATGATAAATGTTCTCAGATGGCGATGCTTTTCTTCGGAGCCATCTTTGGCCTTGGTATTTTTCCGGTTGGTTTTTGGTTTATGGCTAAGATTGATGCCACAAAGGATCGGGACTTTAAGTCTGCGTATTTGGCTGGAAGGTATAATGATCGAAAAACAGAAAATGAATATTATGATGAGCATTATCGAAAGTGGCGTTACAATAAAGAATGGGCTGCAAAGAGTCCATTTCACAAAATGCTCTCACTCATAACTCCTTTTCATAGCAAAGCGCCTGATGACTTTGCGCCAAAAGATCGTATCTTATCGATAAAGGCGGTTGAATCTTTGCTTGAACATCCGGTTGGGATAGCGACTGTTGCATAAACCTTAGTTTTTAAGCATCGCAGATTCACATTCTCGCGTATCTCTATATACTTCCCCAGTGCTTTTTGGCTGAAAAAGCTTTGGTGATTATTGTAGAATGTATGCGTGGGTGACGGTAGATGATAGCAGTATTTTTTAAGACGTATGGTTGCCAGGCAAACGTGGCCGATTCGGCCGGTATTGCCTCCTTTCTTGAAGGTCTTGGTTGTGTGCAGGTAGAGAGTGAGTCACAGGCCGATCTCATTATTATTAATACCTGCGCCATACGGGAAAAAGCTGAACAAAAGCTCTATTCTTATCTTGGTGAGCTGGTTGATTTTAAGAAAAACCTACCGTATTTGAAGATTGGTATTATTGGATGTGTAGCGAGCTATCGCAAGCAAGAAATGCTGAAGCGCTTCGAGTATATTTCGTTTGTATCGGGTGCGCGTGACGAACGGACAACATTCTTAACCTATCTTGCCGATGTTATTGTGCAGCTTCAAACCGAAAAACAATTTTTTTCGGCTACCGCTCTTGTTGATGATGTGGCGACCGTGGTGCCTCTTGAGCGTGATGTCAAAGCGGCGATGAGCGAGCGGAACGCTATTATTCCGGCTCGTCTCATCAAAGAGGGTTCGCAGGCTGCGATGGGCGGAACCTTGGCGCCGGTTGGAGAAGTGAAGCGTTCGTTTATCAATATTACTACCGGGTGCAATAACTACTGTACGTTTTGCATTGTACCGTTTACGCGGGGTAAGGAGACCAGTTATCCCCTTGAGGATATTGTTCTTCGGGTAACGCATGAAGTAGCGGCCGGCGCAAAAGAAATTACGCTTATTGGGCAAAATGTGAATTCGTATACCTGCCCAGAGACCGGTGCTCGGTTTGCCGCCTTGCTTGAGGCGGTTGCGCAGATTCCAGGAGAGTTTTGGGTTCGTTATGTGAGTCCTCATCCAAAAGACATGACCCGTGACGTACTTGAGGCGATGGCACGCTACCCAGAAAAGCTATGTGCTTGGTGTCATTTCCCCCTGCAATCCGGGTCATCACGGATACTTGAATTAATGAACCGGACCTATACGAAAGAAGAATATCTGGCTCAGGTTGCGCTTATCCGTGCATTGGTACCAGGAGTTTCTTTGTCGACCGATATTATTGTCGGTTTTCCGGGTGAAACGCATGAAGAGTACCTTGAAACGCGGGAGGTATCGGCCCAGGTTGGCTTTGACATGGCCTACTCGTTTGTCTACTCTCGTCGTAAGTATACAAAAGCATATTCTATGGGCGATACTTGCTCAGCAGAGGAAAAAGCGGGGCGCCTCGCCGACCTTCAGGAAGTACTGCGGGCCGGTAGCTTGGTAGCTGCTCAGCGCTATGTTGGTAAGAATCTGCGGGTTTTGGTTGAAAAACGTGGAGCAAATGGTAAACTGCTCGCTCGTTCTTCAGGAAATCATAGAGTTGTTTTTGACGGTGATGCCTTATTAATAGGGACTTTTGTGGAAGTTCATGTTGTTGAGGCGGGGCAGTCGGAATTGCGTGGTGAGTTAATTTCATCGCCGCTTATGATTTTTTCCGAACATGGTCTGGCGGCATAGCCAAGTGGTAAGGCAGTGGTCTGCAAAACCTTGACCCCCGGTTCGAATCCGGGTGCCGCCTCCATCCTACGCTACTCCGGCTCATCATTCGCTGGATTAAGCTACGGCTGGTTGCGCCATGTTAAAAAATTCCCGTGCCGGGATGGCGAAATGGTAGACGCAAAGGACTTAAAATCCTTCGGACGTATGTCTGTGTCGGTTCGAGTCCGACTCTCGGCACCAAAGATATTTTTATACTCTTGACAAAGATGTCCCAATTCTTGATGCTCATGGTGCTTCTTATCTGTGCCGTTGTCTTTTGTGTTTGTATTGGTGAGATAATAATCAATGCATTAGTCCTAACCGACTAAGGAGATAGTATGAACAAAGCTATGCTCATTGAGCAAATGGCAAAAGACACAAAGCTGCCAAAAACAGCGTGTAAGAACGTGCTGGAATCTTTTGTGAAAGCGGTTGAAGGATCGCTTAAAAAAGGGAAATCAGTAGTTCTCACCGGTTTTGGAACCTTTTGTGTAATGAAGCGTAAAGCACGTACGGGCATCAACCCAGCTACCGGCAAGAAAATGCAAATCTCTGCAAAGAGAGTTCCAAAATTTCGCGCAGGCAAAAAGCTGAAAGATATCGTAAGCTAACGCTTATTTGCAAGAAATCTAAAGAGGAGTGGCGGGTGAAAGCTCGCCACTTTTTTTGTGCGCCTCTTTTCGAGCAATTCTGCTGAAGAAAGACTTTTAGGTTCAGATGATGACAGTGAGCCGTTCGATACCGATAGTGATTCGTGTGATGCTGGAAGTCGGTGATTTCATTGTTGCAACAATCATTTTTTTATGAGAATATGCCTCGGCTTTTGCTGCCACACCATGGCTTGCATAGATAAAATGGAAATGAAATGAGAGCTCGATCATTGATGGTGAGTGTCGGAATGTTGATAGGATGTACTGGCGTGATATTGCCATCAAGCGGTGGATGGGCGGCATCATTTAGCGGCATGTCTCCGGTGAAAGTTATGCTATTTGATCATACAGCACTTACCCCTATGCAGAAGAAAATAGCGGCAGATTTTTCTGAGCGTGTCGTTCGGTCTTGTTCAGACTTGACCTGTCGCGAGCTCGATCTACTCCGTGTATCAGTAGCATATATCCCTGCAATACGTTTGTGCCCTGTATTTTATGTGCAGGAGAAAAAGGTACAAGCGGCTATTGATGACCCAATTAAAGTAGTAGATGAGCACGTGGTAACACTTGTTGAGAACATATTTTTTTCCGATTGGCGATGTGCTGCGTATGGCCATAGCAAGGCACGCGAATGCGTTAATGCAATTATTGCCTCCTGGGAGCGTCTGCGGGTTGATTTGGTGCAAGATTATTTACTGGAGTGATTGGCTTGTGAGATACTGCCGATGAAGGGGGTAGTCATGAAAATGCTGAGAACGCGTCTTTGTTTGACGGTACTGGTGGTGCTGTATACTTCTTATGTTCCTATGATGTTTTGTACTTCTGGAGAACCGACAGCAAGCCAAGAGCTGCGCGTGGTTAAGCGATGGTCTGTATGGGCTCTGCTTTCTATGTTGCTGTATTCTGCGCTGGGTGGAGTGCCCTATACCGCTCAAAAAGGTACCAAGTAACCCAACTTTTTTTTGCCTTACTGTTCTTTTCATGAGACGATGATTTGCATCACGCCAGCAGTAGATATTTAGAGGTTTTTGTATGAAGTTGCTGAAGTTATTGATGGGAATTGGTTTATTCTTGGTAAGTGGCCTGGTTGTGGCGGCCGATGCGGGCGAAACTATAATGGTTCCGGCCACCTGGCCGCACTGTGCAGAGCCGTTGAGTGCTATGAGTGGTTATGCCTTGATTGGTTCCTATGACGATATTTCCGGTGTGCTTCGAGGGAGTATGCAAGCATATGGCAAGAGAGCTCTTGAGACCGAGTTGTATGCACGATGGCAACAGCTTGATAAGAGGGCGCAAGGTAAAGTCAGATATTTTATGGCGTATATGCGCGCTAAAGCAAAAGCGCAGCTTTTGGGAGATGATCAGATTAGTGCCGAAATGATGCCTCGATTTAATCGATGGATTTTGATGCACTGTTTGGGACTAGCGGTATGGAGGAAGCCTCCTATTGCTACATCAACGTTTCTCGTGGGCGCAATATGGGCCCATGAAGTGGCACTGGCCCGTGAGAATGACGCTATTTCTTTTGGAGCTTTTCGGTGGCTTTCTCAGCAGTGGAAGGCTTTTTCTAATGAGTTTTTTAGCTTTGATAAGACATATAGTGAGGCGTCTGCGGCAAGCTGGGTGTGGCGAAGAGATTCTGAAGATCTGGTGAGAAGCATTTTGATGAGGGATTTTACACCTCGTCTGGCGATGAATGGGACATTGCAATCGGCTCGTTTATCAGGTATTGCGCGAGCGGTTGAGCAAGGTTGGTTGTTTAAGGATCAGATAACTGTCCAACCGTCTATGAAAAAGTTTGATCTGTACGCTTTGTTTCAACAAACACTTTCAAAACTCTCACAGCAAGACATACGCAATAGACTTGTCTGTTTGAGTCGGTTTTTTAGGCAGCTAATGAGTCGAGGAATTAAAAAGATTAAAAAGGAAGAAAAACGTACGAAAAAGCAGCTTACTGGTAACATCATTGAAGTTATTGCTGAGGATCCTCGTATTAATCCAGAGCCAAGCGCTCCTCAAAAGGAAAAAAATGCGGAAGATCAATGGCCAATTGTTGGCTCAAGTCCTACGCAATTTTCACGATCGAAAGCCGGTAAATTTTGTGGTGACTGGATGGGGCAGTATAATACGGCCGCTGCCGTTTCATGGGATGCAGTGACTGTGCAGCTGGAAAACCTCTGGTCAACCATTGGCGCTGAGAAGCAGGAGTTGATTATGGCGTTGCTTGATGAACATTGCGTTGCCATTATCGATGACCAGTTGTTTACTGAGGAGCAGCTTCCGTATGTGATGACATGGTTAGTGAGTTTGTATACGGTGGTTCTGGCTGACGATGTTTCGAGTGCCGATTTAGAGGTGTATATAGCCTTTATTACCGGCCAAATGATATGTGCGGCCGAGCAAGGTTGGGTATCGGTTAATGGGTCGGCCTGGATGCGCGACCTTCTTGAGCAGGTTTGCGTCTCGTTTCAGGAAATTGACCGACAAAAATAGTAGGCGTTAATATGTGTAATAATGGGCGGTGTGTGCTAGCACACCGCCCATCTCTTTTCATTGCAAGAGTCGTTTTGGGATACTGATATTCCCCTTCAGCTGCGTGTAATGAAAGGCGTTGTATGAAATGTGTAAGGCTCATAACGTGTATCTACGTTATCGGATCTGTAGGGGCTCTTATGTCGGCTGATACAGCGACCAAGCCAGACGTAATAATCGTGAGCGATCCATCGCTTGAGTGGCCGCTTGAAGCTGAGCCACTTCATTTTATGGTAAGTGAGTGTGCTGAAGTCCCTTGGCTTATACTGGCAACATGGCAACATGTCCTGGTAGCGCGGGAGCGGATATTGATACGACATTTTGTAGAAGATCGCATTGCTCTTGCGCGTCGGCTGTTGATAGATGAATGTTTCTTGCCGTGCCTGCGCCGATGGTATCTTATGTTGTGTATTGCCTACATGCCTGGACTGCTGCGCTCGCAGCATGGGCGCATACTGCCTCCGGTCTTGGATGACGTTTTTTTCGAAGTGTCGGATGGTGTACGCTCCCTCGAGTGGCCAGTTCGAAGCAAGTGTCATGTTTTTACGCCTGAAGCAAAGGGGTGGCTTGCTCTTCAGCGCCATAATCTGCCGTGGATTTTTTTATTTTACCTGCAATCGTACGGCTATGATGCATCACGGCAGGAAGAGTTAGTAAAATCTTTTGCACAGTGCTGTCGATATGAGCAGAGCTGTTGGCCTTATGCGCGGGACCTTGAAGATTTTATGCGATCGTCTGATGCGATGGAATATGTTCAAGAAAACAGCGAGCTCATGGAATGCTATTGTAGAATTATGGTCCAATTGAGCGAGGCATGGGTATTTATACCGGCAGTGACTAAAGCAGACTTAATAAAGACGGTCTCTTTGTGCTGTTGCGATGCAATCGACAAAGTAACATTGTTCGATGGCGGTATGCTTTTGACGGTGCAACGATTATTGGCCGGTCTGTATCTAGCGGCCAGCGTAGAGCATAGTCGGCTGGTATTTAGTGACGGGGGCAGCCTTCTTGATCGCTATCGGCTGATGTTTGAGCAAGAAGTCGCGTTTTTTAAAGAGAAGGGCGCGCTGTCTGACGATGCTGGTGCCCAGATATATACCTGGTGCGAGGAAATTGTGGCGCATGTAAGCGAATTCAAATCTCGTCATCATGACGACTCCTATTCGTCGGAAGAGTATGGCTCCTCCGATGATGATGTCCCATTCAATGTTTGAAATTTGCCTGCTGTAATGGGATAATTTTCCTTCCCAGCCGGAGTAAAATGAAAGATGAAACATGAAAATAGTAACGTTTTTGGTGGTGTGTATTGTGGGGTATAATGGTCTGCTGCAAGCTTTAGATGTAGGCTATTTTGAAGAGGATCCGGTCTTCTTGGCCGATCTACTTTCTGCTTTGGAAGCGACCGAACCCTCTGTTGCTCGGCAATCGGTAGATTGCTTTCGTTCTCTTGTTGTTGATTCCGATGCGAGTTCTGTGACCATTGATTCAGGTGACGAGACGTTCTCTGTTGATGCGAATGCTGCTTGTTGCCAATCGGTATGCGAAGGGGCCGAGCGAGACGATGTAGATACGCCGATGATACCGCTTGGCGATTTAATTTCTGCCGATAAAATTTGTTGCTTCAGGTCGGTGCCGCCAGGCTTTGCCGTGACCATTACATTTATAGACCAAGATCCTCTTGCGTGTGCACGAACCCAATGGGAGGAGAACGCGTATAATTACCTTAAGAGGGCGACTAGGTTCGGAGCGATAGCGTCAAACCCATCGTCGAAGTTGGGAGTTTTAGTGGGGGTGTGCGAAGAAACCGATGCTGAACGCTGTGCATGGGAGAGCGCGCATCTATCAAAAGCCTGGCCGTTTGCCTACTGGGCTTTTCTTCAATTGACGAAGAGGCCCAAGCAAGAAGTGAGGCGTATACAAGATTTTGCAGAGCAATATGTAATGCAGTTCCGCACGTTGCCAGTAGAGGGGAGGAGGTTGATGGTTGAGTGGATTGAGCATGTCTCCATGCTGATCAATTTTAGCAATCGTGTCGCGCCGCAAGATAGGGCAAAACTGATTACCGGATGTGCCGACTATTTACGATTAATGGCCGGTGTGGCCATTAGGAGGGGGCAGCTGTTGCTAAAAGAAGTTGTGGAGATTTTTATAATACTCGGCCGGCCGATGCAAGATGCATGGAGATTTTATGCTGAGGATGATGAGTTTGATTCTTATGCGTCTGCGTCACTCAGCGCAGTAGCCGAATCGACTATTCATGGTAGTCTAAAACGAAAAGCATAAGCTCAGTCATGGCAGCATTATTTGCAAAAAACACCGTACTTTGGCACACTTTTCCTTATTTTTAATTATTTAAAGTATGGGGTTGCAATGAAAATGACCGGGTTGGCGATGCTTATGAGTATAGTCGTGGTAGGTGGTGTAGTAGGGTCCGAGGCCGGGCCGGTAAATTGTTTTCGGCATTGGGGTCGAGGCATTGAATCGTACGAGACGTTCTCGTCGTATGGTGCGATTTACCGAGAATGTAGCGAGATCCCAGGATGGCTGGCGTTGACGGGCCGCTTGCAGCGTATGGCTGCGGTACTTGGAGGTCGTAAAAATGAGCCCGCATTTAAGAGGCAGATACATGATACTATTTTACCGGTTGATCAGACAATGGGGCTGAATGATCGTATCATTAAAAAAGTGAATAAGCCGCGAATTAGAAGATGGCTCCTTGATTTTCGCTTGGCCGATCTTGCCGTGCAGGCATCAGTGGAATGTGATGGTTTAGATGAGGCCGGTTTTGCATCGACGCTGCATGCATGGTATCTACTTCTCCAGACCGAAATGCTTGTCTGGGCGGTGAGCAAGAACGGTTTTTCAGAAGTTGAGATAGACTTTTTGGTCGCGCAAGGGGAAGCCTTTATTGCGAGGATTGCGCGTAAAGCTGGTGCCGCTGTTATCGCAGACCGGTGCGCTGTGGCATCTGATGAGACTGAGGCAGATCTCAGCACTGCTTTTAATAAGCGATTGGGCCTGAAGTAGTAGTCTAAGGCGCCAATGTGCGTAGCTAGAGGGCCAGCTGTTTTTCCAATATCGATGCATGTGTCGACTCGATTCGCTGAAGCAGAATCTTAAGTCGGCGGTAATCGTTACCGAGAAGTAGGGTGAGTGTATGATAATAGTGCTCGAAAAGTGTCGGATTCAATAAATCGTCACCGATTAATCGGTTTAAGATGCTGATAAGGAGTTCATCCAGTAGCGGATTGGCTGCATTGTTACCAAACAAGACTGCTAAGAAATGAGGTGATGAGAAAAATATCGTATGTTCCGCATCGGTTGCCGGTCGCACAAAGGCATGGATGCAGGCCGGTGATGGCGGTAGCGTATGGGTAATTTGCTCTTCACCGGTTTTATAGCCGGCAATGGAGACGGTGAACACGGTCCGTAAAAATTCAAACACTTGGGGATGTTGCTGTCGCAACTCTTCTTCGGTTTTTTGATACGGGAAAGGCATCCGTTGTGGGTCTGACGACCCGGTTTCTAGGTTGGTGACGATGCCATAGAGGGTAAGATTTTTATAGCTGACACAGACGAGCGAGCCAAAGGCTGGAGTTTGATCCCAGCTCCAACATTGTGCGGTATAGCCGGTAAGCGTGCTGGCGACAACTTCGGCAAATGCCGGGAAATGAGGCGATTTTGGGGAGATGGCTGGTTTCATGAAATTCTCTTTTCTTTAGGTGTGCGGACCGTTGTTATGAACTGGATGCGGTGAATAAAAGTGGCCGGTTTGCTCTTAAGGGTAGCGCAATGAGTAGGGCTGGCATAGGCCTTGTCTTTACCAAATTGATAGCCGGGAAACAGTGGTGACATTTTTTCCATCAAGTGATCTCTGGTTACCTTGGCAATAATGGACGCGGCCGCGATAGAGACCGAATAATCTTCTCCTTTGATGAACGAGGCAATGGGGGGATGGGCAAATGCGGCAGGGAGTTTCAGTGGCATGGCATCAACGGTGATGTAGGCTAACTGGCTAAACGGCAGAGGATGCCTCTGGGCCAGCATGAGCGTAGCTTTGCGCATAGCGTAGAGAGTTGCCTGATAGATATTATATTTTTGGATATGGTCATGATCGGCTCGCGCAATCGCATACCATGCGTGTTCTCTAAGCCAGGCAAATGCCAGATTGCGCTGTTTGGGGGTCATTTTTTTTGAATCGTGGAACTTTTTTTCGCAGTGTACGGGTAGGATAGC
Organism: Candidatus Babelota bacterium; assembly: GCA_030917815.1. Lineage (GTDB taxonomy): Bacteria > Babelota > Babeliae > Babelales > JAUPTZ01 > JAUPTZ01. Next base: position 67,707 of record JAUPTZ010000014.1, on the reverse strand, counting down.
GGCTGTAGTGATAAGTGGCCCTGCAAGGCAGCCTCTGCCAACCTCATCAATGCCGCAGACCAGAGCGTTTTTTTGCCATGCTTCTTGCTCGTAGAAATTGGGGAAATCGGGTGTTTTTGACATCTTTTTATACATTTCTGAGGATTTCTTTGAGCACAAATCTACCATGCCGAATTTTTCTTGTATAATTTTTCGCTACTTGCGGTATACTTTCCGACTGTTCTAGCGGGGGAGCATAGAACAAATGGTGATAAATGAACATACGCACGGTATCTGCTTCAACAGCAATCCTGCTTGGTATTAGTTTAGTAAGGAGAAGAGTTATGGTGTCATCCGCAACCGACTTGCGAGTCAAAGAGCTTTTGCGTGAAAAGCGCTGGACAACGAAGATGCTTGCAGAAAAAACAGGCATGTCCGAGAGCTATTTAACTCACATCAAGAACGGTACTCGCCGATGGAATGAAGACATATTAAAGCGTCTTGCAGAGGCGTTTGAGATTCATCCTATTGAGCTTTTTAGTATACGTAAGCGGTCGGCTCTTGAGCGTAAAGATCGTGTTGCGAAGCGTGAGGCTACCGAACCGTCGCCGGTTATTGTTCCGAAAATTGTGCCAGTTATGAAAGAAATACCGGCTCATCCATCGCCCTATACCAATCAAGTGACTCAGATGACTACTGGCTGCAAAGATATGTTTGTTCCGGTCGTTGGGTGCGATGATCCCGATATGTTTTGTGTGAAGCTGGACGTTAATACCTTGCGTCCTGAGTTCACTCGTGGTGACTATCTGATCGTTTCTCCGGCCGCTGAAGTCTCCTCAGGAGATGTGGTGGCTATCGAGTATGGCGCCGGTGGGCGCCAAGTCCGCCAATTCATGCAAATTTCGTTTGTGGATGGTTTCATCATTTTGGAATCACCTAGTCATCGTCAATCACCTATTGCCGTGGCTAAGGGTAAAGATGCCTATCGCCTTATTGGTAAGGTGATCTATCGATATCAAAAAGTTGACTAGAAAATTGGCACGAGGAGTGCTGGAGGATAGGGTGCCAATGTTGACTATGTGTCAAGGTTTGGTAGACTGTGATCTGGCATGGTTCAACCTCGTAGTTTGGGGACGTGGTGTATGCCCTAGTTCAGTGGTATACAGAGGATGTAGGTATACTTAATATGGAGTCAGCTATGGTATCTACAAAACTGAGAGTGCGAGAGTTGCTCAGAGAGCGCCGTTGGACGACAAAAGTACTGGCTGAAAAGACCGGTATGTCGGAAAGCTATCTCACGCACATCAAGAATGGAACAAGGCGATGGAACGAAGATGCGCTGCGCAAGCTTGCCGGTGCATTTGAGATGGAACCCATCGAATTGTTCTCCCATCGACGTCAGCAAAAAGCGGGAGACAGCGCGGTCACCACACTTAATCCGGTGATTTCTTCTGACCCTGCCCATGCAAGTCTTAAGATACGAATTGTCCCGGTTACCGGTGAAATTCCTTCACAACCCAGTGAATATAACAATCAACTAGTTCAGGTGGCCTCTGGTTACAAGGGCGTTTATGTTCCGGTCTTTGACTGTGAAGATCCGAATGTTTTTTGTTATGCGGTTGAAGACAATAGTATGGCGACTATTTTTAGCAAAGGCGATCAGCTTATCGTATCCCCTGAAGTGTGGACACGTTCTGGTGATATTGTTGCGGTTGAATATGGCAGCATAGAAAATCCAACAAAAGCGATTGTTCGCGTTAATTTCATGGACGACTTCGTAGTCCTTGAGTCGGTGAACCATAAGAAAGCTCCAATAGCGTTGGTTCGTGGTAAAGACATGTTCCGCATTATTGGTAAGGTTTTATATCGTTATCAAAAAATGATGTAAGACGAGTAGTATTTTTTGTAATAGAGGTACCGTTAATGGCGCGATTCGTGCCTATTATCTCCTCAGTGAATATAAGTGAAAAAGGAGAACCTTTTTATGAAGCATTATGAGACATTAATGCTGTTGCCTGTTACGGCAACACCAACCGATCTTGCGTTGATCGAAAAACAACTAAAAACGCTTGTTAAGGCGGCAAATGGTACCGTAGGTACATTTGATAAATGGGGCCGTTATAAATTGGCCTATGCAATTCGTAAGCAAGAGTATGGCTTGTACGTACTTGCTCGTTATGAGCTGGCTGAAGTGCAAATCTTCTTTCAAAAATTAGAACATTTCTTGAAAGTAAAATGTGTTGATACGGTTATGCGTTATGTACACGTAAACCTGACTGCAGCACAATACGCTGAGCCTTACATTAAGCCTGAAGCTATGGAAGCTGGCCAAACAACTGGTCGTGACTATCGTCCACGTACCGGATTTGCACAAAGTAATGCTCCTGAGAACTCGGCTGAACCTGCGGTTGATGCAGTAGTTAGCGAAGAATCAGTGGTAGTAGAAGCCGCTGTTGAATCAGTGGAAACTGTTATTGTTGAAGGGTAAGCTCCATGGCGAACAAATTTAAATTAAAAGTTAGCGCACGTTTAATGCGCAAAAAAGTAAAAAAGACCGCAACCAGTGCAAAAAAGCAATGTCGTTTTGAGAGCAATCCAGAATTGGCAAAAGCACTTGATTACAAGAACATTCACATGTTGCAAGGCTTTTTGACCGAGCGTGGTAAGATTTTACCAGCACGGATTTCAGGAAACTCGAGCTATTATCAACGTAAGTTATCACGTGAGATTAAGCTTGCGCGCATCATGGGCATGTTGCCTTTTTGCTCAGTTCGCTAGTCGATTAAAACAGGTCGCGGGAGCTCGAGATTTAATTTGAGAGCTCCTTTTTTTTATCGCGCGACTGCAGTATAGAGAAAGAACATATGAATAATACGCGTAAAGATATTAGAAATATCGCAATCATCGCACACGTGGATCATGGAAAGACCACGTTGGTGGACAAGATGTTGCAGCAAGCCGGTACTCTTGGTCGTGGTAATACGGGTGTTGACCGTATTATGGACAGTAATGATCTTGAGCGTGAGCGTGGTATTACCATCGTGGCAAAAAACACTTCGATTTGTTTGCCACAAGGTACTATTAACATTGTAGACACCCCTGGTCACATGGACTTTGGTGGAGAAGTAGAACGTACGTTGCAGATGGTTGAAGGGGTATTGCTCTTGGTTGACGCGGCTGAAGGTCCGTTGCCGGGTACTCGCTTCGTTCTTCAAAAAGCCCTTGAGCTTAATCTTAAACCGATCGTTGTGATCAATAAGATTGATCGTAAAGACGCGGCTATTGAACGTACTCGTGAAATGATTTCAGATCTTTTCCTTGATATCGCTATCAGTGAAGATCAACTTGATTATCCAGTGCTCTACGGCGCTGCCCGTGATGGTTACATTAATTTGGATCCTGAATTGCGCTCCGGCACTCTTCAAGATTTATTCGATACGATCTGGAACTATGTTCCAGCGCCAAAACAGGAACGTCCTGAACTACAACTGTTGATTACCAATCTTGATTATTCGCCGTACCAAGGTCGTTTGGCTATTGGGCGTGTTTTGAATGGTACTATTAAAGTTGGTGATCGCGTTGTGTGGTGTACCAGTGATCGTACCAGCCCGGTAACTACCATCAGCGTTATTTATCGTTTCTCCGGTGTTGACCGTGTAACGACGAACGAAGCTACTTTTGGTGATATTGTGGTTATTGGTGGCGTGGATGAAGCTATCTGTATTGGTGCTACGGTGTGTCATTGGGATAAGATTATTCCACTGACCTACGTAAAAATTTCTGAACCGACCTTGTCGATGCAGTTGGGGGTAAACACTTCACCATTCGCTGGTCGTGAAGGAAGTATTTTAACATCGCGTCAAATCCGTGATCGTTTGTACAAAGAATTGCGTACGAACGTTTCGCTTCGTGTAGAAGATACCGAGTCGGCAGAAACATTCTTGCTCTGTGGCCGTGGTCAATTGCACTTAACCGTATTGGTTGAAACCATGCGTCGTGAAGGCTTTGAGTTACAACTTTCAGCGCCACAAGTATTGTTCCGTGAAATCAATGGACAAAAATGTGAGCCGATGGAAATGGTACTCGTTGACGTTGGTGGTGAATACACTGGATCGGTAATCGAATTGATCGGTGCTCGCCGTGGTCGCATGGAAAACATGGAACAATTGGATGACGGTCGTAACCGTTTAACCTTTGTTATGCCGGCGCGCGGTATGCTTGGTCTTCGGGGGCAAATGCTTACTGAAACTCGTGGTACCGCTTCATTGAACCATCGCTATAATGGATATGAACCGTATCAAGGGGAAATCCCAAGTCGTATTAAAGGTGCGCTTATCAGCATGGAGCAAGGCTCAGTGACTGCGTATGCACTTGATGGCTTGCAGCCGCGTGGTACATTGTTTGTTGCACCAACGCACGAAGTATACGAAGGTATGATTGTTGGAGAGCACTCTCGAGATAACGATCTTGACGTGAATCCAACGAAGCAAAAGAAGCTCACCAACATGCGTGCATCGGGAACCGATGATGCGCCAAATCTACAACCACCACGTGATTTCAATCTTGAAACGGCGTTGGACTGGATTGCAGAAGACGAGTTGGTCGAAGTGACGCCGGAAAGTATTCGCTTGCGTAAGCGGTATTTAAAGCCGAACGATCGTAAGCGTAATTAATATTTTATAGAGAAAAAGGGCCCCGAATTTTGGGGCCCTTTTTCATATCTTTTAAATGCTAGAGCGCCATGAGTCAGGCAATTTTTCGCGCACCTCTCTATGAGTGGCTGCGCGATCACCAAGCGGAACTCTGTTCAGTAATCGCTGTATGATAGTAATGCAGCTCTGAATCTTTCTGATGGCGAACGGTGTTTTTTGGCTATAGTATTCATTTGCTAATGCAACCGATGCGGTCAGTGCGGGATATGATTTACCACTTTTATCGGTAATAGTCATGGTGGTCGTTTTTCCTGATTCAAGATTTGTTACGAGCGTAAATAATGCTGAGAGTGTCTCTATTCGTTGTTCTTCTTGTGTGCTTGCAGCAAGTAGGTCAATCCATGTTTTTTGCCATGGGGCTTTTGTATCGCTTGCCTCAATGTACATGGCGATCATGGAAAAGCAGCAGGAAAGCACCACTATTTTTGATGTGATATGTAGCATAAAACAACCCCATTGTTTTTTTGATTAGAAAGACGCAAATCTATCGTCTGCGTGACCATAGTCTACCATGGGTGAGTTAATCTTTGCAGTCTATTAATTGTTTGTTATGCTGTTGATCATTTTAAGTGGGGGATGTATGGGTATAACGAATGCTAAAAAAATCTATTTAATGATGGTATTGATTTGGGCTTGGAGTGTTGTGTCTGCCTCAGATAGCGACAACAGCTCGCGTTCAGACTCTTGTCCGCCGGATTGCCATTGCTATAGCGATGGGAGTTTGTCGAGTGACGAGGATGATGCTGCACGAAATGCCTTTGTGTTTGATATCAGAGATGCGGTAGCTTGCGCCTATCCTTCACTCTTGCCGGTCGATGCGGCTACGGTTTTTTATAACCCGGTTTTAGCGAGTGAGAAAGTCGATATGTTAGGACGGCGATTTTATACGTTACAGGCTTGTATAGGTGGGGACTTTAAGCCGGTAAATATTTTGATGTTTCTCGTTGAGAACGGCTCCATTACGCCGACTGAGGCTAATGAAATAAAGCTGTGCCCACCATGGCGTGAGACATGCGCCGCTTATATCTTTAGATCTCGCCGTTAGTCTTCGTTGAGCTCATTCAAAAATCTTTGGAGATGTATGCGTACCGTCTCATGAGTGAATTCTAGCGTATTGAGATCGGTATCGGGCTGGATCCAGCGGTAGCGGCGATGGTCGCTACTGAGATAGATTTGTTTACTCATGGTCGTGCACAAGAAATAAGCGCGGTAATAGTCGTATGATGGCGTATGCCAGTTGTCGATATAGAGCACGCGAACAATAGCGATATCTTTGAGCCCGGTTTCTTCGGTTATTTCCCGCAGTACGCCATCACTCCACACTTCTTTGGTATGGAGCTTGCCGCCTGGTAATTGCCAGCGTCCGTCCGGGAGCTGGAGCAAGAGAATTTCGTAATCTTGATTGACCAAGATTACCGCTTGCGTGATAAGAGATTGTGCTTCTCTATGATTTATCATGCGTTCCTTGATGCCGTTTCAGGATGACCTTGGTTGCATACGGTGAGGATGGCAAGGGAGACTGCGGTGCCGGTGGCAATGCCGCCAATAAAGCCGGTTTCAGGCCAGATGCCACCGACAAGACAGGCGGTCAGTGTGCCGACAAATATCGGGAGTACATACACCAGCTGCGTATACACGTGATCAAGATGGTACGACCCGGTACTTGCCGAGCTCATGATGGTTGTGTCGGAGATAGGAGAAACGTGATCTCCCAGTACGGCGCCGGAGAGAATGGCACCGAGCATTGGGAAGAGGCAAGGCACTTCTCCAATGGGAATTGGTATTTCAAGCTGGGCAAGCTTTATAAGCATCGGTACCGCAATAGGAATGATAATCCCAATGGTTCCCCATGAAGAGCCCATAGCGAATGAAGTAATACTGGATACTACAAAAAAGAGTGCCGGTACGCTCCAGAGCGGGACCGTATGGGCCAGTAATGTTGCGATATAGTTTCCGGTGTGGAGTTCCTGATTGAGCATGTTGCCAAAGGTCCAGCATAAAAAGAGGATTAACATGGCCGGTGCCATGAGTTCGGCTCCTTTGTACAAGAGGCCAGGCACTTTTTTCAGCTCGAGTAGCGAGCGGGAGTAGAGATACCCGATACTTACAATAAGTGACACGATGCTGCCAAGGGCGAGCGCGTAGGCCGCTTTAGCGGTACGCAGAGCATCAAGGAAGTTGTTGCTACCACCAAAAAGAGTGGAGTCTCCCGACATGAGGAGGGCGATAAAGGTTACGATCATGAAAAGAGCGATTGGGGCTACAAAGTCGGTGAGCGTTGCGCGTGCGTTGCACTCGGTTTCTGAGCTTACTGATCGTGACTGCTCATGATTTTCCTGTGCCGCAATTTCATGCGATCGCATTGGGCCGAAAGAGATACGCTTTAATACTATAAACCAGGCACTTATCATGAGGATAAATGAATAAAACATATAAGGAAGTAATGATAGATACGCAAGAAAGGGATCACCAATGATAACGGTTGCATCGGTTACGGTTTCAGAAATGCCGGCTCGTTGAATTTGTCCCATAATCACCGCAACCCAGCTTGAGATTGGCATCAATACCGCCATTGGCGCGGCCATTGAATCGATCAAGAAAGCCAGCTTAACCGGTGGAATCTTAAATTTGTCAGTGATTGGCCGCATGATTGAGCCAACAGTTAGTGTGCTGAAATAATCATCTAAAAAGAGGACCAATGACAGTAACAGGCTGGCCTGTTCAACTTGGCAGGCGTTTTTTAGTTTTTTACGAATCATGTTGGCATATGCTTGCGCGCAGCCGGTATGATCAAGGATTGCAACGATGATGCCAAGATTAATAAGAAAGAGAAAAATGAGGATGGTCTGGCTGTCGTTGATGGTTTCCCAGCTGCTTAATGAGGCGATGTCGGCGGTTGACCAAAATTTGACTATAAGCAGTTGTAATCCATCGATAACGTTGCCGCCTACTGCGATCAATGCCGCTAGGCACAGGCCAATGACGAGCGAGGTCACAATGCGGTGAGTCAGGATGCCCAGTGCTAGCACGAGCAAAGGAGGTACTATAGATAAAAAGGTAGGCGCATGCTGGGTAATCATGAAGAAACCTGTGACGATGTAAAGTGAAAAAAAGCGGTCTTATACGATGGTTTTATAATACTGCTTTTTTCTTATTCGCACAATGATTCCTCTGAAGAAATCAATCGATTGGTCTCCTTTTTATAGCCGAATATGAACCCTTCTTCCTGGTAAAGATCAAACCATTTAACGAGTTGTTCTTCGTAGGCTGGAGTGACAAAAAACTCAAGAACATCGCGCGCGCCATCCATGGTGCGATGAAACGCAATGTTATCATGGCTTTTAAGGTGCGCAACGATGAGCCAGATCATGTGGCGATGTGCGGTGACGACATAGTAACTACAATACATGGAAACTCCTTTTGTTTCCGGTATTTTAGTGGAATTTGAAGAATCCGACTATACCTTGCTCTCACCTAGGGTATTTTATTCGCGTAATGCGGTATCGATTTAGGTTACTTAGCCGGTACCGTTGCTGGCGCAGGGACTGTCGCTGCCGGTGATGTCGCAGGGGTCACCGGTTTCGCCGGTGTCTTAAACATGTCGGCAAAAGGATTTGCGGCTGGTGACGTGGTAGCCGGTGGAGTGCTTATGGCAGGTGCTGTTGGGGTAATTGCCGGTGTCGCCGGTGCTGGTGTTGTTGGTACTTTGAAAAGAGGGACTGAAGGGGTTGTCATAGGTGTTACTGGTGGTGTGATAGTTGGGGCAACTGGTGGAGTTATTGGAGTAAGGGTTGGCGCTGGCGGTGTTGTCGTTGGGGTTGATGGTGTTTTAAAGAGGGCAGCAAAAGGGTTTGGCGCCGGTGTTACTGGTTCAGGAGTAGTGGCCGGTGTGGTCGCTACAGGAGTGCTAACGGCTGGTATTGGGGGAGTGGTCGTTGTTGCCGGCGCTTGCGGGGTTGCTGCAGGCGTTGCTACAGCCGGAGTTGAGGTAATTGGCTCATGAAGGTCATACGCTTTTGCGAGTTGATCGAAGCCATCGGAGGTTGCTGGCGTGGTTACCGGTTGAGTCTCTGTTGGTGCGGGCGCTCGGTGTCTACGCACGGTTTTTCGGTGCATGCCATGAGACCGTGGCACATAGGCGATAGGGGCCCGTGCTTGGTGTTCTTGTTGCTGCGCGGTGATCGATTTTAACGTGCCTAAGTAGTGTTCAAGAGCAACGATAGCTTCTTGGCAATCGGCTAGATGCTTTTCTGGATCGCTGAACGGCGTAGCGCTTAATACTTCGAGCAATTTTGCTTTAAGCGGCTTGCGAATTTGGTCGAGAGTTCGTGGTAAGTAGATGTCAAAATCAGGAACAACCGATGTGTGTGCAACCTCTTCCGACCGTCGCTTGAGCATCTCTAGCAAGTCATACGCCTGCATCAGTTCGGCGGTAGTATCATTGAGGAGCGACTCGACATCACCATGTTGAGTGGTAGCGCCTATGAGCGGTGTTGTTGCTGTTGGTAGGAACATTGTGATCATTAGAAGGAGTAATTTTTTCGCATTCATCGAAATTTTCCTTGCCATTGTTTTGTTTGTACATAATTCAGCATGTATTAATAATAGCAGGGTCATAACGGCCAAAGTCAATGGTTTTTTGTTTTAAAAAGTAGGTTTTTGCTCTCTCTTATGGTACGATCGCCCGTTTTAAACTGAGTGGGCATTGAAGAATTTATAAGACAGTGAAAGGCTGTCATTGCGAGGCTTCCATGGTGAAGCCGTGGCAATCCAGCCTAGTTGTAGGGGTTAAGCCTGCTTTTTCTGGATCGCCACGTCACGCTGTTCCTCGCGATGACGAGCTAGCTGCTCGTCTATGCAAAATAGCTCGTAAGACTTACAGGAAAGATTACCTATGAAAAAAATAGTTCATTCGTTACCCCTGCAACTGCTGTGCGCAATCATCGCAGCGTTTCTACTCAACATGGTGGTGTGCGATCAAACGGTGCGCCTATTTTTTACGGCGAGTTCATTGATCAAGGAAGTGCTTGAATTTTGTCTGCCTGGTATAGTGTTTTTCTTTGTAGCAAGCGGCATCGCCTCTTTTGCTAAAAATTCATTGGCTATGGTATTACTGTTACTTTCACTAGTAACGGTATCCAATGCGGTTACGAGCCTGTATACCTACGGTTTTGGTCTTGCCGCCTTGCGCTTGATATCGCATGATCACTCGGGAGGGTTTGCCTTGCAAGCGAGTGGGCTGTCCCCTTTTTATACTCTTAATTTACCTTCACTCGTGCGGTCCGATCAGGCGATGATTGTGGCTCTCATTCTTGGTTCTTTGCTGACTCTTATTTCAGTGCCATTTCTTTCTCGATGGCTTGCGGTTGGTAAGCGGTGCATTGAGCAGGGTTTATCGCTCGTCTTCATTCCTATTTTGCCTCTTTATGTGTTTGGATTTTTCCTTAAAATGATGCGAGAACTGCCGGTGGCACAGCTATTTAGCGCCTATGGTGCGGTATTTGTGCTTGCGGTAGTTATGCAGGTTATATGGCTTTTTGTGGCGTATATGGTTGCTAACGCAGGTTCATTGAAAAAAACTATGGAAAGCTGGATGACCGCTTTGCCAAGTTATCTGACCGCGTTAGGGACGATGTCCAGCGTTGCAACACTGCCAGTGAGTGTGGTTTGTGCCGAAAAAAATACGAACAATCGGTCACTATCTCAGTTTGCGATGCCTATTCTGGCTAATATCCACTTGATGGGTGATGCGGTATGTACGCCGTTGTTTGCCTTGGCTACGATGAAGCTGTTTTTTGGTATTGTGCCGCCATTGGAAACGTACTTGATCTTTGCTGGCTTCTTGTGCCTTAACATGCTTGCCGTTTCCGGTATTCCGGGCGGGGGCATTATTGTTATGCTTCCCTTACTTAAGTCATTGTTTGGTTTTACGCCGGAGATGCTCAGTGTAATGACTGCGCTGTATCTTTTACAGGACGGGTTTGGGACCGCTGCTAACGTGATGGGCGATGGCGCGTTAGTAATCGCATTGGATCGCTTTACGAGTATGTTTACGAAGAAAGGAGCTGCCAGTTATGGACCAGCACGAAGGAAATAAAATAGGACTATTCGCGGCAACAATTATTGGTATTAATGCAATGATCGGTGCCGGAATATTTGCGATGCCGGCAAAGCTTGCCTATACCGTTGGCCTTGCGAGCATGTTCTCCTACGCATTAAGTGGCGTATTGGTTCTTTTCATAGTGCTTGCATTGGGTCGTTTAGCAGTTTTGTATCCTGGTGATGCGTGGGGATATCGTTACCCTGCACTGTGGGGCGGACATATGGTTGGTATGATTGCCTCGCTCGGGTATGTCGGTGGTGTTACTATTGCCATGGGATTTTTGACGCAACAGCTTGGCGTTCAGTTGATGCCGTATCTTGGCTATGACCCGTTAACTATAGGGCTGGTGCTCTTAGGTATATTAGTTGCTCTGGTGCTTGCAGGTACTCAGATCTCTTCATGGGGGCAGTATCTGATTGCAGCATGTGTGTTGGTGCCGATGATAGTCTCCAGTATAATTTGTTGCATGCATACAAAGCCGGCATTGATGAGCCCCATTGCTCCCTATGGCTATGACGCAGTTATTACGGCGCTGCCGTTGATTCTATTTTCGATGCTTGGTTTTGAGAGCATTTCATCATTGTATGGCATTGTGGTAAACCCTGGCCGCAATGTGCCTCGGGCTGCGTTATATTCGGTTGTCATTGTAGCTTCAATGTTCTCGCTTTTTATTGCGAGTTCGCTGGCGGCAATTGATAAGTCATTTTTTGTCGGTGGTATGAATCAAGCATTTTCGCAAGCGATTGCGGCCGCACTTCCTGGCTATGAGTGGCTCGGGTGGTTGATTTCAATTGGCGCATTTTTTGCTATTTTTGGCACGCTTCATTCAATGGTGTGGTCGGTGGCAGAGCTTTTCTTGGATGTTATGCGCAAGGCACAAAACTGTGTAGTACGTAGCTGTTTTACCGGGAAGTTGTTGAATGAACGGGTTGCGGTGTTGATTATTGGTGGGTCTACGGCGCTGAGTGCGTTTGTGGTGCAGCCTGGTACCATATTGCAGTTGACCAGTGCGTTTGTTGCATTGGCCTATTTGCTTTCGGTAATGGCCTTACTCTTTGATCGTCGGACGTGGCAGACTCTCTACGATGCAGTAATTGCTGTTGGTGCCTGCGTGAGCGCGTTCTGGTTGTGCTGGTTGAGCGTCCAGTCGACTCTTGCGGTGCTTTAACCGCGCATACTTGACCCTGCTTTAAGCATAGTGGTATACACCTATGATAGACATCATAGGTGTATACTAAGTTTGATTTGAGGAGGCAGCGTGAGTATTTCGTATAACTATACACTACTTAGGATGATTGCTGGGGTTCTGATCAGTGCTTCATCATTGAGTGCCACCGATATCGTCTCGTTCTCCGATCCGGCCCCAATGTTTTCAGTCTATGGTCAAGGCCGCCCTTCGTTGCCTGGTAAGAAAAGTCAGCTTGCGCTTTCTGTTGTGCCGTACTACCAGTATGCGCGCAATGCAAAAGATGCTACCAATAAAAAAGTAGCACTGGGCGATCGGCTGGGATTACTTAACATGCTTGGATTGCTCATTCATCCGGGAACCGATTCTTGGGAGTACACCGACATTGTGGCTAATGCTCCATTGAGTGATGCTTACACTGCTCTTGCTACGGCTGCGATTGGTCATGATGCCGATTTGGTTTTCGTTGGCTCTACTTACCAACCACTTGATGCAAGTGATGCGCGAGTTTATTGGGGTAAATATGATACGGCGATGAGTTTTAGTCGTATTGGGGCTCGGGGGTCGCTTGATTATTGTTTCTTTAATGGTGTTGGGGTTGCGGTACGTGGTGGCGTAGCCGAGTATGCGGTAAAGCAGCCGGTGTATACCGGAAATCCGCTTATTGATCCCACGACCGGTGTCGTAACGGTTGATACCTCATCAGATGCTTTTCTTACCGATATTAAACAATTTTTAACCGGTCCAGGGCCACGACATGATATTGGTGCAGCGCTCGGCATTAACTTTGATGGGGTGAAGAATACCGGAGTTGAGGATATGAGCATTGAGCTTTCGTGGCGCAGAGGATTTAGCCTTAAAGACAACGAAGGTGACCATGTGGTTACCGCGACACCGTTGGCCGCTTTCTCGATGACGCTGCCGACGGCTGAAAAAAAGATTGTAGGAAATCTGTGGGACATCTCGTTGGGGTCTGATGGTTTTTATGGATTAACCGGGCTTGCCGAGGTGAGTTTTGATTTTCCGGGCATGCTTAATGTTGGCTTTGGTGGCAGTGGTACGTATTTTAATGAAGATACGATTGGCAAGCAATTTGCGCCAACGTCCGACTTTCAGGTCGGTATTTATCCGTGGCAAGTGGCGGTTACCAAGCGGCCCGGAGCGCTTTGGAAAGCTTATGCAACCGTTAAAGCGGCCCGCTTTGTAGATTCCCTTAGTTGCTATGTAACCTATATGTATGTAGCACATGAAAAAGACACGCTTACGTTTACCGGAGCTAATAATGCTTCGTTTAAGGCTTCTAAATTGGAAAAAGATGGTGCTTATAATGCGCAGCTGATTCATCTCGGCTTCGAGTATGAGGTAACATCATCTCTACGATTTGGCGCGGCCTTGCAATCTATTTTTGCCGGTATGCAGGTGTGGAAGACGACTACTTTCGCAGGGTCATTAAGTTTTGTCTTCTAAGCTTTTTGACAAATGGAGCCTGATACCGTAGACTCTCTGGCACATTGCGTTTTGCGTGGTTTTTAATAATTTTTCCTATTTCATCTCTAATTAAGAAGGTGGTTGGTCAGTTATGGCTAAACGATTTAACATTGAAGTTCAATCTACAGGTAATATTGAGAGAGCTCTCAGACAATTGAAGAAAAAAATTGAACGTGAAGGCGTTGTACGTGACATGAAGCGTCAGGTATATTTTGAAGCGCCAACACAAAAGCGCCGCAAACGTCTTATGCGTGCGATCAAAAATAACATTTTGCGTCTTTGCAACGACCAATAAGATACGGTTGCCAAGATCGCGTTAGTACGTGAAAGATTTCTAGTATGGTTATGAGTGCGCGTATGCACGAGGTAAAACGTGAACGCAAGAAGTCGTTTTACTTGCGTGAGCTGTCTGCCTTGCTTACTCGGTTAGTGCAGGACGAGCCCTCACTGCTGCAGCTCTACTTTACCAAGGTTGAGATGTCTGCTGATGGTGGTCTGTGTTACGTATACTGTTCATTTTTGAATGCTTGTGGTCCTGAAGAGGGGCAGAAGCTTTTCGAAACGGCTCGGGAAAAGCTTGTACTGTACCGTGGTTCTATGCGTAAAGCGCTTGCGGGTGCGGCATCGGGGCGTTATGTACCTGATTTGCGATTCTTTTTTGACGAAAGCAAAGAGAAAGAAAAGCGTGTGACCGATCTTTTAAGTAAGGTTGGTGCCGAGCTTGAGCAGTATGATGCTAAGCGTAGCGATGTGGCTCATAGCGACGATGACGAGTAGCGAACTACAGAATGATTTTTAATGAAAAAAGGCGCTTAAAGGCGCCTTTTTTCAGGTCTCAGTATTTTTTTATTTTTCAATGAGGGTGGCTCTATCGGAGGATAAGTTTCTATTTGTTGCATGGGGCCTGTTGTTTTTCTATTGGTATCGCAGTATGATTACTCCAACACCCTTTATTCTTCACAGAGGATTTGGCCATGAGAAACATTGGTAAACTGCTTACGATAATTGGAGTCGTGTTTGGGATGGTGGCTCAGCCGCTTCATGCGAAGGAGCCTGAGTATGTCAGAGACCTTCTTGATGTAGCTGTTCCTTTATTGGCGGTCGGAACGATTACGGCCGGAATTGTGGCGGCTAAAGCGTTTCGTGATATGAATAAAGCCGATGCAGCCTGTAAGCATAGGACTCCTGATGGGCGGCGCCACTATGTTGATGCACGCCGCTTTTTTTATAAGGTGTGTGCGGTTGCCGGTACTGGGTTTGTTGTTACTACGGCAGCGGGTAATAGTCTCTGGAATAAAAAAGTCGCCTATAGGAACGGGCTTGCGCGGTACAAGTCTAAAACTGCCGACACGGTTATGCGTGGAAAATTAAATGCTGGACTGAAAAAGCCGGTAGAAAAAGGTGAAGTCGTGCACCTGATGGAAGTGGCGACCTGCTCTGCGGTGCCGGCCGTGGTTGCTACAAAGAAGCCGAAAAAGGAACAGAGCAAAGAGAAACAGAGTGATGATGATCGGGTTGAGAAATCATCTGAGTCGGATGTAGCACCACTGTTTCAGGGTGATGAAGATGAGGCACCGTCGATAGCTCGTAGGATGCCGTCTGATGAGGTACGGTCGGCTGTTCATGAATCGGTGGAAGAATCCTCTGGGTCTGGTGAATCATCGAGTAGGGCTGAATCGACCTCGGTAATACGTTCGAGCTCTGAATTACGCAAAGAACTTAAATCTCTGATGGAGACCGGAAAACTTGAAGAGCTTGCTGATGTGCTTGAGCGTGTTGATTCGGAGAGCATGCTGGAGGGAGAGATCCTGAAGGTGCTCAGTGCGCCTGAGGGAGGGGGGCAAGGGCATACGATTCTTACCTATGTTATCTCTCATAAGAGTGCCAAGGCGCTTGGAAAATTGCTTAAGAATCCGTTGGTTAAAAAGCTTGTTAATTTTGGTGATAGGAATAATGCAACGCCCCTCACGCACGCTGTTGCGGGGGATGATGCAGAATGCGCAGCCCTCTTGATTGAGGCCGGTGCGCCGACCAGTGTTGGTGGGGCGCCGTTACTGGTCCTTGTTGCGCAAACCGGTTCTTCGGAGATGCTTGCGCGTCTTTTACAAGATGGAAGGGTTAAGAAAACCATTGAGGACAAAGATGAAGATGGTCGAACCCCGTTGTTGGTAGCGGCTTCGAGTGGCGATACAGACTGTCTTGTCGTGTTGTTGAACAATTACGCTAATGTTCGCGCAACTGACGAAAACGGCTATAATGCGTTGCATTTGATTGCTAGAGCTTCTTGTTCTTCACCTATTCGTGTACAGTGTGCCAAGGCTTTGCTTGCTAAAGGGTGTGATAAGCGAATGGCTGTCGGCGGCCAGACGCCTGCCGATATGGCTCGTGCAAACGGGGACGTGTCACTTGCCCGTGCGCTGGACGGTGCGTCCCAGTAAAGCTTTATTAAGAGTAATCTCCTTTTTCCTGGATTGCCGATGATCAATGTAGTATGGTCGCCGTCGGTAGGGTTTATTCATAGAGGAGAAGGATGATGGATCAGATAGGTATGATACTGTTTGCGCTTGGTGGACTGCTCTGGGGATCATTTTTAAATATGTGTGGGTATCGGCTACTCTCGGGAGATTCACTTCTTGGCGCTCGGTCACGGTGCCCTCAGTGCAAAAATGTTATTGCGGCCTATGACTTAGTTCCGGTTGTCTCTTATATTCTTCTTCGTGGGCGATGTCGCACGTGTTTGCGATCCATCTCCTGCTTATATCCCTTTATTGAATTGTTGTGTGCCCTTGCTGGAGTGGCATTGTGGTATGATATGTGCACCATGTCGGCATTGACCATGGCCGAGCTTATTGGTCGTGCGATGGCGTATGGGGTATTGCTGAGTGGGTTTATTATTGCAACCCGCACCGATCTTGAAGCATTAGTTGTGCCTCGGTTCATCATTTGGATGATGGGACTCGCTGGTGGTATAGGCTCTCTCGTTGGTGTGTTGCCGGTAACAGGTGCTGCGAGTGTAGTAGGTGCTTTGGTCGGCTACGGAAGTTTGTGGTTACTCAACGCTGCCTCACGACGTGTCATGGGACGTGATGGCATTGGAGAGGGGGACATGGAGCTTCTAGCGGTCATTGGTATTTTCTGGGGCCCTATTGGGGTCTGGGCGATAGCGTTTATGAGTTCACTGCTGGGGGTAGCTTCTGCGCTGGTTTACCTGGTGATGACCGGTCGAGATCGGTATACACGTATTCCCTTTATTCCTTTTATGGCCGCTTCGGTAATCGGCTATTTATTTTTGCAGCAAGAGATCCTCTTTTGGTTATGGGCGGTATAGTTGTATTGGCTACTGTTCGCGCTTGATTTCTCCGGTATGGTCAATGCGCCACACCTCGGTGGTCGATTCGGTTCGTAGAGCCGCTTTAAAAACAAAGTTTTCGGCGGTAAGTTGGCTTCCGGTAAGGAGCGTGGCCGGCGTTTGTGATGAGCCGGTGTAGAAGGTGACGCCTTCTTGTCCATTGTGATCTATGCCGATGCTGCCGTAGGTGTAGGCATGTTGTGTAGTTTCTGGATTGCCAGTGTATCCTTTTGGTTGCCATTCAACCGTTTTAAGATTGGTGGTGAATCGGCCGTGCTGGATATAGTAGGCCTGCTGAGCCGCATACAGATTACTGAGATTAAGCATGACCTCGGTTTGGCGTGCTTTTGCGTAAAATGCGCTATAGCGTGGTATGATGAGCTTCGCGAGAAAAATGATGATGGCGATTACAATAAGAAGCTCTATGAGGGTGAAGCCATGCTTAGGGTGGTGTTCTAATATCATAAAGAAAATCCTTAGATTTTTTGAAATAACGTAGTACAGTGGCCATCGTTTTGGCCGATTAAGCATGGCAAAAGCCGAGAGGTGGCCGCTAGTCTTTTTAGTGCTGCGGATAGCTTTGTGATCGAATCGGAAACAGTGTAATACGTAATTGCGGGGCAAGAGTGAAGAGAGTAGTCGTGTTATTTTTGAGTGTTAGTGTCTTATTAAGTAACGAGGCTTTTGGTACATCGGTGCCAAATCCCGATATTTGGAAGCGGAACTTGGCTCTGGTGTCGGCCGGGGTTGGGCTGACGATAGGGGCTATTTTTAACTATAAAATTGGCAAGCTTGTAAAGCAGCGTGATACGCTGGCTGCCGCTATTGCGGCCGAAGCGGTACAAGTTAGGACTTGTGTTGCAGCGCGTGGCGTCACCGGGTACTATTATCGCTTTATGACCGATGCCTCAATGCGCTTAACCGAACTTAATAGTCGTATTTTGGCGCTTAAGCGCAGAGCTCGCGTGATTGCTGGAGCGCCGGCTCTGGCCGCTTTTGTGCTTGCGGCGATGTATGGGGGAGGTATGGTTTCTTCATACCGTATGCGGTCAAAGATTGCCCGATTGCGAGTAGTTGAAGACCTATCTGGTAATAAGGTGTCTATGGCACCCACCTATTTTGTTCAACATGGATTGAATCATGAGGCGTTGAAGCTAGAGCCATTAGCTGAGCTTGGTGATGATGTGTTAAAAGCTCGTGGCTACAGGCCGTTAAGCGAGCAGGTAAAACGAGAGCTTAATGCGCTTTCACCGGAAGAAAAGGTACAGATGTTGAAGTTCCTGAGCCGCTGGGGTAAGCAATACTGGCGCGTTACGACAAATGACCGGCTTTCGGCCTACTGGATGCCGCCAGTTGCTGATGATAACAATACCGATGCTATTACGGGACTGCGAGAAATTGAAGCGGTAAGGCCGGCAGCGGTTGTTGGGGCGACTAAGGTTACTGCCGATCATGTTCCGTGGACGCCTGACCAGCACGTTCTCTTTGATCAGGAAGCGGTTAATAAGGCTCGTGAAGCGGCAAAGGCTAAGGCAAAAACTTAGCGGTGACTTCTTTTATCAGCTCTTCAAGTGGTAGTGAGCTAGTAATGCCGGAGGCTAGGATGTGACCACCGCCGCCAAATTCTCGAGCAATTGCATTGACGTTGGTTGCTTTACTGCGCATTGAGGCTTTGCTCATGCCATTGTTCTCATAGAACAGGATAGAGACATCGTTCGTAAGAGTTTGCGCAAAAAATGCTACAAACCCATTGAGTGCCGTATCAGAAAATTGGTATTTGGCTAGTAGCTCCGGGCTGCATACGGTCCACATAACCGATTCATTCTTATTGTGTCGTGCCGTATGAAGGAGTTCTCCCCAGAGCGCGAGAACTTTGGGATCGCTATGTATGATGAGGGCCTGGTTAAGCGCTGCCAAGTTGGCGCCGCACTCGATCAGATCGGCAGCCACGCGGAGCGTGGACGGGGTTGTCCCGGGAACCTTAAAGTTGAGCGTATCGGTCATAATGCCAAACAGGAGCATGCTGGCCATGTCGGCCGATAGCGGTTGTTGCCAGGCGACAAGGAGTCGGTAGACCATCTCGCACGTGCTCGTACAGGTTGTGTCTACATAGCTTACCGTTGCCGGAATAGTGTTGTGCTGGTGATGATCTATGTTGATGTGGGGAATGACGGTGAATTCGGCGGGGAAATAGAGCCGATTCATGGTTGGCGTATCACAGCTAATGATGAGGTCTGGTAGCATGGTATGGGTATTCTCTTGCAAATGTTCTACCACGTACGGCAATGGATCTCGGCCTATGCCGGGATAGATGACTTCAACGATTTTTCCCATGCGTTTAAACAGGAGGGCTAGTGCGCCAGTGGAGCCAAGAGCATCCGGGTCAGGCTTCTGATGTGCAAGGAGGGTTATCCGGTGAGCAGCCTCTATAAGCGGCCACATAAGTTGGCTTTTGTTCATGAAATCCTTTAAGAATAAACGCAATATGTCTAAAGATTTAATAAGCATACCTTTTTGGCTTCAGCCTGCCAACCATTTTTCGTCTTTGCCTTTCTAATCATGCGATTGAGAGAACGAGTTCTTTGACAATAGTGAGAATATATACTACAGTTATTCGCACTTTGAATATTTCCGATAAAATACGTGTATCCTTGCCGAAAGTGATACTGACGTGACAGACGATGAAAATATGATCCAAGAAACAATGAGGAGTCAGTACATGAACAATGTGTCGACGAAGGTTAATAAAGCGGTAGCTAGTCAGCCCGGCAGGGTTCGTAGCTACCATGAGGTGGTGGAGTACCTTGATGCGCTCCCGGCTCGTGAATTTGGTCCCCAAGCGATAGCGCGCATGGCGAAATTGAATGAATTGTTTGATGCGGTAGCTCACAAGATAAATACGTTGTTGGTCGGTGGTACTAACGGCAAGAGCTTGGCTATCAATTTTGCAGTGAAATTATTTGGTGAAGAAAACGTTGCTTCTTGCGCGCTTTATTCAACCCATTTCCTTACATACAATGAGCGCATTGCGTTCAACGGCGAGAGTATTGCTAACAAAGCATTTACCGACGTTATGAATCATGTTATTAACGAAGTTGAGTTGGCACAACTCTCTGCGACGGCGCATGAGTTGGTGCTGATTGGTGGTTTTCTGCACGCAGTTGAGCATAAATCTGAGGTGGTGCTTGTTGAGGTTGCTCTTGGTGGTAAGAACGATGTTTCTGCAGTGTGCAAACCTTGCATTACGGTGGTAACTCGTGTTGCTGATGATGCGACACATACGCTTGGCGATACCGAAGATGCAATTGCGGCCGAACTTGTTTCTGTTGCTCGTCCTGGTGTGTACTTTGTTTCGGCTGAGCAGAGCAAGATTCGTTTACAGCGGATGAAAGTATTAGTTGAAGAAATTGGTGCTAAATGGGCTATGCCAATTCGTAAACTGGCACCATTGCCTTACATTTATGAACAGCTTTATGGCCGTACCGCTTCTCTTGGTGAGCGTATTACTCAGTTGTATGTTGAAGAGGTGTTAAAGCGCTTCTCTCCATTCTTACGGGGTAACCTCCTTGCAACGCAAGAAGGACAGCGTGGTCGTCCAACGCTTGAAGCAAAGCGTAATGCCGAAATAAATCCTATTAAGTCGATGAAGAATTTCTGGAAAAACCAGTTTTCGTTGCTTCGTGGCCGGTTTGAAGTTCTTGATAAAGAAAAGCCGGTTATTGTGCTTGATAATGCAAGCAACGTGGATGCGTTTACGAATGTATTTCTTGGCACTCGTTTACTTCATTATCAACGGGTCCTTAAAGGATTTGTGCTTATAATCGGTGTAGCTCGCTCACTTGATTCGGATGAATTGTTAAAAGCAATTCGTTATTTGCTCAAGAAGGTGCCAGGCGAAGTGATCTTCATTCCGCTTGAAAACGTGCCGTATGAGTCGTACAAGCCGGAAGAGTTGATGGTTATGGCTCGCGAGTTGAATATTCGTGCTCGTGCTTGCCAATCATTTGAACAGGCATTTACAGCTGCTAAGGAATTGGTTGACTCGCGTGAAGGGTTGATTACCATTTGCGGCTCACCAGCCTTGGTATCCGAATATTGGCGTATTCGTGAGGTAAAAAAGTTCTAAGTGATTAGGCCTTGATAGAATTGTAGAAGAGTGGCGCAGCAATGTGCCACTCTTCTATTTGGTTTAGTATATTTTTGTGACGTAAAATGGGGGGGGGTACCATGCTACATCGTATTGTTTTTGCTTTTTGTTTGGGATGTGTGGTAGCTCTACCACTGGCCGCATTAGATGATTCTGTGCAGGTGGTTGATGCTGCTCAGCAAAGAGCTACTGTTTTTAAAGTGGCTACCGATTTGTATGCGTGTTTAGGAAAGGATTTTGCTCCTTATGCAGCGTGTGGTTATCTGAGTAGTTCTTCCGATTGGAGTAGGTAGAGTACGATTGTCTGTTGTGGTAGCGTGGTTAAAAAAGTACTTGAGCGAACCGGTAGCGAGTTCAAAGAATCGATCGATGAGGCGTTGATTGAAGAAGTTAGGAGTATGTGTTGCTATCTAGCCAGTTGTTCAGAATCGCTTTATTTTAGTCGACGATTAGCGCAGGCCAATGCTCTGCTTCAATTACTTGTTCAATACCAAAAGAGGGCTTTGACATAACCCCTGATTTCTCTTGCCTTTGTTCGGCGCTGATGCCTCTCTCGCCACCACACTGAGAGCGTTAGCCTATGTTTTTACGTATATGTTTAATGCATAAGGGGTTGCTATGGTACGTTTTTCAGGTTTGGTGGTGGTGTGTGGGTTAGCGTGTAGTAGTCTCGGAGCGTCAGACCACGCTGAGTCTGGTGGACATGGAAGTAGTGCATTTAGTCGTTTAGCGCTAGAATTGCAGAGGATTGAAGCTGAGCTTGCGCGTACCAATGTAACAGACCCTCGTCATGCAGAATTGCAACAACAACTAATCAGATTGACCGTATGGGCGCCATCGAGGTCGGCAGAGGTTCGTTTTCCTTCTAAGCTCTAATCAATCAGGTAAGTGTCATGCGACATTGGCTTTTCATTAGTGGATCAATCATTCTAAGTGTAGCGCACGGTGTGGTTGCGTCTGAATCTGTGCCGGCATACTCGGAGCCGAGTTACGTTACGGTGGAGAAGGAGTCGCATGCGATTCTGCGAGACTCGCTCTGGGCTGCGCTGAAGCAGGTTGAGGCCGGATGGTTTGCTGGTTGGTCTCCTCCAGCGGTACCAACAGAGAATCCAATGGCTCGTATGACTGCGATTTCTCGATGGATGGATGCTGCGCAGAAAAAGCCGGGTAAAAAGTATCGGTACTATACTCGTAGTATCGATCTCATGCGTGAGGCTATAATTCCAGCGTACCAAGATTTGACGGAGAGCGATTACAAAAATAGGGCTGAACACGCTCAAGAAGTTATTGCTACGTTAAAGCAGTGTATCAAGGCACTGAGGAGCCATATTTATACCTATGCCGCGATTCTGGTACTTGATGCGCTGGATGGCCTGTGTGCGCATATGAAGGGGAAATTCGTGGATGCTTCGATGATATCATTGTTGAGCGGATTGAGTGCTGAATTATGGGTTGCTTCACAAAATCCTGATGGTGCCGAGCGGCTGCGTTGTTATAAAAACGTGCAGCAAGAGCTGCAGGAGGCAGAGGATGATCTTAGATCTTTGTGTGTAAACAAGTGGGTTGATCCTTGCATTAAGATGATAGGCGTGCTGGCTTCGTGCTGACTTTTATTTTTATGCTGGAATGTATCGCAGAAGAAGATGGCAAGAAGTAGGTTACATAAAAATGGCCCTGGTGAAATAACCAGGGCCATTTTTATTTCTTGTGTGTTTTTTCTAGAGTGACATATGTTTGCCAAGTGACTCGGCCTTTCCTTGCATGATCAACATATCGCGATCAAGCTCGGCGAGGTACTGAGTCATTTCTTCTTGGTATTGGGCAGATTTTAGCGCAAAGGCTAGATTTGCTTTGAGGTAGCCAAGAGGATTACCAATGTCATAGCGAGTGCCTTGGATCTTATAGGCGAATACTTTTTCTCCAGAAAACAGAAGATTTTGTATCCCATCGGTTAACTGAATTTCACCGGTTGATTGCGCATTAAGTTCTTCAAGCGAGTCAAAAATAGAGGGAGACAAAACATAGCGGCCAACGATCGCCAAATTTGAGGGGGCTTGTGAACTTGATGGTTTTTCAACCAGTTCTTTTACTTGAAAGAGATTTGGTGAAAATTGCTTTTTAATGGCAACAACCCCATAGCGAGAAATATCTTTTCCAGGTACTTCTTGTACCGCCACAATATTACACTTTTCTTGTTGAGCAATTTTTATGAGTTGTGCAATGCCGGGGACCGGGCCGTGAATAATATCGTCAGGCAACATGATAGCACAGTGTTCTTTGCCAATTGCGTGACGGGCGCTCCAAACTGCATGACCAAGGCCGGCCGGCTCGTGTTGTGGTACATAGCTGAAGTCAGCGGCATACACCGACTTGTGTAGCGATGAGAGTGCATGCTGGCTTGTTTGTGGCATTGCCATGAAATCACGTTCATTGATCGGATCAAAATGAGATTGAATTAACTCTCGATTTTTACCGGTGACCATGACAAAATTCTTAATGCCGGAACGTACCCCTTCTTCAATAGCGTATTGCAACGCAGGTTTTTCTAAGATGGGTAGCATTTCTTTAGGGACTGACCGAGAGGCCGGTAAAAAGCGTGAGCCTATACCAGCAACCGGGACTATAGCTTTGGTGACCATTACCACTCTCATTCTCCTTCTTTTGAGGGTGCCGCTCACTACTAAGACGGCGTGCTACGTAAAGTGTTTTAGGAACTGTACTTTGCCGTTGCTTAGCATGCGAATGTCTTTTATCCCGTATCGCAACATGGCAAGGCGTGTCAGCCCGAAGCCGAATGCAAATCCTGAATACTCGGTCGGGTCAATGCCGGCTTCTCTGAGTACATTGGGATGAATCATTCCTCCTGGAAATACCTCGATCCACCGTGTTTTTTTACACGTTGAACACCCGGTAGTACAGAAGGGGCACTGCATATCGATTTCCACACCCGGTTCCACAAAAGGGAAAAAGCCAGGTCGGGTCCTAATAGCCAGCGTGTCCGATCCAAAGAGTGTACGTAAGAATTCCTCGATCACGCCAAAGAGATGCGCTAAAGTAACTTTTTTATCAATTAAGATACCTTCGCATTGAAAAAAGGTGTGATCGTGGCTCGCATCAACCGCTTCGTGTCGAAACACGCGACCGGTACAAATACCAGCAAGCGGCAGCTTTTTTTCTTTCATGGCCCGCATTTGCACTGTTGACGTGTGTGTACGCATGAGCATGCCTGGGCTGTTAAGCCAAAACGTATCATACATATCACGCGCCGGGTGATCGCCCGGAATGTTTAGTGCGGTAAAATTGTGATAGTCGGTCTCAACTTCCGGACCATCAAGCAATTCAAACCCCATAGAAAGAAAAATATTTTGTACTTCGGTAATGAAGTGGGTGTAGGGATGCAGATTTCCTTCAATCTGCCCCGGCGTATACGCGGTAACATCAAACGATTTAGTGGTGTAGGATGATGCGGCTGCGAGGAGTAGTTTCTTTTCTTGAATTTTAGCTTCGCACTCTTTTTTAAGAGTGTTCAACAAGGGACCACAGATACGTTTTTCGTCAAGTGAGCATGAACCAAGTTGTTCAAAAAGAGCCTGAATGGAACCTTTTTTACCGAGGAATTTGATACGAATTTCTTCTAGCTGCTGGTGATTATTGACAGCCGCCAGCTCCTGCTGCCAGAGTAGTGTTTGCGTAACGATATGCTCTTGTAAAGTATTCATAAAGCTGTGTCTATGCCTCATTAAAACTATGGGAGGCGCCTATCATAGCACGAACGGTAGTTTTTACCAGAGAGAATTGTCTGTTTTTACGATTGAGTCGAGTTTGAGCGTGAAATAGTGGTCAAAGGGGTGGCTAGGATGAAAAAGTGGTTTATTTTTTTGCTGATTAATGCGTCTAAGTGCGCCTTTGCGTGTAGTTCGACTGCCGTACCAAATTGGCTTGATGAGAAGATAGATGTTTCTGAGGTTCGGCGTAATGCCGCGATTAAGAAAAGTAAGCCGCCGGTGTTTGGTCACGGTGGGCGTGAAAAATTGTTTACGAGAGCGTTGCGAGTGTTGCTTGAAAGCAGGAGCGATCTTACATTCTGGGATAACGATGTCAAGAAAAAAGCATTTGAGCAATATCAAGCTCGTTTGCATAAAAAAATTGAAGCGAAGAGCGGAAGTGGCAAAGAAAATGACAAGATTGGGTTGGCCGAAATTAGGCGCTTGCGTGCCTGCATGGATGCGGTTGCCGTTGCGGCGCGGGCTAAAAAATTGTCTGTTGAGCCGGTGGGCGATGCCAAATTGTCGCGACGTGAGTGGCTTGGTGTGATTGAAAAAAACTTGGTTAATGATGGAATTACGGTGATCCCTCTCGCGCCGTTAACACCGATAAATCCCCCTAAATCACCGGAGCCGCTGTTCGTATCGCCGTGTCCTTTTCATCAACCATCATCTCCTCACGTCAAAACCTCGCCGGCCGCCTTTGAGGCAGGGGATAATGCTACCGAAACCGCAAGCGGCTGGGTGACGAAAAAGACCTGTGTCCTTTGCGTGGCCGGTGTGTTACTCGTCGATGCTTTCGTACGCAAAGAACGTTCTCTGTTAAGTTCTGGAAAGCGAGCGGCAGTCGCTTTTTGGCGTTGGATAACCGGACATAAAGAAGCCGCAATGCCAACCGAAGCAGAGGTGCGTGATGTTGTCTGCGCTTTGAATGCGGAGGAAGAAGCGAATCATTAAGCCTTGGTGGTTGGAAATTCTTTACCAAGAGTCTTAATGGCTTTTTCCCATTCTCTAACAAGTAAGCGGGTTTCTTCGGTATCACCGAGGCTCTTGACCAAGCCGTCAGCCTGAGTCGCTACCGATTTTTCGTCTTTGTTTCGAGCTCGCCACTGTCGAAAGCGTTTGTAAATGTTCCATCGTGACGTATGGATTTGAGGTTCGGTGAGCGCGGTGCTCCTTTGGCAGCTGATCGGAAGATAGGGATTCATTTCGTTACGTATTTTAACTATTTCTTTGAAGGCTAGCTTTTGGTCTTGCTCAATGTCCTTTATGCGTTTGTCATTATCGGAGGTAAAATACTCATGAGCTTGTACAATAACGTAGAGACACCAGACGCTTGCAACACCGGTTAGTATGAATTTTCCAATGCCGCTAAAAACCCGTGGGTCCATAAAAAAGAATCGACTTTCTTCTGCGGAGCGTGTGCTTGTTTGATTGAAGCTGAAGGGGAGTGCATGAGTGGCAATATACTGAGTTATTTCGTTACAGAGGCTGGTCAGTTTTCTAAGCGCCTCATCTTTTGAGGTATTTCGTACGAAGGTGCTTAATAGTTCGGAAATTGCGCCGTCGAGCTGGCCTACAAAATTTTGTAGGGCGATGCCAACCTCAATAAGCTCTGCATTGTGTTGTGCATTTGCTTGCTCCACAACCTTAATTCCGGTCTCGACGCACCAATCGGCGGTATGGGTAAGCTCCTCAAACGGGTTGTTGGGTCCGTAGGTGTGCATCAATAAAACGGTAAGCGTGGCCGACTTCTCTTTAAGTTCCGTAGTATGAGGATATGGTATAACCGTTGCTGCAGAGAGCGTAATACTCATGCCAAGATATAAGAGTGAGCAGAGGATTATTTTGTTCATACTGCAGGCCTTTTCGCATTGAGTTCGTACAGGCGACGACTTATCTCAATAGTTGTATGAGCCGCATTGGTGACCGCCCTGTGTCGTTTATTGAGCGTATCAAGAACGCCTTCATCTTTGGTGATTATTTTCCGCGCTTTATTGTCTTGAATAGCGATGATGATGAGGAAGGCAACGCAGGCAAAGCCGCAATACGTTAGTGCCTGCCATACGGCATCCAGAGTGCCGTGGGTATTGGTATAACCGGTTGTTGTGTCAAATACGGTTCGGCCGGCCGTAGGCAGCGATTCTTCGAGCATAGTGCGGAGTGTGGTAATGTCGGCAAGGAGTTGCTCTGGCGATTGTGTGCTCTGAACAGTTTGTTGCACTTTGATGGTGATGCTCTCTTGGATTTCAAGCGGTGCGGTTCGTGCAATGCGAGCAATGGTAAAGTATTCACGAAGAAGTTCCGATGACGGTCCTGGGCTCTGGGCATCGCTGATGCCGACAAAAAGTAAAGTTATTATAAGTGCTTTGTTCGTAAGTTTCATGTGGCTGGTGCTCCCTGTCTCAAGTGTGTCTGGGCGCATTCAAGTTGTGCAAGGATGCCGCAAGGTTCAGTATCGGAGTGGGGAGCGGTAAGTTGCTGATGAATCTCTTCTGTTTTTGCATGAAGTACTCGGATATTGCCGGTAATGCGATGGTGAATGAGGCCGGTTATGACCGCCAAAAAAGCCACACCTATGACGAATAATGTCATTTGCTCTTTAAGCGTTGAGCCGTGAGGTGCTGGGGGCATAGCCGATTGTTGTGCATGGAGATCCTGCAGGCCAAGAAGTATTTGTTGGAGTGCCGCTTCTTGGGTCGCTGGCGTTGTGGCCGGCAGAGGTGCTGCGGTGTAGGAGCTTGGTGCAGGGATTACGAGAGGGCTATTTTCGGTGAGTGTGGCAGTTGAGGTAAGCTCATATTGATCGAGGAGGCGGGCCGCTTGCTCTTTTACCGCAATGAGTTGTGATTCTAGTTGAGCAGTCATTAGCTGCGATGCCTCGTCGATCGTTCGATGTGGTGAGGCTTGGCGCTGTAGTGCGTAGGTGTTGATGCCGGATTTATAGGTCCGGAGGTAATTAGCCAGCGGGTGATTGGGGCCGTATAGGGCGTGCCATAAGCACTCGAGTCGGTAGCAATTGTAGAATAATTCATGCACATCGGCCGGTGCAACCTGTGGTGTCGAGGCGATGGTTGTGGTGATGATAAGTGAAAAAATACTTACCACCATAGGCTTGAGCGGTGGCATACAATGCTCCTTGGGCAGATTTGAGTGAGAAGTTTGTGAAGTTTGATCGCTCAAAGTCAATGTTTTCGTTTGACATCTCGGTGGATTCTAGTTACAGTACGCCTCACGTTTTTGCCGGGATAGCTCAGGTGGTAGAGCAGAGGACTGAAAATCCTTGTGTCGTCGGTTCGACTCCGTCTCCCGGCACCAGCCTTCGCCCTTTCGCCGTCGTCAGACTTGGCGAAAGGAGGCTCCGGCTGGCTGCGCCGCTCAAGGCGCCAGGCAGATGGAGTGCGAAGGCGTCGTCCGCCGAAGCTCGATTCGAGCGCAGGAGGACTTAAAGTCTTTGTTACTTATCCTCAATCTTCATGTCCGTTGCAATTGCGAGCTTTCAGTGTTTGACTTTATTTCACGCAAGATATCCTCTATTTTTTCCTGGGTTCGTGGTAGCGGCAAAGTAAGCCAACAGGAACTCGATAAGTTATACAAACAGTTAGAAGAAGCACTGCTTGAAGCAGACGTGCCGTATGAGGTTGTGACCTCTTTTCTAACCGATCTCCAAAAAAATATTGATGTTTCGACTTTTGCAAAGACTGCTAATCCAGGCAGTGCGCTTATCAAGCAGGTGCATCAGCGGCTTCTCGCCCTTCTTTCGGGGCCGGCCGGTAGCAATGAAGTTCCTAATTTTGTTATTCCTTCGACGATTTTGTTTCTCGGGCTTCAGGGTGCCGGTAAAACAACGACTTTGGCAAAGTTGGCTCGGTATTTAAAAAATCAGGCAAAGAAGCGGGGCAAAGAACGAAAAATTTTATGCGGCTCGGTTGATTATTATCGTCCGGCCGCTCGTGAGCAATTAAAAGTACTTGCCGCTCAGGTTGGGATGGACTACTTTGAAGCGACGAGTTCTAATCCGGTTAAAGCGGCTGCCGAAATCTCGGCTCATGCTAAAGCTAAAGGGTATGAATACCTTCTCCTTGATACAGCCGGTCGGCTTCATGTGAGTGATGATATGATTGATGAGCTTCGCTCGGTCGTTAAGGTCACCGATCCTAAATACAAAATTTTGGTTCTTGATGGCATGACCGGACAAGAGTCGCTGGCTGTTGCCCGAGCTTTTAATACGGCGGTAGGGTTTGACGGCGCGGTGATGAGCAAATGCGACAGCGATGCTCGTGGTGGTGCTGCGTTGGCCTTTCGTGCGGTGTTAAGCAAGCCTATTTGGTTTGTGGGTATTGGTGAAAAACTTGATGATCTTGAAGGTTTTGTGCCTGATCGGATGGTTTCTCGTTTGATCGGCATGGGAGATTTGGCAACATTGCTGGAAAAAGCCGACGAAGTTATCGACCGGGGCGAACAAGAACGGGTTGCTCATCGTATGATGGGCGGAGATTTTTCTTTACAAGATTTTCTTGAACAAATAGATATGGTAAATCGCGTTGGAGCACTGCAAACTCTGGCTCGTTATCTTCCTGGGGTCTCTCAATTTTCGCCACAAATGGTTGAGAAGGGCCAGCAGGAGATGAAAAGGTTTCGTGCAATCATTTCTTCTATGACTTCCAAGGAGCGAATGATTCCGGCTATCTTGAACGGCTCACGCCGCAAAAGAATAGCAAATGGTGCCGGTGTAACGGTGCAAGAAGTAAATCAACTGATAGAAAAATTTGAACAAAGTAAGCAATTTGTTAAAATGATGAGGAAGTCTGGTGCCTGGCGCCGATAAAGGCTTGGAACATCAGTTGACAGTAAATTTCAGTTTAATTCGACAGACAAAGGTAAATAGGCTTATGGCAGTTAGAATTCGCTTGAGTCGCGCGGGCACAACAAATCGTCCGTATTGGCGTATCGTGGCAGTAGATTCTCGTAAAAAACGTGACGGTGCATGCTTAGACAGATTAGGAACGTACGATCCGATCTTGCACCAAATCATCACTCTTAATGATGCTGGCATCCAAGAATGGGTATCTAAAGGAGCTCTCTGTAGCCCTGCGGTTACCAAGTTGGTAAAAAAACATGCATCAGTTGCTGGTAAAATTGCTCAATCTGCGGTAGAAGAAGCACCAAAGAAAGTAACACGGCGTCCTAAGGTCTCTGCAGAAGCTGCAAAAGCAACTGCCTAAGCCCGGGAAGTGCCGAGTAATAGACACCACACAGTTGTGTGCGCTCAAAATTACTAAGGAGAGTAGCGCGCAGATCTACAGCAGCAGAGACAAGAAGGAGATGAGCCATGTTAAAAGATCTCGTGGAGCACATAGTTAAGAGACTAGTTGATAAGCCTGAAGCGGTGCAAGTATCGGAAATTAGTGGTGAGCAGGCGACGATTATTGAGTTGCGTGTAGCTAGCGAAGATCTTGGAAAAGTAATTGGTAAAGAGGGTAGAACCGCTCGATCAATTAGAACACTGGTTCATGCCGCTGCGACTAAAGAAAAAAAGCGTGCTGTGCTTGAAATTTTGGAGTAACGCACAAAACGGCGCGGTAACTTTTAGTAGTATTGCTTTAAGAGCTCTCTGGAAACGGGGAGCTCTTTCTTTTTAGGATGTAGGTATGTTTACTATTACCATAATTACCGTTTTCCCCGAATTATTTGAAAACTGGTGTAAAACTAGTCTTATTGCGCGTGCGCAAGAGGCTGGGCAATTAAAAATTAACTGTATTCGGCTTGCCGATCATGTAGCGCCAAAGCAGCGCATTGATACGCCGGCTTGCGGGCCTGGGGCCGGGATGGTGCTGAAAGCACCGGTAGTTGCCGCGGCAATAGAGGAGGCGTTTGCTCGCTATGGTAGTGGTGAAGTTGTCTTTTTTACGCCGTCCGGTACGCTGCTTACTCAGCGACTATGTCAGGAGATGGCGACTACGTATTTTAGTGAACCGTTATCGGGGGCTCCTGGGGTAGGCGATCACCACATTATTTTGGTCTGTGGTCGGTATGAGGGGGTTGATGATCGTGTAATCCAGCGGTATAGCGGCCGTAAAATTAGCATAGGTAACTATGTTCTTATGGGAGGTGATCTTCCGGCTCAGGTATTTCTTGAGGCTATACTCCGGTATCTTCCCGGTGTTGTGGGAGACAGCCGTTCAGTATTTCATGATTCATTTAGTGGTCCCTTAGTGGATTTTCCGGCGTACGGCCAACCCAATGAATGGGAAGGTATGGCGGTGCCTCCGGTGCTCTTAAGT
Organism: Candidatus Babelota bacterium; assembly: GCA_030917815.1. Classification (GTDB taxonomy): domain Bacteria; phylum Babelota; class Babeliae; order Babelales; family JAUPTZ01; genus JAUPTZ01. The sequence goes on along the minus strand of JAUPTZ010000014.1, from coordinate 36,695 downwards.
GGCGACCATGCAAAAATTGAAAAATGGCGTAATGATGCGGCATTAACGCAGACGGTTAAAGAGCATTTTTCTTGGCTGCGTACGAGTGAAATTTCATCAGAAATGCGTCGGTCTGTAGCCGAAAAAATACCGGCCCATTATGTTGTTTTGATGCATGATCAGGTTCTTATTGGTCGCAAAGAGGCGCTGCCGGGTACGACGTCGGTAACGACTATTGACGTGCATGATATTGCGCGCAGTAGTGCTACGTATGGAATTAAAAAGTTTTACGTGGTCACTCCGCTCCATGATCAGCAAGAGTTGTTACGGGTGTTTTTCCAATTTTGGCATACCGATCAAGGGCGTAACTATAACGAAAATAGGTATGATGCGATGAGTTGTGTCAAGGTTGTGAGTAGTCTTGCTGAGGCCGAGGCCGATATCATGTCGCTGAGTGGGCAGATTCCACTTAAGATTGCGACGTCGGCTCGTCCGGTTGATGGGGTGCAGTCCTTGGCCTTTGATGACCAAGCAATTGCATGGCAAACTGCTCGTCCGGTGGCACTGATGTTTGGTACTGGGCAGGGTATGACCGCTGAGTTATTGCAGGCCTGTGATTATGTACTGACGCCAATTCATGGGTTTACTGGGTATAATCATTTATCGGTGCGAGCTGCTGTGGCGATCATACTCGATCGTTGGTTGGGCTATTTTGAGCCATCAAAATAATACTAAAAGAGGGGCGAAATTTTCGCCCCTCTTTTATGCCGTCACGATTTTTTGGTGTGATGATTTAGTCTTCATTGCCCATAATAGTTTCTCGTGTAGCAGGATGCTTAAGGGCCGATTTTCTGCCGGGTATACGTGTGTCTACATTATCGTCTTCGACGAGCCTGGTTGTTGCTTGCGCGCTTGGCAAGTCGCCGGTGGTTGAAGATTTGGTTGGAGCAATTCCGGTGCCAGGAATCGCGTATCCGGCTTCTGTCATGGCGGCAGCTAATGATTCTGCACGATCGAACGATCCATATCTTTTCTTCCAGCAGCATGAAGCCTTGGTTGGCCATATATGCATGAGATTGACTTTTCCTTCAATAAGGTCTCTGCTGAATCCTTTCCATACGCAGAGAAGGAGCTTATTCAGACTGATCTCTGATTTGAAACCGATCGTGGATCTTTTTTTTGTTGCGATAACGGTATTGTCTTTCGCCACCGTTAAAGCGTAGCATGTGGTTTGAGCGCCATCGCTTAACGGGCTCAAGTTCAGCACGTAGCGGGATCGGGAACCTTTGGTTTGAAGAAGATTCTTAATGCATCCAGATAGTGCATTGATTGCCCTGAAATCTTGTAGGTCAACAATGAACGTCGCTTCACCATATCTCCATGCATCTCTTTTTCTGGTGCGGGTTAGGGTCCCATTTTCATTAATTGAGAAAACTATATTTTCATCGGCCATGACGTTGGTGGGCATATAGTAAAGTTGCATGGTTTTGCTATTGGCGACCAACTGCATCTCTTGACCGTCTATTATTTTGACAGCCATGCCGTCACTGCGGACTCGCGTTGGTCTATAAATGGGGAGTAGGTCTTTGAATCGGTTAAGAGGGGCTGGTTCAATGCACCTGCTGCCTGCAGTCCATGCGTTGCTGCGATTTGCCCATCGGACCGTATGGCTTGCTGCCTCTTCACTGACTGGGCGAACGGTTGCTGAGTCCATGGCTGAGCCGGTTACTGGGATTGTGATAGTGGCCAATGTGAGTAGAAGTAGTGTTGATAGTGATCGTAATGATATAGGCATAGTGTTCCCCCTGATGGTAGATATACAATTTTAAGAGTCTGATCGGCGGCCGGTGAGAGCTGCTACCAGTTCTTTTGTCTTTCTAATGGATTTATCGTCGGAAAATGGATCGGAGGGTGTGGCATAAAACGTAATCTTATCTTCCAGGCGATCCCAGTGGATAAGGAAAAGCCGTGCAAGGTAGCAGGTGCGAAATCCTGGACTACCGGTTGCGATAATGTATTGGCTGCTATTGATCGCAAGCGAGTACTTCTGCCCCTCAATGGTTACATAAAAATCGTAACTTGGGTGGGCTGCCATTTCGGCTTTGATTAGCTGAAGTGCTTTGTCCATGCGGTGATACATGGTTCTGTTGTCGCGCGCTTTTAGGTTTGCTTTGGCATATTCCAATGTTCGTTCTTCAGCGGTTGCTGATAGCTCTCCTGCCTCGGTTATTTCTCTGCAGGATACAAAGTCTGAATCGGAATGTTCTTGAACGGCATAGAATTGTTGGGTTGTTTGATTAAGCATAAGTCGGAATGGATCCGATAGTTCTTTCGATGTATGGAGTGAATAGGTAGCGCCAAGGCCGTTATGGTTGCTAACTAAAAGAGACGGCTTGTACGGTAGTGGTATTTCGTTAACCACCGCTCCTGGAATTTCGCTTGTAAACGAAATAAAGGTTGATGCGGCAGAAGTAGTTGGTGTGGATTCAGGGGCAGGATATATTTTAGCATCGCTAGCATAGGCTACCGTGGTTGATATTAATAATAATGATAGAAGCGTATGTTTCTTCATGATATCTCCAATGAATATAACGAATGTGTTTTTAGCGGCAGCAGGCAGAAAAAATTTTAGCTGCCTCATTTGCCGAGCCAACTAGAGACCCGATGATGGCAATGAAAAGTGCCATGCGATGCATGGAGAGAGTAGTAATCATACAAATATTCCCCGAAGGTATAAAAATTAATCAAAAACAGACGAGTCCTGGAAGTGCATTTTTTCCAAGAACTTGCTGAATACATATAGTGAACGGCGATTGCTATGGGGAAAATCTTGACGATCTTACTGCTGACGACTGGCCGATTCCGGCAGTCGATATGATTGCTGTATTTGAATTCCAAATACTTAGCACAGGGTTGAGTAGGCTATCAAATGTTTTCTACTGTGGCAAATTCTATTTTGTTGCGGCCGATTGTTTTGTGACAAAAGATGCTGGCTGTGGGGGGTGTTTTTTGCCGAATCATTTACTTAGATAGGCCGTTGGATTGGTTCTTTCGCGCGCCGGCAAGGAGCGATTGATTGATGTTTTGGTTTCCGCAAAAACAGCAGGTGGCTGCGAAGTGTTTGGCAAACCTTATTTCATTGGTTTCGAGCATGGTTTTAATGCTGCCAATTCGCGCAAGTAGGTGGCAAGCGAGATAACTTTCTGTATCATTTTCTGCAAGAATTTGGCCGCATTCTACGCGGTCTTGAAAGTCGTCATCAAAAGGCTCTAGCCGTACATATCCGGAGAGGAGAGTAAGCTGGTATGGCATTTCTTCAATGGTGACGGTAAAGAATCTTGTTGTGAACAACTCGGTGCATGAGCGTTCGGTCATTGCGTCTTTTACTGCCTCAAGAAGTGCATCGAGGTAGGCAATGCCCTCAAGATTGCGAATGGTGGCTGCCGGTATTATAGAATGTTTTCTGCGGCCAGTGTGTCCCGCGTCTCGAATATCTGTTACGGCTGGATGGGCATTGATGTGATAAGGTTCTCCAACACAGAGATCGTGTTTGCCAATTATCTTTAACACCATTGTATTTTCGGAACCAGGCAGAAATTTTTTAAGAAGGGGTGGGATATTATTCCAGGTTATCGCGTGGTGATTGCTATCGTCCACGTCTATGCTTTCTGACGCGGTGGTATAGCGACACTCTGTTGTGTATTTGTCTTTAGATTCCGGCGCGATTGCGGCTGAGTATGCGCATGGGACTGCTAGTAATAGGGTAGGCAAGGATAGTATCCAGTTTTTCATGAGAAGTTGTTCCTAGTATGGAAAGAATAAGGTTCTTCGTATACAAGGCCGTTGGGGATAGTGCGGGCGCGACAAAACACCCCTGGGGATGTGTCTTCGCCAGGGTACAGTGAATTCTAAGGGAAAGATGTTTGTATGGGGAATGTGTGTGCGCTTTGCTGCACCTATTCTGGGCTATCAGATAGGTTACTAAGGGGTCGAAACTCTATCAAAAGTTTTCTAATAATGCAAATCATTAAAATATTGCTTGCCTTATTTGTGACAATACATTCTCTTTTTCGGTTGTTTTATGGCGTTGGGGAGCGCGAATTTCTTGTAATTTTTCCGGCCCTTTGTCATAGTTCGTCACCAAACATCTGTGGGGGGGACTATGATAAAAAGTTTACTAATCTGCGGTATGGTAATGGCTGGCTCACTACAAGCGGCCGATGCGGTGGTTCGCCCAAGAGTACGTTTTCTTACTACTCTGTATGAGAATTATAGTGATTATAAAGTTGGTGAGGATGGCTGGAGTCCGTTGCGAGAGCTTCTGGGAAGTCAGTCATTTCACTATAAATATGAGCGATTACGGGCGCTTATGCACGATCATCGGTTTAAGCTGAGCCCTGCTATTAGCGATATGGTAACGCAGGTGGTTCAAGGGCTTATGCGGGAGCACCATGTTGATGCTGCGGTGGTGATAGCGTGCCAAGCATTGCTCTCTCAGGTACAACAGCGCGGCGAGGCTCAACTCCCAGATACGAAAGAAGAGGGTGTAGTGGTCGACAAGGATCACGGCATACTGCTTTTCGTTGATCAAGGCCCTCTGTCATCGATCGAAACTACTGATGATGGGTCGGAGTAAGGTGCACTGATAAGATACCTGCCCTGAGACGGCCGCTGAAGAACGCGGGGGCCGCATGCGCACCCCAGCGGGTAGGCCGGGTTACTATTTGGTTCTTGTAAAAGTAGCTAGACCGGCTATACTTAGGCCATGTGTTGTTGCAACATCCTATAATCGATTACGTAATAAGAGGAATAACATGAAGGCGATGAATTTGACCAAAGAGACTATTGCCCAGGTTGGCGTAGTAGAGCGTAACTTTCCTGATTTTCGGGTTGGTGACACCATTGCGGTAGCTCAAATCGTAAAAGAAGGTAACAAGGAACGTACTCAAATGTTCGAAGGCGACGTTCTCGCGATGCGTGGCACCGGAGCTTCAATGAGCTTTACGGTTCGCCGCATAGCCTCTAACAACGTGGCAGTTGAGCGTATCTATCCTTATTACTCACCGGTAATCAGCGAAATTAAGCTGGTTCGTCGGGGTGATGTGCGTCGTGCTAAGTTGTACTATGTACGTGATCGTATTGGTAAATCGGCTCGCATTAAAGAAAAAGTGTTGACCCGAGAGCAGAAGATGCATTTGAATGATAAAGCTAATGCAGTGGCGGTTGACGCGGCTGAGTAGAAAATTTTTAATATCGGGTACCCCAGGGGCATGCGGAGGAAAAGGTTTTAAGTCTGTAAAGTCTGAAAGCCAACTTTCCTTGAGGAATGCGTGTGCTCACCGTAGTAAGCGTTGCTGATTGATGATTCAGTCGAGTGATGCTGAGCCGAGTAGAGGAGCTGTAGAGCTTTTCAAAAAGCAGCGGTCGGTCTGTGACGGTTGTTCGTTGTAGACTATGGGATTATCGATGAGGCCTCTATGAGTATATGGCTTATGTGTAAAGCCGTAGTGTTAGCAGCAGTAATTCTGGTAACCATACCATTTGTTTTTTGTCTTTTTCTGGCCTTGTGGGGCAATAGTTTCGCACTGGTTATAGATAAAGATTCTCAGCTTGCAAGAATACAGCGTCCAGTCATTCGTGGAATGATTGCTCGGTTTCTGGTGTAGTTGATTGAGTTTAGTAGAAAAAAGAGCTTCGCCAATTTGGCGAGGCTCTTTTTTCGTGACAGAGTTGATTTAGTCATTGTTAGAATATAATTGCCGCCTGGGTGCTTGTGGCAGGTGGACAGGGTGGCAATTTAAGCGTGCTAAGGCTATGGCCGTAAGCGCCGCGTAATCGCATGGTATTGTGTGTTTTAAAATTGGAGTGTTTGGGGGATTATGAAAAGTATTGATGTTCTTGTATGCGTTGGCCTGGTTTGCCTGGCAACCGTACCCCTTTGTGGGGCTGATCGTGCTGCTGCTGTAGGTTCAGCTCCGGTATCGGCCGAAAATAGACTTCTTAATCAAGTTACAAAAGTGATGACCAGTTTAAAAAGCTTAGATTTGGTTGAAGAATTCCATGGCTTTTTTCCCTGGTTGGCGACCGACCTTATGGCATATGCTGATGATCCAAGTAGCTATAGTGCCGATGACACCCGCGCGTTGTATGAAAAAGTTTGTGGGGTTATCGGCGTTCTGCAAGACCCGCGTGTACCAAGATTAAGCATGGCGGAAGGGGTAAAGACTTTGCAACAATGTATTGCTCAAATGTGCCGTAAATATGCATGCGGCTGCCTGCGCCAGTTTCTTCTACGATTGATAAAAAATCTTGATCGAGGCTTTCTTAGTGCCACTATGCGGTTTACGCGGCAGGATGTGTTAAGTCTTATGAATTTTTTGAGCGTCCGAGGCGCAATGACAGCCCGCGTGTGGCGATATAAATTGGTTGGTCTTCCGATTGATTATGAGATACTTTTAATTGAAAGCAAAGCTATTATTGCTCAGTATTATCCCGAATTGTCAGCTCTAATGGCGTCGCGTATGCGGTTTATGTTTTTGCAGGAGTTTCATGCTCTTTTGTTTCTTGTGAAAAGCAATATAGAGCTTTTAGCTCTTGCTCAAGATTCTTCGCTTGAGAACGGTGATGAGGCGTATGAGGTAGTCAGTGATCCAGAGGACGATACGGCGATTGATCACGAAGATGTTTCATCGATTGGCGTGGCTATCGGCAGCGATTCGCTGACCGCCAAGAAAAAAAAGAGTCGTAAAAAGAAACAAAGAAAGGCCGCCTCAGTATGAAGAAAATAATGATACTTTTGTTAGGAATTGGTGCGAGCCCTTTATATGGTTCTGACGGCGCTGCTGCGGCGGGGGCAAGAGCAATAGTTTCTGTTGATGCTTATAGCGTGTATTTTTACTCCCCAACCGGTTTTTATGCCGATGTGAAGCAATTTGTTCAAGGAATTCAAAGGGTTTATGGTTTTGCAAGCGAGATTGATTGTTCTTTGCCTCGAGGTTTGATGGCTCGGCAGCTTGAACTTTGCAGCCATGAAGGAGCAATTGAAGATGGCTTCGTGTATGAGGACCTTCAGTTGCTCGGTCAGGTATTAGCTCTGACCGAAGATCCGGGAGCGTTTGATGCTTCCCAAGATTTCTTTGATCAAATATGTCAGGCTTACGATACTGCGCTGAGGGGTACGAGCCGGGGGCTAGTAAGGGAGTTGGAAGACGTTCAGAGTATACTTACGATGGAGGGTGGATATTCCGAATCGCCTGATCTGATGGATTATATTAACTACATTAATAAGCTAACGGTTGCCACCGGGTCTACGAACTGGTTTACGGTCGTAGAGGAAGATAGAGTGCTCAGCGCTTTCTTGTCGAGGAAGTGGTCTTCTCCCCTTGGGAGGAGATATTTTGGAACGGTTAGGAAAATTTTGCTGAGGAAGCAATATCAATTTATGTTAGAACGTGTAAAGTCCGATCTTCACCAGCTGATTGGCGGTAGAGATTCGAGTTTTAACTGTGCGCGTTCCCATATTGCCGATGATAAGAACAATTTTACCGAAATGCTACTTAGTAAAGTTGGTACTATGGTTGCGCTAACACCACGTGGAGAGAAAATGCCTGAATTCAGGGCACTATTTGAGAAAACATTGAGAGGCCCTGAGGGTGATATAGATCTTTGTTGTTTTTGGCCGGAAACTCCGATTCCATCAGATTTGCCAAAGACTGGATGGGTCATTTCATGCCGAGATAGGCTCAAAAAGATGATGCAAAGGTATCATTCTAATCCCCATTCAGTGGATGAAAATTATATAGCATCTTATTTACGTGCTTATACCGGATATTGCGCTAAACCTCTTCGGGAAGAATTTATCAAAAAACTCCGTATTCATTCTTGTAGTGGTGGTAGAGCAGAGTTGTTTAATGAACAGGTTTCTACTTTTACTGTTGGAGAAGAGCATCAAGTCAAGTCGGTGAGGGTTCCAGAAAAGCCGACCTCTCCTTTAGGGCTTTCCGAGTGCTTTAGTGGGACGATTGGGGCGGCAGGCGCGCTCGGAAGCGTACAAGAGGTTAACGGCATACGCAAAGGTAAGAGTAAAAATAAAAAGAAAAAAAAGTAAAACAAGGGAGATGATATGAAGAACATATTTATGATACTTTCTATGGGGCTGAGTCTCGTTATGACTGCTGGGGCATCAGAGGCGGCAGCATCGCATGTAACTGTCGGGTTTAAGCCGTTAATGGTGAGCATTAAGACTCCTGCTGAAGCGAGTGCTGTTAAGAGGAAGACGATGGCGGCTGTGAGGGTCCTTCTTGATCTTAATTTTGATCTGATTGCCTCGAAGTCTGATGAAGAAATTATGGACTTTCTTAGGCACCCTGACACATTGAAAAAAACAGAGTCTGATTTAAGCCTATTTTCTCATCAGGCTTTGCGTGTGGTTCCGTTTTGCATTGATTATCTCGAGTGCAGGGAGCGGGCCGAGGATGTCAGCGTTCTTTTCGTGTCTGATGAGGAGCGTAAGGAAAAGTGGTTCCAGTGGCACGAACAGTGCAGGAAATTGTGCTTTAGTCGCGATCGAGGAGGCTTGTTAAGTGTGCTGATTGGAGTTGGTGAGGTTATGACGGACATTACAACAACTAGCGCTGGTTATGATGTAATGAAAGCGTTTCTTGATGCAATACAGAATCATGAATGGAATGTGCGGGCTGATGGTCGGGCATTTATCTTGGCGATGGGAAGGCATGGAAGTTTGATCCCTACTTTAATGACTAGTACATCTTCTGATTCTATTGAAGACAGAGCGCCTGAGATATACGATTCAATACGTCACTTTGATGCATTACAGACTATTTATCTGGATTGTTTGCATTCGGTGTGTGCCGATCTTGCTGAGCATGTTCCTGCCGAGTTCTGTGCCGCGTATGCAGTGTATGAGAAGCTATGGGTGGGGGCCATAAAAGCTTTTGGTACATGGCTGGAGGATTACAAAGTTTCTTCAGAAGACAGTGCGACGTTGTGCCATGAGTGTTCTCGTAAAAGTGGTAATCTACCTATCTTACTTGCTCTTACGAGCGGGGATAAAGAATGGATCAATAGTGGAGCCGAGGACTTTGTTGCAAGAGCGAGCGCTTCTTTAAGACGGGAATGGGCCAACGCTGCATCTGATGAATTGCCTGAGTATCAACGTTCATCTGATAAAATTTCATTTGTTCGTAGCCATTCGATGGTACATACCGAAAAATGCCTGCGTCTTCTTGCGCGGCAAGGTGTGGTGAGAGCCCTTACGGATGGAAGTACCTTTTCCTCCGCTCTGATTCGTGATGAATTCAAGAAAATGGTGGGACTGCTCTAAAAATGTTTTTGTAGCACCAGAACGAAAAAGGCCGCTTCGTTAGAGGCGGCCTTTTTTATGCGTGGATGTTGCTTAAAATAATGATGTCTTTGAGTGCGATGGCAAACAAGAGCACTAAGGCAATAATGGCGAGTGCGAAGCGAAGCTGATAGTACCAAAAAGCACGAGCCGGAATTCGGTGTGTTTTATAGAGCCATGTTGCAATAGTTGGTAATGCAGCCGCAATAAAAATGATCCAATACGGGTAAGGATGCCGTATGCTCCAGTAAATAAAGTGAGTAACCGATGTTTTCTCATAGATTGCCGGATTAGTGAGCAGTGTGAAGATGTGCAGACCGATGCTTACAATCCAGGCCGCTGCCTCCCACACATAATCGGGATGATACCCAACAATTGGTGCGAGTGGATAAAACAGGATGCCACCGCCAAAAAAAGGCAAGCACATTACATATACGGTCCAGCACAAAGCGCTCAAATAAAGACCGGTTAGCGGGCCATAAGTGGCGACCAAGTTAAGCGTTGAAAAACCGAGAAAAGAAAAGAAAAAAGTTAATTTGATAAAGATGAGGGAGAAGCGACGTGGTGTGCTCACTGCATGATCCTCCTGCGCTGCTCGTTCGCAGCTATCCACCTACGCATAAAGCTACGGCGGACTAACGCGGCGGACACCGCCTTCGCACTCCACCAGTCTGCTGCCTTGAGCGGCGCAGCCAGCCGGAGCCTCCTTTCGCCAAGTCTGACGACGGCGAAAGGGCGAAGGCTGGTGGAGCTAACCGGATTCGAACCGGTGGCCTCATGAATGCCATTCATGCGCTCTACCAACTGAGCTATAGCCCCCCTTTTTGAGTGAGAGTCGGAAAGTCTACGCAACTGCATAAAAATAGCAAGCATTTTTTCCTCTCCGATTAGCATTATCCTGCACTGGCGAGCGATCGATTGTTAAGTCGGTATTGCTGCCCGTCGATTCGATTACTGCTAAAAGAACGACTTACGCTTGGTGTGCTTTGTTCACCACTGATGCGACTAGTAACCGCCTGGCGCTGTGTACTGCGCCTTACCGGTGACGGTGCGGTGGCTGTTGTTCCCGGTGTTATAATACCACCCATATATGACACCGTCGCGTCACTGGTGGCACCATAGGTGAAATACCAAGAGGTTGCAGTACTAAAAGAGCTGTCGGTCCAAGAGACGTATGGTGATGTTTCAGTTACACCATCGGCTGCATATCCCCCGAGGGAGAATGAAGTGTTATCTGCGCGAACCCAGTATCCGGTGGTTGTCGTTTGTAATGCCCCAAGAAGTGGATCGGCGCTTGTAGATTGACTTTTTCCGGTTGCATCATACACCGTTATGCCGCTTGCGGTAATAAGTGCGGTAAAAGCCGGCGGTGTAGTACTACTGCCGGGTACGTTCTGATTAAATGCAAGTACGATTCGTGATGTTGCCGATCCGCTAGCCGTGATTTTATGCTCTGTTCCTGGTTTTATTTGGTAAGCATATAGGTTCCATTGATCAGATTTTGGCATGTTTGTCGTGCTGATTGTGCCATCAAAGGTAGCAGGCGTACCATTGTTTGTGGTGCCTCCCGAGGTGGTTCCTGATTTTATTGCTCCTGGTTTGTTCGGAGTCACCGCTACTTTGGTAATAGTGCAGCCGGTTTTGCATGAACTAATGCTTGCATATTGTAATGCGGCCCGAGACGCAGCAACGTCGCTTTCTGTCCATGTCCACAATGGGGTTAGCGCGTTGATATCGGTGGTGTCGGTTGGGCTTGTGATGCCCATATCAAATATTCTTGTTGTGCCACTTGGGGTATAGCGTGCCCAAAGCTTATAGGTAGGGTAACTTGTCGTACCTGCTTTTAATTGAGTCAGTGGCAACAGTTCGGTGAATGCGAGCGGGTTATCAAACGGTGAATCGCCTGATGCTGATGGGCGACGAATGGATACATAACCGGTGGCCGCCGTTATTTGTACTTGAATGTTATATTCCGCTCCCGGAAACATTGCGTGTCCTCGATCTTGCATCGATTGTGTATTACTTGTGTTGCTGGTAAATCCAATCATGAAGGCGGCAGGGTCGGTTGGGCTTAGTGCGGTTACCGTTACCAATCCTGTTATATATCCACCACCTGCAGGATCAAGAATGCCGTTTGGATTAAGGGGTGTATTGCCGAGATTCCATGTATATTGGAGTGGCGATTTATTGATGTTATTTATCTCAGAATTTGGATCGGCAGCCGCTTGTGGCGCGGTATCGGCTTGGCTTGGCGCAACGTATGGTTTCAGCTGAATATCTGAGCAGGTAACGTTGGTTGCCCAAGAGCTGAGTGCAATCTTGCTTAAGATGCTATTAGCATCGGTCGCGGTAGTACGCCATGAATAGATTGGGGCATTATTAAGAGGAGTATCGATGCCTACTGTAATGGTCAGCGTCAAATCTTTGCGTGCACAGGCTACCCAGAGCGTATGAGATGAGCCGGTGCCCGACTGTGTGCTACTTGCTTGATTAACGATTTGAGATGTGGTTCCGGCTGGGGATGGCATGAATTGTATAAATGATACACCAGACGAATTAAGTGTTACGAGGAGTAGCTGTGCCGCGCCCGCAAAACCGGCAGTTGTGCTTCCTTGAGCACGGAAACGACACATTTGTGTCGTGTTAACCGTGCTTGGCGAAAACCCAATAGCAAGACAATTACTGCTTGCGTTGTCATCAAATTTCATTTTTGTTTCAAGCGTAAAGCCGTTCGTAAGATCAATTGTTTTAGTGAGAGCCGATGTATTCCAGTCAAAATCTAAATCTTGTGGAGGAAGCCTTCTGATGCGGTTAGGATCGGACGGATCTAGAGGGCCCACGTGTATTACTGAGTTTAGTACTGAGGTGTCAAATCCACCAGCTATTGCCGGTGCGGCCGTTGGTGACGTACTTCCTGAACCGGTGCTACCTGAACTACTCCCGCCGGAGCTAGCACCACCACCTGTGCTACCGCTACTTGAGCTGGTACCGCCAGTAGTGCTGCCTCCTGAATTGGCAGGTGTCTGATCGGTAGTAGCCGGCGCAGGATTGCTCCCGCCCGTGGTAGTATTTCCGGCGCTTGTGGCGCCGCTGGTTCCAGAGCCGGCTGTTCCCGCAAGGGTTCCGAATCCTACCGGACTCTGCATTGCTTCATCGCTGCTTGGTGCTGAAATGGCAACATTAGAGTAGGTAACGAGCTCTCGTGAGCAGCTCAGCGCTGCATAATGTATGCCGGTACGTGCACCCGAAATGGTAATGCTTCCTAATTTGTTTTTTGTTGAACCAATTTGATAGATGCTTATTGAAGCATCAGTACCATTAATTTTTTGATACACAATGCGATACGTATCCTGGAGCGTAGTTCCGGTGAGTACGATTGGAGTGCCGATATCTTGTATTCCGCTATCGGTGAGTGAGTAAGCGCGGATGCGCGCTCCCGGGGCGCCTGAGTTATAGGTAGTTGTTGTGCCATCTGAAGCTGTTGGTTCAAGGGCAATGCCATAAGCAGGTAAATCTTGTGCATGAGTGCCAAAAAGAATGATAGCCCCATTTTCTAATACTTTTGTTGGCTGTGTCAGCTGGAGATTAAACTGTAACGCCGCGGTATCGTCTGCCGGGAATGCAAGGGGATAATTCCACGTGGTTGCACCAGGTGCATAGGCTGCATTTTTTGCGAGACCCGAAGCGGTATAGGTTGATCCTTGTTGCTGGAGACCAAGAGTTCCGGTCCAATTTGGTAGGGATTGGATCGCGCCTTGGAATGTAAACTGAGGGAGCGTAATATTTTGAACGGTAAAATTAGAAAGCGCGACATTGCTTTGGACGATACAAAGTGCCATGACATCGCTCATTTTTTTAGGATTGCTCCATGAGAGTAGCGGTTGTAGTTGTTGGGCGCTGTTTACAAGCCCGAACATAACGGTGTTATTACCGGTCTGTGGTGAATATAACAAATAATAGGTTTGCGTCGCGGCTGGTACCAGCTGTGTTGTTGCATCATATGAACCACCAGAGTTGGGAATATCGCTACCGACTGTTGGTGTTGTAATGCGGTGAGTTAGCGTGGTATGGATACCATCAGTAGTGTCGAAAAGTACCGTATATTGTGGCTGATCAGTTACACGTTGTGCAAGTGAACAGGTGAGGGATGTTGGCAATGAGTTTGCCTGAAAACAAATCAATGCTGCGTCGGTTGTGGGGAGCGGCAAGTAGGTTGAAGTATTTGCTGGCTGTGTCATAAAACTACTGGTGACACTGGGGCCCATGAATCGTTGCACGGTACGTGAGCTGCTGAGTACTACTTGAGTAATGTTAGGAATTGGGGTTGCCGTATCTTGCCATCCCCACAGTGAAATATTGGTTCCGGAAAGCAGCAAACTGCCATTCTGATATTGAAGAGTGAAACTTTGGCCTGTGCTTGTGGTACGCCAGGTTTCTAGGTAGTTCCAGATTGCTTGAGCACTTGCTTGTGTTATTATTGCAGTTCCCTGTGGACCGCTTAGGCCGGTTCGTTTTGTTGCAAAAATCTTATACGTCAGAGATGAACTTTCGTAACTTATGTTAACCGTATAAGCCGGGGTTGTGGCATTGTTCTCACTGAGTCCAATGACGATGAAAGGATCACTGCTCAGTGTTGGTCCGTTTATAATTTGGGTTTGTAGAATAACGGAACCTGCCGTGGGGGCTTTGTAGGCGTTAGCCCATACAAATTGGTCTGGGACCGTATCAACAATAGTAGCCGATGACAGCGGTAGCACCGACGCCGGAAATGATGCGGGAGTGCTCAATAATACAAGAGATCCTACTCCGAGCATCAGACGTAGCAAGAACCAATTTTTTTGCATCATAATCCTTTCTTATATTTTAGCGAGCAAAACGGCTTACCGGAGCACGGGTATAGGCCCGCGATGTGGTAGGAGTTGTTTGTGGAATAGTTGTAGGGAGTAGTACTCCACCCGAAGTGAGTCCGGTTGTTGTTGCTACGGTAGGTACAAGAGTTGCGGCAGTCGTACCGGAAATGTCTTGTAATTGTCGTGCAACAGAGGTCATTAATATTTGTTCATTTGATTGTGCATTGCTTGATTGAGCATCCTGATTGAGTGTTGTTGCCAATTGTTGTAAAGCTTGTTGTACGGTTGGTTGTGCAAGGATATCGGCAGTGAGGCTGGTCAGCTCAGAGCTAAATTGGCCGAGACGTACAAAGAATTGTTGTCGTTGGCCACTAGTTATTGGTTGACCAAGCATTACCATGATGTTTTGTTCAAAATAGTTAATGCGTACCAATGGATCAACCGGGGTATTAAGCAGACTCATAAGTTGCGTGATAGTGCTTACGAGATCGGCACGAGTAGCGAACGTTGGAGCTGTTTTAACCAATTGTACCAGGCTGTACACTGAAGATTGTGTATCTGGCGTCATTGGTCTCAAGGCAACTTGATTTGTCAGTTCGCTTAAGAACGTGCTGAAGTCGTTAGCGGCAAACGTTAAGGTGCCTGCGGTTAAGTCATTAATCATTTGAGTAAGGTCGGCATAGTACGCTTGAGGCGTTACTTCATTTTGTGCTTGCGTAAATCGATATTTGAAGCTATTTAGGGTGTTTTGCTGTGCCGTGAGTTGCATTATGACCTGGCTCATTTTACCTTTTTGATCATCACTGAAGTTGCCATACTTAATTGGATTAACTACTTGGTTTTGCAGCGTAGTGAGAAGATCGTTGGTTATAGTGCCTGGAGCATTGAATATTGAAGATACCATGGTAATGAACTGACCTTTTGATGGATCGCCGGTTGGCGTATTATTTATTTGTGGGAAATTTGTCACATATTTAGCAACACGATCGGCGAAAGTGAGTGGTGTTGCGGCGTTGGTGTAGAGAGTGCCGAGCGTATCTTTGAAGGCAGCAAAGCCAGCATTGAACTGCATCGACTGAAGAATGCTTTGTACTTGAGTGACTTCAGCGGCGGTAAAGAGCTCTCTGTTGTCGACCAAACCTGATACAACCGTTAGCAGCGATTGATAATCGTTGCCGGCAAGCTTAATGGTGCCGGCATTTATTTGAGTCAGAATAGTGTTTAGACCGCTAACCATGACAGACATTGGATCTTGTGTTGTATCATTTTGGGCCGCGCTCACTTGAGTAGCGAGCTGGGTAAGGTTGTAAGAGAGGGCCGTTGCCTTTTGTTGTACGCTTGCTACAAATTGAGCCAACGTTGCAACGACTGCTTGTTCAGATTGATTTAACGGCGTTGTTTGTAGTGGAGTTAACATGCTGGTAATAAAGTTTTGTACGTCGGCTATATTACCACTGCCCTGTAGGTTTGGCATGAACTGAATATTGGCGAAGAACTGTATGCGTTTAGGATCGGCACCGTCAAGTTGAAGGATGGCCGAAATTTGAGCCGCATACTGACCAACACGTTGCGCAAATGTTGGTGGTGTGTTCAATGTGTTGTACAGATCGGTCAGTGCTTGTTGATACGTAGTGAATCCGGCACTGTAATAGGTGTAGTTGATAGCGTCTTTGAGGTTGCTGATGTCGGCTGTAGTCATTGCGTCTTGGTTAGCGCTTACGGCGCTTAACGCATTAACAAAAGTGGCGTAGTCGGCAGGATCAAAGTTCATTTGATTTTGACGCTTTAATGAAATAATGTTTTTTAGTGCAAGGATATAGTTGGGCAGATTGTTTTGAATGAGTTGTGCTTGCGCGTAGTTGTAAGCAAATGTTTGCTGAGCCGCAAGAATGGAACTTTGGCTTGCTGCTACTTGTGCGATCAAGTTGGTAACCGTTTGCATTTGCGCTGTGGGCAAAGCTAACGTTTGCAACTGAGTAAGTGTATTTTGCAAGGTATTGAAATCGCTTGCGACGGCAGGACCGGTTGCCGATAGAACAGTGCTTAACTTCAAGACTAATCGGGCCATGCGATTGCCGGCCGGATTAGCGTTACTCGCCATTAAAGCCTTGAGTTCTTGCGATGCATAGTTGACACGATCTTGAAACAAATGAATGGTGTTTAAATCTGCAAGTATCGATTGCAATTGCGCATCATTGTCCTTAAATGTCCCAAGCCACTGGATGCGATTAATCAGTTGTAGGACTGTTTTAATTTGGTCGGCGCTTAACAACTCTCTGCTTGCGCTTACATAGGCCAAGGCACCAAGCGCGTTGGTCGTATCACTATCGCTAAACGTAAGCGGAGAGCCTTTTTGTTGCATAATGCCGGCTACTGCATTTGCATAATCAATCAGTGCAGGGTTGCTATCATCAGCCATTTGCAACAAGTTGCTTACCGATTGCGCTTTTTGTGTTGCGCCTGCCACAAACGATTGAAGGTTTTTAATAACCGTTTGCTCGTTGAAGCTTGGATTTGCCGAATTTAATGGAGTGATCAGTGTATTATTAATTTGTGTTATTAATGTTGGTGGTACGCTATCGGTTGATTGTGCCATGTTTCCTAATTGCGTAAAGAACAGGGTACGTGCAGGATCGTCTGACGATAAGAAGATGATCGATTTAACCTGACTAGAATACTTAGCAACTAATTGTGCCAGTGGAATTGGCTGCGCGAGCTGTTGCATTAAGTTGAGGCATGTTGTTTGACTTGCCTGGTCCTGATAGAGCGAACTTGCACCACAATAGGTTATCAATGCTTGTACAATGGTTATCTGAGCCTTGCTTAATATGTCGCGGTTGTTAACAAGGTCTTGGACCGCCTTTAACATAGTAACGTTGTCATTACCACTAAAGGTGAGTTCTCCGGAGTGATGCTTGGTCATGATGGAGGTCAGAATATCTAAGTAAGCATCGGTATTTGCCAGTTGTGCCTGCGCAAGCCCAAATTGATATTGAAATGTTGTTGCGGTTAGGAGCACTTGCGATTTGAGCGCAAGGATTTGGTTGCTTAATGTTTGTACTTGCGTTTGTTGATCCGGACTTAAATTGAGTGCTCCAAGAGGAGTAAGGACTTTTGCTTGAAGGTCGCTGAATTGTTGGTCGGTAGTATTAATCTGTGGCGCATTCAAGAGTAGGCCTAATTTCGTAATAAAGCGGATCAACATAGGATCGGTTGCCGCTGGTGAGCGGCTAACAATTTGTTGAATTTCGGTAATCATCCATGTTACTCGATCATTGAAGTAGAATGGCTGTGTAATTTGAGTAGCAAGTGGCTTCAATGTTGTCGAAAGTGTTGAGAAATCGGCGCTTGCTTGAGTGCTTGTTACTAATTTCTGAGCTGCATTCAATCCACGAGTATCGAGTAATTCTCGACTATTCACTATGTACGCTACTTGGCTTGCAAAGTTTGTATAATCAGTTGGTACGAAGGTGAAATACGTACCTTTGCGGGTGAGAAGGTCTTGAAGGCCGGCAAGATATTTACTGATATCAGGTTCTGAGAGCAGTGCCGCTAACTGATAGGTAGCGGTTTTAATCGTAGTTTGTGCGGTGGTAACAAACGATTGTAATGCTTTTATGATGGTTTGTTCGTTTTGACTCATTGGGCTTGAAGTGAACGGCGTGATAACGCTGTTTTGTAAGAGCGTTAGTGAGTCGGTTGTTTGAACGCCTGGTGCACCAGGAAGTGCTTGTAAGCAGTTGAAGTACGCAACGCGAGTCGCATCGGTTGAATCTTTAATCGCAATAATGCTTTTTGCTTTTGCGCTATACGTTGCTACGCGATCAGCGAATGGAATTGGTGTACTTGCCGTTGTTAAAAGTTGTTGTAGAGTATTTTGGAACGCCTGGTTACTGGTGTAGACATCGCTAAATAGGGCGTAATTAATAGCGTTAATCAGAGCTGTTGTATCACTATCGCTCAAGTTGTCTCTTGTTTTTACCGCTGTGGTAAGGGCAGTAATAAATGTTTGAGCATCACTACCAGAGAAGGTGATAGTGCCTTGACGTTGACCGTTAATAATTCCTTGCAGCATATTAACATACATGCTTGGGTTTGCCGCTTGTGTTTGGGCCAAGTTGTATTGGTAGGTAAATGTTGCTTGCTGTTGGAGTACCGTGGCTTTGCTTGATTGAATCGTTGAACGAACCGCTTGAATTTGTTGGCGGCGAGCATCGGTATCGACTAATGCAAGAAGTGGTGTGATTACGCCTACATCAAGAGTATCAAATAATGATGAGGTCATTGGGCCTGATGCATTAAGAATGATAGTGAGTTTGGCTATCATACGATCGAACATAATTTGTAGCATAGGATCATTACTATTCTTTTGCTGTATCGGGGTCATTGTGGCTATTTCTGTTTGCATGTAGGCAATGCGATCGGCAAAGAGGTGGTCGGTTCCTGCAGCAGCAATAAGCTGATCAAGGGTTGTTTTTGATGCAGTGAATTCAGCAGCTAGTTCGGTAGTGCGCAAGAGTGTTATTAAGTTTTGTATGAGTACCGATTGTCCTGCAGCAGTGGTAACACTTGATTGTGTGCTGGTATTTACTTGGAGTAACTCACGGTTATTGACAAGCATGGTAAGTGCGTTGATGAAGAGCTGGATGTCTTCACTTGCAAAAATGACCGAGATGCCTTTGTTGTTGAGCATTGTTTGCAGCGTGCTGATGACGACACCCCAATCAGCAACCAACGGCAATAGGCTCATTTGGTATGCGGCCGATTTTACCTGAGTCTGTGCACCAGCAACGAATTGTTGCAGCGCGGTAATGATGCTTTGTTCATTTGAAGCTAACGGGCTGGCACTCAAAGGAGTCATAATAGTATTGACCAACTTGTTGAGTGAATCGGTAGTGAGATTGCCCGGTGCGCTTGATAAGGTACTGAGGACGGTGAAGTAGTTTACGCGATCTTGATCGGTAGGGAGGAGCTTCAAGATTGACGATACTTTAGTTGCATACGTTGTCACACGGTCGGCAAACGCTATTGGGGTTGATGCCTGTGTGTACAGCATTTGTAGCTTCGGTTGCAGATCGGCGCGTGCGGTGTAAACATCACTATACAAAGCATAGTTAATCGCTGTTGCTAAATTGCTGCAATCGGTTGCCGATAGAATGTCGCGTTGCGCAACGGCAGTAGTCAATGCATTGAAGAAGGTAGTGCTATCAGGAACATGACTTTGTACCGCGCCGCTGCTTGTCGTGGACGATGACGTCTCATCAAACGTAATGAGCCCTTTGCGTTCGTTCGTTATGATGGTTTGCAACATGCTGATATATAAACTGGTATTTGTTTGTTGTGCTACAGCCGCATTGAAGTGGTAAATAAAGGTCTTTTGCTGTTCAAGAATTGATTGTTTACTTGCTTCAATAGTGTCGTGAAGCGACTGAAGAAGGGCTGCTTGTGTTGGGTCGGTGGTCAAGCTTATCAAAGGATTCAGTATTGATGCTTCAAGGTCGTTGAAGTTGTCTGTTGTCTTTATACCAGGAGCGTTAGAGAGTATTTGCAGTTTGCTGACTAAGCGATTATAGAAATAATCAACCGTTGGATTTGGGTTGTTTTGACGACGCTTCATAAGATTTGCAATTTCTACCTTACCGTAGGCAATACGATCAGCGAATTGGTAATCACTCGTTGCTTGTGTGAGTAAGGTTGCAAGGTCACTTTGATGTGACGCTAGTTCAGGAGCCAGTTGAGCAAGCTGCAAGAGATTAGTGAGCGTTTGAATAGTAGCCTTTGCCGCTTTTTGAGCCGATGGATTTATGGTTCCAGAAGCATCGGGCTGCGCTTGTAACAATTCTCGGCTATCAACAACATATTCGAGCTGTGCTACATAGGTATCAAAATCACCGGGATTAAATATAGTTGAAACCCCTTTGTTTTTCAGCATGTTTGCGAGCATAGCAATATAATCGGTCAAGTTGGCTATAGTGTTTTGACCGCTCAATAACTGAGTAGTAAAGAGCGCACTGGCAGTGGCTGCACTGCCTATCATAGAAGTAAGCTGTGCGAGTGTATTACTTTCGGCCGTTGTAAGCGGTGTTGCAGTAAGTGGTGTAACAACATTATTAGTCAAAGCCTTAAGATCGGCCGATTGTGTAGGAAGCGTTGAGGCCGCGAGGGTGGTCAAGTATTGGAAGTAGGCCTGACGGATAGGATCGGTGCTTGGCAGCGTAATAATAGTATTCACCGCCTTGCTTACCTTTGCTACCTGATTAGCAAAGTCAATTGCGGTACCGGCAATGGTGAGAATGTCACCGATTGTTGCCGGTTTCAACGGTAACAGTGTTGCAATGATATCTTCAGGTGATGGTGGATTTGAAGGTGTTGCTGTTGTAGAAGTTGATAAGGTCTTAAGATTTGCAAGAGCGGGATTTGTGTTTGCAAGCTGTAAGGTTACTAAGAGATTCTTTTGGCCATTTATACTAAGTTCATCACGGTTAATAGCAATGAGGTATAAGAGATTTATAATGGCTTGGTATTGTGCCGGGCTCAGCGGTTGAACGGGATTTGCTGAACCGGCGCTCGCGGTTGCATTTCTTTGTGCAGTTAAGAGTGCTTGCAAGGCATTTACGTGTGTATCACGATTGGTCTGAAGCGATGTTGGTGAAAGTGTGTTGAGCAATGCAATTATGGCGGCTGGATCTTGGGTATTGGCCAGTATCTTATTGTTTACGGCAGAGGTGTTGTTGCACATAGCTACGACCTGAGTAATGATATCGGTTTCACTATCACTCAGTGGCGTTTTTTGTAACGGTGCAAGGACATTGTTTACGAGAATAGTAAGATCGGCCGGTTCCATAGTTACACTTGAGGTGGTAAAGCCAGCAAGGTATTGGAAGTAGGCTTGACGTGTAGCATCGGTGCTTGGGAGGACGACAATAGCGCTTACGGCCTTAGTGAGTTTTGCGACTTGATCAGTAAAATCAACCGGTGTATTTGCAAGGGCTGTTATTGTGCTTAATTTTGCCGGAGTTGACGGCAACAAGGCTGTGATTAGATCATCGGCCGATGGTGGTGTTGATGGCTTAGTGGCTGTTGAGCGTGTTTGTAACCCTGCAAGCGGTGGGAGTGCATTCACTACTTGTAAAGTGAGCAACAGGTTGCGCACGCCGGCAGTGCTCAATTCGTCGCGGTTCAGAGCAATGAGGTATAAAATATTGAAGATATCCTGATATTGTGCAGCGGTAACCGGTGTGGTTGGATTTGCTGCCGTTGCATTGTGCTGTGCATTTAATAAGCCCTGTATAGCACTTATTTGAGCGTCACGAGTATTTTGCAGTGTAACCGGTGCGAGCGTCTTGAGTAAGGCAATCATTGAAGTTGGATCTTGTACGTTTGAGAGTACTTTATTGTTAATAGCAGACGTATTGGTGCTCATGGCAATCAGTTGATTAATGATAGCTGCTTCATCGGTGCTGAGTGGTGTTTTTTGGAATGGTACAATAACTAAGCTGACAAGGTTCGTTAAATCATCTGGAGTCATGCTGACTGGTGAGCTAACAATACCGGCCAAGTATTTGAAATATGTTTGACGTAGGGGATCACCGCTTGGTAGTAGAATAATAGCATTGACTGCTTTAGCTAGTTTTGCAACTTGATAGGTAAACACTAATGATGAACTGGCCAGGGCGGCTATGTCACTGATTGTGGCAGGTACCGTTGGCATTGGTGAGAGTATAGGGTCGGTATTGTTACCTTGATTGGCGCTTGTTTTTAAGTTACTTAAGCTTGTGTTTGCCGTACTGAGTTGTAGTGTTAACAATAATGCTTGTACACCGGCGGTGCTTAGTTCATCGCGGTTGTAGGCAATAATATACAATATATTAATAAGATCTTGATATTGTGTTGCCGAAATTGGTGCTGCAGGCGCGGTGGCAGTAGCGTTACGTTGTGCAGTCAACAATGCTTGAATAGCATTTATTTGCGCATCGCGGGTATTTTGCAATGTTAGCGGTGCGAGCGTTTTCAGCAATGCAATCATTGAGGTTGGATCTTGTACATTTGAGAGCACTTTATTGTTTACGGCAGAGGTATTACTGCTCATGGCAATCAGTTGATTCAT
Source organism: Candidatus Babelota bacterium (assembly GCA_030917815.1). Lineage (GTDB taxonomy): Bacteria > Babelota > Babeliae > Babelales > JAUPTZ01 > JAUPTZ01. The sequence goes on along the minus strand of JAUPTZ010000014.1, from coordinate 14,398 downwards.
AATAGTTGTTTCATCTGGGCTGAGCGGTGTCTTTTGGAATGGCACGATAACTAGGTTAACTAAATTAGTTAAATCGTTTGGAGTCATGCTTATTGTTGAGTTGACAATGCCGGCTAAATATTTGAAATATGCCTGGCGTACTGGATCACTGCTTGGTAGTAGAATAATAGCATTGACGGCTTTGGCTAATTTTGTAACTTGATAGGTAAAGACCACTGGCGTAGTTGCCAACGTTGTTATGTCACTAATTGCTACAGGAATGGTTGGCATTCCTGAAAGTATAGGATCGGTGCCTTGATTCGAGCTTGTTCTTAAGTCGCTTAAATTTGTATTCGCCGTACTGAGTTGTAGAGTTAACAATAACGCTTGTACACCGGCGGTGCTTAGTTCATCACGGTTGTAGGCAATGAGATATAATAGGTTAATAAGATCTTGATATTGGGTTGCCGAAATTGGTGCTGCAGGCGCGGTGGCAGTAGCGTTACGTTGTGCAGTCAACAATGCTTGAATAGCATTTATTTGCGCATCGCGGGTATTTTGCAAGGTTAGCGGTGCGAGCGTTTTCAGCAATGCAATCATTGAGGTTGGATCTTGTACATTTGAGAGCACTTTATTGTTTACGGCAGAGGTATTGCTACTCATGGCGATCAATTGATTAATAATTGCGGCTTCATCTGCGCCGAGAGGTGTTTTCTGAAGGGGCACAATGACCATAGTTGCTAAGGTTGTTAGATCGGCTGGCGTCATACTGATCGTTGAGTTTGTCAGTCCGGCAAGATACTGAAAGTAGGCTTGGCGAACCGGATCGCTGCTTGGCAGTAGAATTATTTTCTTTACCGCATTGGTTAATTTAGTGACCTGATAGGCAAAGCTTATTGGGGCATTAGCTAATGAGGTAATATCGGTTGGTGTGGTTGATGAGGAAGTGGTAGCAATAAGAGGGAAAGCCGTTTTAGGGAGGAGAGCAACTAGTGGATCACTTGTGGTACCGGACGGTGTTGTTTTTAATCCACTTAAACTAGTAGTCGCCGTGGCAAGTTGCAGAGTAAGCAACAAGCTTTGTAGGCCATCAGCGCTCAGCTCATCACGGTTGTTAGCGATTACGAATAACAGATTAATAATATCTTGATATTGTGATGCTGATATTGGCGCAGCTGGAGCGCTTACCGTAGCGTTTCGTTGTGCTGTTAATAATGATTGCAGCGCATTTATTTGTGCATCACGAGTATTTTGTAATGGTGTTACGGCAAGGGTCTTAAGGAGAGTCAGCATCGATGTTGGATCTTGTACGTTTGTCAGTACCTTATTATTAAGCGCAGAAGTATTAGAGCTTGTTGAGACCAGCTGGCCAAGAATAGCCGCTTCAGTTGAGCTAAGTGGCGTTTTTTGTAATGGAACGACAACATTGTTCACTAACGATGTAAGATCGGCAGGCAGCATCGTAACATTTGAACTGGTTAAGCTAGAAAGATATTGGAAGTAGGCTTGACGAGCAGTATCGGTACTTGGCAATACCAAAATGCCACTTACTGCTTTAGTAAGCTTCGCAAGTTGGTTGGTAAAGCTGATTGCGGTGTTTGCTAAGGTGGTGATGTCGCTGATGGAGAACGGAGTTGTAGTTCCCTGTGTTTTCAACTTATTTAGGCTAGAATTTGCCGCTGCAAGTTGCAAAGTTAAGAGCAAATTCTGTTGGCCAGTGCTACTTAGCTCATCACGATTGAGCGCGATGAGGTAGAGGAAATTAATAATACTTTGGTACTGCGCTGCGGTTAGAGGGGTAACTGGTGCCGTTGGTGTCGCATTACGCTGCGCTGTTAATAAAGCTTGGATAGCTGCAATTTGCGCATCAGAGGTTCCTTGTAGAGGTGTTGAAACCAGTGTTTGAAGTAATGCGATTAATGCGACAGGATCTTGAATATTATTTAAAATTTTGGTGTTTATGGCCGATGTATTACCCGCAAGGTCTATGACTTGTTTTACAATAGCGCTTTCATCGGAGGCAAGCGGTGTGCTTTGTAATGGTACGAGGACCTTGGTACTGAGTTTTGCAAGGTCATCTTGGCCCATGGCAGCGGCGGTGTTGCTTACTAAGGCAAGATACTGGAAGAATGCTTGGCGGATCGGATCGGTACTTGGAAGGATAATGATACCGTTCACTCTGCTTACTATTTTTGTTACCTGATTTGCAAAAGGAACCGGTGTGGATAGAAGATTTATGAGGTTATCCAGAGTGAGTTTTGTCGCGGTACCTTGCCCACTGATATTATTTGTGTCAACCGCGCTTAAAGTATTTAGTGTCGCCGTTGCTTTTGCTATTTGCAGCGTTAATAGGAGATTCTTAAGTCCGTCTAGGGTAAGTTCATCTCGATTTCCAACAATTACACAGAGCTGATTCATAATAGCTTGATATTGCGCAGGAGTAAGTATTGGCGCAGGATTTGCGGCGGTACCATTACGCACAGCATTCAATAGCCCTTGAAGCGCTGTTGTTTGTTGTGCCATGTCTGTTAGCGTCGGAATTAAAGCAAGAATGCTTGCCGGATCTTGCGTGTTTGCAAGGATCTTATTGATGTTGCCAACGTTGCTTGTGATGAACGCGGACAACTGTGTTAGCACTCCGCTTTCACTTGAAGTGAGCGGAGTGTTTTGTAGTGGTGTTATGATACTGGTAACTAACCCATTAAGGTCGGCCGGCAGCATGCTAGCCGTTGATGTTGGGATGAGTGAAAGCAAGTTGAAGTAGGCTTGACGTCCTAGGTCAGTGCTTGGAGCTAAAGTGATAGTGCCTATTTTATCGGTGAGCTTCTTTACCACTACAGAAAAATTTATTGGTGCGGTTGAGAGTGTTAGAATATCACTCAACTTGACCGGAGTTGTTGGGAGCCCATTAGCCTCTGTGCCGCTACTGGTGGCGCGATTGCTAAGGCTAGAGAGAGCTTGTGCAAACTTTAGTGCCGATGCAAGATTTTTTGATCCATCGCTGGTAAGTTCGTCACGACTATTGGCAATAGAATAGAGCAGATCTATAACTGCTTGGCATTGGCCGCCGTTTGGTGTCGTTGTCAGCGCTGGCAACGGATTAGTGATTGAAGGATTAGCTAGTGCGTTATACTGAGCTGAAAGCAGCCCTTGTAGTCCTGCTATTTGTTGATTGCGATCTACTAACGTTGGCAGCAATGCAAGAATCGAAGCTGGATCCTGTGTGTTTGACAGAATTGCGCTCGTAGAAGCAAGCCCGGTAAGAGCGGTAATGGTTTTTTGTTCGGCCGGTGTGAGGGCGGCGGCATATGGTATGAAAGCATTGCTCAGCGCTTGAATATTGGTCAACACACTCGGTTGCGATTGTATTGCGGCAGAAAGAGTAGTCAAATTAGCGATTTTGTACATGAACAATGCGCGGCGAGGATCGGTTGCAGCAAGCGGGGTTGGGAGCGCCGGTGTGGTTGCGCCGGTTGGATTAAATATGGCGGCTAACGGATTTTGCTGTGTTGTGCTGCCTTGTGTCGCGGCAGTGTTGGTGTAGTAACTAGTAATGATGGTCGCCCAGTTAAGCGGAACGGTCATGCTATTAATGCACGCGTTTATTGAGGCAATTTGTGTGCTAGAAAATGTACTGGTTTCGTAGATAGTAGGTTGTAGTGAGCTTACAATTTTTGCTCGATCGGCGTCATTGAACAACTCAGCGTTTGCGGTGAGAACATTGACAACATTGGCAATAAAGAAATTAGCACTTGACGCATCGGCAACATGTAACCGCTGTGCTATAGCAGCGTTTAACTGAGTAATTGCATTTGATGGAGTAGTGGATAGTGTGGTAAGCAGATTAGCAAATACCTGATCGATAGTGTTCAATGATTGACCACCCAGAGTGCCAATAGCGCTAATGGATGCAGTGCTTTGGAGTGTGGTAAACGAGAATTGGCTTATAGATGGGATCGGTGAGCTATCGACGTATGACCAAACGACTTGTGGTGCAGTGCTGCTTGTTGGCGCAATACTGAAACGTAAACGTCCATGATCATAGCTCAATGTACACGCATGTGGTTGGCCATCGTTGAGATTTACCAGGCATGGTGTTGTTCCTGCGGCGATTGGTGAGCTTCCATCAGGATTGTGATCTGGGTAATGGACACTATTCAATCGCGTGGTCATATCAGGTGTTTTTAAGATCGCTACTTGCTGTGTATAATCAACAACAATTACGTATGCCGCATTGTTGTATGGTGCTGTAGAGCCCGGAGTTGTTGTTGCACTTGGTGCAAGACCTATAGCAAATACAAGATTTTGCTTAGCGTTTTGCGCATTCAATGGAGCGGTGATACTAAAGCTGATTTGCTCTTGGTCTGGTTGCGCAAAGGTCCAGTTTTTTTGCCAGTTAAACTGACCGGTTCCGTTAGTCGTATAATTGGTCGGATCGCTAAAAACATCTGTTTTAATGTTGGTAATAGCTGCAGCTGAGGCTCCACACCCAATACCAACGTAGTTAAGCGTGAATGGGGCGGTCGGTTTTTTAGCCGCATCGAGTGTATAGGTATACAGTGGGTTAGTACCACTAAGACTATCTATTCCAACCGTAAACGTTGGCTGTCCAGGAGTTGCAGTGCCTGTAGAAACATTAACCCACAACAGGTGTTTACCATTGTCGGTTAGCTTAGTAAAGCCGTTTATTGTTGGAGAAGTGTTGAGTACTGTGCCAGTATTATCACTTATTTCAACGATGCCTGTATCGGAAATTGCAACAACATATCGTGCATCACGCAGCGAGGTAGCGGCCGGTTTCTGAGCAGCGTTACTGTCTTGTCCTGGCAGAATGTCTGCAAGACCAAAATAGACCGTAAGAGCATTAGCATCCTGTTTTTGAACGTTGCAACTAAAAGAGGTTGATCCTGGTTGATTGAATTGTAACGTTGGTCCCCAATACAGGAGCTTGCTGGTTGCAAGCTTTAGATTAATTTGCGTTTGATCGGCTGCCCAGGCGGTTTGTACGAGGCTTTGAGTTTGAAGGGCGGTTTTAATTGTGTTGAAAGCGGTAGCAAATGGCGTGAACGAGGGGACGGTAATATTATTATAAATTACCTTATTGCCGGCTGCGGCTAGAGAGAATCGAGTAATTGCCGGGGTAGTTTCTTTGTTAAAAGTTGAATCGCTCCATTTTAAAATAAGCGAACTTAAGTCGACCGGATTGCTGCCGGTTCCTACGAGGAATGTGCCGTCCTGGAATGCGATCCAATATGGTATGCCGCTGAAGTTAGTCGCGGTTGGTGCGTCTGCAGCTGCTGCTAATTGTGGCATCTGAGCTGCCGTTAAAAAGGTAACGCTTGAAGGTTGTTTTACCCCTTCTTTAGCGATGTATGCCGTTCCGTCGGTATCGTTAATAACAATACGGTAGACTGGCGATGTCACTGGTCGATCACTACTTGAGAAACCAATCTGAATAGTGCTTCCAGCGGCTGGTGTTTGTGCTCCGGCACCGGGAGCAGGGGCGCTTGTTGTCGTAGGATTTCCAACGGCGTTGAAGGTGAGTGCGCATTGATTTGCTGTAGAGAATTGCCACAAAGGTTGCCAGTTGGCAAGTGATCCCGCTTTTGCGGTGTACGCATGCTGAGAAGCAAAGTTTTGAAGGCCATTAAAACGCATTTTAACTGAGCTTGATGTGGTAGCAAGACAGAATGAATTGATGCCATTTGTTGTGGCTGGATCGCTCCACGTTGCTAAAACATTTTGACCTACAATATTACCTGAACCGTAGATGATAGTGCCACTGTCATAAGCAATCCAGAGATCATGCCAATTACTGTCACTAATTAAGAGTGATGGCGTCGTACCATCATCTGCTGCAGGCATTGTAGTGGTATTGACAGTGGTACTATTTTTGCGAATTTCATGGGCTGTGTTGCTGTTCGTGCCAAAAATAACTTCGTAGGTTGGCACTGCGGTTGCTGGAGTGCCGGCATTGAGTCCTATCATAACCGTTGCTTGTGTGTCATTAGGTACGTTATTTGCGTAACTAATGCTGAATGCGCCGCTGCCGCTGACGGCAAATTTTGGCAATTCTGACCAATGATTGTAGGTCCCAGGAGTATCGGTTAGGTCGTTTTGAAATATCGCTTGAAAAGGAGCGGCCGTGATATTGATGTAATCGGTCGTTCGATTAAGACTTGAAAAACAGAAGGATTGAATACCGGGTGTTGGACGTGGATCAACTGCTTTCGCTATTACTCGTTCACCAACAACGGTTCCTGAACCAAAAGCCAGCCTGCCGCCTGCATATGATATCCAGTAGTCGGCGTATACCTCATTGCCTGGCGTTGCCAGGCCAACTGGAGTCGATGGATTGAGAGATGTTCCATCTCCCTTTTCCATTGCTACCGTTGCTAATGCAAGATCGACTTTGACTGCATATTGATACGATGTATCAAATGAGGTGCTACTGCCAGAAGGAATTCTCTGATTGTAGTTTTTGGTGCCGAAAGCTACCGAAATGTTATTACCACGGGCTTTGAAGGTAAGGCTGATTGAGTCTGGGGTAGAAGCTTGCCACTCGGGACGCCAGAATAAGAACTTATTCTTGAGGAATGGGGGTGTTTGAAATTTCTTAGCCGGGTTAAGATAACGCGATTCTATGTTTGTTACTTGCATAGTGGCATCGTCAGAATTGAATGCAAAGTTTCTCAGGTACGGGCTTACTTTTGCATCGGTCAATGTGTAAAGCACTTTGCTATTCACGGCAGGGTTATTGAAATCATCTTCGTTTGTTGGGCGGCCGGTTCCCATGGTATACACCATACCGGTTGGGGTGCGGTCAAAGGCGAACCAAATATCTCCTTGCCCAGGGAAAGTAACACTTGCAGAGGCCGGGTCAACATTCCCGCTGCAGTGGTTTACTCTTTGAAACTGGCCTGTTTCATCATAGTATTGATATGCCGACATTACGTCGCGCCACTGACCCTCCAATCCCAGTCCTCCGTTTTGCGGGAAAATGGCGTAACCGGCAGGTTGTCGACATATGGTGGTACCAGATTTGCTTGTTGCACAGCGGAAATGTTCGATAGACCGCCGATCGTTCCAACAGGATGATTTGCCATCTCGTTTATACAGCAAGTATATGTCACCACCTACAATCTGGTGAGGGCCGTATATACCGTGAGCGAACTCTTTAGCTGGTGTCCCAATAGTGTTTGCCCAACCGAATCGATCAAAGGCCAAGAAGTTCATCGAGTTGCTACCACTTACGGACAGTGTAATTAGGCCACGACCGATTTCCTCAAATTGGTGACCATAAAAGCAGGCACCAGCGGCACCAGTTAAGCCGTCACCAGATAGGCCTATACCCGGGAGAGCAATGCGTGGAACTGAGGTGAACGATGAAACCATTGGCAATGCAATGTTTTGCCATCCTTCAAATCGCCTAAAGTGTATGCCATCTATATCTCGATAGACGATACCCATAACCGCATCGCCGGGGTTCAGATTTGCCGCACTGGGGGCGAGCGAGCACTTTTGATTGCGTGGCTCTTGTGCCCAATAACGATCGGTCTTGCGATAATAATCGTTATTAAAACTGCTTTTCCAGGCATCGATAGGACGAGTAGAGATACACCACCACGATCTAAAGCCGGTGAGTGTCATGTTTCCGTTTTGGCCAATAACACTGAGTGCTCTTCCGGCGCCGCCCTGTACTACTGTTTTTCCATCGGCGGATAGGTTGAGTACGTCGAGAGGTAAGTACAGGATGCCTGGTTGCCCAGCGCCACCAAGAGCGGCCTGAACTTTTGCGCTGACGTCTTGATAGAGCGCATTGGTAGTATCAGTAATGGGGTGTTGATTGGTGTCGAAAATGGTGCGGTGGTTGTTGTCGGCGTGGTAGACACCTCCGTAACATTCCCATTGATCAAACCCGGTCCAGGCATACAAAATCTCAAGAATTGGTTTTTGGGATGCCCGCGTTTTTATGCCACCTAATGCAGCGAAATGTGACTCATTAAAGGTCAAGTTTAATTGAGTTGTTGCATTGAGCTGATCTTTGTTTGCATCGGCAAGCACTACCGGATTTGCGCAGAATAGGATGAAAAGAAAGGTAAATGAAACTGGTACGCGGTGCATCATATGGTCGGGCCCTTTGCTTGCCGTAGGGATTAATAGTTTTGATAGAACTAACTTTGCAAGCAGTTTATGGTTTCAATGCGTTTTGTTGTCAATAGACTAGACAATTTCAACGATATTTTTATGCGGGGCTTGTTATGCGGCCGAGGCTGCTACTACTGGTAGGTTAGTTGCGGGGAGTGCTGAAGGGGGACTAACTGTTACGACGTCCGGGTCTTTTGTCGGTGTTGTGGCGGTGTTAACTAGGTGGTAACTGTTGGAGCAAGTGACTGTCTTACTGCAGTGAATGTGGCTGCGTAAGCGTCAGGCGAGAGAACGGTGATGTTTTTATAAGTGACCTGCTTGTTTGCTGCCCATAGAGCAAATCGTTTAACCATTGGGAGATAGCCGTCTTTTTGTGTAGCGGTGCCATCTGTTTTAATGGCAGGGTCTTGCCACTTGAGTATGATAGTAGTGAGGTCGAGTGGGTTGGCTCCGGTACCAAGAATGAAGAGGCCGTTGTGCCAGGCGGTCCAATACGTAGTGCCGCTTGAAGCAGGTACCTGCGCGCTCTGTAGTGAGGCGATGGTTTCTTTGATCTGGGTGCGCTCTTTTCGTATGTAAGCGGTATTGTTGTCGTTAATGACAATCTCATACGATGGTGATGACAGTGCTTGCGCAATGTTGAGGAGCGCTATCGTTGGCGTGGCTCCGGTTGCACCGTGGGTGGTAAAGGTAATGACCCCTTGGTTTGGAGTAGTGAACTGCCAGAGCGGCAACCACGTTGCTAGGCCATTTGCCGGTGCTGTATAGGTTTTGTGCGGTGCTAATTTTAGAAGATTATTAAAGCGAAAATTGAGTGCGTTTGTTGGGGAGGTAAACGAGAAGCTATTGATGTTTTTGATCGGGGATCCTGCAGGTACTGGGGTGGTGGTATCTTGCCAATACGCCATGAGGTTCTGACCAACTTTAGTGCCCGATCCGTAGGCAATGGTGCCATTGTCATAGGCTACCCAAATATCGTGCCACTCATGATCGGTAGTTATAATGATTGGTGGGGTAATGCCATCGGCATTTGGTGCTGATTGCACGCTATTTACCGAATTCGATTTTGCTATGATCTCGTGGGCGGTATTGTTATGAGTGCCCAGCATAATTTGATAGGTTGGTATAAGGGTTGTGCCGGCAGCAGGGAGTGTTTGGTGTAGTCCTATCATGACAATAGTGTTAGAGTCGCTTGATGGGGCAGATGCATCTGATGTGGCAGGAGTGAGTGCCGCTGAAGGATCAATACGATAGCTGAAACAAAAAGCGCCATGGCCTTTGATGGCAAATTGTTGCGCTTGGTTCCAGAAGGCGTAGGTTCCTGGGGTTGCATTTGGTGCTTGAATGCTAATAGCGCCGTAGGGCCCAGCGGTGATGTCTATGTAATCGGTGGTGCGCATATCGCTTGAGAAGCAGAACGAAGTTATGTCGCCTACCGGTGTTGAATCGGTACCTTGTGCAACGATGTTCTGGCCAGCAGAAGCTCCGGTTCCGAAGGAGATCACTCCATTAGAATAAGATAGCCAGTAGTCGTTATAGCTTTCGCTATCGGTTTGAGGAAGTGAGCCAGATACTTTTAGAGGCAGCTGTTGGATGTTGCCGGAGATATTGGTCTTTTGTCCAAACGCGTTCGTTGCTGCGGTTGAAGTTATTGTTGCCGATCCGGAAAGATTTTTTTCCATGGTGATTACGCCTGATGTATTTGCTCGAATCGCATAGTCATGGGCGGTGTTAAAGGGAGCGCCATCTACTATGCGATCACTAAATAGCTTTGATGATAGTCCTACGTGTATGATCTTTCCTCGCGCTTTAAAAGTGATGGTGAAAGAGTCAGGTGATTGTACTTCCCATTCTGGGCGCCAGAATAAAAATTTCCCCCGCAGAAAGGGTGGTGTGCAAAACTTTTTTGCCGGATTGAGATACCGTGATTCTATGTTGTACACGTAAGCAGTGCTATCATCGGCCGAAAAAGCAAAATTTCTAAGATAGGGGCTTGTTACAACATTTTTTTGATATTTAATACATCCCTTGACCGCGTCATTGGCAAAATCATTTTCGGTTACTGGTTCACCGGTTCCCATGGTGTACATCATGCCGGCCGGTGTTCGATCGAATGCAAACCACATATCAACTTCTTGTGTTGCTGATCCAGGATAAATCATAGGGCTTGCTTGCTTTTCGTTGATTGTTGGGTCGGCGTTTGCTCCCGGAAGGGTGAGGCTCTGAAATTGGCCGTTTTCATCATAGTATTGGTATGGCTTTATATTTGCTCGATAGGTGTAATGGCACCAGTTGCCATTTTCGGGAAATGCTGCAAATCCAGCCGGTTTACAATCAAGCGATGATCCTTTTATGCCCCAATTAAAGCGAAAGAGGTCCATTGATTGTCCATGGTTGAACCAGCCGACCTTATCGTCATTTCGCTTCCACAAAAGATAGAGATCGGCTCCTATTGCTGGAGTTGGTACGTATACGCCGGGGCAGAACGTCTTTCCGTCATGAAAAGTGTTTGCCCAGCCAAAGCGATCGGTTGCAAGAATGTTTAATGGTCCTGGCCCTTTGATGGTGGCGGTGATTAAGCCTCGGCCGATTTCTTCGAATTGATGCCCATAGACAAAGCCACCATTGCAATTTTGGCTTTGAGAGTTTTTGCATAATTTCATTGAAGAAACCATTGGGAGGGCAATATTCTGCCATCCTTCAAAGCGCCTAAAGTGAATGCCGTCGGCATCGCGATACACAATGCCGACCGTTTTGCCATCAGGAAGTTGTGCTTCGTTGACGTTACTTGGCATTACCGGTGCTGGTATCGCTCCAATGTGATGATAACGTGGATCGTAGAGGGCGTATGAGCCGGCCGTTGTAATACTATGCTTAGCGATATTGCCTGGGCGCATATCGCCACTGTCACCTTGTGGGGCAATAATGCAGGGGGCCATGCGAGGGATATAAATAAAAGTACCGTTTTGCTTCAAAGCTCCCTGTATAAGCGGCGTAATATCTTGGTAACTTGGTGCTGACACTTTATCGGTGATTGGTTGATAGTTTGAATCAAAGGTAACGATATGATCTTTTTTCGCCTTCTTCCAATTATATTTCATGCGAATATGGTAGCTTGCGCCGTAGCTTTCCCATTGATCATAGCCAAGCCATGCGTAAAGTACTTCTAGGATCGGTTTTTGTGCAACACGAGAGTTAAACCCAATGTCCAGTGCCATATCGGCTATGTGAAGATTTTTGGTCATGTGGGCCAATTGGTTGCCGGTTTGAATTACGCGATTATGACGAATACGATCCAGTCCGGCTTTATTTGAGAGGCCTTCGAAGAGACTAGCTATCCCGGCCGCCCATCCAACCGGGTTCCAGGCATTAGTGACCGCAACGGCGGCAAGCGCTCCAACTACAGCGCCATTACCCTTCAGCCCATGCTTTGAAGTATCTCCCCATGCGGTTGCTGAGCTTTCAGAGATGGGGATAGCGCTTACTTGATGGCTCGCGGCACATCCGACCAGAAAAAGAAAAAAGAAGGCGTGTAATTGAGATATTCTCATTTTTTTTCCCTTTTGCCTGTAGATGAAGTGCTTCATATCATAAATAATAGAACCAAGCTTAGGGCCTCAGGGGGTTTTGTTGTCAAGAAAGCGTGCATTTTATCGAGAATTGTTCGTAAGGGACTGGTGTTGGCGCGATCTCTGTATTAAACTACGTGCCTATTTTGTGTAACATGTAGGCAAGCTGCCTAATGTTGTACTAGAGTTTCCTGATACTTTTATATACAAGGAGTGCTATGTCACAAAAGCCGTTCCGACGCTCTCGTATGCCTAATAGAGGACCTAACGCTCTTATAATCCTGGCTGTGTTGCTGGGTGGGCTTTTCTCGTTTCTCTGGTGGTATAACGAAAGTCATGTTGAGCCACAGCGTATCATTTACTCAAAATTTTTGGATTACGTAGAAAAAGGGCATGTACACACGGTTACCGTGGTTGATGGGATCCATGCGCAGGGCAAGTTTGTGAATGGCAAGCTCTTTGAAGTTGAGGTTGCACCTACAGCCGATATATGGAAAGTATTACGCGACCACAAGGTGAATATTGATGTTCGGTATCCCGATACTCAGCCTTGGGGTGGGATGCTGCTCTTTTTATTACTGCCTTTGTTTGCGGTACTGGCCTTTATGTATTTAAGAAATATGCAGGCCGGTGGCGGAAATGGGAAGATTTTTAGCATGGGCAAGAGCAAGGCTAAGTTCTTCTCGCCAAGCGCGATATCAATTACGTTTAACGACGTAGCCGGCGCTCATGAAGCCAAAGAAGAGTTAAAAGATATCGTTGAATTTCTGAAAAAGCCGGAAAAATTTGCCCGTCTTGGCGCTAAAATACCCCGTGGTGTGTTGCTGTGTGGTGCGCCAGGTAATGGTAAAACGTTGTTGGCTAAGGCGGTGGCAGGAGAGGCTCATTGTCCGTTTTTTAGTATTAGTGGTTCCGATTTTGTAGAAGTATTTGTGGGTGTTGGCGCTTCTCGCGTTCGTGACTTATTTGCGCAGGCCCGTAAAAACGCGCCATGTATTGTCTTTATTGATGAAATCGATGCGGTTGGTCGTCAGCGTGGTGTTGGTATGGGCGGTGGGAACGATGAGCGAGAACAAACGCTTAACCAATTACTTTCCGAGATGGATGGCTTTACTACGCAGGCTCGTGGTGCCGTTATTGTGTTGGCTGCTACGAACCGACCCGATGTGCTTGATAAGGCGTTACTGCGACCTGGTCGCTTCGATCGTACCATTGAGGTGCCGTATCCCGATCTTACGAGTCGTGAGCAAATTTTGCAGGTGCATATTAAGAATGTGCCGTTGGCGCCCGATGTGAATATTGCGCGCATTGCGCGAGGAACTCCTGGATTCAGTGGTGCCGATCTGGAAAATCTTATTAATGAAGCCGCTTTAATGGCCTCAAAAACCGATAAGAAGTTTGTGGATATGAACGACTTTGAACAAGCGCGCGATCGTGTGATGGTTGGTTCTGAGCGTAAAACATTGATTCTTACCGATGAAGATAAAAAGCTAACCGCTTATCACGAAGGGGGCCATACGCTCTTGAACGTGCTTCTGCCGGCGACCGATCCGTTCCATAAAGTGACGATTGTGCCGCGTGGTGGAACCCTCGGGGTTTCTTGGTCGTTGCCGGAACGAGATAAGACGAGTGTTTCTAAAACCGCTATGCTCGGGCGCATTCAGGTTGCTCTTGGTGGACTTCTTGCCGAAAAGATATTCTTTAACGAACAAACGAGTGGCGCTTCAAGTGACATTGCTACCGCTACGCGTGTTGCTCGTCGGATGGTATGCGAGTATGGCATGTCACCTCTGGGCCCTATAAGCTTTAGCAGCGGCCCGCAAAATGCCTATCTTGGGGTGCGATCAGGTGAAATTGAGCATTCGGCCGATACTGCTCGTCGTATTGATGAGGAAATATCTACTATTGTTGCCGATTGCTTGGTCAATGCCGAAAAGCTTTTGCGTGATAACAAGGACAAGCTTCAGTTGTTGGCAGAGACCTTAATAGAGAAGGAAACATTGCACGCAGTCGAAGTTTACGAGCTTCTTGGGCTTGAGCCGCGAGAAACGGTTCGATTTGACAAGGGTAATTCTGAGGTGATTGAGCCGGAATTGAGCTAATTTGTCCTTTTACATTTGGTAAAAGTGTGATATCATCTTCGCTCTAGTGGCGAAAATAAGCATAACTATTTTGAAGATTCAAGGAAGAAAGAACATGGCTAATATTTGTCGAATATGCGATAAGCGCCCGTCATCAGCGAACAATGTGAGTAATGCGAACAACAAAACAAAGCGTTGGCAGTATCCTAATGTTCATGTTGTGCGGTTTCGTCTTAAAGGGCAGACGTCAGTAACGCGCGGTGCTGTGTGCACAAAGTGTGTTAAAGCAGGAAAAATTGAGAAAGTAATACGAGGTTCATAAGCGATGGCAAATATTAAATCTTCAAAAAAAGACATAGTTAAGAGCGAAATTGCTCGTCAACGTAACGTAGCGTGCCGTACTGCAGTTAAAACTGCGCGCCGCAAAGTTCTTGATGCGATTGCCGCCAAAGATTTCGCTGCAGCAAAAACATTGTTGCAAGCCGCAGAGTCATTGATTGCTCGTGCAGGCAAGAAAGGTGTTCTTAAAAAACAAACCGCAAGCCGTAAGGTAAGTCGTTTGACCAAGACCCTCTCTGAGGCGGTTGGTGCTGGTAAGTAATTTTACCAGAAACACTTAAG
>JAUPTZ010000017.1 GCA_030917815.1 Candidatus Babelota bacterium | reverse complement strand
TACGCGAGCTGGGTTCAGAACGTCGTAAGACAGTTCGGTCCTTATCCATCGTGGGCGTAAGGTATTTGAGAGGGCCTGTTCCTAGTACGAGAGGACCGGAATGGACGAACCTCTGGTGTATGGGTTGTCTACCAAAGGCAATGCCCAGTAGCTAAGTTCGGTTGAGATAACCGCTGAAAGCATCTAAGTGGGAAACTCGCCTCGAGATGAGATACCTCGATATATACGCAAGTATATTGATAAGACCCCTGGAAGACTACCAGGTTGATAGGCTGGGTGTGGAAGTGTGGCAACGCATGGAGCTGACCAGTACTAATAGGTCGAATGTTTTATATGCGCTTAAATTGCATCATGTTGGGGTTTGCCTTCGGGCAAACTTAAAGACTTACATGTCGTTTACGATTCAGACCTATATCATTACAGTTATTAGGAAATTTTTGAAAATTTCCTTGGTGGCGATAGTTCAGTGGAAACACCCGTTCCCATTCCGAATACGGAAGTTAAGCACTGAACGTCGAAGATACTTGTCTGGAGACGGACCGGGAAAATAGATACTGCCAAGGATTATATTTAAAAAGACCCCGGGTTAATCCTCGGGGTCTTTTTACTTTGTGGCGAGTTTTTGCAAAAATAGTTCAGAAAAGCGCGAAAAACGTTCAAAAGTGCCCTATAGATGAGAGCTTTAATGAGAAGCTTTTTGGATCGCGGACGCCGTTCTTGTTTTTTAAGGCGGTGTCCCGATATATGCCCTTCAGTTTTTGTGGTTGTGCATGAAAAATTACGTACATCGAATGTATAATTCCGGAATTGCCGGTAGATAGGATAGATTATGAAAAAATTAGTTTTGTTAGCGGTTGTTGCCGGTTTTATGAGCGGCTGTTGTGGTGATTTCTTTAAATGCACAAAAGACGGTAAAGAAACTTCATCATGCTGCGGTGGCCATGGTCACGATAAAGCGGCTGAAAAAGCGCACGAACAAACAGATGCCATTCTTGAAGGAAGTGAATTGCTTGCAGACGCTGGCGAAGTGACTGCGGTAGAAGTAGCAGCGGTTTAAGGTAAGTTTAACATTTTTTGGTACATCGGTAGGTACAGCCAAAGGAGAATTGTTATGAAAAAAAGCGTAACACTGGGCGTGGTTGTAGGAGTATTGTCCTGTGTAGTTGGATGCAACTGGCGAACTATGTTTAAAAAAAGTGAGCCAACAGTGCAGGTGATGGAAAAAGGAGAAGCAGTGAGTTCAGTCGTAAAAACAGCGAGTGGTCTATCGTATACCGTTATTACATCGCCGGCAGAAAATGCCGCTTCACCTAAAAAAGGAAGCGTTGCACAGGTTCACTATACCGGCTGGCTTGCCGATGAAAATGGTGAACCGGTTATTGCTAAGAAGTTTGATAGTTCCGTTGATCGTAAACAACCGTTTGCATTCCGTGTTGGTGTTGGCATGGTTATTGCTGGTTGGGATGAAGGGGTGATGGGTATGAAGGTTGGCGAAAAACGCCGCTTTGTTATACCGCCACATCTTGGTTACGGAGCGCAGGGGGCGGGGAAATTGATTCCTGCCAATGCAACACTTGTATTCGATGTAGAGCTGCTTAACGTAAGTTAGCTTTGAGTGTGAATACACGTTTGCGCTGTCATGCATAATGCGCTTTAACTTGTGTTATTGCGTGTTTGAGTAATCATTATTTTATTAATGTTATTTTAACAAGCAAGCAACCATTGAAAACGCAATGCAGCATGTAGAGGTGCGGACGGTGCGAACGCGCATATTAGGTACGGAAAGGACAGGGGTAAAAACCTGTCCTTTTTTTTCCTTTGTCGTCGGCCGGAACGGCCTTCTCCTCAGGATACGCCCGTGTCGCAACGGGCTGACGTTCACAGTGCCGGCCGACCATGCGGCTACAGACACCGCCATCAGCTATGCTGTCGCGGGTGCCATAATTTGCACCTGTGCTGCGAAGGCTCGCTGTTGCTAATGTTGGACCAGGGTAGGAGTTTTGGTATACTTCGGCACCTGCGCGCCTTAGTCCGCAGGACGGCGGCGGCATTGCGAGAAGTAACGCGAGGAATGAAATGACGAAGCAAATGAAAAAAATCTATCCAGCAAAATTAAAAGCCGGTGACAAGGTTGCCGTTATTGCGCCATCATTATCGTGTTCGGTGATCTCTGCCGAAAAGGCGGCAAATGCCACGAAGCAGATGAACGCTTTGGGTCTCGAGGTGGTTTTTGGGCAGCATGTTCAAGAAACAAATAGTTTTAATTCTTCCTCGATTGAAAGCCGCATTCATGATCTGCATTGGGCATTTAGTGATCCAAGTATTAAAGCAGTTTTTGCCGCTGCAGGTGGATTTAACTGCAGCCAGCTGCTGCAGTATATTGACTGGGAATTGATTAAAAACAACCCCAAAATATTTTCTGGGTATTCCGATATTACCGCATTGAATAACGCTATTTTCAGCAAAACCGGATTGGTAACCTACTCCGGCCCTTGCTATTCTACGTTTGAGAAAATTGCATCCTCTCCTTATACGCTCGACTATTTTAAGCACTGTGTGATGGCCGACAATCCCATTACGATAACGCCGAGTGATTCCTTTTCCGGGGATGCCTGGTTTGTAAAAAAAGAAGATCGCCAGGTGCTCAAGAATGAAGGTTTTTATAGTATTCATTCGGGAGAAGCTCGTGGCACGCTCGTTGGTGCAAATCTGGTGACGCTCGGTACACTGCGGGGAACAAGCTATTTCCCTAATCTAAAAGATACGATTTTGTTTCTTGAAGATGATTATGAGGCGCAGCCACATCACTTTGATCGTGATCTACAGTCACTGATTTTGCAAGAAGGGTTTGATGGCGTTAAAGGCATAGTGATTGGTCGCTTTCAAACGCAGAGTGGTATAACGCCGGAGCTGCTGCAAGAAATTATTGCGAGCAAAAAAGAGCTCGCTCAGCTTCCTATCATCGCCAATGTTGATTTTGGACATACCAGTCCGATGATCTCGTTTCCGATTGGTGGCGAGGTGTCTATGAAGGCATCCGCTGCTGGGTGTGAGATTGTGATAGAAAAGCATTGAGGACATGGATTTGCGCGCTAGCATTGGAGAGATGGAGGACTGAATACAGTTCTATAGTGTATGGTGGCTGCCCGATTCGGGCAGCCACTTTTGCTTAGCATTGTCTGCTTTAGTTTCAATGTATTATAATATATAGGTGAGTAATTTTTGAAGGTGATTAATAAGGGGAGATAAGCTCGATGAGGTACAGTTTGCAGTGTATGCGATTAACGGTTTTTTTGTGTATAGCGATGTCTGTGTCGATTGCTCACCTGACTGCTCGAGTAACGTTGCCCGCGGCCGCTTCGGTTGCTGCAGGTGGTGCGTTGGCCGCAGTATTTGAATCAAAAAGTCGTAAGGCCGATGCGATTGCGCAAAAAGAAGCGGCCTGGTTGAAAAAAGGATTATTGCGTCAAAAAGAATATAACAGTGCGGTTACGTGGCGCCGCATACATCGGGCCTTGGCTCTTCTTTCCCTAATGGGTGGTGGTGTTGGTGGTTACTATTTTTCAAAGTCAGCACAATCTGAGCAACTTGAGCAGGTGGTGACCCTTGATTCCTCGCCGGCTGTCGGAGGTTCACCGTTCGATAGAGCGGTGAATCCACCAGATAAAAAACCGGAAACCAAGCCGATTATTAAACCCGTGACCGGCGAAACGGTTGGTGGCGAAGATCCGGTAGAAGTACCCCAGCCATTGATTATAGTGCCAACCGCGGCCGATTTACGTGCCGCACTTGATAAAGGTGACGTTGAGGCAGTAACAAAGATGGTGCATGATGGGGTGGTAATGCCAACCGAAAAAGCCGATCAAGAAGCTCTTGCTAAAGCGGCTGCGCAGCATGGCATGGTCAGTATTTTAGCTGCTCTCAAAAAGGGAGGGATGTCATTTGATGATGCGAGCGCAGAGCCTTTGCTTAGAGAGGCTCTTATGCATAATCATGCAGATGCGGTTTTATGGTTTCTTGATCAGGGTCTATCAGAGGAGAAGGTTATGCATAATGCGGCTGCATATGGGGCGGTTGATGTTATGGAAGCGCTTAAGGAAAGAGATGCCGATGCTGTTAATCGGGTTAATGAGAGGGGAAATCCACCACTTTATTCTGCTATACTGAACGGCTCCACGCCTGCGGCGTTATGGCTCATTAAGAATGGGGCCGATCTTAGCTTCCGTACCGAAAATGGTGCTCGACCTATACATTCTGCGGCCGTTCGAGGAAGGCTTGATGTGCTTGAAGCGATCCGAGACTCTGGATGTCCTGATGAAATATTTACTGAGCCAGGGGGGCAAAGTGGTGCGTTGTGGGCGACACCGAGATGGTACCTAGCCAGCTATCGTTCAGGGGGGCAAGGCCCATTTGATGAGGCCACGCTGGCACGTATTAATGCTCTGATCGCGTTTTTTAAAAGTAAAGAGCCGGTTGATCTTGACGCATAACAAAGAACATGAAGAAAGCCCCTTAAACAGCTCCAGGGGGAATCTTTAGGAATCACCAAGCACGTTTAAAGGGCTTATTTGAAGAATCCCCCAGCGATTTCTAAAGAGCGCAGCCGCGCTCAGATAAAAACTTTTGAGGGATCACATGTATTAAAATTTTTTGGTAGTAACTGCGTGGCGAACCTGCGACAGCATTATTGAAGGATTGCATGGGCACCCCGGAACCATGTTTGGGGGGGATGGCGGGCCAGGGCGCCACATACAAGTTTGTTCAAACAACTACGTTCTTCTCGTAATTCTGACTCTATTTCAGAAAAATGCAAGCATAATTTAGTATTTTTTTTAATGGGCCGGTTTTTCGTCAGCTTTGCATATCTCATTGCGCCATCTGAGAGGAGATTTTGGCCCCATTTACCAGCTCTTTTTTTATTATTTACAGAAAACTGCTTTGTTTTTTGTTACTTATGTTACACTACCACCTGGGTAAAAAATGGTAGCGGTCTTGCAATGATGCAGGGCCTCTTTTAAATACGGCAAATTAGGGCACATTATGTATCTTTCAGTCTATCTGGCCCGCGGGGGAGTATGCGCACGGCGTAAAGCGGCCGAGCTCGTCAAAGAAGGCCAAATCTCAGTAAACGGTGATGTAATACTTGACCCAGCATACTTGGTTCAGCCCCATGATAAAATTGTGTACATGGAGCGACGGGTACAGTTGGAGGCGCCAATGTACGTGATGCTTAATAAGCCACGTGGCGTGGTCTCTTCATGTGCCGATGAGAAGCGCCGAAAAACCGTTGTTGATATGATAGAGCTGAGGATTAATCGTCGGCCGGTGCGTTTGTATCCGGTTGGTCGTTTGGATAAAGAGACGACCGGCTTGTTGGTGCTTACCAACGATGGTACCATCGCTCAAAAAATGGCTCATCCAAAATATGAGATTAAAAAGACCTATATGGCCACTCTTGATAAAGAGCTAACCCATGAAGCGTATGAAGCATTGAAAAAAGGGTTCTTTTTGTACGATGGTCGCTTTGTTCCTGACAAGGTCTACTATCCACGCAAACATAATAAATTTGTTGTTGGATTGGTTGTACATAGCGGTAAATACCGGGTGATTCGACGAGCGTTCTATAAACTTGGTTATGAAGTTAATTCCTTGGATCGGATCGGCTACGGCCCGCTTTCACTGCGTGGACTTGCGCGTGGAGCATGGCGGTTGCTGAGTGCCGATGAAATCAAAGATTTTATGGGTGAAAAGTAACGTGTATGTTTGGACCACTGACCTCCTACCTTAGACCGTATAAGTGGCGCATCTTTTGGGCTAGTTTTTGCTCGATTGCCAATCAAGTATTTGATATTTCGCAAGACGTGCTTATGGGATTGATGGTGGATGTGGCCTTGCGATCAAATAACTCGTTTGCCGCCTGGTTTGGTTTTGAAACAACAACGGCACAGCTTCTCTTTTTTGTGGGTATAACTGTTTTGAACGGAAGTGTTGAAGCGCTTTTCGAATATTTGTATACCGATGCGTGGGGGCGTATTGCGCATGATTTACAGCATGATGTACGGGTCCAACTCTATCGACATCTTCAAAAGCTACCGCTTTCTTATTTTGAATCAAACTCAATTGGCTCACTGACTACCGTTGTTAATGATGATGTGAGTCGCCTTGAGCAGTTCTTAGATGGCGGTAATTATCAAAGCTTTAGCGCTATTTTGCAGATGGTTTCCAGTACGATAACGGTCGGGTTCGTACTTTTTATGGTTTCACCACTGATTATGTGTATTGCCTTTGTACCGGTGCTGATTGTGATAGCATTGAGCTATTACTTTAAATATCGGCTTGGAAGATTGTATAAGAAAGTGCGTAAAGAGGCCGGTAAGATTGCCGGGATCGTTGCGCATAACATCCGTGGTATTGCGACGATTAAAAGCTTTGTGACACAGCTTTATGAGCAGCGTCGTGTAGAAAAAGCGAGTGCGGCTTACCGTGATGTTGGTACCCAAGCGGTGCATACATCGGCGTTGTTTGTTTCAGGGGTTCGCTTAGCGGTGGCTTCTGGATATGTGGCTTCGGTTGCAACCGGTGCCTTCTTTTTGATGAATGATGTATTTACGACCGGTGCTTTTACGACACTGATTTTTGAAGCGCAGCGGCTCATTTGGCCGTTTATTGGATTGCGCGATATTATTGATGGTTACGAGCGGGTAATGGCCGCAGCCTCACGTATTGATGGCGTACTTAAGACGCCGATTGAAACGCTCTATCGTTCGATTATTGTGCCATCGGAGGAGGTTCCTGATCCTCTGGACATTGGCGATATTTCCTTTTCACATGTTTCATTTTCTTATAAGAGCTCACGGCCGGTGCTCCGTGATTTATCGCTGGTTATTCCGGAAAATAAAACGGTGGCGTTTGTGGGGACGACCGGATGCGGTAAAAGTACTGTCGTAAAGCTGTTATTACGTTTGTACAATCCGCAAGAGGGAACGATTTATGTGGGTAATCGTGCCTTGCATGAGGTTGATGCCTATGCATTGCGGCGCAGTATTGGCTTAGTAAGCCAAGAGGTTTTTATGATTGCTGGGACCATTCGTGAGAATATTTGTTATGGCATCCAAAAAGTAAGCGATGAGACCGTTATCGAAGCGGCTAAAGCGGCCGAAATCCATGATTTCATTATGCAGCTTCCGGAAGCCTACGATACGGTTATGGAAGAACGGGGACAAATCTTCTCCGGTGGTCAATGCCAGCGTATAGCAATCGCCCGGGCTTTGGTGCGTGAGCCGCAGCTTCTTATTCTGGATGAAGCAACATCGGCGGTTGATAATGAAACCGAAGAAGCGATTAATAATTCGTTGGCTAAAATGCGCCATGAGCGAACTATCGTTATTATTGCTCATCGTCTCTCCGCAGTGAGGAATGCCGATATTATCTATGTTTTGGATAAAGGCATCATCATTGAGCAGGGGGTTCATGCGGAGCTTATCGCGCTTGGTGGTTTGTATAATCGTCTGTGGAAAATTCAGAGTGGGTCGGTTAGTCAGTAGCCGGGCAAATGCATTTAATAAGTGAATGGGACATAGTTTGTTGCACGGCGCAAGCCGTCATTGCGAGGCTTCCGTTGTGAAGCCGTGCCGCCGTCGTCCTTACGGACTAAGGCGAGCCGCGGCGAAGCTATGCGAAGTCGGGGCAATCCAGCATAAATGGTAGCAAGTAATGTTCAGTAAGTAGTAAATAATCTTCTGGATCGCCACACTTCGCTCCCGCTTACGCTCTCGTGAGCTACAGCGAGGCACGCCTTAGCCCGTCAGGGCGGCGGCGGCGCGATGACGGGGGGCTAGTCCCCCGATTTATAAATATTAAGTTTTTAGTTCTTGGGTAGAGTCTAAGTCTTGACCGAAGTCTGTATTGTAGCGTAGTATAATCACATGATGAATCTTAATTCATATCTTTGTTAGGTTAATTCTATGGTGTTTCTTATGGTCGTGAGTATGACTCGAAGTTGGCGTGGTTGGCAAAAGTAGCAGTACTTGTGTCAATGGCATTCCATTTCTAACCATAAAGAAGCATACCGTGTGTTATCCTTTCCTCTTCGTGCGCAGCAGCGTGCGTTTACTTCTCTCCTCTGTTATCGGTGTATGGTGGCCTTGCGGCCAGATATAATTGTATTTCACATTCATTTTTGTCATACCATTTTGCATAACCGCATTGTCATCTGACGATGTACACAGGAGATTTTTCATGAATACTAAACAACTACTACCGATTATCCTTATTACTGCCACGGCGATTACCGCGCTGATTTTCATGGTTTTTTGTAGTGTGACGACACAACATAACTCGTTACCGTTGGTGGCTATTGCCAACTATGGTCCCCATTTCTCGCTTGACGCCACCATTGCTGGTGTCAAAAAAGAGCTTGCTCGGCAAGGTTTTATTGAGGGCTCAACGGTTAACTATATGGTTTGTGATGTCGGTTTTGATACGGCACTGATTCCTCAAATGATTGCGCAGTTAAAGAGTCCGAAGCCGGCCGTTATGGTGGTGCTGACGACGCCGGTTGCACAGTGTGCAAAAGGAGTGGTGCTTGATATACCGCTCGTTTTTGCCGCGGTCACCGATCCGGTAGTGGCCGGGTTGCTGGAGGTTGCTCATGCACCGAGTAAAAACATGACCGGGAGTTCTGAAAAGCAAAATTTGGTAATGCTTCTTGATTTTGCGCGCACACTTATTCCTGGTATGACGCGGATTGGTCTTCTGTTTGGAACCGGTGAAGCAAACGATCGTGCACTGGTTGCCATGATGACCGCTGCGGCCACCAGCGTAGGAATGGAAGTAGTGGCGGTACCGGTGAACAGCGCTCGTGATGTGCCGATTGCGATGCAGCAGTTCAAAGGAGCAGTAGATCTAATCTATGTAGGCAGTAGTGGGCCAATCCAGCCAACATTACCGCTTATTGCGGCACTCGCCGACCAAATGGGGATTCCGGTATTGAATGTTGATAAGTCGGCAGTGCACGATGGTTTAGTGGTTGGCAGTTTTGGCGTGAGCTTTACACAAGTGGGGGTGAACGCCGGTAATTTGGTAGCACAGCTTCTTAACGGTAGTTCGGTTACGCAGCTGCCCCCGGTCTATCCAGCCGTGTATGATCATACCGGCTTGATACATCGGGCAAAAGCAAAAACTCTTGGTTTGGCTATACCAAATGGTATGCCTAACGTCGAAGTGATAGGGTAGTATCATGGTAAAAATAATCGGCTTAACCAAAGCATTTCCTGGCTTACCAGCCCCAACACTGAAACATATAGATCTAACGCTCAGTCCTACCGATTTTTGTATCTTGCTCGGAAGTAACGGGTCGGGAAAATCAACGTTGATGCGGGTGCTCTCCGGAGAGTATTCGGTTGACGCCGGGCGGATAGAGATTAACGGTCATGACGTGACACACAGTGATCGGTCTACGATTATTGCTTCGGTTGTCCAAGATATGCATAAAGGGACGATTGCACAGATGACTATGTTGGAGAACATTGTGCTCAGTATGTTGCGAGGGCGGCCGGCTCGGTCGATATTGTATAGGCAGTATGAAAAGGAAGTGGCTGCACTGGTGGCAACACTTGGTATCGGACTTGAACGGTATCTCCACACACCAATGGGGTGCCTTTCAGGCGGCCAGCGGCAAATGATTGCAACGTTAATGGCGGTGCACTCTAAGCCTCATGTCTTGCTGCTTGATGAGCATACATCGGCGCTTGATCCAAAGATGCAGCGAGTACTTATGGAGTATACGGCCGGAGCCATAGCATCATCAAGCATTGCCAGTATTATGATAACGCATAAGATGGAAGATGCGTTGCGGTATGGCAATCGGTTGTTGATGCTTCATGAGGGCACGATTGTGCATGATATACGTGGTGCGGAAAAACAGGCACTGACGGCGACCGATTTGTTGGGTATGTTTTGTGCGACAGGAGATTTGTTATGAATAGTGAATTACTGACTACCGGCCTGGCGCAAGGCCTTATTCTTTCCTGCGTTGCCTACGCTATTATGATCCCGTTCCGTTTGCTGAACTTGCAGGACATTACGGCTGAGGGGGCTTACCCCCTCGGCGGAGCAATCTGCGCTAAGGTGCTGTTGCTCGGTTGTGGCCCCGGCGTTGCCATGCTGTGCGCAATGGCCGGTGGCGGTGTTATGGGGATGTTCACGAGCTTGGTACATTTGAAACTCAACATGCAAACATTGCTTGCCGGTATCATCTTAAGCACGATGGCCTACAGCGTAAATTTACGTATCATGGGCTGTCCCAATCTGGCGTTATTTACCGTGCCGTCATTTTTTACCGGGCAGACGGTAGCAGTAATGATAGTGCGATTGCTCTTGATTGTTCTTTGTATTGTCGTGCCACTTGCCCTCTATTTGAAAACCGAGCACGGTTTGCGTTTTCGTGCCGTTGGGCTTAACCTTGATTTTGCACGGCGTCAGAGCATTCGCCCCTCATTGTACGTTATGCTGGGTATGGGAGTTGCGGGGAGCCTTTCCGGATTGGCCGGTTCTTTGATGGTGCAAATGCAAAATTATATGGACATAGGTATTGGTGTTGGTATTGTTATCCACGGGTTGGCAGCCTTGATGCTTGGTGAAGCTTTGGTACGAGGCGAGGGCCTTGTACCAAAGCTCAGTGCGCCGCTGGTTGGCGCATTGGTGTATCAGCAGATCCAAGGGTTGGCCTTTGCGGCCGGGCTTGCGTCGTCCGATAGCAAATTTTTTACAGGGCTGCTGGTCTTGGGTGTTATTGCGCTGCAAAGGAGACGTCGATGAAAATACTGGAAACTGAACGTCTTATCTTACGTACGTGGGAAAAGAGTGATATTGAGCCGTATTTGGCATTTAATAACGATCCTAAGGTATTAGAGTTATTACTTGGCCCTCTCACGCGTGAGCAGGTGGAAACCTTTTTTGAGAAATCAAATGCCGGCTTTCTTAAGGATGGCTATATGCTTTTTGCAGTGGAAGAGAAAACATCAGGTGAATTAATTGGCTATGTTGGTCTATGCAATGTGCCGTGGGACGCACACTTTACGCCGGCCGTTGAAATTGGCTGGCGGCTCGGTTCTCAGTATTGGGGTAAGGGATATGCAACCGATGCGGCACGAGAAGTACTGCGTTATGCGTTTGAAGAGTTGCAGTTGGATGAGGTGGTTTCATTTACCTCACCCCTGAATGTTCGATCGATACGGGTTATGGAAAAAATTGGGCTTAAGCGTGATAGGGATGGTGATTTTCTCTGGCCTCGAGTGCCTGCCGATCATAAGCTTTCGCCGTGCGTGCTGTATCGATTAAAGCGTGGTGATTATGTGATATAGGTTTAAAGTGCCTCGTATTTCCGAACTCAAAGCTCGGAAATACAAGGCACTTTGGAACGAATTAGGAAAAAAACGGTTACATGAGCCTTCTTATCGGGCTATTTTCTGTGCTACAGTACATTCTCTTCTGTGTTTTTTCTTAAATGAAAGGCTTCACAATGGAACCAGCTTGTGTGTCGATTGAGGTTCCGGGGGGGACCCTCTCGTGTCATATCATGGGGGAGGGCCCTCCTATAGTTATGCTGCATGGTGGTCCCGGAATGACTCATGACTATTTGGTACAAGGTTTGAAGCGGTTGGCCGAGTCGTATACCCTTTTCTTTTTTGACCAGCGAGGCTGTGGATTGTCGAGAGATGAGACGATGACGTCGGAGACTGTCAACCTTGCTACGTATGTACAGGACATTGAAGTGTTGCGTGCGCATTTTGGTCTTGAAAAAATTATGGTACTTGGCCATTCGTGGGGCGGGTTTTTAGCAATGCACTATGCGGCTACGTATCCTGAACGAGTGGAGAAGCTGATTTTGGTAGGCCCGTTGCCGATGTCATATGAAGGTTGTGTTGCATTTGAAGCTGAATGCGTAAAACGTCTTGCCTCGTATCAAAAAGAGCTTGAGATGGTTTCTATGTCGCCCACCTATGCGGCAGGTGAGCCAGAGGTTGTTGAGCAGTATTATCGCATTTTGTTTCGTATCTATTTTCATAACGCGAAGAGGGTACAAGAGCTAGAGTTGCATGTGCGCGATAGAGAAACGGTAATGCGGTGGCGTACGGTAGAAGAAATATTTACCAAAACATTCTTTGCAGAGCCGTTTGATGTTCACCATAACCTTAAAAACATTACGGCACGAACCTTGTTTGTACATGGCGATTTTGATCCCATAGTACCAACTTTTGTTGAAACGATGAGCAGGCTTGTTGCTAATTCTGAATATGTATTGATTAAGAAGTGTGGGCATTTTCCTTGGCTCGAACAACCACGAGCGTTTTTTGCAGCGGTGCTAACATTTTTAAAAAAAGGCGATTAATTGATTGGCGTCTTGTTTTTTCGAAGCATATAGGCCCGCTGCCCATCGCTCTTTATCACGAATCCAACTTTTTCGTATGTTCGTACCGCCGCACTATTTTTCATATCGGGATCGGCATAGGTGTATTCATATTGTGAATCAACATACGTTGCCAAAAATAGTTTTAGAGCGGCCGAGCCAATCCCTTTTCTGGTCATAGATTCTTCACCGATATACATATCAAAGGCTGCCAAAGAGTCGGGTAGGTCGGCAATTTCATGGGTACGTGAGAAATCGTAATGGTTGTAGTATTGAATGTAGCCGGTGGGAATGCCATTCACCATAATGATGAAGCTATGCATTGATTTGTGGGTTCCATGTTTGGTCGTATGACCGGTGACGTAGGGATCATATTTTTCCGCAATAAGTTCTGGTGTCCAGGTGACGTTCTTGTCCCACCAGAGGTGGACGTGCGGCGTCATGAGCCATTTGAGAAGGAGCGGAAAATGAGCGTGAGTGAGCGGTGCGAATGTTATCTGCATGAGATTGTTTTTTACTTTCTTCTGCGTAGTGAGGATTAAAATGTTTTACCATAGCTTCCATAAGTATATGGAGCTGTTTATCTTTGTCGCAGTTTCTTAGTTGCACGTATTGCGTGCTGAGCCATGCGCATAATGCATCTGGAAACGTTGGTTATCTTTCTAAGCTCTGTGGGCGGAAGTAGCTGCGCCCGAGTTCCTCATTGTAGAATGAGAACGCCAATACGCAACCGTGTATTTAGTCATAGCAGGAACTAGCATTTTGCTTCCATCAAGTCTAAGCTCATTAATTACGTTTGGTAGGCAGGTTCCGAGCATAAACGGGATAAAATCTGCGTTTGGCAATACATTTCCAAGAGTTTTTGCGTCAGTCTTATCTTTAGCCTCATCTTCAGGTTCTTCTGCACTTATTTTCCTGATTAAGCCGAGTTCTTCCGCAACCGCGTAGCGAGCTGTCAGGCAGAGCGCCAGCAGAAACCGTGGAAACGCTTCTGCCTTAATGTGATCAAAGAACGGTGACCATTTGGCTCTGAGCCTTTCGAATTTTGCACGATCAACAGCGTCGAAGAATTGCAAGAACTCAACGTCAGATACATTGCCTAGCGAAAAAGTGGCTTCTTCGTCAGCAGCAACAGCACCAGTATCAGCAGCAACAGCGTCAGTAAAGGTTAAAAAGCTTAAAAAAAACATGATTAGCGTAATGGGCGAATATTTCATACGAACTCCTACAGATTTAGGTAGCCTTTGCATTATGTACCAATGGAATGATAACAAAATAAAGCGTCGGTGCCTATATTGGCTATTTAGTGGGGGTAATTATCGTCTGAAATCCATTGTTTGTGGGTAATCAGATGAGCCAGTTGTGCTGTCGCCCGCTCATGGCAAAACACGGTTGGCAAGAGCTCGGCCTGTTTGTAGTGAAAGAGCATGCAGGGAATCGAGCGACGCGCGCAGGCGGCGCCAACTTCCTGCAGTGCGGTACGACTATCATCAAAGAACACCACTCTCGATGGTGCGAAGCCGGTATGGTCAAGAAAAGCAGCAAGTACCAGACCTTTATCTTGTTGGTTGGCGCATAACGCTCCTTGATAGAGAACCGGGTGGGTGTTGCGGCGCATTGGCAATGTGCTGAATGTTGTGTCATTAAAGCGGGTGCTGAAAGTGATGCCTAATGTGGCAAGCATAGCCCGGCGCCATTCGGGAAAATGAGGGATAGGCCCGCAGCCACCACTTTCCATGCTGGTGAGTGCAAGAACCGGGATGTTTCTCTGATGGAGGGTGTTAATGAGTGTTGGAATAGTTGGTTCAATGAGCATTCGAGGTGCTTGATGCATCATGTAACTGAGCGGCTCCATCCATGCGGTATTGGTGAACCGGGTAGGAAATTTGAGCAACATCTTTAAGCGAAACCACCAGGAGAGATCTTTTTTTCGGAGATTGGCTAGGGCATCGGGGGCATAGAGGAGGGTATCGTCAACATCGAAAAGCACGAGACTGTTTTCGTCGAGGGAATCCAATACATTATTGCATTCGCTGTAGGAGTGGATGGGAATAATGGGGTATGTTGGTGTGTTTAAGAGCACGCAATATTTAAGGAGCACACCAAAAATGATGCCACTAATAAGGAGTGTAGCTGCTGTACGTGGAGTGAGCATTAAGAGGCCCTTGGTACGTAGTGATGATTAGTGAATGGCGTTTTATAGGTTGCAAGAGTCGGTTTCTCGTCTTCTGGCAGATAAAGCACTAATGCTATGAAAACGAGTGCTAAGGCAATGATACAATATAAAAAGGCTAGTGATTTCATGGGAGCTCAATCGATTAAGGGGCGATGTTTTTCTCAGAACATCGCCCCTTGGTATAGTGGTGTTACGCTTTATCAACACCAATCAAAATATCAATAACGATGCCACGATGGTCGGCGGTCGCCGCTCGCTCATCATACACTTCAAAATCGGCGCCATAACTACGTTTACCGCCGAAGTCTTTCTCATTCATATCCCAAATGGCAAGCCAAGCATCACGGATCACTGCCGGCATATCGCCAGGAGCGGTGGTGAACTTAACGTAGGTTTGCCCTGGAATAGTGATGGTCTCAAGCCCTTTGGGTAGATTTTCGGCCGAACTAACCTCTTCCCCAATGAAGTAGGTATAGTCGCCGGCATGATCACTTTCATAGTTGGTATAGGCACACAGCGTCACGCCTGGATTAGTACGATTCTCGATCTGGTTGGCAAGCTGTTCTTGAAAATATCGTTTAACACAGGGGAATATCTTTGCGTTGCCGCTCTGCCAATCGGCTTCGATTGCGTTTGAAGTGCGGGCCGAAATCCCGACGACTATTTTCTTGGGGAGCTCAATGGTTGTTTTCTGCATAGTACTGTCTTTCACGTCCAATGGAGTAGTGATTGTTGATTCTGTTTCACTCTTTAATGATGCGCCGAGTAATGCTACAACACCGGTAAATATGAGGGCTTTATGTGTGTATATCATACGATTCCAATCTCAATTAGAGTGTGGCGTGATGTGCAGTGATTGTAGCAACAAAAAAAAAGAAAGTAAGGGGCCTCTCGCAATACTATTTTTTCTCAATTTCCCCTAAAATCCATATCGATAGTGTTTCTAGCGCAATCGGAGCCAGCGTCTCCGTACTTGTTGCATATTCAGCCATTGCTCCAGATGTACATGTTTGAAAAGAATGGTTGAGGCCGGGAAGGGTCTTGAGCGTATAGTTTGTTTTTTTGCCGGCTTCCATAGCCTTTTTTATGAGTGGGATCATAAGATGTGGCGCCATAAAATCATGCTCACCATACAGTGCAAGCAATGGTGCTTTGATGCGTGCCAGGGCTGCCGGAGCATTACAGGTAAGCATGTCATGATAATACGGGGATCCCATAAAGCTGACGGTGGGCTCACTGCTGGCTAGGGTTATGGCCCAGGGCATTGTGTTCGCTTCATGCTTGAGCTCTGTCGGTAGTGTCGTCCAATATTCGGTAATAGCGGTAGAAAGCTTTGCTTTTCGTACCGTTTGGTCAGGCTCGTGGCGTATTATTTCTAAGAGTTGATGTTGTGCATTGCGGTTGTGGTCAATTAACGAGGTTGATGCGCCATCGGCGCGGAGTTGTACTGCGGTTTGTTCAGTCGTTGTGCTATTACCTACTGCTGCGGCCATAAGTGCGACAAACGCTATTTGCTCATCAATGACTGCTAGCATGGTGGCGACTAGGCCTCCTTCGCTGTGACCAATGAGCCCGATACGTTGGTGGTCGATTTCAGGGCACGTTGTGAGGTATGCAAGACCGGCCGCAACGTCAGATGCAAGATCGTTTGGGGTGACGGATAGATTGAAAGTACCGGTTGATGCACCAACACCACGCTTATCTATACGCAGCGTCGCGATGCCTTTTTCGGCTAAGTAATGAGCGAGCACCTGTTGTGGTTTGTGCCCATAATAATTTGTCCCATCACGATCAAGAGGTCCCATGCCGCCGATGAGAAAGGCAACTGGAAATTGGTCTGACGACTGGGGCACGGTCAGCGTGCCGGCCAGAGTTATGTCGGCCTGTGTATTCGCGTAGGTAATTTCTTTTTCGGTAAAGATCATATGTTTAGGTCTTTCGACAGTTGTAATGTCTCATGTGCAATTTCATACGTGGTTGTAATACCAAGTGCTGCCAGAAAATCATAGTCATGCGAGATTGCTAACAGTGCTCCGGGATATGCTCTCAGGACTTCAATAATATGCTGGCGATTTTCTACATCGAGATTGTTGGTGACTTCGTCCAGAATCAATAACTTTGGGGTACATGCTCCAATGAGTGCCAAACTGAGTCGAGCTTTCTCGCCACCCGAGAGAGTGGAAGTTAGTGCGCCTACTTCTTCATTGCTCCGAAACAAAAAGCGGTTCAAATGTGTGCGCAGTGTGGCATGTGGTGTGCCGGACGGCATAACGGTTTGGAGTATTTCCAGTACCGTTTTTTGTTCATTAAGGGTTGCATAGTGTTGATCAAGATAGCCAATCTGGTCTCGTGGCGGCAGCGACCAGTGGCCATCACGATAGACCTCTGGCGCTTGTAGTATACCTTTAATGAGCGTGCTTTTGCCGCTTCCATTGCTACCTAAAAGAGCGACTCGTTCACCATTGGCTATCGTGAAATTAAGGCGGTGTAATAACGGTTTGGTGTAGCCAATACTGCCATCGCTGATAGTAACCAGCATCGTTGGGGCATGGGTGGCCGGCTGCAAGCTAAAGGTTGGTACAATTACTTCCGGCGTGCGGAGCTGGCTGAGTTGGTCGAGGGTCGATTGTTTTTCTTCATTGATGGTACGACGCTTGCTGCCGCTCGTTACTTCACTCGATTTTTTCTGGTGTTTACGGACAACGGCCGGGCCATCGGCATATTTCTTTTCGCCATAGACTTTTTGTTTTTTGTTGCGCGTTTGTTCTTTCATTAATGCGGTGTGCGTATCCTTTTTCTGCTTGTTGAGCTTGGCGATTGTCTGCAAGAGCTGCTCTTTTTCCCGTTGCATGTCGGCAACATACTCATCGTACGATTGTGCTGAAATATGCACAATACCGTCTTCTAGGTGCCACAGCTTGGTAACGCAGGATCGTAGCAGCTCAACATCGTGGGAAACGACGATAAGGGTACCTTCAAACGATTGGAGCATGCGCATGAGTGAGCGGCGATTGGGCCGGTCTAAATGGTTGGTTGGTTCGTCGAGCAGTAGTATGGTGGGATCAGCAGCTAGCGCTTGGCTGAGTCGGGCATTAAACCGCTGCCCGCCACTGAGATTGTTATGATCGGTAATGGTTTGTGGCACCGTGCAGAGTATGGCGTCTCGAGAAATGGTAAAAGTACCAGTATCTGGCGGTAGGGCGCCCGACAGAAGGTTGAGCAGTGTTGATTTACCGCTGCCATTGCGGCCAATAATGCCAATCTTGCTGCCATAGGGAACGGTAGCGCTGAAGCTAGAGATAAGTGTTTTGCCGGGGACCGACAGAGAAATATTGGTAAGTATGATAGGTGCACAGGACATAAAAGCGCCCTTTTCGAAGCTCATGAAACAAATGCCGGCATGGTGTCCGGCAGTGATTGTGTGATGATTTAACGAGAAGATGCTTTCATAGACAGTTCGACCTCTGTGCACATAAAAAGAGTTAATGATAGACTTAGAGTAATGAACGATCCCCGTAGCTGTCAAGAGTGGCTACTCTTCTACCGCTTCTCTTGCTATCTCATTTTCTCGCTCATTTTGCTCACTGTATTGCATAAGCGCTGCTGCTAAAGCAGCTTGCAAATCAACATCTAAGCTGTTGGCCAGGCCGATAAGTGAAAAGAGTGCATCACCAAGCTCAATGATCAATTTTTCATTATCCCTTGAGCATTCTTTTGACACTTCGCTGAGCTCCGAAATGGCGTCCATGAGCCAGATTGGTGCCGGTGCAACAAGGTGATTGTTATCGCAAAACGCTTTGACGTTTTTTTGGATGTTGCGCATAGTAAAGACCTTTCACGAATGAGCATAATTGCTGCGTAAGCATAGCAGCAAAAAAGTTGTATGCAACTTCTCGTAACCTATCTTGGTTGCTGCCTGTAACGCTTGTGTGGTAGAATGCCGACTCAAAGCATCGAAAGGGTGACTATGAGTTCTCCATTTTTAGTTATTGATACTATCGTCAAAAAATACAACGATTCATGTGCACTTGATGGCGTGAGTTTGACCATCAATAAAGGAGAGGTATTTGCGTTGCTCGGCGTGAATGGTGCCGGCAAAACGACGCTTTCTTCTATCATCGCAACGCAACATCCGGCAACATCGGGTGATATCCTTTTTCATGGCGTTTCTATTTACAAAGATTTACGCCGCTATCGTATGGCACTTGGCTTCTGTCCTCAACAATCTAATCTTGACCCTTATTTAACCGTGAAGCAAAATTTAGTCTTTGCAGGGCGTTTTTATGCCATGAGCTCTGAGGATTCCGGTAAGCGTGCTGATGAATTACTTGCGTTGTACGATCTAGAACGCTATAAAAATTACAAAATCGATGAATTGTCTGGTGGTACCCGTCAACGAGTGTTGATTGCGCGAGCTCTCATGCATTCGCCTGAGCTGGTCATCCTTGATGAGCCGACGGTGGGCCTTGATCCCGATATCAGACGTCATTTGTGGGATCATATTGCAGCGCTACGTGACTCTGGTGTAACGGTGATTTTGACGACTCATTATCTTGATGAGGCAGAAGTACTTGCTGATCGTATTTGCTTGCTCCGTGAGGGGAAAGTGCAGTTGGTGCGTAGCGTGAAAGAGCTCAAAAACGATCATGACCAGGATTCGTTGGAAACGATTTTTATTCGTCTTTCGCGACAAGAAAAAGAAAAGGAACTGCATGCGGCTGCTCGGTGAGTATGGGAGTGTTGCGTCATTGATGCTGCAACGGGAGTTGCGGATCATTGCGTCTAAGTGGAAGATAATAGCAGGTAGTGCGTTAGTCTATGCTTCGATGCTAGGACTTTCGGCCGGTTATTTTATGCCGCAGATGGGGATGCCCATTGCCCAAAGCCTTCCGTTGTTTATTGGCTCCTTTGTGATTAGCTGTCTTTCGATTGGATACTCTTTTGCCATTGAGGCGGCGTATGACCTACGTTCGCCAAAAGTTGCGTTCTATTATTATGCACTGCCGGTCTCCTTTAGTACGATGCTGGCCTCTCTGGTGACCGTGCTGATGCTGCGTATGCTGATTGTGGTGCTTCCGGTATTTTTGTTGGGATTCACCATTATTGGGCAGTGGCATTTTTTTTCTATTTCCTGGTTTGGTACAGTGGCCATGTTTTTTTTAGGAGTGCAATTTTTTGCGCTATTGCTTTTAACATTGGCTCATTTCTGTTCACTCGAGTCGTTATTAGGAAATATATGGCCTCGTTTTTTTTCTCCTCTGATTGCGTTTGGGTGTGCGATGTATCCGTTGCATATAGCGATTGAAAAAGCCTGGTGGCTATCTCGTATCATGTTATTTAATCCGCTGACCTACTGTTGTGATGGACTGCGGAGTGCGCTTTTTGGGGGCTCTCAATATTTGAGCTTTTCATTTTGTATAGCGATGCTCTTGGTATATAACGGGTTATTGTGGTGTGCCTTGCGATATGTAGTAATTCGTGCGATTAATCCGGTCAGGGCGTAGAAGGATTTATATGATGATTTTTGTAACGCATGTCTACTGGCTGCTTCGACGACAGTGGTATTTGGTTAATACACGGCTTGCCGGTATGGCACTCAATAATATTATTCTCTGGCCACTGGTTTATGCCAGCACTACCGGGTATCTTATGCCCAATACTTTTTTCCCTGATAATGCGGTGTATAAGGGAACTGAGCTTTTAGTTGGTATTGCGTTGCTGCAAATTTTTGTTGGTTCATTTTTTATGTTGGTAACATTACTTAATGAGCGGGAAGATTCCGGTGTATTGCATTACCATATAATGGCAACATCGTATCGGGCTACCTTTGTCTCGCGCATGATTTTTTATGCGTTATATATTTATGCGTTCGCGGTGCCTTTTTTGCCTATGGCAAAACTACTTCTTGGGGCGAATCTTTATACTGATCAGCTACACTGGGGAGCCCTGTGTGCGGTATTATGCATGGTGGTGGTCATGGTGACCAGTTATGTTATGTGCCTGTTTTCGCTTATTAAAACCATGCATGATATTGAGTATTTATGGTCTTATGGCGTTGAACCATTATTGTGGCTGAGTGGTTTCTGGGCGCCGGTGTATGCGGTGGCAAACAGTGGTGTGCCGGGGCTTTCCTGGCTTACTCGCATTAATCCTTTTGCCTATGCAACCGATGCCTTACGGCAGCTCTTCTTTCATGATGCACGATTTGCGCCATTGTCGCAGTGTATGGCGGTGATGGCTATTGCAACGCTGATCTTTATGCTGTTGTCGTATCGGTTGTTGCAGAGGCGACTTGGTACGGTTTCGGAGTAAAAAAGCGCAATGCGGTAGCGCCTAGTGATTGAGCGGCGGCACAGTTGGCTTCAGAATCATCGATTAAGACAATGTCACTCATTTCGCAGCGAGCCTCGGTACAGATTGCTTGAAAGGCTGCCGCTGACGGCTTTACAAAGCCGGTACTGCCAGAGCAGAGAATGTGGTTTTCCGGTAGCGTGCCAAAAATATCAGGAAACAAGGTGTGGTATTGCGCAATCCATTCTTGGGGTGCGTTGCTATAGATATATACTTTGCTATTAGGTTCATCGAGTATCGATTGAAGCAGTGCAACGCCGGTTGGGATAACCGTGAGCGCACTAATGCGTTCTGCATTATCAAAAGTAGTTTCTACCAGTGCCTGGAACATTAAGGCTTTTGTAGGTTCAAGTGGTGCGTTTTCTATCATGGTAAGCACCGCGGTACGCACCTCTTGTGGTGATCTGATACCGGAAAAGAGCGCAAAAATCTCGTAAGGGAGCCCCAGGGTTGGTGAGTAATCGCCGGTTGGCTCGCCGAGAGGGCGGCACATAACCATTAATTGATTTAACTCTTTAACAAGCGGATTGTCGGCAATTCCGCGATTTTGTGCGAGAAGATAGGCTATCTTTTTTTGTACGAGTGAGGCGATATCGTCACGAAGGAGGACGCCATGAATATCAAATACATAGACCGGTTGTGCGTGAACTGCGCTGATAGATGTGAATGTATACGCAACGATGATAGCTAGTAGTAGTTTTTTCATGCTTTTCCCCCGATTGAGCATTTTGATCATGAGAAAAAGGATACCGATTGAGGTGTCGGCGGCGCAATGATTATCATTATTCGACCGGGGAAACCCCACGCAATGGGTCTAGTATGGAGAGATCAAACGGTTCTTGGGTGGCAACAAGCTTTCGGTAGAGACCTACATTGCGAATATTGCCGAGCATGAAAAAGCTTTCAAGACTATCGTTTTTTACGACAAAGGAGTGATACCAATTATCTCCTTGATAAACGGTAGCACTTTCTTTGGATGCATTTTTTCGGAGTGGTGGAATGCCGGTAGAGACTACTTGCGTGTCATAAAAATGAGAGCTCATTATTAGGGTAACGCCGGCGTAATCGACCGGCTTACCAGCCATTGCTTGTGCCGCGATCATTCCGTGTTGTATCGCATCGGGCCAGGTGCAGCTTCGTGCTGATTTGTGCGTATCTTTAGACGCCTTCTCCGGTTTTGGGTAGCGATGCGTAGTTGGGACAGTGGCAGCATCACCACCACAGTAGATATTGTGTGCTTCGATTTGCATGTGTCTGTTGACGAACATGCCGCCCGACATAATAGAGGCGCCGGCCTGCATAGCAAGTTCAAGATTGCTTTGTGTGCCAATCGCTGCAATAACCATATCGGCGTACAGTTCAATGTCATTATCTAAGAGTACGCCTGCGGTTGCCCCGGTGAATGGCTCGACCAAGACATGTTTTACTTTGCTCGACGCATAGAAGGTGGTGCCGGCACGGGTCATCATTTGCTCGAGCATTTCGCCCGCGGTCTCATCGAGTAGCGTAGACAATGGTTCCGTTCCTGGGTCGAGTACCGTAACACGCACGCCTCGCTCAGTGAGCGCGTCGGCGCATTCAATACCACTCAGCCCGGCGCCAACTACAATGGCGGTTAATGGGCGATGAGTGCGTAGGAATGTATCAATTTCTAACGCATCTTTAAGCGTATGAAATTGGAAGTAGCCTTGTTTGGGTGAGAATTCGGTTTGGAGCGTGCGTGGCTGCGTACCGATTCCCAAAAACAAATTGTCGTAATAGTACCAGGTGCCTTCCTGATTGGCGATGCGATTGTTCTTGCGATCGATCTGCTTGATGAACGTATTCAGTTTGAGGTCAATATGATTTTTGCTGAAAAAACTCTCTGGCTTTGTGTAGAGCCCGGTCGGGTAGATGCCGGTGCTGAGAAAATTTGCGAGAAGGCAGGTGTTGAATGGCATTTCAGATTGGGCCGCTACACAGAGAATGTCATCCTCTGGGGCTAGGTTGCGCAGCTTTGAAAGAACGCCAATGCCGGCCGCTGATGCGCCAATGATGATATGCTTTTTTTTCATGCGTATAACCAATCGCCTTGATCTGGAGTTGAGTCACTTTATAGAGCGAGCAGTATAAGCGATTTTGCTTTAGTTGCCGAGCTTTTTTATGGTTTTGCTTGCGTAAAGCATTGGATTTTTAAGGGCCGGCCTGGTAGTCTTGAATGAAGTAGGTGTTTATTTTTTAGGGGATTTGTATGAAGCGTTTGTATGTCTTGGCGGTGGTTTTGGTTGCCGGTTTTCATGGATCGGTTGGTGCTCGCACGCATGATATTCGCCACATTCTCATGATGCTGGGCGGTGTTGTGGCAACGGCTGGTGGGGGCTATGTGTTTAATCAGGAACAAAAAAAAGAAGAGGCGGCCGAGGCATTAATGCAAGGTGGTACCAATATCTCTGGCTATACCGATGCAATGAAGAAATCGCAGTCGGCCCGACTAAAAAAGAGAATTGCGGCGGTAGCAGCTATTCTTGGCCTTGTAATAGCGGCCAAAGGCGGCCATGGCGCTTGGCAAAGTCAGCCTAAATATGTGTATGCGGGAGATCTGGAAAAAGTTCCAGGGTGGGTTCGTATGGATGACGATGTGGAAGATGTGATTATTGGATCTGATAGTGTGCAGCACAAGGCGGTTGAAGGTACTCCAGGGCATTTGGTAGCTCGTGGCTTGAAGCAGGCCGAGGTGGTTGATGCCATTAAGCCACAGACCGGTCTTAATGCGGTTTGCTTGCAAGACAGCAGAGGGCTTACCGATCTTTCAGCCTTAGCTGATGGGCATAAAGACACGGTCGAAGCGTTATGGCTAAGTCGTAGTGGTCTCAGTGAAATACCTGCCGGAACCGGCGATTTAATTAAGCTAAAGAAATTGTGCCTTGATACGAATAAATTACGGTCATTGAGGGCTCTTGCGCGGCTTACTGCGTTGGAAGAAAAGTTGTGCGTACGAGATAACAACATCCAAGCCTTGCCGGAATTGGCCGATATGCCGGCTTTACGTGAGGTTGATGCCGGCAAGAATCCAATTACCCAATTTGAAGAGTCATGGATTGCTGATCGGGGTAGTCTGGTTAAAATACATGTGAACGAAGAGACTCGACTACCGGTTAGCTGGTGCAAGCGAGAATTGTTAGCTGCCGAAAGCAGGAGCCCATTGGTCGTACGTGCCGGTGGTATGATCTATGTATACAATCCTGATGCTATGCCGATACAGGTAGTTAGGCGGCGGCCGCCAGTAAAAGTTGCGCCGCCGGCGATTAGACCGCGGCGTCGTCCGGTAGGAGAAGACGATCCATTCACACTATGCGGCCCATGCGGCCCGATAGCTGTTGAATGTTAAATCTTAAGCGAAAAAAAGAGCAAACATGAAGTGGCGATTTATTATTTTGTATAGTGTTTTGTCCTGTATGTTATCCGGTGTAGTGGTGCAGGCTGAACAATCTGAGGCCGACTTGCTCAAAATAATAAGGTATCTTTTAGATAAGAGTCGGGCAAGCGCTGCTTTTGCGGGCGGTATGCAACATGGCAAGCTTATCGGCTTGTACGATGCAGATCTTGGCGATCAGTATGTTCTGTTTAGAGATGAGTCGTGTTGTTCGCTACGAAATATGTCTCTTATGACGTGGCCTAAGGATGCCGATAGCTATGAGATAATGCACATGTCTGGAGAGGAAATAGGTGCCTTTTTGAGAGCTCATCCGGTGCTACGAGTTGTGCCTTTGGCACCTTTGGTGCGCGGTGCAAGTCAGGAAGGAAAAGATCGGGTCGAACGGATTTTATATGCGCATGCAGGGCTATTTTGTTTGCCATTGGGCCTATGGGGAGCGCCAGCGATTGATGAATATAGAAGGGATGGGACATTGTCACATTTTGCACTAAGCGTGCGAGGAGCGTTGGCTCTGCTTGGTGCTAGCGCTCTTACCTCAGGGGTTATGCTGCCATTCACTGGTCCTGCTCTGTATTGGCATTTACGGCAAAGGAGAATTCCGTATACCAGTATTAATGATGTTTTTAAGGCCTTGCGAGATAGCTTGGCCGGGAAACAGGTCTCTATCGTCGCTTTAGGGGCTAACGAGAAATGGGCTCTTGCGGTTCTCATGTGTGCCGCTGCCGTTATTGCGAGCAAGAAAGCCTATGATGTGTGGCAACAAGAGCGATTGTCGGCACCACGGCCTTTGCCGAGACCATACCCATTTCCTGAGCCATGCCCAACGCCTGACCGGTGGGATGATTTAGTTCCTCCCTGTTAACTACATTCTTGCTCTGCTAACCGTTCTTTTATTACGGTGTCTGCCAGATCTTAGATGAGCAAGAAAGGAAGAGTATGGCACGATACGAGCACGTGGCGTTGGTACACGCATCAAAGCAGGTAGTATGGCAATGGTGGACCGATGTGGAAAAATGGCCTAAATGGGATACCGATCTTATAGAATCTGCCTTGCTTGGTGAATGTGCAGTAGGCACTCAGGGGCGGATGAAGGTTGCCGATGATGCCTTAGTATCCTTTGCGATATCTGAAGTAATTCCAGAAGAGCGCTTTGTGATACAGATTGCGCTCTTTGGCGCTACCTTATCTTATACCCATGCGATGGTAGAAGAAGATGGGATGCTTAAAATTACCCATGGCGCCGATATAACCGGAATATTTAGCGTTATTTGGCGATTAATGCTTAAGAAAAAAATAGTTAAAACATTAACACCGGCCCTTGATACCTTGGCCGCTCAAGTGACTGCGGAAACAGAACGTTTAGCACTGGTTGCTGCGCAAACACCACCACCATCTCCTGACGCTGAAAATGCAGAGGTGACTGAAAGTGCACCTGCAGAAAAAACCACCGAAGCTCCGGTTGAAGCTGCCGCACCGTCAGAAGAAAAAAAAGAAGAAGAAAAGCCAACCGGTGGTGATCCGGTAGAGAATGCATTGCGCGCGCAAGATATTCATACGCAGATCGAAATGGCGGCCCAAGCGCCGGTGCCAGCAGCGGTAGATCAAGAGCCGACGGCGACGCCAGGGGGACAGGCTGCGTCACCGTCAGAGACTCAAGATTCTATCGAAGAGGAACACACCGCAATGGTTCCTGTTTCAGAAGTTATTACGAAAAAAGAAACAAAGCGACCAAAAAAAGATTCTTAGTTTTGTTTTAGATTTTTCTCGATGAAATCCATGGTGTTGTGCCACTGAAAAAAGAGATTTTCTTCTCGTACGGTCCAATGACCTTCGTTGGGGAAGTAAATGATCTGGTTATCATCCGATTGATGCATGACCTTCATGTACCGCTCAACATGGATCGGAGTGACACGTGTATCGGCACCACCATAGGAGATGAGTGTCGGTAATTTTGCTAGATGCGCGTGGGCGAGTGGTGATTGTATGGTCAAAAGATCTAATTCTTCTGGGTCGCGTGGGTTGCCCATGCGATAGCCCATAAAGTGGGTAAAGAGCGACCAGTGGGGT
The DNA here is from genome assembly GCA_030917815.1 of Candidatus Babelota bacterium. Lineage (GTDB taxonomy): Bacteria > Babelota > Babeliae > Babelales > JAUPTZ01 > JAUPTZ01. The sequence continues at coordinate 1,909 of JAUPTZ010000017.1, read as the reverse complement.
GGGCAATTGTCGAGGAATAACGCTAAATTGGTTACCGGGACTTGGGCGATAATGGCCTTGAAGAGTTCCTGATAGCGCCAGCCAACCGATAGCGCAGAGAATCCACCGTATGACCGACCCATATAGGCAATGCGTGTAGGATCCAGCGGGTAGGCAGCAAGGACGTGTTGCATCATATGGATGACATCGTCAACCATTACGGCCCCTAGCTGCTTACGGCTAATCTCACAGAATTTTTTGCCATAACCAGTTGACCCGCGGTAGTTCACCTGAAGGCAGGCATATCCACGGCTGGCAAGCATTTGAATTTCTGGCGCGAAGCCGATCACATCACGTGTCCAGGGGCCGCCATGAATTTTTAGTACGAGTGGTGTCGGTTGGCCGGTGGGGGTAGTTGGCATGGTAAGATAGCCATGAATAACAACGCCATCAGGAGTAGTTGTTGTTAGCGAAGTGGTGGTGGCTCGTACGTAGTGATGAAGTTCGGGGCGGGTGCATCCCAAGAAAACGAGAAGATCTGTCTGCCGGTCATACCGCCAAAATTCGGTGGGATTGCTGCTTGAGCAACGGCCAACAATGATTGCGGTTGCATCTCGTGTTTCGATCCAGCTTTCCCATTCAGGGGCGGTTAGCATTTTGAGTAAGGTTGGTGGCGTGGTTGTTGAGTCGAGCGTGAAAAATTTCCAGGTTAGTCGTTCTTTGTAGTAGGAAAATCCGGCAAGCGATCCGTCGCTCGCCCAAAGTGTGGTGGTATAAGGTGGCGTTTTGTCGAGCATATCGCTGAGTGATGCTTCATGGTAGATGTCGTAGTCAGGGTCGTTAAAAATTTCGGTGATGGCGCCAGTTTGTAGATCAAGGCGTTGTAAGAGATTGGTGTTGGTGTGTGTGGTTGTGGCGAAATAAAAGTGGGTGCCGCATGGCGAAAAGAAAAGGGGGCGACTCATAAAGGTATCGGATGAATCCCAGGTCACGCGGGTTACCCATTCATCGGCGGTGGTTGCGCGTGTTTCTAGTGCGATACGATCGCTTGCGGCGCATGACATGCGCGCGCGTATTTTAAGGTTATTGTCGGCGTACCAGCGCAGCACGTTGCCTGGGTTTTGAGCTACGGTGGTCCATGCGCCGGTGGTAAGACAATATTGAATTACATCGTATTGGCTGGCGACTCGGTTGTTTGTTTGAAACAGTATCTTGTCCGGATGCTTTTCTGAGAGGAAGTAGTGTGGGGTTACCCGTGCGCCGGGGAATGGTGATAGGTTGATTACCGTGCCGGTTGTGATGTCACAAAGATAGAGGTGGCTCATTTCGTTGCCGTCGACATCTTCAAGGAACACAATATGTTTGCTCGTCTTGAGCCAGGTGTAGTTGCTGAGTGGTCGTTGCTTTGAGCGTAAGAGTGGGCGAGCCGGTTCGGGGCTATTATCAATGCGCTCAATCCAGAGTGTTGGCGCACCGGCCGGTGTTGGTGCAAGAAAAGTATAATAAGTGCCGCACGGAGAATAGCGAGGCTTACTAAATGGAGCGTATCCGAAAAGTGCCTTAAGTGGGATGGGTAGGGCTTTTGGCTGATGAGTAGGTGACTGCATGTGCATGATGCTCCCTGGGGATTTCTTATGAACAAAAGTACTCGAATAAACGGCGTTAGCACCCGGTTAGTATGCGCTTGCTTGAAAAAAAATCAACCGCTGGCAGAGAGAAAAAACAAAAAAGAGCGGTTGCTCGTAAAAAGATGTAAAAATGTTCTTGCAATTTTATCCCTAGCTGGTATTCTACTCTCCACTTGCTGACGCGGAAACGCCGAAGCGGTAACGTCTTTGACATATCAAGCAGAAATGCGAGACATTCAGTTAATTTTTTATATAAGTTGTCAAAAGATATAACTATTTATAGTTTTTGCAACGGAGAGTTT
>JAUPTZ010000006.1 GCA_030917815.1 Candidatus Babelota bacterium | reverse complement strand
GTCGGTACTCGTATATTTGGTCCAGTGGCCCGTGAGTTGCGTGCTCGTGGATACTTGCAAATTATTTCGCGTGCACCGGAAGTTTTGTAGGAGATACTCGATATGTTACAAAGAATTAAGAAGAACGATTTAGTATATATACTTGCGGGCAAGGACAAAGGGGTAACTGGTGAAGTTATTACCGTTGATCTTGATGGCAACAAAGTGTTGGTTAAGGGTGTAAATATCGTTACCAAGCATGTGAAACCAAAAAGCAAGGGTGAACGCGGCTCTATCGTTAAAGAAGAGAAATTCATCGCATTGAGCAATGTAATGCCGGTGTGCCCAGAAACTAAGAAGCCATGTCGCGTGCGAACGCAAAAGACGGCTGAAGGTAAGCGAGTGCGCGTGAGCGTACGTTCGGGCCAATCATTTTAGGGCGCTGAAAAAAGGTAAAAAGGATAAGAAATGAATGCACGGTTAGACGCGCTCTACAAAGAGAAGATTCGTACGGCGCTCCAAAAAGAGTTGGGACTTGAAAATATTATGGAAGTGCCACGCATTACCAAAATAGTTTTGAATACCGGCTGTAAAGAATCGGTAAACGATTCAAAAGTATTAAATGTGGTTAAAGAGATTATGGACCGTATTGCTGGTCAATACTCGGTTAAAACCAAGGCACGCAAATCTATCGCTGGCTTTAAGCTTCGCGAAGGTGCGTTGATTGGTGTGATGGTAACGTTACGTGGCAAAAAAATGTATGCGTTCCTCGATAAGCTCATTAACTTAGCGCTCCCGTGTGTTCGTGACTTTCAAGGTGTTACTTTGAACTTCGATGGTCGTGGTAACTATAATCTTGGGATCAAGGATTGGATGATTTTTCCTGAAGTTGACTATAACATCAGTGACCAATCTCGCGGTTTGAACATTTCGATTGAAACGTCGGCGAAGAACGATGATCATGCCCGTGCGTTGTTGAAACAGTTTAGTATGCCCTTTAAGGCAGCAAAGTAACCTTGTAATGGGAGTTAAATAACGTATGGCAAGAAAAGCGTTAATTGAGAAATCGAAACAAACACCGAAGTTTTCTACTCGGGCGTACAATCGATGTGAACTTTGTGGTCGTCCACGAGCGTATATGCGCATCTTTGGATTGTGCCGGTTGTGTTTCCGTAAGAATGCCCTTCTTGGAAATCTTCCTGGGGTAAAGAAAGCAAGTTGGTAATTTGAAAGAAATGGAGCAAAGCTGTGGATAGAATAGCAGATTTTTTAACGGTAATACGTAACGCGGTGCGCGTTTCTAAACGATCGGTTTCGTACCCGCAATCACGTATGTGCCTTTCGATTGCGAAAATTTTAAAAGAAGAAGGTTTTATTCGTGACTATGCAGTAGATGCAAGTGACGAAAAGAAACCGGTACTTAATCTTCAATTACGATATCTTAATGGTGAGTCGGCGATTCACGAATTAGATCGTATAAGTACATCAGGATGTCGTCGTTATTCAAAATTAAAAAACCTCAAAAAGCACATTGGTGGATTGGGTATTTCTATTTTGACGACGAGTAAGGGTGTAATTACCGACAAGCAAGCGAAAGATCTTGCGGTGAGCGGTGAAGTTATTTGCCGTGTTTGGTAATTAGGGAGACGCAGAGTATGTCAAAAATAGGTAGAAAGCCGATTGATATTTCTAAGGTGACGGTAAGTGTTGCCGATAATATCGTTGCGATTAAAGGTTCAAAGTCTGAGTTCAAACATGAGCTTCCAGCCTGCTTGATTGCAAAAATTGATACTGCAACAAAAAAACTATCATTGGGCGTTATTGAAAATGATCGTAAGACCAAAGTTCTTTGGGGTTTACATCGTGCAGTTATTGCAAACAAAGTGCAAGGTGCCGGTGTTGGTCTTGAGCAAAAAGTGAAATTGGTTGGTCTTGGATATAAAGGTCAGCAAGTTGGCTCAAAAGTTGTTTTTACGGTGGGGTTTAGTCACAAAGTTGAGGTAGAAATACCACAAGGGATCACTCTTGAATTTGACAAGACTGGTCAAACAATTACGGTGCGCGGATCCGATCGTTTTGTGATTGGTAATGTGTGCGATGCGATGCGATCTGTTCGTCCGCCAGAACCGTATAAAGGTACTGGTATTATGCTTGAAGGCGAAGTGATTATTCGTAAAGCTGGTAAAACGAAATCGTAATTGAACGTAAGGTAAGGTAAATCATGAGTATGCAGAAAAAAATTACTAAACGTGGTGAACGTCGATCGTTTCGAGTACGAAACAGCTTGCGTCTTATCAACCGTGAAGGTCGATTGCGCGTAACGATCTTCCGTTCTAATCGTTTTATTACAGCGCAAATTATTGATGACTCACAATCAAAAACATTGATGAGCTTATCGTCAAGCCAATTAGGTGATGTCAAAGGCGATAAGTCGGCAGTGGCAAAATTGGTTGGCGTGGAACTTGGCAAGCGTGCGGTTGCACAAAACATTTCGGAAGTTATGTTTGATCGCGGTAGCTATTTGTACCATGGACGAGTCAAAGCGGTAGCTGAAGGCTTGCGTGAAAGTGGTTTACAGTTCTAATTAAGGAAGCGCAGTAATGGCGAAATACGTAGAAGATATCCAAAAGAAAGTTAAAAAAAACGACGACGCCGATGAAGTCGTTACGGTTGATACCGGTAGCGAAGTTGGTGAGTTTGCCGAAATTTTGTTGAACGTTCGTCGCGTTGCAAAAGTTATTAAAGGTGGTCGTCGCTTTGCGTTCTCAGCACTTGTTGTTGTGGGCGATCGTAACGGCAGCGTAGGGATTGCTCTTGGCAAGGGACGTGAAGTTTCTGTTGCTATTTCAAAAGCATTTCGTAAAGCACGTAAAAATATGATTGTTATTCCTCGCAATGGAACCACTGTGCCATTTACGGTTACCGCTCGCTATGGCTCAAGCCAAGTGATGCTTCGTGCCGCATCTCAAGGTACCGGGGTTATTGCTGGTGGCGCAGTTCGTTCTATCATGGAAGCTGCAGGCGTTAAAGATATATTAGCAAAAGCTATGGGCTCATCAAATTCACAGAACGTTGCTAAAGCAACGATGGCTGCATTTAAGAGCTTGCGCACTGCAGTAGATCTTGCTCGTTTGCGCGGTAAATCTGTCACGCAAATTATAAGGGGAAGCCATGTTGCAGCTTAATACACTTGACTCATTATGTAAGGATCGTAAACGTCGTGGTCGTGGCGGAAGTCGCGGCGGCACGTCTGGTCGGGGGCACAAGGGACAACTAGCACGTAGCGGTGGTGGTGTAAGAGCCTGTTTTGAAGGTGGTCAAATGCCATTGTCACGTCGTTTGCCTCGTCGTGGTTTTACTAATCGATTCCGCACCGAATTCCATATTCTTTCTCTCTCTGATCTTGATCGTGCATTCAACGCTGGTGACGTTGTTAATGCGCAAGCACTTCGTGACAAAGGCCTTGTTAAAGGTAAAGGCGACGTAGCGCTAAAGGTGTTGGCAAACGGCACTATTAGCAAAGCGTTGGTAGTCGAAGTACATGCGTGTACCGGTGCAGCTCGTCAGTCAATCGAGCGCGCTGGTGGCAGTGTGACGTTGCTGAAGGAGATGAGTGGTGATAGTACTACTGCGTAATTTTAAGAATATATTTGTTGTGCCAGACTTGCGTGCAAAGGTGTTATTCACCTTTGCCGTCTTGGCGGTTTATCGCTTTGGTGTACATATACCGATTCCTGGCATTAACACAACGGTCCTTGCGGGTCTGAGTGGTTCAGGAGCGGCTGGTGGTGGACTGATGGCCTACCTTGATCTTTTTACTGGCGGTGCTTTGCGGCACTTTGCGGTATTTGCTCTTGGTATGGTGCCGTACATTAACGCATCGATTATGATGCAGGTATTGTCGGTAGCAGTTCCTCAACTGGAAGCATTGAGCAAAGAAGGCAATTATGGTCGGTATCTGATTAATCAGTATACACGGTATTTGGCATTCGGCTTGAGCTTGGTACAAGGATTTGGGTTGGCGATGTATATCGAAAACTTTCCAAATCTTGCGCTAACACCAGGTTGGTCGTTTCGTCTTGCTACTATGTTTACTTTGAGCGTCGGCTCATTGTTTGTTATGTGGCTTGGTGAGCAGATTAATGCACAAGGTATTGGTAATGGTAGCTCAATGATTATTTTTGCCGGTATTGTGGCAAATCTTCCGGCCGCTGCGATTAAGATTATACATGACGTGCAATTAGGTCAGAACGATCCGTTACTGATCTTGGTGTTTCTTGCGATAGTCCTTGCGACCGTTGCTTGCGTAGTATTCCTTGAAAAAGGCGAGCGCCGCATCGCGGTGCACTATGCACGTAAAGTGGTTGGTAATCGGGCGTACGGCGGTCAAACGTCATACATTCCGCTCAAGCTTAACTCGGCCTCGGTTATTCCGGTTATTTTTGCCGGCTCGATCATGAGTATGCTCTTGTTCGTGGTTAATTGGGGTGCCATGCGTAAGTTTGCGGTATTTGAGTTTCTTGGAGAGCTCCTTGCGTGGACCGCTCCATTGAACTGGATGTTGACAGCATTACTTATTATCTTCTTTGCGTATTTCTATACCATGATAATCTTTAATCCGGTTGAACTTGCCGAGAACATTCGTAAACAGGGTGGTTTCATTCCTGGCTTACGTCCGGGCAAAAAGACAGCCGAATTTTTTGATTATATTATCATGCGTGTATGCTTGCCAGGAGCGATTTACTTAGCAGGGTTGGCTATTCTTCCTCGTATTATATCAATTGCGGGTACATTCCCGGTGATGTTTGAAGGAACGAGTATGCTTATTGTTGTTGGGGTAGCACTTGATGCATCGGCACAAATCGAATCGTTCTTGATTGAGCGGCGATATGAAGGGTTTTTATCAACCGGTCGGCTTAAAAACCGATTGGGTCGGTAATATAAAAGGGACTAAAATAGAATGGCGCATCAGGGATTAAAACGGGAAGTTATAGCTTTTTTTGGCCCACCAGGTTCTGGTAAGGGTACTGTTGCTCAGATCTGGCAGCAACGGGGCGGAGTGATTTCATTATCAACCGGTTCGTTATGCCGTCAGCATATTCAAGAACAAACGGTTCACGGAAAAGAGTTTAAGCAACTTCTTGATAAAGGTTTATTAATCCCTGATGCGCTTATGAGCGCAATGGTCGGTGATTGGCTTATTGCGCATAAAGATCATGAAGGAGTGATTCTTCTTGACGGGTATCCACGAACGGCCGAGCAGGTTCGGCAGTGGCATGAAATCATGGTACGTGATATGGTTGAGTTTGCCCATCGTGTGGTATTGTTTGAAATTTCCGATAACGTGTTAGTTGATCGACTATGTCAGCGTTTGACGTGTAGTAACTCACGATGTCAAAAAGTGTATTCGTTGACCGAATCTCTGAGCACCTGCCTTGACTGTGGTTCAGCGCTTGTGCGTCGTCATGATGATGAGCCTGAAGTTATAGCGCAGCGGTTGAATGTATATGCCGGGCATAAGCGTGCTTTACTTGCCGCTTGTGAAACGCAAGGGGTTGAGGTAAAAATTTTCAATGTAGACGAAGTTCCGTTTAAAAACATGTTTGAATGCTTTTTAAAGGTTCTTAGTGAGAAGGGCTGTGTTGCCAAATGATAATGATTAAGAATAAAGCAGCACTAGCCAAAATGCGTGATGCTGGGCAAAAGCTTGCTCAGGTTATGCATGATACGTTGCCGACAGTCGTGAGTGGTATGACCACCGCGGCGCTTGATGCAGAAGTGGAGGCGCGGATGCGTGCCCTTGGCTTGCATCCAGCATGTAAAGGTTTTAAAGGGTATCGTCATGCAAGCTGCATATCGGTGAACGATATTGTGGTGCATGGCGTGCCGTCGCCAAACGTTCAGCTTAAGGCTGGCGATTGTGTGACGATTGATATAGTCGGTATTAGTCAGGGATACCACGCCGACATGGCACGTACGCTCATTGTGCCTGGTTCAGTAGAGCCGGCGCCAGAAGTGGTACGGCTTATAGCGGTTGCCGAGCAGTCACTAAAACGAGCACAGGAAGTAGCCGGGCCAGGAATACGGCTTGGTGTTGTTTCTCGTGCTATCCAGCAAGTGATAGAAGCTGCCGGCTTTGGGGTACTTCGTGATTTTGTGGGCCATGGTATTGGTCGGCAGATGCATGAAGATCCTCAAGTTCCTAACTTTGATACAGGAGATGAGGGGCCGCTCTTGCGACCAGGTATGACGTTGGCTATTGAGCCGATGATTACCATTGGGGCGCCAGAGGTCATTATTCTTCCTGATAGATGGAGCGTGCAAACACGGGACCGTAGTTGGTCGGCCCATGTAGAAAACACCGTCGCAATAACAGAAAATGGGCTCGAAATTTTGACCCAAATACGATAGAGCTAGAGTAACAATAATTAGTGTCCAAATAGGCGAGAGAGCACTCTATGAGCAAGAAACAAGAAGTCATCGTTATTAACGGAACGGTCGAAAAAGCTTTGCCGAATGCGATGTTTCAAGTAACAATTGAAGGAAACCACTTGGTTTTGGCTCACGTTTCGGGTAAAATGAGGATGCATTATATCAAATTGTTGCCTGGTGATCGTGTTGCGGTCGAGATGTCCCCATATGATTTGACCAAGGGGCGTATCGTATCTCGGTACGATGCTAATCGCCCTGAACGGCCGGCTACGACGCGTTAATCGTTCGTAAAAGGTAGTACGTAACAACGATGAGTTAAAAACTTGGAGTATAAGAAGCATGAAAGTTAAAACATCTATTAAAGTAATGTGTGGTGATTGTAAAATCATCCGCCGATGCCGCGTCGTTCGCGTCATTTGTCAAAAAAATCCGCGTCATAAGCAACGCCAGGGTTAATCTAAGCTGAAAATGATAGTTCGATCGGTATAAGGAATAGCATAAATGGCACGTATTGAAGGTGTATTTCTTCCAAAAGAAAAACGGGTAGAAATAGGGTTAACATATATTTTCGGCATCGGTCTTCCAACATCACGCAAAATTCTAAGTGATGCGAAGGTTGATCTGAGCACTCGGGTTAAAGATTTGAGTTCGTCTCAAGTTGCGGCTATTCAGCATGAAATCAACGCTGGGTACAAAGTAGAAGGCGACTTGCGCAAGGAAGTGACGCTTGATATTAAGCGCTTGCAAGAAATTGGATCGTACCGCGGTTCGCGTCATAAGCGAAACTTGCCGGCTCGTGGTCAACGTACGAAGACAAATGCTCGTACGACTAAAGGTCCACGTAAATCGAGCAACATCGTAGCGAACAAGAAGATTGCTTCTAAGAAGTAATTGCTGAACCGAGGGATTTACAATGGCTTATAAAAAGAAAACGAAAAAAAACGCGAAACGAAATGTTGAAAGCGTTATAGCTCACGTTAAGGCGAGCTTCAACAACACAATGGTAAGCGTAACTACTACCGGTGGTGATGTATTAGTACGTGGTAGCTCAGGCCAGCTTGGCTTTAAGGGTGCTCGTAAAGGTACACCATTTGCGGCAACTCAAATCGCAAACAAACTTGCAAAAGAATTGGGAATTTTGGGTGCACGGTCTATGGAAATTAACTTACAAGGACCTGGCTCGGGACGAGATTCAGTCGTGCGTGCATTTCAAGCTGCTGGATTAACCGTAACTGCGTTGCGAGATGTGACTCCGCTTCCACACAATGGATGTCGGTCACCAAAAAAACGCAGAGTATAGTTGTAGGGCAGAGCTAGAAAGGACAAATGACTATGTCAAAGTATTTTAAGCGCGATAAATTTTACGCTAACGCATTTGGGTTCCAAATGAAGGGCGACAAAGACGGTGTAGCTACCGCCAAAAGCAGTTCCAAAAAAGGTGCTGCGTCGAATGCGAATAAGAAAGTATCTGAGTATTGTAAGCAGTTAAAAGAAAAGCAAAAATTGCGATTCTTGTACGGTGTATCTGAAAAACAATTCCGTACGCTGTTTGAAAAAATATCTCGTCAAAAAGGTATTACCGGCGAAAACTTCATGATTGCGTTGGAGCGCCGTCTTGATAACGTTGTGTACCGTTTGAAACTTGCGTCAACTCGTAAACAATCACGTCAATTGGTTGTACACGGACACGTATTGATTAACGGATTGCGCGTTAAGTCGCCGTCGGTGCTTGTTGAAATTGGTGACAACATTGCGTTGGCTCCTCGTTCACAAAGCAAAGAAGCTTTTGTTAAAGTAGTTGTGGAAAAACGATTCAACCGAAGTATTAAGGTACCTGAATGGCTCTTGCTCAATAAAGAGAACAAGAGTGGTGAGGTTGTCCGTTATCCGGTGCGTTCCGACATTACCACACCGTTTGCAGAACACTTGGTCGTTGAGCTTTACTCTAAGTAAAAGCATGATCGACAAGAGACATATTGGGATAGATAGCGCGTTGGTATTGAATTAGGAGCGGTGCATGCAAGAGAAAGTGTACAAAAGTCTCATACTTCCAAAGCTTTCATGGCAAGGTAAAACGTCAAAAACGTTTGGTGAACTTGTAGTGGAACCATTGGAATCTGGTTATGGTGTAACGTTGGGTAATGCCCTTCGTCGTATTATGCTTTCATCTATTGAAGGTGCGGCAGTTACATCGATAGTCATTGAGGGGGTTAACAATGAATTTTCAGTTATCCCGGGTGTAGTAGAAGATGTGTTGCAGTTGGTACTCAACATTAAAGGATTGGTTGTTCATAACAGCACCGGTGAATCAGGCAAGATGCGTCTTGTAAAAAAAGGTCCCGGTCCTGTGTTGGCATCAGATATCGTATGCGATGAGCATATGGAAGTGGTGAATACCGACCATTTGATTGCGAACTTGGCGGTTGACGGCAAGCTTGAGATTGAATTTTTTGTTGAGATGGGTCGTGGGTATGTGCCTGCGCAATGGCCATATGCAAAGGCATTGCAACAAGATGGAAGAATCTATGTTGATGCATTGTTTTCACCGGTGCAACGGGTTGAGTTTCGTGTAGAAAAGACCCGTGTTGGTGAGGCTATCGACTACGATAAGTTGTACTTATCAGTTACAACTAATGGTGCTGTTCAGCCGCCAGACGTTGTGCATTATGCAGCATCGGTACTTCGTACGCAGCTTGAGCACTTCTTGAGTGCTACTGAAATTCCATTTAATACCATTTCAGCAAGCGTACAGCCACAAGGGGCGACCTCGGTTGCAGCCGAAGTGCATAAGAATCCAACCAAAGGATTACCGGTAGAATTGTTCTTGCGTCCAATTGATGAACTTGAGTTCTCGGTTCGCGCTCATAATTGTCTGATCGGTGCTGGTGTTAAGCGTGTTATTGATCTGGTTAATTTAACCGATGATGATATTCTTAAAATCAAAAACTTTGGTCGTAAATCATTACGCGAAGTTAAAGAAATTTTGCAAGCGTTCAACTTGGGCCTTGGCATGAATGTTAAGGAACTTGATTTGAAGCGTTTGATTAAAGAACAGGAAGACGAGGCAGGACTATGAGACATCAAAAGGGCAATCACCCTATGAATATGTGCATCGCGTTTCGCATGTCATATTTAAGAAACCAAACAATTAATCTTATTATGAACGGTCATTTGTCAGTGACAAAGGGTCGTGCTAAACAAATCCAACGGTTTGCAGAAAAAATTGTAACCATTGCTCGTACTGGTGCCGATTTTAACACGATCCGTCGTGTAAATGAGTTATTGCCGTACTCAAAAGATGCGTGCAAGAAGCTTATCGCTGAAATTGCACCTCGCTATACGCAGCGTCCGGGTGGCTATACTCGCGTGATCCCATTGGGTCGCCGTGCGAGCGATACCGCGCCGATTGCTCGTATTGAGTGGGTTTAGTATATAATTAATACGAAAAGAGCCGGTGGTAAAAAACCGGCTCTTTTTTTTTAAGGACGCAGGACATGATTACAGCTGACGCGATTGTGGCGCAAATTCAGGAAGTGCTGGAACAACTCCAGCCATATTTTATGATGCATGGCGGGCATATAACCTTTGAACGATTTGATCCGACTGATGGTACGGTCTACGTAGCTTTAACCGGATCGTGTGATGGTTGTCCCTCATCCGGCTATACCTTGTCATTGCTTGTTGAGGCGGAGCTTAAAAAGGAAGTACCGCAGGTGCTGCGAGTAGTAGCAAGTGGCCTGCGTGAGGAAGATGAGGATTAGTGACGCAATGCTGAAAAAGTCATTGTTTTATTTTTTTATGGGCCTGCATAGTGTTGTTTTATGTGCAAGTGATTCTGATACGACACTGAGTTATTTTAATAGTACGCAGATTGCTTCCGATGTTATGGAGGATCCGTTTTCCTCTCTTGATGCGCGAGTTGAAGTTCCTTATGATTGTGCGATTTATGATATATGCAGAGGGTTTTATAACGATACGATGCGGCTGTGTGCCATAAAAAAAAGAGCCTTTTTTGATTTTGATCACTATGCAGCCAATTGCTATTGGTATGTGATGTTGACCGGTCGTGCAAAAGAGGATGCGGTATTTAATGCACTCGTTATTGCTTTGTATGAGGCGCAAGAATACCGACTGCCTGATACGTCGCTGAGCGTGATTTGGGATCTTGCAATGTATGGTGAGCTTGAACCAAGCCTTGCACAAGAACGACTAGATATAGCCCAAGAACTTTGTAGGGTTTATGGTGACGATGGTCGTTATAAATTTACCCGTTACATTCAGGGTTTTGGGCTAGAAATAAGTGGTGATTTAGTAGAAAGCTCATAAAATGTGTTACGCCATCAGGGGCGGTGGGTAGTAATGCAATGAACAAGTACGATACTCAGGGGGGACTATGCATAATTTTATAAAAAAATTGATTTTGGTGAGTATATGGAGCTTTTGTAGTGTTTCTTACGGAGCTGAAGTAGCATCTGGGGAATCATTGCCGAAGTTAGAAGTTGAGTATGCAACAATGGCCTATTTATGGGCTCAATATGTTGCAGTAGCACCGATGGGTAGGAGTGGTATGAAGGACTATATGATCGATCTCTTAGCGAGCGGTATGATAAAGATTCTTGACCGATATCCTGCGCAGGCTAAAGATACGAAAGTAATGAGCGCATTATGCAAGGCGCTGAATGATTTTAAAACAACAGCTCAAAGCAGTCTACCTCCTGCGAGTGCTATTGAGAAGATAAAGATGCGATTGTTTCAGTCGGCTAAAGAATGTGCGTTACCTATTGCTGCAGGATGGTGGCCTATGTTTAATGATTTAGCAGTGAAAGTAGCTTTACAACCTGCTAAAAGAGAAGTTGATAAAACTTACGTAAGGATGAGTTGTGCAAGATGTGATGACTATGTGCGTCATTATAAGGTGCCCCCATCTTCCGTTGCGATGCAAACAATCTGCGCAGAAGTATTTGCGCCGGCATACCGTGCTTTGCTGCGCGATTCTCTGGGCATATCGTTGTTGGTCGAATCAATGCGGGAGCTATTGGATCATGTCTTTATCGTTTGTATGGGAGATAGCCCTGAAACGCGACATGGATGTAGGGGGTATAAGTGTAGACGGTGGGTTTCCCTATTGTTTTGTTAATGATCTTTTTATTGATCAAGACCGTTCTGAGCGTACATTTTTTTGTCGATCTCCAGAGTACTATGCGGTGTGGCAGCAGATTCCTGATGCGCTCAGCATTAACCAATTTTTTGGCAAGGCTGCTGAGATATATGGCAAACCTGATGATGGGGTGCTATCGCCATTTGATCGCCTTTTTGAGGAACTTGGGGTTCGCTGGGAAAACCAAAGGGGATGGTTATCTCTGCATAGAGCCTCTTTTGTAAGTGATCTACTGAAGAGGCTCCGAGAGTTTTCAGCGGTGGAGACTACTAAGCCCTTGCCGACTTCTAGAACGCTTAGTGTAAAAAGAAGGCGAGAGGCTTAGGGTCCCCATGCAGATGATTAACTCGTGTGAGCGGGTGGTTGGCGAAAGCGCAGGAGATTTTTATGAGCATCGCGATTGTGAAGGGATTGGCTTAACGGCGGTAGCGTTCATAATGGGAACCGTGAGTATCCCGAGCAAGGAGTACAATCGGCGCAGGGTCACCGGTTGGATTTGCGGGATGCGTTACCGTTAGACATTGGAAAACGAGAGATGTCTCGGTATGCCCGGCCGGCACGAGTACGATGATGGGACGATCAACAACAGCGCACAATTGATCGTAATCATCGATCAAATCTATTTGATATGCTGGATCTAAATTGTCTTCATCACCGATCGCATCATTCTTTTTGCATAGTTTGACTAAGCGTGTTGCGTTTTCCCTGCCATCAGCCAAGCCTAACTCACCGGTGACCGCTCGATAGAAGCAGTATCCATCTCCGGCAACTTGTTGTAGTCCATGAGCCGGAACTCTGAATAGGACCGGATCTGTGCCAATTGTGCTATCTAGGTTGGTAATTGCTGCTACTTTGTCTAAAATGCTCGGATCACGTATGTCGGTAATACGTGGATCGCTTTTATCGAAGAGTGTTTCAAAGGGATCACTGAAAATAGCACGATCGGCCTCATCATCATATCCAGTTACTTCTCCAGAGTATCCGTGGGTTTTAAACGCTTCGAGCTCTGTTGCATAGGTTGTGCGTTCGGCCGGTATTGTCGGAGAGGTTATAGGGTGAGGTTCTGCGGGGGTTATGCCGCGCTTCTGCAACTCGGTACGAATAAGCTTAGCTATAGTCGCTAACTTTGACTGTTCATGCTTCGGTGCAGTCGACTTCTCTTTTTCTACCTTTTGAAGGAGGGCTGCGCCATTATCGGTTATTTCTACATGCGGCAAAAGCTCGTTAACTAGAGCGGGAATACCTGAGTGAACTGCGGCGGCAATAGCGGTTTGACCATCCGGTGTTATGGCATTTACGTTGGCGCCATAAGTTATTAATTTTTGAATGGCAGAGCGTCCTGCAAACCCTTGTTTAATAGCCTCTATAAGATAGGTAGATTTTTTACCATCGCCTATAGGAAATAGGAAGTTTGGTTTGGCACCCAGTTTTATTGCTTCGTCCATTTGCGTGAGGCTGTAGCGATTGATTGCGGCTAAAAGTGCGTGGTTAGGCAGTGCGCGTTCTTGCTGGCTTAACGGAGCGTCTTCTGTGCGTGGCTGCGTGATGGGAGTTCCTACTGATGGTGTGTCTCCTTCTTGCTTCTCTGGGCGGGGAGCAGGGTTAGGTGTTCGAGTAGCCGTTTCCTTGTCATCGGTGACAAGGTCCGATGTGCTCGTGGTAGGTTCTGCGTTATGAGTTAGTGTCCATAACGCAAGAAAGCCGGTGATGCCAACCATTCCTATGAGGCTTGTACGCAGCGCAGTAAAGCGTTGGGATGCTTTTTGAAATGTGCTTTGATCAACAAATGATCTTGTAGACTCGTATTTCGTTTTGGCCTTCTTCATGGCCCTATATGCTTGTGTACATTTTACACAGAGTCCCAGAGATACGGCAATGCCACTGCCGGTTGCAACTCTGAGGGGGGTAGATGGATAGATAGAGTTTGAGATGCTCAATAACGCTGCTACTACGAATGTCTTATACATTCCCTTAAAAATCACTGCCGCCCCCATGTTTTTATAATCACATCGTTAGTGTATTACAATGGCTTGAGCCGGGTCAACTAGATCCTTACGAGCTTTGCGCTGACTCGTGACGTGTGATCTTTGATAGTTATCGCTGCGTTTTCGTTAACGAGAGCGTTTGGGTAACCACTCCCAAATAGTGCTGTGCTTCTTCTGCTTTTTCAGCCAACGCTTGGGCGTCGGCAAATTTTACGATTTGCGCGTAGGAGAGAAGCTCTTTAATAGCAGGGCGAATATTATGGGGTATCTCTTCACGTCCATTAATAAACTCCCAAAGCTCGTCATCAGTTTTATCTAACACTTTCCAGTTATGTAAGCGTACCAGATATTGTTTGAAGAAGAAGGTGGCTGCGCCAAAAAAACGCTTGTAGTTGACCGGTTGTCGTGCCAGGAGGGTGCTGAGGGCGTCTAGTTCGCGGGCCGCCCATTGTTCAAGAGTGAGTGGCGGTCGGTAGAACCAGCGATACCACACTATTCCTCCAATAACGAGTGACAGCGCGACCACCCCGGCTGCAATGGCCAGCATGCCGGCAGTAGTTTGCCACCAGGCCGGGAGCTGATAGGAATATAGACGGGTAAATGATTCGGTCAGTTGTGCGGCTGGTGATGTGTTCATGATCGAGCCCTTGTATGAAAAAAGGTTGCTAATGCATCGACCAGTGAGCTACCAACCTCTACATCAAGCACCGAAAATTTATGTTTTCGCAAGAGTTGTTTTTGGTCGTGAAGCCGCTTTCCGAGTAGTATGTTGAGCTCTTTGCCGGCTCGACCACTTGTATTTAGTAAAACAATGTGACCGGTTTCTGGATCAAATGTTGGAACGATACCAATATCCGGTAATGATCGTTCACGAGGGTCGATAATGCGCACCGCAACCGCTTCGTTTTTGTTACCAAGAAACGAGAGAAGGGTCGGATTATGCTCGGTTGGCGCAATCCAATCTGATACGACAAATACAATTGCGTTGCGCAGACGCATCGCCGCTAGATGATTGAGTGCCGCTTCAAAATTGGTAGTACCGCTTGATTGGCAGGGTGTTGAAAGTAATTCATGTACCGCTTGGGCGCTATAGGATGCTCCTTTGCGAGGAGCGATGTACTTGAGTACTTTGTCAGCGAAGAGCATGATGCCAACCTTGTCGTTGGTATTTTGTGCCATCATTGCCAAGCAAGCTGCCACATTTCTCGCATATGATTCTTTGAGTTGCTCTTGTGATCCGGTGCGCAGTGAGGCCGAAATATCAAGCAAAACCATTACGGTCCGTTCGCGCTCCTGGACAAATTCTTTGACCATAAGGCGATTCATTTTTGCCGAACTTTTCCAGTCAATACTGCGAATCTCATCACCCATTTCATAGTTGCGAATATGGGCAAACTCAAGACCACTGCCTCGAAATGCCGATGAAAAATCACCCGACATGTCGGCACTGGTCAAACGTTTTACAATAATTTTGAGGTGGGCCACGAGGGCACGAAGTTCACGGTCGTTCATAAGCGTAAACATATACGGTGATGGGAGGGGAAGGCAAGGATTTTCTACTCTAGCGCTAGCAGCATGATTTTTTTTGCATCGTTCAAATATAGTTTTCATGATAGTTAGGGCGTTGATTGCTTTTTTTTGCTATTTCGTCGGCAATTTCTTCATGATATATGTGACAGGTCTTATTCCTTTCTTCGATCATTCCAACGAGCTTATTTGCCTCGCTTTCACTAATAAATTGTTGAAGGGCCGTTGTGCGAATAATATATTTTGGTGCGCCGGAGTGATTTCTAAGCGTTTTACTACAGCATCGCGACAATACAGCAGCGTGTTGTTTGTAGCGTGTAGTTCATGAGGGATGGCCTTTAATAGTTTATTGTAATCTGTTACTGCTGTTTCAAGCATTATGAGCATTTTCTCCATTTGCTCTGTTGGGTACTGTAATTTCATATCCATATGACAAAATCCTTTTGTATAACCGAAAGAAACGTTGGTGCAATACCATGAACATCAACGATATCAACGAATGCCGGGATATTACTTTTTGCGTGCTCGTGATCCCAAAAGCATAATTTTGCAGTTTGGTACATGGCGATGGATAATGCGAATCAACTCTTCTTTTACATTTACCACAAAGCATCCATCATATCTTGCAAGGTTTTTGGCAGCTTAATGGAGCCATCTTCCTGCTGACCTTGTTCCATGAGTGCAACCATTAAACGTGGCAACGCTAGGCTTGATGCGTTCAATGTGTGAGCGAGTACTGGCTTTTTGGTATCGCCGCTGCGATAGCGGATTTGCGCACGGCGGGCTTGAAAGTCGGTACAGTTCGAGGCTGATGAAACCTCTTGGTGCCGATTTTGGCCCGGTAGCCAGACTTCAAGGTCATAGGTTTTTGCCGACCCGAATGAACAATCTTGTCCGGCAAGAAGCATGACCTGATAAGTAAGACCCAGCATTTGCAAAATTTGCTCGGCACAGTTCACCATCATCTCTAATTCTGGCTTAGAGTCCTGTGGTTTGGTGATGGCGTAAAGTTCAACCTTTTCAAACTGATGAATACGAATAATGCCACGCTCAGCGGCGCCATAGCCACCCGCTTCACGGCGGAAGCAACTGGTCCATGAGGTATAGCGAACCGGTAGCTGAGCTTCTTCAAGAATTTGATCAGCGTGGACGTTGGTCAAGCTTACCTCGGCCGTTGGAATGAGGCAGAGGTTATCGTTTGTTTCGTAAAAATCACCGGCGAATTTAGGAAGGTTACCACCATTATACAGCGCCTTTTGCGTTACTAAATACGGTGGTATTACCGGCGAAAAGCCATGCTTTGCATTGTTTTTGAGCATTAACTGAGTAAGGGCATAAATAATCTTGGTTCCAAGCGGTGTGTAGTATACGAATTGAGCACCGGACATTTTTGCGGCTACGTCGAGATCAAACCATTTATTGATCTCGTTGAGCTGTAGATGATTGCGTGGTGCAAAAGAAAATTGTGGGATAGTACCCCATGAGCGAATAACGGTATTTTCTGCCTTATTACCCATCGGTACGTCATCTTCGGGCAGGTTGGGGCATCGTAGCCAGAGATAATTGAGTGCTTCTTGCGCCGCTTCAAGCAACGTTTCTTTTTCTTTTAATTCTTTGCCCAATGAGATCGATGCGGTGCGTGATTCTGCCGTGACTGCACCTTTTGATAGATTGTTTTTTTCACTACGTAGCGACTCGACAATAGTTTGTAACTCTCTGACAGTACGGTCTTTTTCGATAAGATCGCTCGTTGGAAATTCAGGATCTTTCTTAGCAAGCCGAGCTATGGTTTCAGCCGGCTGTGTACGTAGTAAATGTAAATCTATCATATGGTAACCTCTATATTTGAAAAGAGGCTGGTAGTCTAAATAATCTGTGCGATTTAGGGAAGAGGGTTTTCTTTTACGTAATCTCTTTACAAAACAAGGAGCAGTAGTATGCACTACGAGCCGTTTGATCTTGTGTGCGGTCGAGGAATTGTATGAAAAAATTAATATATATACTTGTAGCATTGTGTCACGTTGTCGCGGTGCAAGCCGATATCGATTTTGGTTCTAATGATGCGACTCTAAAATTAAAATCGGCGATGACGTTTAACTACATTCCTGATTTACCTTCTGCTTTTGGGAAAGGATGCATACAAAACACTTTTGATGTGATGTTTACTGGTTTTCCGTTTGCTATAGAGAATGCGATAGTAAAGCAAAATGACTCAACCTATGCCTATCTTGCTAATGCAACATATACGTCTGGGAATAGCGGTGCCGTTGTTTCGTTGCAAAATTCCGGTGTGTTGAATGGGGTAAATGGGTTTAAAGTATGGGCCCTCTCTGTTGGTGGAGAAGATGCGGTTCTTGCAGGTGATCTGGTTTTACAAAATCAGCTCGACTTAGCTCCCGATGGTGATCTTACCTGTGCGCTGACGGCGCCGCTGACGAATAATATATTCCTCGATGGTGGTACCCTGTTTTTGACCAAGGATTTAATGTGCAATACCGGTGTTAGTGTTAGCGGTTCCGGTACTATTTCTGCCCAAGATCATGAATTTATGTTCGGTGGGTATTACTACAGTGCCTTGAACAGCAATTTATGCTGGAGTAGTTGTAATAGCATTAAGCTGCGTGGCACTATTGCATTGGCCGGTGCGTGGTCGTTTGAAGGTGTTTGTTGTATTGACGGTGATGGTGCTACCATTGATCTCAGGAGTGGTGGGTCGATGTTTGTTCGCCCTGAGTCATTGCTCATTTTGCGTGACGTTGCTATTAAAGGGATAACTGCTGATAACTTTGGCTTTATTCATCAGGATGGGCAAGATGATGGAACGCTTCAAATTGATGGTGCTCGATTGCAAAGTGCTGCGGATGTTGTGATGACCTTTGGGTCTTTGGTGGTGACGGGAGATAGCATGTTTATGCTTGGTGATCATGATTGGACCTTTTCAGGTGATGGATCGCTAACCGTTGATGCAGCAACACTTTCATTGAACGTATTGAGTAATGATACAGCGGCCTATGATAGGACAATTTATGCACCACTTCCTGTGTTTAGTGGGCATGTAAAGAACCTTGAGAATATTGCGAGCAATAGAGACAGCGGAAATTTGATTTTTGTGAATGGTGGCGTGGTTGCTGAGGTGAGTCAAGTGCTGGTAGCCGGCGGCTATAGTGGCTCGGCTTCAACGTTGGATGAAAGTGCCGTGTTGTCGCCCAGCGATAGCATTGATTTTACTGATCATACCGTTGTAGATGGAACCGGATCGAAGATTCAGTTTGCCAACCCGGGAACGCCGCAATTTACCATTGCTGATGGAAAAACAGTCCGCATCAGCAATATAGAGCTTGATGGAGTGACTAGTTCTACTTTTTCCCTGGGAACCAATTCGGTTCTTGAAATTGGTGAAAACGTCATTTTCACCCTAGCGGAAGACGTTCTATGGAGCGTAGGGAAGATTGTTTTAGTCGGAACCGGTCAAACGTTTGAGATGAAAAGTAGTGGACCAAAGCGTACGTGGACATTCTCCTCTGCGCCAACAAATGATCATGCACCATATACGTATCTGACCCATCTCGATTTACAAAGTAATACGCTTGTACTACGTGGTGTTGCACTGGGTGGATTGCGCCATATTGTGTGGGGTTCGGCCGATGTTGATGGTACTACCATTGTGGGTGATATTGCTCTTGGTGGGGATGGCACGTTGAACGTGACGACCGAGTCGATAGTGAGTCACAATATTGTGATTCAGGGGTTGAATAATCGTATACTGTTGTGGGCTTACCAAAACACCTTTGACGGGTTAATCAGCTTTGATGATACCATGGCTAGCGGCTTATCTTTCTCTTTTGTGTTGCCAACAACGCTCTACGGCGCGCCCTATATTCATTTTTGGGATGGCACACTTGATCTTTCATCGACGACTGGTACAGCCTACTGTTCGTTTGATTTTCCGTCGGTTTGCGTTACCAATCATTGTGTTGATTCGTTCGTTATCGGGAATAATGGTATTCTTGCCGGGAATTTGGTCACGATTGTGCAAAATTCGATTCTACAAACCAGCGCGCGAGCCATGTTAAATCCGGGCATACAGTTATTTAGTGAGTTGAATACCGGCGCAATCATCTTATCTGACGAGTTGCTTGATGCAATGTTGCGCAGTCGCTTTGGGCGCCGCTATCCAACACCGGCGTATAAAATGCACTCACGGCCCTTGCTTACCAGAGGGCTTTATTTACCCAATGAGGCGGCACGACCGGTTGTGCATTATGCAACAGCTATTTCGCTGCCCTTGCTTGCCGGTAATATCACTCTCCAAGATATCTACCAAAAGGTGTATAACAATTTAGCGATATCGGACAGTCGTAGTCTGAATCTTACGCTCTATGATGGGGTGACGGTTGAGCAGGCACTTGAAACACCAACGACGCTTAAAGATACCGATTTTATTAACATCGTTGGCGGTACACTGCAAAAGCCTAATAAAATCGCCATTACGAGCGACTTTACTATTAATGGTAATCTTATGTTTGGGGATAATGCGGTGCTCTGTATTCAGAGTAACTCTCCAACACCGGTTACTATTACGTTTGGAGCCGATAGTATTATTTCATTTGGGCTTAACTCGGTCCTCCTGTTCCAAGGATTTGGCTCAATTATTTTGCCTGACGGATATCGTATCGTCGGCAACACAAGTACTTTTCTTATTAGCGAGGGGATGCAATTATTGTTGAATGAAGGGCAGGCGATTGAGTTCTGCGGCAACGGCGTGATGCAATGCCAAGATGGTGGCCAGGTGATCGTTGAGCGTGGCAGTGAAATTCGTTACGGTGCCACCTCGTCCGATACCGTAGTGCTCCGAGCAAAAAATGGTGGAATGGTACGGGTTGGTGAAGTACTTGATATTGGTGATGAGACATCGTATCTCTCATTTGCCGGGTGCACGGCCTCACTCGATTTTTCACAGGGTGGCCGGCTTATAATTACGCAGGCTGGTGTTTGTGAGTGTAATGCTTATCATGGCGTAGCCGATCAATTGATGATAGATACCATAGATTTTAGCAATGGCGGTGAGTTGTATGTTGCCGGAGACGGCTTATTTAACGTGGCAGATAATACGTATGGTGATGGTATTACTTTGCTGCTTGATGGTGCACGGTTGAGTGGCAACGGTTTAGTCGGTGTTGTTGGCTCTAGCTTTTGTGGAAAGCTGCAAGAAAATTTATTTTCTGAGGCCGGATTAACTTCAATTGAGCTGGTGCGATTGTTATTGCAAGCCAATGAAAACCTGATTGCATCGACCGTGTTCTTTGACGCGAATGATCAAAAGGTGTTACGCACTAAAAATGGTGTGTTGGTGACGTTAAATGCAAATCAAATCATAACCGGAGACACTGAGGCAGGTGTTGTAACAGGGTATAATGCCCTAACTGGCCGTCGGTTCTCGTATAACGCAGATGGAGTGTTACAATAATGATGAAAAAAATTATTTTTGCTATTGGCTTACTTACGGTAGCATCGGGATTGGTATTTGCGGGAAAAGATCGCGCAGAACGAGTGAAAGAGCGGAGTGCAACACGTACTTCAATTCGAGCCGATCTTGAAAAGAAGTTTGAAAAAGCACGTACTCTTGATGCAATTGCATCGGCGCAACAGGAAAGCCGTGTTTTGACTCGTGACGCGCTCGCAAGTGCATGGGCGCAGCGTGAAAAAGATCGTCTGGCACGTGATACCATTCGTGGTCGGTACGCACATACATATGTAGTACCAACATGGTCAACAGCGACCGATAGATTTTATGGTGCGCATAGTGCAAGTGTTGATTATGCATTTTCGTATGTGACGAGCGGCTTTGATAGTACCGGCGCCATAGTCGATAGCTCGGTAGTGCGGTTTGGTAAAGAACCGTTACTACAAGATATTATCGTGGCGAGCAAGTTGGCGATTGCCGCTGACACGACAACAACCGGTGTTGGGTATGAATTCTTACAAGACCTTTCAAAGACACGTATTCCTGTTCAGGCATCGATTGAAACTCATGAATGTGCTTTCGCGTACACTTTAGGTATTGCAAAAAATACTTTTCAATTTGGTGTGCGTGTGCCGCTTCGTCAGCAATTTCGTTCTTTGCATATTGTACCTGAATTAAGTAAAGCCGAGCGAGATTCTATTCGTGAAACGCTCGATGATGGAACGACTCGTAATAATCTATTTCGTGATTTATATGGCATTTCAGTTGTTGCAATGATGGTTGATATTATTGAGCAAAAAAATATGGCGTACCGCGAAAAATTATCACATGCCTCAATGGGTGATGTCTCGTTTTTCACTACACTTAATTTATATCCATGGCGCTTAGACCGCTGGACGATAAGCGCAGAAATTATTGTTCCGGGACAAAAAACAATTGATAACAACTATTTCTATCCGCTGCTTCCGTCGAGTAATGGGTGTTTGAGTGGACGATTAAGTACCGGATTTGTTGGTAAGAAGACAGTGCTTGGGGTGCCACACATGATGGTATCATGTCAAACATATTTCCCTACATCGATTAATTGTCGTGTACCTCGTATGGTGACTGCTACATCGGTAACTTCGCTTCCATCAACCGAAGTGTTTGGACAAGAGGTTACCTTTGCTTCGCCGATTAATGTATTTACACCGGAAACAACGATAGCCGATTTTGCAGCGCAAACGACAGAGGCTTGGATTCGCCCCGGGTTTGCTCTTGATCTTCGTGTTGGCAGTGTGGTGACTCCATTTATATCGCCGTTGATGCAGCTTGATTTATTTTATCATTTTCATATGCGTGGCTCAGATGAGTTACGACAAGGGCTCTCTCCGTCATCATGGTATACCAATGCGTTGGTATCTGATCCGTATCGTGTGCAGCACAATGTTGGATTTTCTTTTGTCTACGAGCCGAACCCCCATGTGCTTGTTCGTACTGGAATTGAAACGGTTATTACTGGTCGATCAATGCCGATTGAAATTGTTGCAAGATTTGCCATTGGCGGCTCTTGGTAGAATCTGATTACTTTCTTGACTTGTGCAGTGATTTGGTGGGATAAACTGCCCGATTGTTGAAGATCTTAGTTTCATTCAGCGTAATGCATGGAGTGTAGAAACGTGGTGAGTATGTGTGAAGTTTTTTCTCGTAAATTGTGTGTAAGCATTATTGTTTTTCTTTTGGGATGCCCAGCAGTTTTTGCAACGGTTAATGATTATCGTTCATCGGTATATGTTACGAATAGCCTGTATACATTAACCGATGATACTACCTCTGAAGGATATGGTTGGTATCAGGCCGGTATTGATACGGCAGGGCATACCTTTACCGTTGATCTTGTGCCACCCATTAACGGTCCCATTGATATGAACAGTGGTTCAATAGTATTGGTACATGATTTGTTGTTGGGAAGCGATGCAACATTAAGCAATACCGGTTCAATTTATGGTGCTGGAAAAGCAATCTTTCTATCCAATGATCTTACCTACTCTGGGACGAGTAAAACCTTAACGATAGCGGATGATTTGATGATTAATGGGGAACAACATTCGCTCATTATTGGTGGAAGTAATAGCGTTGTGATTGCGTCAGAAAAAACCTTAACACTCAAGAACATGACACTCTCTTTAACTACGAGTGTAGCGCCATTTTCATTGAGCAGCGACAGCACATTGGTGCTTGAAAATGTTCGTGTTATATGGGGATCTGATACTACTTTTAGCGCTGGGGCATTGACCATTTCAGGTAATTGCTCATTTACTGGTACACCAGGTCGTGTGTTAACCTATACCTCGGCCGGATCACTTACCATTAATGGAAACAGTTGTCTGCACCTTGATCATGGCTTTACGTTAAAGCACAATTATGCATCGACCGACAATATTGTGTTTACCAATCGAAGCTCTCGGCTGCGCATGACCGGTAGCACGCTCGAATCGGCGGCACGTACGTTGGTTTTGCAGACTGGTACGCTCATTACCGATCATCACAGCTATCTCAAAGGATCTGGTGAGAGTGGGGGTATTACGTTGGGCGATGATACTGATCGACTGTATATTATATTTCTTCCGGGTGCGACGTTTGATGTAAATGGTGGCAGTGTTGCATATGCTAATGCGAATTGAGTAGTGCACCAATCTTTTTTATTTTGTTTTATAAACTGTTGCATTGTTAGTCGATCCTCTTTTATCACTGGCTACCCCCTTTAGGGTCCCCTGAATATCTTCAAACAAGGAGAGAGTGATATGAGAAAAATAGCGATAAATATCGCTGCAATATTAATTTTGTCGTGCAGTATAGCGAGTACTGCATGGACGAATGTTAATTTTGGCAGCCGAGAATCTGGTTTTGTAGTAAGCGCTGGAACGTTGGCCCTTGGTGGCGCGACATTAGTTGACGGATCGCTCCGTGATGTTGGTGGTTCAATTACGGGGACATCAATGGATTGTACCGGTATTACGTTTGAAGCTAAGGATGGTACCGCACTCAAAAGGATGACTGCCGATGGTACGGTGACGATTGGTTCAGCGATATCGTTGGGTAATAACGATAAGTTGCTCGTAGCTGGTGGTACTGTAGCCGAAACAATAACGGTTGCTGGTGCTACGGCGACACCAAGCATTATAGAAGGATTTGGATCGTTTGCAGCCGATATTTCGGTAAGCGATGCAAAACAACTTAATTTGCGTTGGACCGGTCCACTTAATAAAAATTTGAGCTTGAATGCGGGTGCTGCAAGTACGGCAACGGTTAAGCTTGAGCAAGATCTGACTTTTGCCGCTGGCATTCGTATGATTTCGGCAGAAACAGGGACCGACACCTTGAATTTTAATGGACGTCGTGTTGCAATGGGTGGTGATGCGGCATCTGGTGCCACAAGCATCTCAACGAATCAAACCTGGACCGCTGCCGATGTCTTATTGACCGGTCCGGTAAGCATTGCAAGTAGCAAGACTGTTACGTTGGGTTCTGCTGCAATGATCGAAGGTAACGGAAACCGCTTGAGTTTTAATAGCGGTTCTATTCTTAATAATGCTACCTATGGTGTTACGCTGAATAATGTTGTTTTAGGTACTATTACATCGGCAAGTTTTGCCGGTTCTGGTACGTGGACCTGTGTTGGTGCGACATTTGAAACCAGTGCTTATTCGATTACCGTTGATGGTTCTATTGTACCGGTAAGCTCGGCCGTTGATATTTTTGGTGGTGCAGCTACATTTGGTACTTCACGTCTTGCATTGAACAAAGATGTTACTCTTGGTGGCACGTGGACAATTGCAGACTCAAGCGGCGTAACGATTAATGGTCGTGGAAATGTGTTTAGCGGAGTACTTTCAATTGGTAGTTCGTCAACATTGAGTCTTGAAAATATGACTGTTGCTGCAATGGCATCAGGGTCAATTGCAACGACAGCAACTGGTCGCGCAATTTCTTTGTCTGACGTACAATGGTATTCAAGTACTCACGTTGGTGCGATTTATGTTCGTGGTACCAGTCAAGGAACTAGTGAAGGTGCTGCAACCTTAACATTGCCTGCTAATACCGTATCGGCCGGAAACATTTTCGCAGAAAGTGTGACCTGGTCTAATGGGGTAAATCTTGAATTATTAAGCGATGTAACTATTAGTGGATCATCGACTTGGTCGTTCTCCGACAACTCGGTTATTGATGGTAACGGACATCATTTAGATCTTGCGGCTGGTACGTTGAGCGTTGCTAACGGTAAGACGTTGACACTGCGTAATGTAGTCCTTGATAACGTTGTAACTGCTTCTCTTGCCGATGTTACTACCGGTACGGTAAATCTTTCAAATGTGACGATTATTCTTGGCTCAGCAAATGTTGCATGGGGTGCTTACAATACCTGTCTGGTAGTTGATGGTTCATTGTATGTAGTTACTGGATCATATACGTTAACCGTGCCAAATTCGGCCGGTACGAGTGTGTTGAATGGGGTAACGGCTTATTACGATACATTGAGCGCTCCTTATAGTGCAAATCTTGTTGGTTTCACCGGTACCGGTCGTGTGATGTTTGTTGACTCACCAAATACTGGCAACATTACGCTTACAGACGACGCCGATTTAGATCGTACCGAATATCTGTTCCCTGCCGATGATGGTGTTGCTGGTCGTACCATAACATTTGACGGTAGCACTATTGCCTATAATGGGCATGGGCGTTCGTTGATGTTTCCGTATACTACTGCTGATTTGGACACGCAGGTTGTATTCACCGTTACGGCAGACACTGGTGTAAATACCTCAAATATTGTGTTTGAAGGAGTGAAGCCAGCTCATCTAAACGTTGTTGATGCGAATGGCTTGTGTTTTGGTAATAACACAACGGTACGTTTGCATGAAGATTGGACCGGGTCAGATGCATTAGCGACTGAAATGATCTTTGGTAGTTCTGCGTCAGCTACTGGTGAAGTGATGGTTCTAGATCTGAATGGAAAGACTATTGATATGTCTAGCTCGTCGGCGCTTATCCAATTGCTCGCTGATCTTGGTGGTGATTCTTCGTTGTACATCAAGAATGGTCGGCTTATTAATATTGCGGATGATGGCACCACTGGTCCTAAAATAATTATTCCTGCCGGTTCTACGTTATATCTTGAGAATGTTCAGCTTGGTTTGAATGATGATTTTACTTTTGCTGATGCGTCGTTAGTTATTCAAGGGCACTGTGTAATCTCAGGAGTATCAGGCAAGGTGTTTGATAATACATCGGCCGATGATTTTGTAATCCAAAGTAATGCGCGTCTCACTTTAATGGATGGTGTTGTTTATGACCATAATAATGCGGGCACTATCAATTTTGTCACGACCGATGCAACATCGGTTATTGAGCTTATTGGTGCAACGTTCAGGCGGCACGATTTAGGCTCTGGCGATCCATTGGCGCTTACGAATGGCACTATGATTGTTGACCATAAATCATACATTCAACCTGGTTCTAAGGGCATAGACTTTGGTACAGATTCGGCTGCGTTCAATATTGAGATTCGTCCTGGTGCTACCATTAACGTTGGTACCGGTACCGGTGCGACTGCTGGTTCATTGACTCACGTGGATCTTGCTTAATAACAGCACCACTCTTTCGTTTTTGCGGTGGCCATCGAGAAATCGGTGGCCACTAATATTTTATAGAATGTTGCCTTTGCGGCTTATGTTTGTCTATCACTAGCGCCTCAATTGAAACTGTTTGGCAATGTGTGCAAGGAGCGTACTATGAAATTTTATTCTAGTCTTTCGGTTATTATGATGGTTACATGGGGAGTTTTTGGGACTACGTGGGCCAATCTTCAATTTGGTAGTCGTGAGTCAGGATTTATTGTGAGTAGTGGAGCAACCCTGAATCTAGGGACCGCAACGCTCATTGATGGTATGATACGGCAGAGTGGTGATATTAGTGCTTCCGCGTTAACGTGCACATCGGTTACTATTGAGGTAAAGGATGGTACCGATATAAAAAAAATTACTACCGATGGCACGCTTACACCGACTTCTAACCTCCAACTAGGTAACAATCAAAAGCTCACGGTAGCAGGTGGCAGTGTACATGAAGCCTTAAACATTACGGGTGGCTCAAGTACCCCGAGCATTCTTGAAGGGTTTGGGTGGCTCGCTTCAGATATTAAGATTAATCCGGCGTCTCAATTAAATCTGCGATGGTCGAGCCCCTTGGGTGTAAATATTAATTTTCATTTTACCTCAAATGATCAGAGCTCGAGCGTCGCTCTCGAGCAGGACTTCTATCTGGCTTTTGGGTCGGGATTTTATGCGACCTACGCTACGGGGGGATTGACCAATGTAATCGGTATACTTTCTTTTGATAGAGGGAGTCTTTTTATCGGCGGTGAAAGTACTTCTTACGCTTCGGTTGCCGGTAATATGCAGTGGGTTATGCCAAGCGTTATATTAACCGGTCCGCTGAGTATCGATGAAGCGACTACGGTTGCGCTGAGTAGTGGAGGACATATCAATGGCTATGGCTATACGTTGAATTTTACTGATGAGACTTCGGTGCTTGCTATTGATGACGATAGCACTATCTGCCTGGTCGATATTATTTTGACTGGCTTAACCTCTACAAGCCTTGCGAATACCTATGTAGCTGCTGATGGTGTTTGGTTCTGTACCAATACTACATTACAGAACAGTAACAATAGTATCACTCTTGACGGGTCTATGACCGGAGCTGCGATTGATGTTTTTGGGAGTGGTGGGGTGACTTTTGGTGCATCAACCATTGCGCTCAATGGTGATGTTGCTCTCCAAGGAACCTGGTCATTTACCGACAATGCAGTAATCGAAGGCAACGGACATCATCTCGATCTTTCGGCCGGAACATTAAGTGTTGCAAATACTAAGACGTTGCGATTGCATAATGTGATTCTTAAAAATGTTAAAACCGCCTCTCTTGGCGATACCACGACCGGTACCGTGTCTCTTGCAGGGGTAACCATGTTCCTTTACGCGGCCGATGTTGAGTGGGGTGCGTACGACACGTGCCTGACCGTTGATGGTCCATTGTACGTGGTGACTGGCTCGCATACGCTAACGGTACCCTATTCTGCAGGGACGAGTGTGCTGAATGGCGTGACCGCTTATTATGATACACTTAGTACCGCTAATGCCGGAAATCTTGTCGGTTTCACTGGCACGGGGCGGGTGCTTTTTGTTGAATCATCGGTCTTTGGTAATGTGACTATTGCTGCGAACGTTGATTTGGGAAGTGATGAATATTTGTGCCCTGATGATGATGGGATTTCAGGGCATACTATTACTTTTGATGCGAGTGGTACTGTGGAGTATGATGGGCATGGTCACACGTTATTCTTTCCTCATACTTCGTCGAGCATGGATGGGCAAACGGTGTTTACGATTGTGAGCGGAACCGTTGTTAAAACGTTTAATATAGTTTTTGAAGGATTAAAGCCGGCGCATTTGAGTCTTCCGGCTGTAGATGCTCTCCGTTTTAGCGATCAAACTACCGTTAGGCTGCATGAAGATTGGATTGGCGTTGATAATCTGACCACAGCATTGACCTTTGGTCAAGCAACGGGCGCCACTAATGAGAGTGTGGAGCTTGATCTTAACGGCAGAACTATTGATATGAGTGATGAGGCTGCACTGATCAAGTTAATTGGTAGTACCGGGTCTCGGCTTTCTATTAAGAATGGTCGCCTGATAAATCTTGCGGATGATCCAGGTACCGGTCCTAAACTTATTGTTCCGGCGGGCTGCACCCTCTGTCTTTCAAATGTTGAATTGAGCCTTAACGGCAATTTTACCTTTGCCAATGCAGCGCTTGAAATTCAGGGTAATTGTATAATTTCAGGGGTTCCTGGCGCGGTGCTTAATAATACGTCGACCGCGTCTCTCTCTATAGCGAGTGCTGCTCGGCTTATGCTGATGGATGGTCTTGTATACAGTCATAATAATGCCGGCACTGCTAATTTTAGCATGTCCGATGGTAGTTCTTGTCTTGAATTAATTGGTGCAACCTTTAGGCGCCCTGATGTTGGTTCAGGTGGTCCACTAGTGCTTGCCGATGGGACGCTTATTATTGATCATAAATCATATTTTCAACCAGGTGCCCAAGGCATTGATTTTGACGGTCTCACGGTTGAGATAAGGCCGGCAGCTACCATACATGTTGGAACTGGTACCGGAGCTAGCGCCGGTACGTTGGATATCGCATAAGTAATGGCGCTATCAGCGAGGCATTAGCAAGCTTGGAGTGGAAAAAACCGCTAGTGAAAGGTTTGTTCGCTCGTTTTTCCTAAGCGTTGAGTTGGCTTTTGGTGGTACGGTATATACTCAGTATTGAAGTTTAATAGTGCTGGGGGGGTCCATGAAAAGCTCTATAGTGTTGATTTTGTCTTTGCTAGTAAGTGTAGTGAGTGTTGCTACGGTTCAGAGCCGTATCAACTTTGGTGGCGGTGGTGGCGGATTTACCGTGGGTAATGCGGCCAGACTCGATCTTGGGTCTGCGGTTTTGGCCGACGGCGTCCTTATCAATGCTGGAGGGGTATTGGCAGGCACTCCTCACTGTACCAATATGTGCATTCAAACGGCTCTAATAAGTCGTACATCGATGGTTACCGACGGCATAGTAGATTTTAGCTCCCATATTCAGCTCGGGGACAATCAAAAACTTTGTATAAATGGCGATACTATTAATGAAAGTCTCAAGGTTTCTGGTGCTAATACTGGTACACCGAGCATATTATATGGTTCTGGTGGAACTATTGCTGAGATTAATATTGATTCCCTGTGTGCATTGAGAGTTAATCTTTCCGGTACGTTGAATTCAGAGATTTGGTTTGAAACCTTATCTGCCGAGTCGGCCTCTCTGCTTCTTGATTCAGACTTGATTTTTAACACCGGGTGTTGCGTTCAGGCCGATACTCCAGCTAACGCTATAAATACCGTGGCGTTTAATGGGCATTGCATG
The DNA here is from genome assembly GCA_030917815.1 of Candidatus Babelota bacterium. Classification (GTDB taxonomy): domain Bacteria; phylum Babelota; class Babeliae; order Babelales; family JAUPTZ01; genus JAUPTZ01. Next base: position 73,044 of record JAUPTZ010000006.1, on the reverse strand, counting down.
GCTATTGGTGGGACGGAGGACTCATTGCTTTATATATATGGGCCTATGACGTTTACCGATGCAAATGTACAGATCACTGGTCCGGTAATGCTAGCCGCTGATGATGTTATTACCTTGAGCGGCAATGCCAAGTTCTCTGGGCAAGGTAATCGATTTTATTTTGGAGAGGGTGCGATCATAGATAATGGAGGCTATGACGTGCACATGACCGATTTGATTTTTGAGAATGTTTCAGGTGTAAGTTTTGCAGGGGTGGGGAATTGGATATTTGATAACTGTATACTCAATGGTGTAGCTGGCGGTTCGGTTACCATTACCGGTACTCTTGCTGGGTCGTTCGATCTCTTTGGTGGTGATGTTGTTTTTCGTCGCGGTACGATGACGCTTAATGAGAATTTGGGTCTTGAGGGTGAGTGGTCTCTGGGCACGACCGATGGCGATGATGTTATAACGATTAATGGTCAAACGTTTCGTCTCGATATGCTCGCTGGGAGTTTTACCATTGCCGCGACCGGTACGTTAGCGCTCTGTGATTTGCTATGGGATCATGTTAGCTCTAGCTCGGTGGCCGATGTTGCGAGCGTACTTGTTCTTTCCGGTGTTACGATGGTGCTTGTTGAAAGTATTAATTGGTCTTTGAGTGGGCAGGTGGTGCAAATTGCTGGCTCAACAACTATTATAACCGGTGACTATTCTTTTACGGTTAATGCTGGGTCGGAGATTCTTTCCAATATTACGTTGTGGTATGACACGCTGGGTACGAATGATGCTACTAACGTAGCCGGCTTTGGCGGTTTGGGACGCGTTACGCGAGTTGCGTCTGGTGAAGATGTTGCAGTGATAAATGGTTACATAGGTACGATTTTTGGAGATCTGGGGGGGATTAGTGGCGAACTTTCTGTGATAGACAGCACTCTTTCTTCTATGAATACGAGTATTTCCAATCTTGAAGATGTGGTTAGCGTAAGTAATTATACCATTACTTCTGCCTCGACACCGTGTGGTTTAGAGCGGAACATCTATCTTTATCCTGAAATAGTAGATGATGGAATTGCTGGCGCTTCGCTTACGTTTAATGGTGGTGATAGCTTTAGCTTTGATGGGTATGGACGTACCATATTTTTTTCAGGGGGTGGACAGGCCGGCATCTATCCTAATTTGATGACGATAGCTTTAGATACAACTGTTGAGTTACGGCGCATTGTCCTTGATGGAATAAAAAATAATTTCTATACGGTGGCAGGTCAGCTCTATTTTGGTTCAGATACTCTGGTGCGCTTGCATAATGATTGGATTGGTATTGATGCATTGAACAAGACGCTTCATTTCGGTAGCGCGGTAGGAGCTGGTGGCTGCAAAGCGACTTTAGATCTTAATGGATGCACTATTGATATGGCTCATGAAAATGCACTTATTGTGCTTGATAACAGCTTGAGTAGCGAGCTGCGTATTAAGAATGGTCGCCTCATTAATCTATCGGGCAGAAAGCTTAAGGCCGGTTATAACTGTACTATTATTTTGGACTCGGTTGATCTTGAATTGTCTGATGATTTTACGTGGTCTTCAGTTGACTCAGAAGATTCGGCATACTTCAGCGGTTTAGTCATAGAAGGAACATGTTCAATTTCTGGACCAGCAGGAACAGTGTTTTCAAATTGTTCGACCAATACGTTTACCATAGCTTCAATGGCGACGTTAACACTTCATGATGGTATCGTGTATAGCCATGATAATGACGGTATTGATAATTTTGCTATGACAGACAAGACTTCGATTTTGGAACTTATGGGAGCCAAATTTAGGAGATCTAATCAAAGTGCCATTGATGCGCCATCCTTAATTCTTACGAATGGTACGGTTATTGTGGATCAAAAATCATACTTAGTTCCTGGCGATCATGGAATGATAATCGGCTATGCTACTGGGTTTCCTGAAACATCAACGACTCTTGATTTAATTGTGCGGCCTGGCGGCCTTCTTTTTGTTGGTAGCGATGGTGTAGCAAGTGCTGGTACGGTCACGTATCAAAATCCTGCCTAGAAAAAGATTTTCTAAGCTTTTTTGGTAAGCGTTGTATTTGTTTTTTCTGATTGGCTATACACAGAACTCAAGCAGTTTAGGCCAAGGGGAAGTTTTATGAAAAAGCATGCAATGCTGATGATATCAATTTTTGCTCTTATGTGTATGTCGCATGCGTTGCAGGCCGACATTGAGCTAGGGAATGAGTCGGGCGTAGTGCTATTGGATGGCATACTGAATCTCAACTCGGCCCAGCTTACTGGTGGCCTTATTAAAAAAACTGGCGGCACATTAAGTGGGACGCCGGTTTGTAGTGAAACACGAATTGTCGTTGATACTGCTGATGAGCAAGAATCTATGGTTGTTACCGGATCGGTGACCATAGGGAGTTCTATTACGCTCGGTGATGATCAAATGATGGAGCTCAGTGGGTTGCCGGTTGCAGAGCAAATTATTGTTAATGGCACGCTTGACCATCCAAGTGTATTGCAGGGCCTTGGGTCTACTTTTAATAACTCAATTCAGATAGGTAATGATAAGGCGGTGCTCGTTAATATTTCTGGTGACCTCGCAGCATCTATTGCTCTGGCCTCTGGCGACGGTTATGCAGCAAAGCTTGTTTTAGGTGCCGATCTTCATCTCGCGCCGGAATATTTTGTAACAAGCCATGGTAATGGTGGTGCTGATATCGTTGACTTCGCTGGGTATTCGCTCTACATAGGTGGTAATCAGTGGAACAATGTGTATTTTGACAACAATCTTATATGGTATGAGCCAAATCTTTTTCTTACCGGTCCGGTAACGCTTTCAAGCGATGCTTGTATTACTTTTGGCGATGATGGGTATGTGAATGGTAATGGCAATCAATTTACCTTTGGGGGCGGGTCTTCTATTGATGGTGGTGAGTGCACGGTGACTTTTATAAATTGTGTCTTAACTAATATTTCATCAGGAACTTTTGTTGGGCAAGGTATGTGGCGTTTTGTTAATTGCTATCTGGTATCTGAGGATGGGTACAACAGCATTTTTATTAATGGCTCAATGACCGCACGTGAAGACAGCGGCTATGTGATTGATGTTTTTGGAGGTAATGCAATTTTCTCCAATACTACTATTGAGCTGAAAAATAATTTGACTATTGCAGGGACATGGACGTTTAACGGGGATAGCATCGTGAACGGTAATGGTTATAGACTTAATTTAAGCACAGGTGTTTTTGACATCGCTACTGGTGTATTAGCGTTGTCTAATCTATTCCTTACCTCTTTATCTGCTGACATGTTTGACTTTTCTGGTGGGAGTATGACCTGGTCGAATATGAACGTGACATTGAGTGAAACCGTTGACTGGAGTGTCGCGGGTGGCGGGATAAATGTTACGGGGCCATTGACGGTAATAACCGGTTCACACCATCTTATTATGAAAAGCTCAAGTATTATTTCTAGCGCGGCAACGGTTTGGTACGATACGTTGGGGTCCAGCGATGATACCAATATAACTGGCTTTGATCTTGCCCACTCCGATGGTCGTGTGGCGCAACTTACTTCTGGTGCACAGCTTGCGGTGATGCAAGGGGCTATCAATGCTATGGATAGTGATATTACAACCATTTTTAACGATATTGATACGTTGAGCGATGATATTGATGCGCTTAAGTATGTGAGCGACTATACGTATCTTGAAGGTGCTGGACTCTCTAAAAACATCTATTTATATCCGGAAGTTCCCGAAGTAACGAATGGATCTCGCATAACGTTTGGAGGGGCTGCTGCTTATACTTTGGATGGTTGTGGTAGGTCGATTATTTTTGGTGATCGTGGCTATAGTCTCTTCGGTGATCCGCTTCTGTACGTATATGATGCTACCCAAGTAACGCTGAAAAATATCATTCTTGATGGCCTGCTTGATCCATGGTGGGGTTTTGAGGGGGGTGAAGATTGGCTCCATTTTGGTGACAATACCACGGTAGTGCTTCGCAAAAATTGGACCGATGAAGTTTCGCAAAAGCTAGGAAAAGAGATGACATTCGGTTCGGGTGCTAGCAATGAAAGAATGTATATAAACTTACAAGGACACGATATTGATTTTAGTCATGTGAATGCCGCTATTGTACTTGATTCTGGTAGTGGTAGCGAATTACATATTTCCGATGGGCGCTTGCTTAATTTATCGGGAAGTAAGCTTTCGGCATCCACGGGGAATGTCTTGGTTTTGCATAATGTAGAGCTTGTATTGAGCAATGATTTTAATTGGGCGAGTGGGCAACTTAGGTTTGAAGGTAATTGTATAATTTCCGGTGTTGCCGATGCAGTATTTAATAATACTTCGGTCGAAGGTCTGTCTATTATGGGCTTGTCGAGTTTGCAGCTGCGCGATGGAATTATTTACGATCACAATCATGCTGGTACGAGCGACTTTATATTGAACGATGCAACAGCAATCTTGGAGCTTATTGGTGCAGTGTTTAGGCGGTCAGATAGAGAAGATGATCCATTACTGCTTTCAACCGGCATTCTACGCATCGATCATCGTTCTTTTATTCGCCCTGGCAGTGCTGGTATTTGCTTTAACAATACTCCTGATTCAAGCGGAATGCTTACTATTGTTTTGAGGCCGTCGGCACAACTGGTGATTGATACCGATGATGCTGCTGGTCCAGGGAGCCTTGCATATATTGCGCTTGGATAATATCGATACTTATCTATTGACCGGCTAAGGTATATTGTTCTACACAACAAACATCTGTGAAGAGTGTCTGTTGTGTAAAGGGCTAGCTATGCGTTATCCGATTTTGGGTGTTTTCTGTTTATTAACTGGTTTTGGTGCAGAAGCTGGCATTTTGTTTGGTGATAAAAATTCAAGCATCATCGTCGAAGAAGGATCGACCTTTGTAATAGCCAGTGACTTGACGGTAACCGGTACCATTGTCAATGAAGGTACGCTAACCGTTGATAGTGGAGCTTCGTTTGATTACTCGTGTGGTACGTTTATTGATCATGGCGGACATATTCGAACGTTCAATCACAATACTACCATTTATAAAGACATAAATCTTTCTCCGGTGAGTCTTATGACGATTGCCGCGCTTGGAGATGGTGGCGGCACGATTACGTTAACTGGCTCAGGGCAAAAAATTACGTTCTCCGACGGCGGTGGTGTTCAACTGGTTATTGGAGATAATACTGCGGTGGTACTGTCAAACCTTGAGCTTGCCGGGTTTCAGCCGGGAGCAATTTCTTTAGGGGATGGAGCGTCGCTTACGATTTCTAGCGGTGTCCTCTCGCTTAATCAAGATGTATGGAGTTTTTCTTACCCAATCACCTTTGTGGGAAGTCTTGAGAACCCATCTTATGTTCGTGGAAATTCAAAACTTATTGATTTTTATGATGAGGGTGCCTTTGTCATTGCCAATGAATCGGTTCTTCAAATAGAGGATATTACCTTTTGGAGGATTAATGGCGAGCCGGTGCAAATGGATGACGACGGCGCGGTTTGTTTCAATAATTGTCTGTTTAAATTGGATGGCGATATGACCATTTCGCAAGGACATTTGCTCATTGGTGATACGGCAACATTTACCGGAGTCGGTTCGCTTATCTATTCTTCGCCGTCTAGCATACGATTGAGTGCTAATTCATCGATGGTCTTTAATCAGGTTGCCTTTATCTACGGATCTGGTGATGATGATGCGAATGAGTTGATTGGTGATGGTATTGGTGAGGCCTCGCAAATCATTCTTGATGATGCTCAATTTTACGTCCAGGTTCCTTCGTTATCACTTATTGGAGTGACCTTGATATCAAAAGGTAGCTCTAAGCTCTATGGGACCGGTAGTGGTGCTTCAGAGATAAATTTTGGTGATGGCTATACTTATGGAAGAAATAGTAAGTTGCTCATTGAGGATGGCATATTGGAAATGTACGACATCGTGTGTAATGTGCAGGATGCGTCAGGGGTGTGATGCGCGGTCTTCTTTTAAGAAAATGAACTATCTAATAATAAAGATAAACAGGAGAGTAAGAGTATGAACCGTTTAATGCGCCATCTTTTGGCTCTAAGTGTAGTAGTAATGCCGATGGCGCAGGCTTCGGAAAATTTCATAGTGCCTACTGAGTCGGCGGGGCCATTTGAAGTATCGGCTAGTTTTATTGAGAAGCGCCTGCCATGGCTTCATAGTAAGCTTACCGATTTTCGGCGCATTTTGGCAGAGAAGCCGGCGGAGTCTGTTGCGCGTCCGAAGGCAGCAGAAGAAGTGTCGTTACGGTTCAGCCATGCATGGGCATCACATGGATTTGATACGCGTGGTCGAAAATCGGATCCCTCGGCCGTTGCCTTTGGATCGGGTGTTTTCACCGTGCAGGATGCTTTTGTAGCAAGTAAGCTTCTTGCGCGTGATGAGGCAAAAATAGTAAGCAAGATTGCTGATCAACAACCATTGCCGAATAATAATAATCATTACCTTTGTTTGCTTGCCGATCAAAAAATTGCCTTCAAGGGGCATGAATCACGCCAAGAATTTTTGGGATCTTATTCTCGTACATTCCTGGATAAGCGGTTGCAAATGTCGATCGATCTCCCATTGGTGCGCAAAGAAACGCATTTGTCGGTTGAAAAAATGAGCCCCGCTAATCGCGCGGCGTTGGTTGATGCGGCCTCTCTCAATGTAATGCGCAGAGGTGCTATGGCCGATATGCGTACGCCTGAAGTTCCTGGATTTTATGAGTTGCACAGTGATTTAGATGGTTTTTTACATCAAACGTTAGAGAATTCTGGCATTACGTTTGCTGAAAAACAGGAAACGGTAGGCTTGGGTGATTTCAGCATTAAGTGTATGTATGATTATGCGATGCCTTATGTTGATCATTGTCAAGTTGGTGCTGAGCTTGTATTGAATACTAGTAAAGGGCCGCATAATGTTGCACTTGCAGAACCAACATTAGGACATGGCGCTCATCAAATTAAAACTCATGCTCGATTTGAGTGGCATCGTAGTTCGTATGCAAATCCTTGTGTAATTGTTGGCTTGGGTTACAGCATACCGTCACAAGTTGGTATGCGTCTTCCCTACTCGTTAAGTCATGACGGAGTAAGCAATATGGGTAGTCGTCTTGCCGAAGTATCACCGCACACTATTCCATTTAGCGATGTTGTAATGCTTGGTGGTAGCTCGTTCAGCAACTATGCCGAAACAATGATTCCTGGCTTTGCTTCGACGTTGCACAAAGTGACGGTGCACAAAGGGCTTTCTTGCCTATTCCAGTTAGGGAATACGATCGAACAATGTTTTGGTAAGCCAATGCATGTTACCTTCGCGTATCGTTTTGTAGGACATCAGCAAGAGCGTATTTCCGGTCTCGAAGACAGTCATCATTATGCACTTGATATAGCAACCAAACATACCGGTTCTCGTACACACAGCGTGCATACCTCGGTTGGCTATTGCTTGAGTGCATTGTGCAGTGTTGAAGGAGCGATTGATCATGTGTTTTCTGGTAAAAACACGTTAAAAGATACGCGTATTTCTGGTGGCGTAGTATTACGGTTTTAAGTAAGAAATATCTGAGAATGATCGAAGGCTCTTAGGCGAGATTTTAGCTCTTCTAAGAGCCTTCATTGATTAGTCCTCGAGCAACGCTAAATAATTCTTGTATACATAGATGCGGTCCTGTCTCAGTTGGTTTAGTGTGGCATCGCTAAGGCAACTTATCAACACAAAATGATTTAGCGTTCGTGTACTAAATCATTTTACCCTGCCATTTTTATTGATAGTTGTGTGTTTTCCTATGAACTCCTGGTAGCCAATGCCGAGGATGCAGGAGAGAGTGTGACCCCTGGAATTTGCTTCTACAGCCAAAATAAGATACCCTTTTCCTCTTGATAAAACGGTTTTTTCAGAGCAGGGAGTGGTTGGGATGAACGTAGAAAAAATAATAGTCCGTGGGGCGCGTGAGCATAATCTTCGTTCGGTTAACGTTGAGATTCCTAAGAATAAGTTAGTTATTGTAACTGGGCCCTCAGGGTCGGGCAAAAGCTCCTTAGCGCTGGATACCTTGTACGCAGAAGGGCGTCGCCGTTACGTCGAATCGCTTTCCTCCTATGCCCGCCAGTTCCTTGGTGTTTCTAAAAAGCCTGAGGTTGATAAAATTGAAGGTCTTTGTCCGGCCATAGCAATCGATCAGAAGACGGTTGGCTATAACCCGCGTTCGACCGTGGGGACTATTACTGAAATTTACGACTATCTCCGTGTCTTGTTCGCTCGAGCCGGTATTCCCCATTGCTATCAGTGTGGCCAAGTTATTCGTGCCGAATCGCCGCAAACGGTGGCCCGCTTGATTCTTGAAGCAATGTCCGGTACTGAGGTAACCATTACGGCACCGATTGCCATTGAGCGCAAAGGTGAGTTCGTTCACGATCTCCAGACCTACTTTGATAAGGGCTATTACCGCTTTATTATTGATGGCAAAATGTATCGTTTTGCCAATCGTGAGGATATCTTAACCCTCAAGCTTGCTAAAACGCAGCGCCATACCATTGAAATTTGTATTGATCGTCTGACGCTCAGTGGCGTGGAGGCGGTGAGAATTCAAGAGGCCATAGAAAAAGCTTTTCCGCTTGCCAATGGCTTTTGTCGGGTAATTCCGATTGATGAGAAGGTTGCGCCACAGTTGTTTTCGGCCGATCACATGTGTGTACGATGTAAGATTTCTTTTCCTGAGATGGAGCCCCGTCTGTTCTCGTTTAACTCACCGTTGGGTGCGTGTAAAGGGTGTAACGGGTTGGGGACCATGTATGCCGCGTTTGCAGCCCAGGGGGAAGATGAGGTGCCTAGCTACTGGTTGGCTCGCCAATCACGCGAAATGGTGTGTAACGCATGTGAAGGGACTCGGCTACGTCCGGAGGCTCGTGCGGTAACAGTCGATGGCCTTTCAATTGATACGATGAGCAGCTTTGCGGTAAGTGAGCTGCGCGACCGTATTACCAAGCTGCACTTGTCGTCCGAGCATCACCAGATAGCTGACGGCTTGATTCGTGAAATTGTGAGCCGGCTTACGTTCCTTTCCGATGTGGGGCTTTCTTATTTGACCCTAGCCCGTTCGGCTCGAACTCTTTCTGGTGGAGAAGGGCAACGGATTCGTTTAGCGACGCAGATTGGCTCGGCGCTGAGCGGTGTTCTTTATGTGCTCGATGAACCAAGTATTGGCCTCCATCAGCGGGATAACGATCGACTGATTGATACGCTGAAAAAATTACGAGACCATGGCAATACGGTGTTGGTTGTTGAGCATGACATGGATACCATAGCGGCCTCAGACTATGTCATTGATATGGGGCCAGGAGCAGGGCTCATGGGTGGTGAAGTTGTTGCTTGTGGGACACCGGCCGAAGTAGCTGCCAACCCCAATTCATTGACCGGTCGGTATATGTCCGGAGTTGATATGATTGAGGTGCCAAAGAAGCGAAGAAAAGCCGATCAAGTACTCACTATTACCGCTGTATCAACGAATAATCTTAAAAAAATAGACTGTGCCATTCCGCTTGGCATGCTCGTTGGCATGTCTGGAGTCTCCGGATCGGGCAAGAGTAGCTTGATTATGCAAACCTTGGCCCCAGCACTTCTCGAGTACTTTAGATCTGGTTTCTATCGCAATGGGCACGGATTTGAAGAGATTGTTGGTCTCGAGTCGCTGGAAAACTGTGTTTTGGTTGATCAGAGCCCTATTGGCCGTACGCCTCGCTCTAATCCGGCCACCTACTTGGGCATATTTAACGAAATTCGTAATCTCTTTGCCGCAACCAATGAAAGTAAGGCTCGTGGCTATGCGCCGGGGCAATTCAGCTTTAACGTGAAGCAGGGGCGCTGTGAGAACTGTTCTGGCGATGGTACCCTCACCATCCAGATGCACTTTCTGGAAGACGTCGAGGTCGAGTGTAAGGTGTGCCGTGGCTTGCGGTATAGTGACCAAACCCTTCAAATTCTCTTTAACGGGAAGAATATTGCCGATATTTTGGCGATGTCGGCCGTTGAGGCGACCGAGTTTTTTACCGATTTTACCGCGATTAGTAAGCGCTTAAAGCTTATGTGTGACGTGGGTCTGGGGTATCTAACCCTAGGGCAGTCCTCAACCACCCTGTCCGGTGGGGAGGCTCAGCGGATTAAGCTGGTCAACGAACTTGCAAAGCGGGGGCATAACACCTTTTATATCTTAGATGAACCGACAACTGGGCTTCATACCAACGACGTAGCAAAGCTTCTTGAGGTTTTGCAGCGGTTGGTGAATCAGGGCAACTCGGTGCTCGTTATCGAGCACAACCTCGATGTACTCAAGGTTGTGGACCATTTGATCGATATCGGACCAGATGGTGGCGAGGCCGGAGGGCGCATTGTAGCGGCCGGCACACCTGAGTTGGTTGCGCAGGCGCCAGAAAGCATAACCGGTCGGTACCTCAAGAAGCTCTTGATGTAATTTTCATTTCTGTTAGTATTGTTAGCATGGCTTCCATTCCTTGGGGGTCAAGCTTTAGGAGAATGAGGTTTTTTATATGAGTTATTTTGACACAAAGCGCTTATTGGTGATTGTTGTTGCCTCCGCAATTTTTTCTATGAGTATTGATTGTTCTACTGATAAGCCGGCCGCTGGTGGTAATAGTGAATGGCAAGATCTAATGATTCGTCGCGAAATGTTATCTATGCAACAAGAGCAGGAGACGCGGCGAAGAGCGCAAAAGACATCGGTAAAAGAAATGAGCATTGTGGCGCAAGGGCTGGAGCATGAAAACAGTTTGTTAAGCTATTTGCATGCGGCTACGTCTGAAGCAGGACCTTTGGCGAGTGCTGATCTTATTCGAGAGAAGATACGGGCAAAAAACACGGTTCAGCCATTGGCGTTTGAGAAATTTTTTACGCAATATGCCTCAGTGGACCCGGTTTTTCAGAGTACTTTGTTTAGTGCCTGGATTGTGAAAAAACATGCAGAAAATCAGGCAAAAATAGATAAAATTAATGAGGATGAAGCGACGCTTGCGCTTCAAGGCGCGACGACCAGCTCTTCTGATAGTGGGCTTACCGCGCAAGCAGCGGTTACCGGCTTTGCTGGGGTAAGGAACAATTATTTGTTTCAAAACATGCAGGCAACGAGCTTGGGTGAAGGTATCCTCGCCGGCCTTACGTATCGTACCATGTTTGTTCTTGGGCAAAAATATGAAGATGCGATTTCAAATGAAGGTGGTCAGATAGTTGGCGGTTTATTCCGTACGATTCGTGATGGTATTTTTGGGTTTCGTTACTGGTTATTTAATGGCGGAATTCATCCGTACACTATTGATCAGATTGGTTATTGGAAGCAAGAAGCGCTCAAGGTAATTCTTGGTGGCCTTGAAACGGCCGCTAAAAAAGCCCAAAGTGGCCAAGCCGATGGGTTTGGAGCCCGTCCTCGCCAAAATAAATTTGATGCCTTGACTATGATGTCTGATGAAGAAAACGAGGAAGATGATCTGGTTTCCGATGCCACCTGGCTAAAAATGGTTGCCGGATTTGCAAGTGACCTTGACCGGCTGACCTATCGCATCGAACTTCCTAAATTACACTATAGCCCGGGCGATGAAGCTGATGAGAAGAAAATGTTTGTTGATGGTCGGGCCGATATTCTTGATATGGCTACCCGGATTCAAGAGATGTTGCAGCTTATTAAGCAGCACATTCTGTTACCTACGCGTACGTTGAAAGATTTGGCAGCCGGCGATTTAAAGTTTATATTTCCTCGTCTTATCGATGAATTGAGTGAGCGTTTTGCGTTGTTTGAGTCGATGGTTCGTAATTATCATGGTACACAAGCGCGTACCGGATCTGCGGCAGTTGATACCTCAAGCAAGTCGTCGCAGCGGGTCGGTAGTGGCCTTGGTGGGTATGGTAGTGATTATGATTCGCCGTTGGGTCGTATATAACCGAGTAGCGTTTGAATACAGAAGGAGTATCTGCGTGATGAAATTTTTTATACTGGTCCTGAGTTGTGTATGTATGGTGCAGAATCTTTCTGCTGAGACGCCTGATCAAACTTTTATTATTTCGTTAAGTCGCTTCAATCTGGACCGTGTTGATGCTGCTCGTCGTTACTTTGAGCGTCGCATGCGTCGTTTGAAGACTATTACAATGGGCGCCTCTGGTGCGGTTGTGTTAGGTGTTGTGGGTAAGTATGTGATATCTCATTGGCGGTCTAGGGCGCTTAGTGAAGTCGATGATAAGCGACGAAAAGAGTATGAATTTGCGCGTGAAAGATTAGTTGAATTGTCTAAAGACAGCAAAGCAACGGCCGTTGAAATTCAGGCAAAAACAGCACTGGCAACCGAGTTGCGTTTGAGTGGTCAGGGTATGCCAGGATCTGCGGTTACCGAGCTTCCACAAAAGCCGGAAAGTAAGATAACCGAAACGTTACGTTTTGGTCTTACTCTGGGGGCCATTGGATTTATTGTTACGTCAGGTCAGCAGGTATTTCGTGTATGTTCCGGTACCTTTGAAGAGATGCTCTATCTGTGGTGGAATGGATATGAATATTGGTATTCACCGTTGGAAGACCAAGTGCGTGCCGTTATGAATCAATTGCGTGACTCTTTTTATCAAGCACGCAAAGTTGCGCAACAAAGTACCACCGATCAGCAGTCGCTTATTCCGACGCGGCAGCAACGTCGTGTGCCTTTGACTTACGAAATAAGCTCTCACTATCGTCTGGACATCGTAACGATGTATCAGCAATTGATTGGCGGATTTGAGCGATTAACCGCGCTTATGTTTTTGATGTCACCATCGGAGCATCATTCGGTTATGCAGCAGCACATTGGTGCTATTGCTAACAAGCTTGATAGAGTAGCCTATTCACTTGAATGTGATTTGAACGAGAATACGCATGGTATGTTAACGCATTATAGTAATAGCACTCTTGATGGCTACCATGAGAGCGTTGAAGCGATTAGTATTTTCTTAACTACGTATAGAACCTATCTGCGGAAGTAATGTGTGCTAGCACCCGGTGCTAAGCGACGAGGGACGGAGCGGAGCGGCATAGGTCGCAATGCTCATAACAAAGTGGTGCATAACCACGGCAAGGAGCAAAAGTGATACATGCATTTTTGAGAGTGATGATTCTTTCTTTCTTTGTGGGTTCGACCGTCTCGCCGTGTGTGTGGTGTGATCCTAGCGGAGCCATTCCGGTTCTTGAATTATTGCATGAAGATGCACGCTATGAGCTGAATCGATCGGCGCTGTTGGTAGGGTGTTCTAAATCATCATCTCCCGAGCCATTACCGTTATGTTTGAATCAGGCATTAACCGATCAAACACCACCGGCTAATGACCGTTTTTATACCGATTATTTGCTGTGGTATTTCCCAAAGGCCGATGTTATAACCCAGCTTATTTTTCCGACCATGTGTCCTGTTGCGGTTGCGCGCGCATTGCACAGCATTACTTTTTTGCTTACGAATGTGCCATGGCGTTATTTTGTAAATGACCCTTCAGAAATCGCTTTCGAATCGGTGCATGTCCTGATTATTGAGGAGCAATTAAAAAGAATTATTGAAGCGGTAAAAAAGCTTCGTCTTGATGCCGGTACCGGACTTTTAAAATATCCTGCATTATCTACTGATGGTATGGGTGGCCGGCTTTTTGGTTCACTACTCATGGCTAAGCAAATTTCGTTGATCCAGCTTTGGAAAAAAAATAATGCCGGCGAAGAACTTGCTACTATGACTGCGCTGTGTGCCGATACGATGGTCCATCGGTTGTATGGTCATATCAAGCGTGAAAACTATATTGAGGCGTACACGCTGCAGCAAGATGTACAGAAAATGGTTGAGTTGCTCAAGGGCAGCCGGTACGAAGAACAATACACCTTGACCGCTCGGCTCTTTGCCGATTTGCTTAAAATGTTACAACAGCGGTTGTGGCAGGAGCATGATGATAGAAGTGATGATGGTGTTGAGGCGGCTGCAATGCTTGGCGGATCGATTGCCGGTATGTCGCTCAATGCGCCACTAGTTGGCGTAACGTCGGCACAAAAATTTCTTGATAGTTTTATTGGACACTATGAGGTGAATATCACCGGTAAATTTACCCACGAATATCATCCGGCCTTGCTTGAAGAAACCGCTCGTAGTTTTGCGACGTTAGAGGAGCAGTTGCAGGGTAATGGGCTTCCAATTGTAGGTCGTCTGACGTTAATGGGATATGAAGAGCAGGGCATCACCCGCTACAAAACAAAATATACCGATGCTTACTTCTCCGATGAAATGGGTAAGCAAACCAATGCCGGGTGGTCGCTTAAGATGTTTAATCGTTTCGGATTGTTGACCGGCTTTCTCTGTAAAGATGCTAATAAGCTTGCCGGCAAAGAAGGGGTGTTGCCGGTGACGCATATTAATCCTGATCAAGTGGAAACGTTTGATGGTATCGGAACGTTGTTTCAGGAGCATGCTTTTGGTGAAGCGTATGTGCCTACTATGCAAACCTATGTTAAGGCACAAAAGCTGTTGCGCGGAAATAGTTTTTCTCATTTCTTTGGTGAGTGTATGCGTTTTTGGCATACGCTTTATTCGCGTGAATTAAAAGTAACCGGTAAGCAGCATGTAGTCGGCACCCAAGATATTTTGTTTTCAATTGCGTATATGCGCTATCTTCGTCAATCGGCAGTACCGGTGCTGCATTTTTATATTGGTCCTGACATTACTTATCCAATTGAAACTTCATTAGTGCATCATAAGGATGCGACACGTCATGCACAGACGTTTGTAAAAACTTTTGTGCCGCAGTTAAAACCATTGAACAATAAAAAAACCGCCTATGTATTTTGTAGCTTTGTCGATGGTGTAGGCAAAAGTACTATGCTTGGCAACGTACAAAACATGATGAAGCATGGTGAAAATATTGATGAATACGAGCATGTTGACAACTCGTCATCACAATTAGCGACTGTTTTCTCTTATGCCGACGACGTGGTTATTGCCGACTTGCCGGCACAAGTTTCTCACTTCACGTACAAGCCTGATGGCTATGTATATGTTGATTGTGGGGCGCTGTGCGATGCACAAGAAATGATGGCACTGACCGCGTATGTACTTAAACATAAAGAGCGGCTTGAACAGGAATTTGCGCAGATGATGCAGCAGGCGCAACCGCTCGCGGCGAGCTATGACCTAATGGCTGCTGAGGCGCACAATCCTGAATGGTCTTATGCGCTTAATTTGTATCTTTTAGGAAAAGCCGAAATAAATCAGTGGGTTAGTTTTGCCCATGAAGGGAATTATTATCTTTTTGATCGTACACGGCCGAATCATATTCGCCGGCGAATGCCGCTTGCGACGGCACCATCGCATGGTTTGAAAAACTGCTGTCCAGAACAGATGATTTTTAGCATCGGCATTCGTTTTCCTATGGCCTATGATTATTTCTTGAATGATCTTATTACGCAGCTTAAAGATAAGCAGGTAGAGCAGGTGGTCATGGTTGATTTTGCGAGTATGTACTCCCGTTCTAGTCGTGAAAATATTCGGGTTAATTATGTTATTCAACAACTTGCTTTGCTGCACAAAGATTTTTCTGTTGGTGCTAGTTTTTATCAAGATTTTGTACACAATGCTCAATTGCTGGCGACGCTTGATGCGCCCGGCATGGTGCAAAAATTCACTAATGCGCTTATCTATGAATCAACGGTGCGGCTTGCGCTGTTTGATATGTTGGTTGATCACGCGACTACCAACATTGATGGTATTGATATGCAATCATTAACGACGCTTTTGCGAGAGCGCATTGCCGGCTTTGATGTATCGGTAACTGCTTATATGAAAACGAAAGTAGAGCAAAAAATACGGCAGGAGCATGCCGGCCTCTTTCATGCGTACGGTAATACCCGTGAATATGTGACGGTGCAGCAATTTAATGCGCCCGACTTGCTGGCTTGGAGTAAGGCATTAGTAGACATCTTTGGAGGTAATATGGTGCTTTCCCATACGAGCCGTCTCTGGCAACGATTTGCGACCGCATCTGTGGTAAATGGTGGTTCTATTACCCGTGATGAGGTAACCGGTTTGCAATCCGGTATCTTGGATAATGGGGTGTCGGTTGAAATTCTGGGACGCATTTCGCCTGATTGTCATGATCGCTCTCGGCTGGGATCACTGCTTCGGCTTGCACGAGTACGTTGGTATGTAACCTGTGCCAATGTCCTGTACGCGCGGCAAGGGGATGAGGATGCGTTGATAATTAATAAAGAAAAATTTCCGGCTATTCCGCTGGTTGTGCTTCCGGACACGCATGGTCAGTTGTGCTTTGTCCAGCCGGTATTGGATAAGATAGAGGGAGAAGGGTTGAAAGCACCCGATTACTCATTGTTTGAAGTTACCTATTCCGATAAAAAGCCGGAGCAATGGCGACTCTATGACAATCGGCTCTATTTGCATGATTGGTCGCAGGTGGCCTGTTCACACGGTGGTATTTATGCGTATGGGCACGAATTGACTACGCAGCCAATTGACCAGGTTGGTCATCGTCGCGCTATCGTATCTAATCTCTATACTAAGTTTGCGCGTGCGCATGGTGCCGATAAAGTGTTGGTGCCAACGCAATTGCGCGATATGTTACAAGACAAAGAAAAAATTGATCACCGCTTGAAGGCAAATTATGATGAATGGGGTAAAGAGGCCGAAAAGCACGGCAGTATGCCGGAAGATGCGCCAGCGCCGTCATTAAAAAACAAAGAGGGCGAAGGCATCATTAAAACAAAAATGTATATGATTGGTGATGAGCAACGGCGTGCGATTCAGCTCTATCTCCGTCTCATTGCGACGATGGATATGCTTGTTAAGGATTTAGATGCCGATTTTGCATCGCGGCGGAATAATAAAGAGGACTTTATTGAGCATATGCGCCTCACCGAATGTATTACGTTGCCGTGGCTGTTTGGGTTGTTTTCCTATGAGCCGTTATTTAGTGCGTATGAAGAGGTTCAGCCGGTGTGTACTGTTCCTTAAAGTATTAAAGTTGCACCTTACCCTATTTCATGCGACACTACCGCTCTCTTTTTTCACTCGGTATGTAGATTCACATGAGCGCACAACAAACTCCGTTAATGGCCCAATATCACGGCATCAAGGCACACTATCCCGATGCACTTCTTTTCTTCCAAGTCGGCGATTTCTACGAACTCTTTTTTGATGACGCGGTCAGGGCTTCTCGTTATTTAGCGATTACGCTTACGAAGCGGGGTAAAGCAAACGGTATGGATATTCCGTTATGCGGGGTACCGGTACATGCGTTGCATTTTTATCTTACTAAACTAGTTAAGGGCGGCTTCTCTGTGGCGCTCTGTGATCAGCGCTCAAAGCCACAACCTGGTACGGTCGTAGAGCGAGCGGTGACTAAAGTATACACACCGGGCACGTTGACCGACGACGCGATGCTCAATGAAAAAGTTGCGTCCTATGTCTGCAGTGTGGTGGCGGTGAAGGGCCAGTGTGATATTGTCGCGGTGGAGTTATTAACCGCTCATCAAGTACGTACCAGTGTGCCAGAATATGATATGCGTAGTCTTGAAGCCGAACTTGCCCGGTATATGCCGGATGAGGTATTGCTGTGTAATGCAAGTCCCTTGGCAAGTACCATAAAAAAATGGGGCTATGTGGTGACCATGGTGCATGGAGAATCATCGGATGCATTGCAGTTAATGCACCAGTACCTTGCTCGTGTCCAGCCGGCTATTATCGAACAACTTTCTGCGCCGGTCGTGTATGAGCCGACCCAATATGTAATGCTTGATGCGGCGACGCAGCGAAATATCGCCTTGATTCACAATCATGATAATGGTGGTGACCTGCATACGGTGTGCCATGCGATTGATGGTACGGTGACCGCTATGGGGGCACGACTTTTAAAAAAATGGTTGGTCAGGCCGCTGAGAGATCAGCGACTCATCGAGCAGCGGCACGATGTGGTGGCGTTGTTTGCCGGTGATGTTACGGTACGCTCTCAGGTTCAACAGATTTTTACCGCAATTGCCGATGTCGAACGTATCGTTGGGCGCATGGTGCTCATGCGTGCGACGATTGCCGATTATCGCGCCTTGCGTGATTCACTTGCTTCAATTGCGCAGTTGCATGCGTTGCTCTCAACGATGCCGCAGACCGAGTTGCTCGGACAATTATTGAGCCGCTGTGGCTCATATGAGGACCTTCAGGGCGTTCTCGTGAGCAGTATTTATGATGGTGAGCAAGAATGGTTTATTAAGCCGGGCTATAGTGAAAAACTTGATAGCGCTCGGGCGTTGTCTCATGATGGTCATGCGCATATTCAACGGTATGCTGCCGAGCAGGCATCGTCTTGCGACATCTCTTCGTTAAAAATTCTCTATACCTCGGTATCAGGGTATTTCATTGAGGTTACGAAAACGCATACGCACAAAGTTCCTGAGTCGTATCGCCACATTCAAACATTGGCGGGGCGGGAGCGGTATGTAACGGCCGAACTTTCGGCGCTCGAGCAGGCATTGCAGAGTGCTCATGAAGATGCAGTCGTACTGGATAAAGAATTATACAGTGCTGTTGAAACCTATGTGCGTAGTTTTGCCGGATCACTTCGTCGTACGGCTGCAGCATTGGCGACTCTTGATGTGCTGTGTGGCTTTGCCCAGATAGCGGCCACTCATCGGTATGCACGACCAACCTTCACCGCAGATCGTGTGATTTCTATTGCAGCAGGGAGGCATCCGGTTGTCGAGCAAGCGCTTGAAGCCGGCCACTTTGTGGCCAATGATACGATGCTTGATGTGACACAGCGGGTGTGGCTGGTTACCGGGCCGAACATGGGTGGTAAATCGACCTATTTGCGCCAAGTGGCGTTGATTGTTCTCCTTGCGCAGTGTGGGAGTTTTGTGCCGGCTAGACGAGCCGAATTGATGCTGGTTGATCGTATTTTTACCCGTATTGGTGCCGGTGATAATGTGGCCCAAGGAAAGAGTACTTTCTTAGTAGAAATGGAAGAGGCCGCTACGATTTGCATGCAGGCGACGAGTGCTAGTTTGGTAATTCTTGATGAGGTAGGGCGAGGTACTAGTACCGAAGATGGACGTGCCTTGGCACAAGCAATTATTGAGCATCTGGTTAGTCAGATAGGATGCCTAACTCTTTTTGCGACGCATTATCATGAACTGACTGCATTGGCAGAGGAGCAACCCTCCATCGCAAACTACCACATGGTGTGTTACAAGCAGGGTGATACGCTGCATTTTTTGCATCGTATAGAGCCGGGGATTGCAACGGCCAGCTTTGGGGTTGATGTGGCTCATTTGGCCCAGTTACCACCCTCCATTATTGCACGGGCCCGTCAGTTGCTGGCAGGGCAGTCGGTGTATATGCCGGCACGGATAGCCGAGTTACCTATTTTACAAAAAGTTTTACCGGAGCATCCGGTCTGTGCTGAACTGCGCGCGCTCGATATCGATGCGTTGTCGCCGAGAGCAGCATTTGAGTTGATATACCGATTGAAAAGCCAGTTGAAGGAAGATACCGAAGCGTAGTAAGTACCAGGAGGGGGTGTGCATATGCGTAATGAGATGATAGGTCTGCTTGTTGTACTCGTGGGGTACGGTACTCTTTTTGGCATGGAAAGTGAGCTGCCTGTTGGTGTCGTGCTGACAATGCCTCCAACGCCACCATGCAAAAGTCGTCGTTCTAGTGATACATCCCTTGATAGTTTTTGTTCATCGGTAACGGTAGGCGAATCACTGCCAACCGTTGATGAGCTCGGTGAGGATGCAGAGTCGGCCGATGATCTTGGCACACCGTTTCCTGAATTAGAAAGAAGTATCAGTGCGGTAAGCTCGGTTTCTGAAGAATTGTGTGCATTTAATTCACCAACCGATTGTATTCTTCATACTAGGGAGCCGCTCGATGTTATCTGTTGGGCTACCGAAAAACTAGATCTCCATCTCAGCGTTCCAGATAGGGACAACTTGCTTTTTTGGTACCACAAGCCCGATGCGGTGCTCCTTCAAATGCATGGTCTTATGTGGGCGAGTAAAGTTGTTGGTGATGTCAATTTTGCATGTGAAAAGCGCTGTCATCTCGTTGATATATTATTGATGCATAAAAAATGCTATGGCCACGAGGTGGCCTATCTGTGGATCTATGATTTGAAGGATCGGTACCCAATGAAAGCACTGTACGACTGTGCAGAGCAAACCTCATTGGATGTGGTTATCAAAAAATGTTATGTGCGCAGAAAAGAGCTTCTGCAAAAGCATGGGGTTAACGTATCTTTATTAGAAATTATAGAAAAATGTCACGCAACCTTAGAGTCTAAAGGATGCACCGATGGGCTAGAGAGATTCATCCGCGATGGTATTGAAAAGCAGCGATGGTTTTTTCGTCCTGCGCCCTACACATCGAAATATACGGTTGGTCGGCAGATAGCCAATGTGTGCACCGACACCTCGGTATATTATCATGCTCCTGAGCGCGGCGCAGAGCGGGCACGAGATAATGAGCATACACAGGCTCTTATTGCCGAATTAATGACGATAATTTGCCGTGCTCTTCTTTTTGATATGGAGCTTCGCCCATTGGAGGTTTTTCAAACACTCCGCTTCTACGTTGAGCGCAATCCACTCTTTCGTAAAGAAGGGTTTACTCACGTTTTGGATTATGTGTACGGCAGGATGAGTAAAGCGGTACATGGAGATTAACGATAAGCTCTATCAAAGATAAGTTCTATCCCAAGCAGCATGATGCATGCGTTCAGTTTTGGCTAGGCCTTCTTTTGCGGTAGCGAACTGTGCATGGAGCTCTTCAAGCGACAGTGGCCCCTCTAGGGCGCGCAGTGCCGTCTCAGCCGCTGAGGCACCTTCCTCTGCGAGCGTGGCCATCTCCAGGGCTTCGGCCGCATCTTTTTCTGGTTTGTTAACGCACTCTCGTTCTTCACGCAAGGCCCTGGCAAGATTGCCAAGAGCTGGAGCAGTTATTTGTCCGCGCATTTGTAGCGGGACACAGCGGGCATGCTCTGCAGCGTATAGTTCTATTTTTGGTGTATGCCGAATTCTTGCCGCCTCTGCTTGCTCTCTTCGTTGCGTAGCAAGCTCAGCCTTGCGAGTGGCATTCTGACGAGCTTCTTGCGCAAGCTTTGTGATGGAAGCTCGTAGAAAAGCCTCTTCTTTTGTTGCTTTATTTGTGACTGCTTGGGCTAATTCTTCTTGCAATGTTACATCTTCTGGGTTTGCGCTTGCGGCCGCTGTTACGCGAGCTAAGCGTATGTTTGCGCGTTCAAGTTGTCGTGAAGGGCGTTGAGTCGATTGGATGCTGCTTCCCGATGTGGTGAGTACTATGCGAGGCGTATACGATGAAAATGTTGCATCAGCGCTTTCAAATTCATCTGAAAACTTCTTCCATTGGCTTTCCACGGCCCGGCTTGTATATCTAGTTTTGCCATAAGGTTTATGCAAATCTCGGGGTGTTTTTTTCCCCGTTTTTTCGGCCGCTTTCATTTGTGTTTTTAAGCGCCTTCGTTCAAGTCTTTCCTTGAGGCCGGGGATACTACTTTGAGCGCGCGCTAATGTATCGGCGAGGCGGGCCGATCTTTCTGTTGGCGTTTCACTTTCTTCTCGGAGTATGGCGTCAAAGAGTTTCTGTTTTTCCTCTCCTTCTAGCGCCGGTCTTCCCCATTTTCGGTTACGCGCTGCGACAGCTTTTTCTACTTTTTGCTCAGCTCGCTTGACCGCTTCTTCGTGTGCCGCTTTCGCAGCTTGCGCATCTTTAGCCTCTTGTGCTTTGCGATCTTCTTCTGCTTTACGTGCAGCTTCCTCAGCATCGGCCGAGTCTTTTGCTTTTTGTGCTGCTATTGCGGCAAGGCGATCTGCTTCTTTTTGGGCTGCTAGTTGTGCCGCCGCTTCTTTTCTCTTCGTTTCTTCAGCCGCTGTCGCTTTGGGATCAACGACTGGTAGTGTACCTTTTGGTTTTTTGGTTGGTACCGTAAGCGGTTTGTTCGGTGTAGGCACACCGGCAGGTACATCAACTTTTGAGCCTGATTTGTCGGTAAGCTGTGGCGTGGTTACTTCTGATGATGGTATTAAGGCGCCATCTTGAGTGCGGTAAAAATAATAGACTCCTCCAATGCAGACAGCGCTGATGCCGAGCGCGCCGAGGAGGGCCGCTTTTCTCTTGAACCAAGGTGTCTCTTTTTTTGCCTGCTTGCGGCCTAAAGCTATTAATTTGAAACTGAGTGCTTGTTGGAACTTTAATATCATCGGTGGTAACTACCGGATCGGCGACCATCAGGCTATTTGAAAAGCCGATCAGTGCAATTGGTAGGAAGAGTAAGCGGTATATTTTTTTCATAAGTTTCTCTTTTAGTAAGTGTATCCTCGGTTCTGAATGCTGGAGATCTCTGTCTCGATTTCATCCAGGCGGCCTACGGTATCGATTGATTTAGCTTCTTCAATGAGGGCCATCGTATCGGTTAAATTTTTCTGTGCTTGCGCGATATTTGCTTCAAATTTTGAGGCCTCTTTTTCAGCCTCTTCTACCTCAGGTGTTTTGAAAGCAGAATCGTGTTGTGTTTGATCGAGCCACACGCGATACTGCTGCGCAGCGGCTGCTCCAAAACGCTGGCTTTTTCCGTTGCCGTGTTCATAGAACAGTATTTTAGAGCGGAGTCCTGCTTCATTCCACTCAGTGGTTTTTGCTGCGACCATATCTCGAGCCGCTTGAAGCAGGCCTTCTAATCTGGTTTTGTACTCGCCTATGTCTTCCGCTATCTCTTCAAGACGCACTTTTCTTTTCTCAAGAGACATCTCTGCGGTCGAAGCAAGTTTTGTGATAGCTTCAAGCCGCTCAGCGTGAGCCTCGGCTTTTTGGGCGCTTTTTTCGGCCGCCTGTGCGGCGAGCTCAGCTTTTGAGACTGATCCTTCGGCTTTAAGTGCTGCGATCTGAGTACGAATTAGAGTTTCCTGTTTTTCCCAGAGAGCATCCCAACCCTCTTTAGTTGGGTAGCCAGAGCCAAAGCGATAGCCACCGGCTCTTACTTCGCTAAGCGCTCGTTCAAGTTCTTTAATTTCCCACTCTTTGGTTTGCCTCGTAGCGGTGTCTCGTGCGCGATCAGCAGATTTGCGTTTTTCGACCGCTTTTTCTCTGGCGACTTTCGCATCATTGACATACTTTTTCCTGTCAATGACATCCTGGAGTTTTGCTTGCATCTCTAATGCTTCTTGGAGCTTTGCGTGCGCATGCTCAATTGACTCATCGCTGCTTGCGGTGTCTATTACGGCACGAGCCGCAGCCTCACGTGCCTTGGCACCCTTTAGGAGTCGTTCGTGATCAATAAAGCTTCCCAAACCAGTGCGGTTATAGCTTGTGGGTTTACTATAGAGAGACGCTCTGGTGACGGCGTGCGGATTTTCATCGGCAAGTCTATCCGTAAATGATCTTAGTTGCTCATCAATTTTAGCCATACTATTGTGTTGTTCTGCCGATCGCTTGCCGTAGCGAGTATATTCTGGGGTTTTAAGCATTTTTTTACGCCGAAACTTGAACTGAAGTCTGGTCATAGGGGGAACGCTTTCAGGATCTTCCATGAATGCTTCGAATGCGACTTTGCGCTCTTTATCTTTGGCCTCTTTTGCTTGTTGCGCATCTTTAGCCGCTTGTGCTTTACGAAGCTCTTCTGCAGCGCGAGCAGCTTCCTCAGCATCGGCCGTGTCCTTTGCTTTTTTTGCTGCTACTGCGGCAAGACGATCTGCTTCTTTCTTGGCGGTTAGTCGTGCTGCTTCTTCTCTCTTAGTCTCTTCAGCCGCTGCCGCTTTGGGATCAACGACCGGTAGTGTACCTGTTGGTTTTTTGGTCGGGACCGTAAGCGGTTTGTTCGGTGTAGGCACACCGGCAGGTACATCAACTTTTGAGCCTGATTTGCCGGTAAGATGTGGCGTGGTTACTTCTGATGATGGTATTAAGGCGCCATCTTGAGTGCGGTAAAAATAATAGACTCCTCCAATGCAGACAGCGCTGATACCGAGCGCGGCGAGGAGGGCCGCTTTTCTTTTGAACCAGGGTGTTTCTTTCTTTTTGCCTGCTTGCGGCCTAAAGCTATTAATTTGAAACTGAGTGCTTGTTGGGACTTTAATATCATCGGTGGTAACTACCGGATCGGCAAGCATCAGGCTATTTGAAAAGCCGATTAGTGCGATTGGTAGTAAGAGTAAGCGGTATATTTTTTTCATAAGTTTCCCCCGGCAAGGCACCCAAAGATTCAATTAGTACAACTTTAGTATCGCACAATCCTGTTCTTTAAGTCAATTTTCAACGTCGGCGCCCGGGATTGGTCCAAGCAATGTTTTAATGAAAAGATCCCATTTAATCTCGACTCCATTGTGGTGAAGATAGCCGATACGGGTCTTTGCAGCGCAGCCTGAGCGCAGCGCTAAGGTGCCTTGATAGCAGCGGAGTGCATCGGCCGAATGGCGGGTGACGAAGTCGGCACGATCTTGCGGATGTGCCGCATCCATTGTGTAGGCATGGTAGCCAACACGGCAGAGCTGCATAAGGAGTTCTTGGTTATCCAAGACTTTGTTGAGTGGTTTTTCAAACGAATAGCGCACAACCGTTTGATGATAGTAACAGATCAACCCTAATAGAGAGCGGACATAGCTCGGGTCTTTGCCGTCGGCGGTTGGGGTAATGCTGAGGCGAGCGCAAAGTGTGCTTAATTCTTCGGTGAATTGGTAGCGAGGCAGCGGTTGCTTGCGGTTATGGAGTATGAGCATGATGCCACGCACCAAGAAGGCTTGCTCCGCATCCAGGGTGACGGTCCACTCGGTTGCATGGGGCAGGTGCGCCGTGGCCGGTATCATAAGAGTAATGGTCATTGGGGTAAACGGTTCGGCAGGGTCGCCCGATCCTTTTTCCCAGAATGGAATGTAGACCGATCCGCCATGGGGCAGATGAAGAACGGTTGGCGTCCCTTGGTAATAATCGATTTGCGCCAGGAGGGCGTTAAGGTAGGCGGTTCGTTGTGCACCGGTAGTATTGGTTATAAGGGAGGCAAGTGCCCCACCTTTTTGACTCAGGATAATAAACTGGGCCGTACATTGCTCCGGTGCCTGAATCAGATACGATTCGAGTCCAAGACGTTGTGGTGCATTGAGAATCGGCATGCTGTATAACGAGCATTCGTTGCCACCTGGCGTAAGCTTGAGCCGGGCAATTAACGTTTCTAGTGCGGTGCGTACCGAGGCGATGTCAGGGTTCTTCTGTTGGCTGACGCTCCAGGCAAGCTGCGCGAGCTTAAAATAAAATTCCTGGCAGGCGGTAACGGTAACGACCGGTGCAATGAGATGGCGAATAGTTTGACGCAGTGAGCGGGATTTACAGAGCTGGAACGTTAGGCCGTCGTAACTGAATTGAATGTTGAATTGCCCATTAATGCCGTCAAAAGGCTTGGTTGCATCACCGGCTCCTTTGTAGCCCCAACGGAGCTGGTAGCTCATCTCGACCGGAGGGCTGGCGCCGTCATCGGCAGCAAGCGTTTTTTTTGAGGAGGTTGGCAGCGCAAGAGAGAAGGCGATTTCGCGCGCATGGTCAAAATCGAGGCCATCGCTGATTGCTTCGGTGAGTTCGGCGTTGCCGGTAAGCAGTGGAATTAAGAGTGGTGCACTGAGTGCGAGGGGCCACGAAGGAGAGCTGCCATGCAGGGTTGGAGTGGCTATGGTGAACAGGGAAATTAGTAAGAGTAGCGTTTTTTTCATAGTACTGCCTTTAGTATAGCGGTTGTACGGGGTACAGTGTCTCATGGTTGGCAACAGTATGTGGAAAACTAGCGTCTGTCAATTAGCCGCTGGGGTTTTTGTGGAGAGCCGCCTCTTTCTTTGTGATGGCGTGTAGTGTACTGAATGCGAACGATCTCGTTTCGAATTCTCGCCACCACTCGCTTTTGACGAGTGCTAAAAGTGGCGAACCATACTCACTCGACTGTGCATCCAGTGCTTGTGCGCCGTCTATCTATATAAGAGGCTGTCCGAGAATTTAATAAGCGGCGTCGCCGTCATTGCGAGGCTTCCATTGTGAAGCCGTGGCAATCCAGCAGAATTGGTAGTAAACAATAACAAGCAAATACTGGATCGCCACGCTACGCTCGCGATGACGTGGGCTAGCCCACGTTTCAGAGCTGTGGCTTGACACGTTCCCCCAGCGTTTTAATGATGCTCTCAAAAACCTCTTTATGGCTTGTGATTACCTGCGTCATGTAGCGACTTAATCGCTCGGCCCGTTCAAAAGGATAAATAAGGCGCGGGGTAGCATAGGCCGGATCGGCCGCCGGATTAAAGGTGGCGTCGTAGGCCTCATCTCCTTCTACCGTACAATAGATAACTACCGGTCCGGAGGCCGGATTGCCATGCACCGAAAAGGGGAGGAGTGTGATGGCGGTCTCGTCGATTTCTGGAAGCCACGGAGCATCGGCTTTAAGTGCCGCAACGGCGTGGCGCAATGCTTTTATGCGGTTAGGCCGTTCTTGTTTGCAATCAAGCACAATGAGGAGGTCGTAGGGAGTAGCGCTTGCTCTTACACAGGGTTCCAGCGGTAAATTGTTGAGGTAGCCACCATCAACCAGCGCCATGCTCTTAATAGCGGCATGAGAGGAATGATCGGTCTTGTAGCGGGGGTTGGCAATTTTAGCGGCCGTTATTTTTGCATTGATCCACGATTTAGTGTGCCAACTTTCAGGTAAGATTCTGTGGAGAAGTGGTTGCAGTGCCTCCGGTACCCGTTCTAGGGCATCTCTGATGCTGATAGAAAAAGAGGAGCCAAAGATGCCCAGTAGATAGCATAGGAGCGGTGCCGGTGGTGCGGTGAGTTGTTGATGGTTATGGAATTGCGCGCCGACGAGGGCCGAGGGCACGGTCAAGTGGTCGTTGAGCAACGTCATGGCAAAGGGTGAACAGGTTACCCATTCATAGGGGTCTGATGGTTGCGGTCTGGTGACTGCACTGCCGATGATAAGAGGATAGTCCTCTGGTTTTAATACCTCGGCAATGTCGTTTGTGGTAAGGGCGAGTGGAGTGGCATGGAGCGGTTTAAGGAGTGTGTAGGCGAGGCTAATGCCGTACATGTCGATGCCGCTAATATAGAGTTGGTGGGCCTTTTTAGTGGCGATGATGGTAGCAAAGTCATGGTATTGCTGGGCAATATGATGAATGATGCCTTGGCCGAGCCAGTGTACTAGTTGCGCCGTGTATGCGGTTGGGTCAAGTCGACTGAGTACCCATGGAAACAGAAACCAGGTAGATCCTGAGAGGCCAAGGCAGGTGTCTATCATGGGGAGAATACCGAGTTGTTCAAGACCTGATACGACGCCGGCGGTGGCCAGCATGGCGCGAAAGCCGCCACCGCTCGCGCAGAAACCTATGTGAAGCGGTCGCGTGAGTGGTTGGCTGCAGTAACGTTCTTGTGCCCGTTGTGTGGTGAGCATGCGCTTAATCATAAACTCTTTTTCGGCTGCTAATGGTTCATGCGCCAATAGAATCGGCGTAAACGTTGGTATTGGCGCATAGGTACGCCAGGTTGCGGTGTCACAGATGTGGGGGGCTGCATTCATCGGGTTGAGCGTGACGGTGTAGTCGGCCTGGTTGAATAGTCCTAAGGTTATTTCCTGCATGGTCGAAAGATCTTTTTCTTCCGACAATTCTTCCGGGGTACTTGTTGCGATGAGGCGGCGCGTGTGGAGAAATTTTGGTGAAGGAAGTTCAATGTGGACCGCGTTGTCGAGGGGGAGGTAGAACGGGCCTGCGGTGCGGTAACCAGTACCATTTCGTACGTAGTAAATCGCAACAAACAGTTCGATTGGCGATTTGTTGGCGATGCGAACAAGGTCAGGATCGAGAAACCAGCCATGCAGGCTTGGCGTGGGGAGGAGGAATGTGATGAGCAGAAAGAAAAATTTCATGCACAAAGTCTGCATGAAAAATCTTTTTTTCTGCAAGGAAATGGCAAAAAATTGACATTACCGAAATGGCGCTGCTAAAAATGAATTGTCTGCTACGCAATAGTGGGGCATTGTATGGCGCTGGACAAGGTAGTGAGATACGTATAGTTAGGTAGGAGAGTAGTATGAAAAAATGTTTTATGTTAACGGCGCTTGTTGCGTTGGTCGCGGTTAGTTGCCAAGCCGGTGAGCCGGGTGAACGGGTTGCTCGTGAAGTAATGGAGATTCGTACCGATGCGGTAAGAAGCCTGTCAAGTGCATTGCCGTGCACGATGGTTTCTCAAAGAACATTTGAAGATGCGATTGAGTTTATTGATAAAAAACTTGATCCAGCCGTGCACCAAAAACTGCTGGAATTACAAGCACAGGCCGATGAATTGAATCAACAATTACAAGCAATGCTTGCTATCCCTGGCATCACTATTGATAGTCCTTCGGCTCAATATATCCAAAAAAAGCTGATTGCGGTTGAAAAAGACTTAAACCACTTACTTTATAATGACGGTGTGCTTAATTGGCGTTCATTGTTGGCAGCCGGTGCCGGTATTACAACCGGTATGTATGTTGGTGGTGCGCATGAAGGCACCATGACTGCGAAGGCTTGGCGTGGCATTTGGGTTGGTTTTGTAGTGGCAATGCTTCTTGAGTTTTCACTTCGTGGCCGCAAAGCGATTATTGCCGGCAACTTGGCGAGCCTGGTTAAATTTATTTCTGGTGTTGCGCACCGATTCTTTAAGGCTACGTTTGGTGATGCCGGTTATGTAGATCGCATTATTGCCGCGATTGAAAACGCATTCCGTGGTATTGGTACCAAGTTTGACGCGGTACTTAATAATACCATTGCAATGGCCGCGATTATCATTGCAGCCGGTGCGGCAAGCGGTTATATCTATATGTATATGACTAAGCCAGCAAAAGCGGCAGCTACAAAAGATACGCCCCTTCTAGAGCCGTCGGCACCCCCAGTAACGGCCTAAGATACTCTCGTATTAGCCTATTATTAGCAAAGGCCTCGGCATCGACCGGGGCCTTTATGCTTTGTTGCTCGTTCTCTTCCTGGCACGGTCATTGACCTTTCTTGATACTGTCATTACAATAATGTCTGGTTTGGCAAAGATTTTTTCCTTTCTGAGCCTTTGATGCTGAGCCACAAAAGATCAGAATATGAAACGTCTAAAGAATGGAGACTACGTATGACAAGCATGAAACAAATATTACTCTTGGTGCTGGCTCTTAATGCGTCAGCCGGCGTCATGATGGCGGCCGACGTTGATCTTGTTGTCGAAGCAACTGAGAGTCTGGCACAGATTGGGGTGGCCTACGATGCATTGGTAGCCGAAAAAACTACACTGGACGCCGAAGTAGATGCTGTGCGTGCTGAGTATGTAGCGCTGAATGCTGCGTCTGAGGAGCAACTCAAAGTATTAGAGGAGCGTGCCACGGCGTTGGATTTGTGTAAAGCGGCGCTGGCCGAAGCGTCCAGAGAGAAAAATCGGGTAGATGGTGAAGTGCTCAAGCTGAAACCACCGGTTAAGGCCGAAGAGGAAGGCGGTGATGGAGAAGCACTTTTAGCTGAGCCGGTAGTAGTAGAAGGTGTAGGCGAGGCTCTTGCTAAAGCTCTTGCGGAGCAGGAAGCAGCAGATAAAGTGGTCAACGATCTTACGAATGAGATTGCTCTTAAAGAAGAAGAAGTTAGAGTGCTTTTAGACGGTTCCAAAAAAACCGTAAGCGAGCTTGTCGGCCTGGGTGAGGCCCTTGCAAAAAAACGTGAAGCGCAAGAAACTTTTGAAAAGGCAATTGCAGCGAGCGAGGCTCGTAAAGTCGCGGCGGCGTTGAAAGCGGCTGCAGAGGAACGTCTTGCTCAAGAGGCTCTTGCAGCGAAGAAACTCGAAGAAGAACGATTAGCGGCGCTTCTTGAAGAAGCGGTAAGGGCGAATGACTCTGATGATGCTGAACTTACCCTCGAGCAAGTCGCGTTATTAGGAAAAGCTGGTAAGACATTGAACAGAAAATATGTTGCTAAAGTTGAAGCAGATCTCATTGCGGCCGAAGAGGCCAAGGCGCAGGCTAAGGTAGCGGCACTTGCGGCGGCAAAGGAAAGAAACAGCGCTGGGGCAATCGATTTGACTAAAGATGAAGCTGCTCTGCTTGAAGAAGCCGGTGAAGTACTTAATGGTGCGTACACGGCAAAAATAGCTGAAGATGCACGTGTGGCTGCAGCGGAAGCTAAGCGTGTTGCTGATGAGGCGCGTCTTGCTGAGGAAAAAGCGGCTGAAGAGAAACGTGTGGCCGAAGAAAAGCGCCTTGCTGACGAAGCGGACGCCAAGCGTATTGCCGATGAAGCAGAAACGAAAAAAGGTAAAGAGCCGGTAGCTCCTGTCGCAACAACTCCGGCGATAGATGCTACGGCTAAGCCGTTACCAGGTGCTCCTTCCGGTTCAATCGACAAGCCTACTGAAAAACCGGTGATTGTCGACAAAGTTGAAGTAGTTGTAGAGCCTACTCCTGAGAAAGTTGTAGAGCCAAAAACTATTGGTGGCAATCTTAAGTCTTATTTTGGTGCTGAAGGTGTTTCTGAGCATCAAACTTTGTGTGCGGTTGGTCGTATGGTTGATGCTATTATTGAAACCGGTAACGTTGCATTACTTGGTCATGACTTCATAACCGGTAAAGATACCTTGATTCTCTTTATTAAGCATCTGAGCCCGAACAGCGCGTTTACTAAGAAGTTTGGTGATGCGCCATGGTTCAATCGGTTGGTTTCGGTTGCGAAATTCTTCCTGATTGATGGTGGTTCTGCACTCATTGCACGTGGCAAAGAGGGACGTCGTTGTATTGCACGTTGTGCGGTAGATGGTGTTATGTCTCGATGTCGCGGCGAAGCCGACGAAGCAGAGACGCCGATGTTGATCGCTGGGCCAGATGCGCCTGCGGTAGAAGTTGCGGCATAATACTGCCACCTACTCTATTCAAGACATTATTTTATACGAGAGAAGCCTTGGTTGTATGCCGAGGCTTCTCTTTGTTTGCGTATGATCGTTGACGCTCTGGGCGTAAAGTATTTATACTTGTATGTGTGCATTACTGTTATTTAACTGATTTGGGGGACATTATGCGAAAATCCACACTACTTTTATTTTTAGTATTACCGGCTTTTGCTGGTGGTCTTGCTGCGGCAGAGGAGCGGTATGAAGACCGTGGCCAGTTTTATGGCGACGGGACTTGGAGCCAACAAAGTCCACGTTATGATAGACATGTTCGTGATGTTATTTCCAGAGAAGATCGTGTTAACCTCGGATATACCGATGGTGTTGATGCTAGTGGTCGCACCGATTTAAGTAGTGATCGCTATGCCACAATCCTTGGTAAGCAGGTTGAGCGTTTTACCAAGAGCGAGTTGAATGAGCGTTTAGGTGATCCTGCCAGTGTCTTGACCGCAGCCGGTGCAAAAATTGCACAAATGACCAGAGCCATGCAAGAAAAACGAGTGGTCGCTGGCAAGCGCTGGACCGAGTTCTTTGGTGATGAAGCGGGACGTGCCGTACGGCAAAACGCCCGTCGCGCCGCTAATGAGGGTGGGGTGAAAGGAAGACTGGCGAGAAAGGCTAAGGACATGGCGGCCAAATTCGCTGGATTTAAAGATACCGATGAGTTCAGGCGCTTAGTTTCCGAGCAAACCGCAGCTCGTCTTGCCAAAGGTAAAGCTGAACAGTCTAGTGAGCCGGCTGTTGAAGAGCCAAAGCCAACAGCGACCGATGTAAAGCAAGCCGTTGATCCGGCTATTGTGCCCGGTGAACCGGTTGTTGAAGAGCCAAAGCCAACAGCGACCGTGGTCGATACGGCACCAAAGGTTGAACCGGTTGCCGTGCCGACACCGAGCAAGAAACGTGGCTGGGGTTACAAAGCAGACCAGAAGCGGCATAAAGCCGGCTCTCCCGAAGCGACTGCACTTCTTGCTAAGCGCGTGACGCCAGAAGAAGGCACGCGCGTGATGAACGAGTGGGATGCGGCCGCTGCAGAACGTCAAAAAGCTACCGGCAAAAAATTAAAAGGTGATTTCTTTAGAAATTCATCTGGCAAGCGAGCCTCGGCAAAAGCTGAAGAAGCAGAAGAACAATCGTTCCTTGAGCGTACCGGCGATTATTACTTGAACCCGACCGATGCCGATGGTAAAGCCTATGAAGGCAGCGACAAGAACTGGGCCCGTGGTCGTCGTGTAGGCGCCGCAACGGCCGATGCCCTGGCGGTCACCTTGGCCGGCTATGGCATTGCAACGAACAAGCTTATTCCGATCGATATTCTCTTTGAGAAGGGGATCGTGAGCCCAACCAGCACGCTTGGCAAAATCTTACGCAACCGCTTTGTGCGTGGTGGTATCACGTTGAGCTTGCTTGCCTTCTTTATGGAAATGACCGGTTTAGTGACCGGTAAGGGTGGACATTATGGTCCGGTCACCGGATCGGTACGTATGCTGAGAGACTGGCATCAGAACCGAAATGCGCCTGCTATTGCTGCGTAACACTCTATTTTCTTCATACTTTTAGAAAACCCCGTTTAAACTCGGGGTTTTCTTTGTATATATCCTTGACTAAGTTTCACATAGTAATTATAATAATGATATCGAATCGAGATCGGCGCGTTTGCAATACTCTGTGCCGCCGGCCTTGATGACTCTATGAATGATGTGAAGATTCAGAGTATATGAATATAAACGAAGGAGATACGTATGAATCGTATGATGTTATTACTTCTTGCATTGTCGGCATCGTTTGCTGGCGTTAATGCATCGTCTGCTGACTCAAAACCTGTTGAGACACTTGTTGAAGACACGTCAAAACCTGTTGAGACAGTTGTTGAAGGCGAAGGCGATGCTGTAAGGCCACCGGTTGCGACACCGAAGGTTTATAGTGAAGAAGAGCAGGGCACCGCTCACGGGAGGATTGCTCGATGGTTCCGTGGACGCAGCGCTCATAATGCTTATAAGACAAGGAAGCTTGCCATGAGCAAGCATAAAGTGGCTAGCCCATCGGTACATACTGCTGGTGAGTGGTCTGCTAAGGAAGGCGTAACAGCTACAACTTCGCAAGCATTAAAGTATAAGCGTGGTAAAGGTAAAGATGGTAAAGACATTGTTCTCAATGCTTTGCCTACGTACCTAACGCCTGAAGAAGTTGCAGCACAAGATGCAGCTCGTGGCTTTACGGTAGCAGACACTACTGTTGACGAATCATTTGAAGCTGGCGATAAGAAAACTGCCGGGACGTATAAAGGAAATGTTGGTAAGCTCACTAAGGCTACTGATCGATCAAAAGTACGTACAATGCCGACAACTGAAGAGCTTGTTGCAGGTAAGGCTGCCTTGAAATCGTTGCCTGTTGCTGTTGCTGTTGCTGCTCCTGCGGTTGCGAA
Source organism: Candidatus Babelota bacterium (assembly GCA_030917815.1). GTDB lineage: Bacteria > Babelota > Babeliae > Babelales > JAUPTZ01 > JAUPTZ01. Next base: position 39,614 of record JAUPTZ010000006.1, on the reverse strand, counting down.
ACCAACCTATGGTCAACGTATTAAAGGACACTGGAATACCTCTGAAGATGGTTCGTTCAACAAGCGTCATGCGGTGGCTACCGGTATTGATACGGTTGCTGGTCTTGGTCTTGGTGCTACTATCGTGTGGAAGAAGAGCATGGTTAATGCCTTGTTCACTCGCGGTTTGGTAAACCCAACAAGCCGTCTTGGCAAGTTGTTGTTGACTCCTGGCTTTGTTGAAGGTATGTCGGTTGGCTTGATGATTGCGATTATGGAATCTACCGGTCTTATGACTGGTAACAAAGGTCCTCGTGGTCCAATCACCGGTCTTATCCGTATGGCTAAGAATCGCAATAAGACTGCTACAACGCCTGTTGCTGCAGAAGCTGCGTAATTACTACTCAAATTATTCCTACTCTGTTGAAGAAGGCCTCGGTGAAAACCGAGGCCTTCTTCTTTGTAATGCCTTATGATTTAAGTCCATTGATCGGCGAAAGCCGTCATTGCGAGAGCCAGACTATGGCTCGTGGCAATCCAGTGAGTAATGCATAGCGAATAGTCTGAGTCGCTTCACTCCTCGTGATGACGACATACTGCTCTAGGGAGTTAATCGTAGATCAAGAGGGCTTCGGCACAACGGCCCTATCTCACCGGCCTTTTTTGCCTCCCGGTGTCAAAGCGTTCTTTTTACCACGGTGAGTTCGGTAGACTAGAGATAATACACTGTCTAGTGTGTCGAAGAAAACTACTGGGGCTAAGAGGGGGAACTTATGAATAAGATGATAGTATTGGGCATTCTCTGTGGGTTGTTAGGGACGATTCACGCAGCATCTGAGTGGGCTGGCGATCCGGTTCAAGCTGCGCTACCGCGTTCGGTTATTATTAAAGATGAACTTCTTATGGATTCAACTATGGGAAAAAAGCATCATTATGAACGAGAGAAACTCGTTGATATTGCTATCCAGTTGACCACAAAAGTTCTCAACGAACCGGCCTGTTGGGGGCAACCATGGCAGCAGGGGAAAAAAAATCAGCCGACCCATGGTGAGGTGTATCAGGCGGTTATTAAGGCGCTTGCGCAAAAAAGAACGGCCATTGATGCTAAAACAAAGCAGCCAAAGTTAGGCGATGAGTTTCAACCGTTGATCGAGGTTATGCAGCAGGTTGCTACGTTAGCCTCAACGCCGGCTAGTGGCTTTGTGGCTCGTACCGGCATGGCTATTACGGCCGCTGATGATGCCGCAACACGGACATCATGGCTTCAACTGCTTCGCGCAAAGGCCAATGAGTTAGTACCGGCACCGTTGCCACCAGTACCAGTGCAACCGGCAGTAACGCTACCCGTAGTAACGTTACCCGTAGCAACGCCGCCGGTGTTGCAGCATCAAGATCCGGTTGTTTCGATGGCCGACATTCTTGAAGTTCGGCATGGGGCAGAGACTGTTTTAATGCTTAAAAAGCCTGGTGCTGATCATATACCGGTGCCAGAGGAGCTTATGCCGGCCGTGGCACCTCTAGTGCAACCAAAACCTCAGCGGCCATTGGCGCCGACTGTGGTCCCAACACAAACACCGGTTACGGTTGCGGTGACTCCGGCTACCGTTGCCACGTTAAAGGATGAGGCTCAAGCAGAAGAAAATGAGGGTGGGCTTACCGCATTAAAGGCGACCGCTATCCTCAGTACGGTTATTGTGGCAGTGCTTATAGCCGATGAGTATGCGCGCGGGCCTAAATCGGCATGGCGAAAAGCACTGGCGCAGGGAAAAGTGGCCGCGATTAGGATTAGAGATTGGTTACTTCGCCGGTTTTCGCATACTACTGCCAGATAAATCATTTTTTTTCTTGTCAGCTCTTTCTTTTTAAGGAAATTTCCGTATAATACTCTCTCCCTTTGGGAAAGTTCTTTTAAAAAGATCGCGGTGGATGTAGCTCAGCTGGTAGAGCACCAGATTGTGGTTCTGGGTGTCGCGGGTTCGAGCCCCGTCATTCACCCCATTGTTCTTAAATCTTTATGAGTAAAAATTTGTCGGGGTGTGGCGCAGTTGGTAGCGCACTCGCTTTGGGAGCGAGGGGTCGTCGGTTCGAGTCTGACCACCCCGACCATTTTTTTTACCTATCATAATCTGATTAATATCCGTGCCCGTAGCTCAGCCGGATAGAGCAACGGATTTCTAATCCGTAGGTCGCAGGTTCGAATCCTGCCGGGCACACCATCTTTTGATGCTCGCAGTGATCATACCAACATTATTCCTCTGCTCCGTAGAAGCGAAATGCAAAAAGCATCGTATCATACAAATCGTTCCATGCAGGATTTAAGCGCTCAATGAGCGCTATTTTTTTGTCTCGAGAGCCGCCTTTGAGCTGTTTTTCGCGCGCAAGGGCGTCGCCAACGCGTCGATGAAATTCAACATAGACGAGGATATATCCATTGCCTTGTTGCGCCGTTATGCGGTCAATAAGATGTGCGGTAACACCCACATGGATAGCGCCATCTCGAGCGCTCGCCATAATGTAGACGGCCGGAATTGTTTTCATAATGGAGCCTTCGATGAAAGCTCCGTGCCGCATCCGCTATGCCGGTAATGCCGATGTAACGTAGCGTATGTGGTGGGCGGCGCGCAAGAACTTGCTTCGGAGGGCGTAAGCCAGAGTACCCCGACTTACGTAGCCCTGGTTCGCTACCGCACGCTAACTATTGTTGTAAAAAAGTCGCAATACGCGGCGCGTCACTCATTTCCTGCGTCGCGCTATTATACGCTTCTATAATCGTCCCGTGCTCCATCAAATAGACACGGTCACGGGTTGCCGCAATAAACTGCATGTCATGACTTGCATAGGCTACGGTGATGCCGTTTTGCAGCAAATTTTTGAGTACCGTTGCCAGCATCGTGGTGCTTTCCTGGTCAAGTGCCGAGGTTGGTTCATCAAATAACAATACCGATGGCTTGAGCATTAAGGCCCGCGCAATCGCTACTCGTTGCTGCTGGCCACCGGAGAGTTGGTGAGGGTGGCGAGAAGCATATTCCCGCATGCCAACGAGGGTGAGCAATTCGGTTGCGCGATCAACAATGGCCGCCTCAGAAAGTCGTCCTTCATAGCGTAATGCGGCGGTGCAATTCTCCATAATGGTCATATGCGGAAAGAGATTGAATTGTTGGAATACAAACCCGACCGTATGCACCCGTTCTTGATTGTCGTACGAAGCGACCGGGCGATCTTGTAGTGTAATCGTGCCGCGGTAACTTGTGGTGAGGTGGGCACAGCACCGGAGGATTGAGGTTTTTCCGGCACCACTGCGGCCCACAAAAGCGGTTATTCGGCCTTTAGGAATCTCAAAAGAGACGTTGTTTAAGACGATGCGTGGCGTGCCGTCGTGGGTATACGAGAGCGATACATTACAACCCTTTATCATAGTCAAACTTTCGTTCAAGTGCGTGTGCCGCAATCCCGAGTAATCCGGTGATCGCTAAATATATGCCGGCAGCAATGAGAAACCATTGTGGTTCAAGCGTACGGCTTACCGTGTCTTTAGCTACCTTGGTTAGTTCTACAATGCCTACGGCGCCCATAATGCTGGTTTCTTTGACCAGTGAAATTGTTTCGTTAATGAGTGAAGGGAGCACGGTGCGTACCATTTGGGGAAGAATGATATACCAGAGCGTTGCCCGTTGTGAGTAGCCCAGGACATAGGCCGCTTCCCATTGCCCGGCCGGGATGCTGTTGATGCCGCCACGCACGATTTGGGCAACATAGGCCACCGAGTTCATGCCGATCGTAATGATACCGGCCGTAAGCGGTGAAATTTGGGCATTAAGGATCTGTGGTAAGGCGAAACACATGAGAAGTAGCTGGACGTAAAGCGGTGTGCCTTGCATAACAAAGACATAGGCCTGTATCGCACGGGCGATGAACGGTGAAGTGATACGTCGTGAGCTCATAATACCGGCAATGCATCCGAGCGTCATGCCGATGCATAAACCAACAAAGGCAACCCAGAGGGTAGTAAGGGTGCCGGAGATAAATAATGAAAGCATAGGGTTCATCTTAGTGTCCTTTGGTAAACCAGTGGGTGGCTAGGTTGGCAATGGTGCCATCTGCTTTGAGCGTATCGATTGCCTGTACAATTGCTTCGCGTAATGCCGGTTTGGTTGGCGTAATGCCAATGCCAAAGCCATCTATTATTTGGTCGGCCGGTACCCCTACCTCATGCATGCGTAATGTTTTTTGTGTTTTGACGATCGAATTAACCGAGTCGACATCAAGCATGCCCATGTCCGATCCGTTATGGGCTACTTCCATGCAGATGTCACTGATATCGGGCAATGTTTTTATGATGATGCCGGGATGTTGAGCCAAAATTTCTTCAAAAATAGAGCCGGCTTGTGTGCATACATGGAGTCCACGTTCACCCATCTCGGTGAGCGTGAGGCCGGTCAATGGTCGATCATCGCGGTAGAAACAGGCAACCCGGTCAACCTTGTCACCGTAATAACTGGTCATGAGCCCGGTTTTTTGTCTGGTTTTAGTCAGAGAAATTCCGCCAATAATCACATCGATCGATCCGTGCATGAGCGCTAAGAGCAGTGCATCAAATGCCATGTCTTTGATAACTAACTTTTTGTGAAGTTTTTTGGCAAGTGCGGCCGCTACGTCGGCATCGAAACCGACAATGGCGCCGGTTTCGTCGGTGAAGATAAAGGGTGCGTAGCCAACATTGGTACCAACGACCAGGGTGTCACGTACCTCTTCGATTGGTGCGTTGGGCGCCGATGCGTGATGAAGCTTGAAGTATCCAATAGCAACGGCAGCAGTGACAAGAACGAGTAGGCCTAATTTTTTATACATGTTTAAATCCTTGGCTCATGCAGAGAAATGAGCGACAAGTTTATCACTATAGCTTCTCTACTTCAAATGGCTCGGTAACGACCGTCTTCTTCAAAAAGGCTAAAGCCGCGTCATGAGTAGGCATAGGTGATGTACGGTGCCCAAGAGTCCATACGTTAGCCATAGTTAGTCCGGCATGGATGACGTAATCGTTGGTTAATTTTTTTATAAATTCTACTTCTACGTCAAGCGGTGGCCGGTCAGATACTTCGATCGGGGGTGTTGCTATCGGTGCCGGTTTGCCCTCAACCTCTTCCCGTGTGATGTGGTTGGTGAGCGCCGTTTCTTTACCATACAATTCTTCTACCCATTTAAGTTCTTGAGCTGGTACCGCTTTTGGCTTGGCGATAATATCTGGTGTAATACCCAGCGCCTGAATGCATTGTTCGTTAGGGAGGTAATAGAGGAGAACGGTTAGCTTTATTGCGCAGCCGTTATGGAGAGGAATTACTTCCTGAACCGATCCTTTGCCATATGATGGCATACCGATAACAAAAATAGGGAGGTTTAATAATCGGGCGTGATGTTGTAAGCAGCCGGTGACAATCTCGGCGGCCGACGCGGTAAAATTGTCGATCAGTACAAACAGCGGTACCTGGCCTGTATAGAGCGGTGTACCATTAGTTGTGTAGGTACCAACCGTTTCTTTTTTATTATTTTTAGTGCGCACTACTACCGATTGATCGGGAAGAAAGAGGCCGGCTGTTTTTACGGCCGCTTCGACGACACCACCCGGATTTTTACGCATATCCAAGATGATGCCATTACTTTTTTTCTTCTCCGCCGTGCGCAAAAAAGATTCAACGTGCTCCGGTGTTTTGTCGGAGAATGATTTGATAGCAATATAGGTAATATTCTGTTGTGGCAACTGATAGGCATACACGCTTCGGTCATGAATGAGCTTGCGGATGAGTTTGAATTTGAGCGGTTTTTTTTCTCGCATTACGGTGACGCGCACCATGGTATCAATCGGTCCCTTGAGTTTGTTAATGACCTCATCTGAGGTAAGCCCGCGGAGACGCTGACCATCAATTTTTATGATGGCATCGCCACTTTTTATGCCGCCCAGATCGGCCGGTCCACCACGCATAGTATCAACCACCAGCAGCGAGTCGGCATCGGTCTCTTTGCTAATAACGCTGATACCAATCCCGGGGAAATGGCCTGAGGCAAGTTCAACCGTTGTTTGATAGCTGCGAGGGCTAAAGAATGCCGAGTGTGCATCGACTTTGTTGACCATTGCACGGAGCCCTTCTTCGACAATGGTTGCTAAGGGAATGGTACGAAACGCCCGCGTTTCTATTTTATTAATAGTTTCGGCAATACCCCAAAAATGGCTAAAGAGATTGCCGTGCTGTGGAGCGGTTGTGGCAGCAAGGGTATTGCATGGATTCAGAAAGAGTATGAAGAAGAGAAAAAGATAGTTAAACCGCTTCAGCATCGCTCTCACCTACGTGGGTATCATCGCTTATTGGAGCTTTACCGGCCGGTGCCTCTGATAAGCCTTCAATGGCTGGGAAGAGCGATGCCGGCACTGCGCCAAACACATCACTGGTGTAGGTTGAAGGGCTAAATGGCTTCTTATTTGCCAGTGCATTGAGTAGTGAGAGTATGAGAAGGGTGCGGCGTAGTTTATACAATTCAATAACCGGACGCGCATCCGGCGTTTTGTCGATCCGTACCGAAAAAAGAAGCGGAACATCTTTTTGAAGCGTCGTTAGTGTTTTTGTAGCGCTGCCCAGTATGCTTTGGCATGTCTGACCGGTTGCTTTTTGTACGTCGGCAATGCCCTCCTCATTTTCTTGGAGTGCTGCGGTAATATGGGCAATGTTTATGTTCGTAGCGGTGCAATCTTTGATAATCGCTTCGTTGGTAAGTGTATTGAAGAGTGTGGTGCATGTAGTGAGGCAGCCATCATTAAGTTTTTTTTGAATATTCAAGAGCTGAAGGCGCCCATCAATGATATCGGTACCAAGGAGGGTGATTTCGTGTAATCGGTCTACAATGCGTTGTAACCAGTAACCAAGATAGCCCGGTGCCATGGCACGGTGCACCATGGTGCCATTTTCTAGGCGATCCATGGCCGGTGGAATCATTCCTTCATTAAAATACTCATTTGGTTTGGTTGGTGTTGTTTTATCAAGAATACTTTCCTTAGGGACCGCTTTTTTTCGGATTTTTTCGGCTGCGGTGAGGAGCGATGAGCGATAGACGATTATCTCTTGTTTTAGATCGCTCAAGGGAACGCCAATGAATCTATCAGATGGGCCGGCTATAGGCATTAAAAAGGGGTTTAATTTTGGGTCGGGACCGGTTGCATAGCGGTCAGAAATGAGGTTGGCAATTTGTTCTCCAAAAGATCTACCGCCATCTAGTTTTTTTCCGGTGACCTCTTCTGAATCCAAAATATCTTCAACATCTTTGGCCATATCACGGAGATCATGGAGGTCGTCTGCGAGGCCATCTTGCGCAATACCCATTACTGAGAGATAGAGCGATAGGCCATCGCGTATGGTGCTTATTTTTGCTTGGGCATTGTCAACGAGCGCTTTTTGTTTCTCGAGGCGTGCTTTTATGTCAGGCCCGGCAGGTATATCACGCGGATCACGCGGTACGATGTACTTTCCTTCATAGTCGGTGATCAAATCGACTAATTCTACGATTCGCTTGCACGACGTTAATTTGTACATGAGCGTGCTGGCACCGAGTTCCTTGTGCGTTGCGAGAATGCTTTGTATTTTTTCGTATTTATCCATGATATCGCTGAGCTTGGGGAAAATAGGGCGATATTCGGCAAGGCGATAACCGGCAGGGGCTCGTACAAGGCTACTGGTTGAGGCTGTTTGAATATACTTTACGTAGTTGCTTTCGATCGCGAGATTTGCGTTATATTGTGCACAGGTATCTTTGTATAAATCTAATATCTTTTCTTCGCCAAGCCACAGGGTAAAGCGGTGTACTTCTTTCTCAATGTTGGCGATGCCTTCCGATTGTCCTTGGCGTGCATCTTTGCGATTCTCCAGGTCATGGCGTGCGGCAAGCGCGCCAAAAACGCCGGTGGGCTGTTGATAGGGCATCATAGCGAACGTGCTAGGTAACCAGAAGATTGAGGCGAGCAGGAGGATTATGTGTGTGTTCATGCGGCTTCTTTCGTATAGATGACGGTATAGCTTGAGACATCGGCAGGGGGACTATCGGTGGCTTTATCAAGGTTGAGGGTGCAGGTTTTAGCATCGTCCGAAGTCGCAGCGGAATACTTTTCGGTGCCGTTAATAGTTATTCTTAAATTGAATGCTTCTTCGCTATCAGTCCAGTCAGTTTTACTACACGCGATAGCGGTTACGGTTGCTAAATCGGTATCTTCGGCTGCGGTGATCGCCACTTTTTTGTCGGTATGCTCAGTCACATTGCAAGAAAATGTTTGGCTTTTCGGTTCTTTGATTACGGTATTGGTCTCATTGATGGAATCAACCACCTCAACTACCGATGTATCACTTGAATCGGCGGTTGATGATGCAAGCTTAGTGCCAGGAAATTGCTTGGTGAGTGTGTCGCTATAGTTAAAGTCATCTTGATTATTAAATGCGGTATACAGAAGATAAAAAACGCCTATTTTGGGGGCTAAATTTTTGATCTCATCGGTGTCGGTAATTTCCGGAATTTCCCGCATGAGTGCGACCAAGAGCCCTTGTGAGTCTTGCGTGTCGGCAATAAATTTTTGCACGGTACCTTCAACGATCGTTGCGTCTGAATTACGGGTTGTTGTCTTTACGTTAAACGCATACGTATCGCTATAAAATCGGGTAGAGGTTGTTTTGTTAATGGTTATCTCCCGTAGGCTCTGACACATGCCAGCGAGAGTTAATACGCTTGGATCACTTATAGTCATCAAGTGTAAACGATCGGCTATGAGCTGTTCTTGGCTGCCGTCACCGGTGGCGATAGCCGGCATACGTTCTTTGCATGCGGTGAGGATTTGAAGCAGGATTGCATAAGCGCTGCTACATTGTCCGGCGATATCAAGGGCGATGAGCCGTGCTTGCAGGATGGTAGCCCCTGAGCTGAGGAACGTTTCCGATATATCATACACTTCACTCCCCAGGAGGGCACTTTGTGCTAATTTATTGTTAACGATATCGAGTGCATTTTTAAGCTGGGTGCGCATGCCGCCATTAGCAGCAGTGAGCTTTTTGAGTACCGAAGATGGATCGGTACGCTTGAGCTTAAAGAATGCGCCATAGTGTTCGCACATACTACCGAGCGGCTCGATGAGTGGATTGTACGTACCACTGAGCACCTGTTCCGAAAGCGGTTTTAGTATGTCGGTGTAGTACGGGTTGCTGGTGGTACAGGCGGTAAGAGCTTGGGTGAGGTTGGCCGCATACGTTGCTACCGCGTCGCTAGGCTGAACCTTCAGCGTGGTGGCGAAGTAAGTAACGATTGCGTCACGATCTTGTTCTACGGTCGTTTTGAGCGCCGTTATGTCGGTAGTCCGGTCAGGAGTTTTAGTTGATGGATTCTGCGCATACAACCATGCCAAGGTGCCTTCGGTGTTCCGATCTCCGTTTAAGAGGAACGCTGTTTGTTTGAGTGATTTTACTTGGCTTGGAATGTCCGGATAGAGATACCGTTCAGTGGGCAGCCTGAACCATTTGAAAGTAGGTATCAGTTGACTGCTTCCTGTGTCGATACGTGCTTTGTAGGCATTGTCGCGAGTGATGTTTCCTTTATTAAGGCTTTGCAGCTCTGCGGCAAGGTCGGTTGCGGGATCAAGCCCATAGGTGCTTAGATAGGTATCGGTAAACGTGGCGACCGGATCTTCATCATCGCCCATCGTTTTCTGTATTTTTTTTTTCAAGCTGCTGACTATTCGACCAGCGCTGAAATTGCTGACCGCTTCCGCGGCGAAGAGCGGTGATTGCAGAACTATTATGCCGACGAGAATAAGGTTTTTTTTCATGCGGTAACCCACGAGAAATGTCTGTTTTCTGGTAGTGTACCGGTCACGATGGGTAGATACAATGATTTAGCTAAAGAAGAGGCCAGATTTGCTCAAAGTTGGACAGGTCGGGGGCCAGCCACGGTGCGCCAGGCAGGATCTTCAGCTGCAAAGTGGTGTCGCGTGCAGAGAGCGCCGTTGCTCCAACGTATGAGCGATCTTTGCTCGCCAGGAATGGTGGAAGACTATTAGCTGCTGACAGAAGTGGAATATCTTGCTTTTTTCTCCATACTTTAAATGGCACATCGGTTCCCCATGAAGGGATTTCCACCGTGGTAAAGTGGGCTGTCATGGGATTTATGCTCGCCGCGGTTGGCGGTAGATGTGCGCTGGCCCAGAGCTCTTCGGTACGACGGTGGTACAGGCGCGAGTAGTTTCGGGGCGAGTATGTAGCTGCCCTGGATGTATTGATCCACCAGGCATCATTGTTTGGTACCGCTTCTGTCGTGCTTACCAGTATGCCAAAACTCATAGGATCACCTCGCGTTGTCTGTGAGTCTGTTAGGTAGGCAGGCCCATCTTCTTTTAAGGCTACCAAAAAGCGATTGCTATCGGCTACGCCGGCATCATCATTGAGGAGATAGATGGCCCATGGTTCGCTAATCGGTTTGCGGCCGTCGTCTGCGCGTAAAATCCTGAGTGCATGCCCATTGCTGAAGGTGAATTTCCCCAAATCTGGATCGGAAGTGGTGATGTGCGGCGTGGCCGTATCATCTGGTTGTTTCGGATATATTTGATAAGCGGTTGCCCGCACCAGTGCTTCATCGAGCGCGGCCGCGGTTAGTGTTTCATTTCCGCGAAGTATTATACGGTGTGTGGTATCAAAATCGGTCGCTTGACCACCGACGAAAATTGTACCGCGGTGTTTAACAAAATAGCGAGGGAGAAGGGTAACTTGATCAGGACCGGCCCAATATAAAATGGCAGTGTCGTCGGTTATTTTTTCATTCGTAGGTGCAATATCGGGAGCCATAGTTTGTTTAACAATGGAAAGAGGGCCTTTTGCGGTTTGATATACAAAGAAATCGTCGCGAAGCTGTTCCTGATACACGCAGTGATACCCATCTTTTCCACCATTTGCTTGTACCCATTGGGCTGGAGTGATGCCATTGACTGTTGGTGTCCTAGCGCTCGAAATACTAAGGAAATATATTGTTTTTCCGGCTCGTTCTATCGCTGCAGCAGGTTGGAGTTTATACAGCGGTCCATCGGCCTTGAGACCCACAAAAATAAAGCTTGGATCGGTTGTGTAATAAATACACCAGGCTTTTTGTGGTATACGGTGGTGATCGGTTACCCGGTAATAGCAGTGAGCCATCTTGGGGATCGGGTAGAGGTCTTCATCGGCCGGAAAAATCTTGACTGCCGTGCCGCCATTATCGCGACGCCAGGCGGAGAGGGTGCCTAGCGAACTTATTGGTCCGTGATAAGCACTTGGACTAGAATTGAGGTATGGCACGCTAGGGAAATTAGTTGGCGTTTCCATCTTATACACTTTTCCATCGCGTACCATGAAGAATATGTTCCCAGCCTTTTGATAGAGAGCGCTTACGTCATTGACCGGTGCATAAGGTACGGTTTTTGGGTCTCTGATGGTGAGTGTATCGATAGTAAGATCGTAGGCCGGCAGGATTGGGTACTCAAAAAAACCGTCCGCATTTAATGTACGCGGTGGTGCCGGCGGTGTGTTGATTACGGGAGTGTCGACTACGACAGGCGGCAACGGGGTATCCTCTGCCGGAACTGGGTGGGGTAGAGGTTCAGGTGCATCGTGGAGTGGGGCGTGAGCGACGCCGTCGTTAACTACTGGGAAAGATTTTCCTGAGTGTCTGCTGATCGGTTGTATCTTCGGCGTCAAGGTCTATGGTAATCATTTTAGCCTGTGCATCAAAGGAGGTACTGTGGTAAAGCTTTTTATCTATGAGGGCGTAATAAGTGTCTCCATTGTCGTGCATAATCTTGGTTGCAGTATTGATAGGGAGACGCTTTTTGCTGTCAATTAGGAAGTACCATTCTTCCGGATTCTGGTTAACAACATAATGAAACCACATGTGGCCCCCAGAAGCGGTGAGCTTTCTACCAGGAAATATATCGTGTGAGCCTATAGGGAAAACGTGCTCAAAACCGGCTTTAGGAGGGTTTTGCTCATCGTTAATCCACGTTGTTACGGGGCGCCTTTCATGGCCTAGATCGATGTTAATTGTTTGATTGTCATTCGCAAATGTGCCTGCGTACATTAGGCCATTAACTATCACATATCCAACCCATCCATTTGAATTTTCCTGATAGATATCGCTCGCATTGTTGACAGGCTTACTATCGGAGACGTTTTGGATCACGTAGAAACCCTCTCCAATATTGTAATAATAGTAGCCATCCTCATGTAGTTGTCGATCAGGAAATCCTGGCACATTTCTATCTGCCACCACCACAGCAGGAGCAACTGTATCGTCTGGGATAGGAGCTGGTGCATCATCAGTCGCCAGAACCGGCGCTGTGCCGCTGGTAAAGCGATACCTAAAGCCGGGTTTTACCCTGTTAGTTCGTTCCCACTTATATGGCTCGGTGCTTGCTGGCGCCCCTGTTAGATCGAACCAGATATTACCTTGAGTAGTATCATTAACTGTCGTAGCCCATACCTTGCCCTGGTACGTGACATAGTAGTCGGCGCCTATGCTATAAATATCGGTAATGCCATCATTGATCCACTGGATAATTCCTTCTGGCCCAGTGTTGTAGGCTTTTTTCCATGTATCAGAATCAACCTGATAACTTGTCCCTTGTTGCCCTGGGACTTGCTTTGTCTGCTTAAATGGCTTAAATGATTTCCTTGCTAAGCCTCCCTTAGCGTATTTTTGCAGTACTTTTGCAGCAGCGTTGGTTTCTGGGGTCGACGGTGGCGGGGTAAAGGCATCGGTTTCTGCTACTGCCGGATCATCAGCTACCACGTCGTCATCGCCATTATTACTGCCGACGCTCGTAGAGTCTGAACTTTCAGGCATCGAAGCGGTAACACTGGCATCATCGCTTGTAGCCGCTCTCGCGCGTTGCTGATTGACGAATTCCGGATCGGTATCACCATCTTCTGCCTTAAAGTCGGTATTTTCGTACAGTTTAAAAGCGGCTTGATCTTGTAATATTGTTTTGCCTCGAGTGATGATTGCTGTTTTAGGCGCATCTTGTTTTAGGGGTTGAAGTGTTGCGGGAACGGCCTGTAAGGTGCCATTGTTGCGATATACGAGGACATATCTCTCAAGGCCCTCTTGGGGACTTACTAGTCTCCAAAGTTCTTTAACATTTTTGGGTTGGATCACGGTAGTAGTCGCTGGGATCGTGCTGGTATTTCTGACTTTTGCCACAAGCACTACTTTATTTGCGGATCGTGAAGGGCGAGGAGTAGGCAATGCTCCTAATAATGGGTTAGACGTTCTTCTTGCCGCGTCAATCACTCGCACCGGGCTACCCGCTAGCATCATCGGATTTATTACTGGTGCTGCGTCGGTAGAAGAGGTGATGACTAGGTATTCGTCTTCCGGTGGTGTGCCTTCATCAGCGGGGCCATCCAGAACGCTGCAGTATTTTGACTCATTGTTCAAATCATTATTAGATATACCTGATTTTTTTCCGATCTGGAAAGTAATCGTTGACTGCTTTGTAAGGGCGGCTGTCGCATCGCCGCCATCGATGGTAGTTACTGGGCTGCACCGTTGTTCCGGCTGAGCACTGGATGTTGGCTTGTACCAGTAGCCGACATGGGTTGTGCATGGTGTTGCTTGATCAGCCTTTACCGATTGCTTAAAGGTGAAGATTGCTTTGGGATTGATTGTTCGTTGTTGGTCGCTATCGGTTGCGGTGCCGGCGAATGTTTCAATCGGGCATGCACTTTCATCAAGATTTTCGCTATCGCTGCCACCGTAACAGAAAATAGGATACCCATACGGCGCATCATCAAGAGGATCTCCTTGCAGCTTAATGATAATGTCTTCTTCGTAAAGAGTGCCAGAGGTCCAGGTTGCTGTGCTAAATTTACCGGAGTTGAGGCAGACACAGTAATTTTTGAAGGTGCCATCATTAGCCATACCGATGCTGGTGATGCCTTCCACCGGGCCCTTATCATCTTTCACCGTGACCGTAGTGATTGTGCCTTTTGTGATCTTGAATGGATTGATCATTGGGTAGGTGCCGGGTCTGTCTGCGTAGATGACCATATTGTACGAGGCTTCTTTGTCATTTAACGATTCGTCTTGCAAGATGATATCAATATTTTTGTCGCTATCCGGTCTTGCTGACGGAGCAGCGGCAAGACACCATGAGCCATCGGCAAAGCGGACGCAATACTTGAGGCATGTCTCATCGGTGCTTGGGCGCCAAATGTTGGTTACGATGAAATGCATAGTTGAGCCGTCAGCCTTCTTAACGGTCACATTGTCGATATCACCACTAGGGCCTTTCAGTGCCGGCTTGAGCTCACATCGTTGTGCTTTTGAGCCAGAACCGATTCTTTTCCTCATACGTGTTTGGAGCGCTCCAATAAGCGCACTGGTTGCGGCCACGATTTCGCCTCTGTCCCGAGATGTTTTCAAGATCTCTAAATTTTGTGTGAAAATATCTCCGGTTGTCGTATCACCGTGAAAGATGACGGCAACTTGCGGCTGGGTCGGCGCTATTTTTGAGAAGTCTAAGGATTTAGCGCTGCAAGCTTCTTTAAGGTCTGGCAATACATGTTTAGAGTCGGCCAGGGAGAGGATAACCGCATTGAGCAATGCGGCGACGGCCGCCTGCGCTGCCGTGAGCAGCGTGTCAACATCGGTATTATTATTTTTTAACACCTTATAATTCTCAACTTTAATGTGTGCCGTGTTTTCGGCTGCGCCTACGGTGTAGGTAACATACTCAAGTCGTTGTGCGGCCGTTTTGTTTGCGGCATGCATTTTGGCACCGCCATTGGCGTCAACAAAGGTCGATTGATATTTATTAAAACCGGCTTCAGGATCAATAGCGCGGAGAAGCCCCTGGAGTGTGCTTGGGACACCGGTTACTTTGTCGTGCAGTACCTTGCCATACGAATTGTGTCCACGAGCCAGTGCCATGAGCGCAAGCAGGTTGTAGAGCGCTATCTTAGTGAGGCCAAGTTCCTTGCGCGCAAGGGTGTCGGCCGCGTGTATTTTTCCATCGACGAGATGAAGGCCAATAATTTGATTTTCGTTAATGAGCTTGAAATAACGTCCGTAGAGCGTGCTTAATGAGGTTCGTATTTTTATACATATATCGGTAAGTTTTGCGCGCTTGTCTTGCGAGAGGTTATTGCGTGCGGTAACGATAGCCGCTTGAATTCTAGTAGAGTCTGGTGTTGCCCATGAATCATCGGAGGTTGATGCATTGGGGCTGCTGTCGTCAGCTTCATTGTTGCCTCGGTAGAATATGCATCGATTGATAGCATTAGGAATGTTTTTTCCATTATTCAGGTTCGGCATCTCCGTAGCGAAAAAAGTGCTGCAATCCGGTATGACTTCCGACGAGCCGTTGGTATTGGCGCCACTCTCTCCATCACTAAAACCTAACGCCTTAAGGAGATCTTTGGTGCATTCTGCGATGCCTCTGACGTCAACGGTTTTGGTGCCGACGCCAACGGTGCCTGAAACGAGCGTTTTAGAGCCGCCCATCATTTTACGCATTGCAATACGAGCCGCTATGATGGAAAAGCCACCAAGAATTGCTCTGTCGAGGTAGGCGGCGATGTGGGATCGTAGATTGTTTGCCCAGCCATGTTCAAGGTCATCGAAGAGATACTCTTGATTTGCAATTGCCTTAATAAGTTGGTCCTGTGTGTGAATGTCCCGTTTTAATTGTGCATAGGCGGTTGGAATATCCTTAACCTTCATTTGTGGTGTGCCGCTTGTCGGAAAGACTGCATCGTCGCTGTCGATAGCAAGATCGAGCGGTGAGGATACAGAGGTGTCCGATGGCATGAAGCTAAGGTCGTCTTTAGCTTTACTTTTGTTTTCGGCGCTAAATCGTGTACTTAAGCTCTTATACCAACCATCAAATTGTGCGCATGCAGTGGCAAGCATCGCATCGTTGAGACGGGTTTTTTTTCCACGATCTTTTTCGCTCTCCTCGGCAGCAAATTCTTTAACGACCTTGTACATTTGTTTTAAGTAGGACTTGGTTCGCCGTCCGGCCGATCCATTTTGTTTTTTTGCTTTCTTTTTGGCAAGATCGCTATTTTTATCATCGGCAGGAGGAGCCGATGGTTCTGGTATGTTGTCAGCAGCATCATCATCATCCGAGTCTACTTCTAGCTTTCTTTTGAGTTGGCAGACCGTGCCGATTACGCTGCCGTAATACTTGTTGACTTCAGAGAGATGATTTTTAAGATTGGTGCACGCGGTTCGTATGTCATTTATGTTTACCCCAGCATCATCGTCTTTCGTAATCTCCGAGGTGATATCGAGGAGGTTGTGTTTTTGAAGGTCTGTCGCCTTATCTTCGATGTCTTGCGCTATATCGTCCAACTTGTCGTCACGCCCCAAGAAGTGGCGGCCAAGTCTCCCTGATTTTAACGACCAGGTACGCTTTGCAAGCGCCTGTCTTTGTTTCTTATATTTGTCCAGTATCGTTGGCAAATCAATGACGTTCTGTATTTCTGTTGGCCGCCGAGCGGTAGCAAGAAAGTATGAGGTGCTACCGGCATCAACTTTTGTGTCCACAACTTTTCCAGACTTATCTTTTCCCTGGTCGGCCGCTGAGCGTTTTTTATATTTAGCATCGGCATCTCTAATGCCGGCAAGCTTGCCTCTTATTTCTTCGTCGGCTAAGAGGCCATCATCATTTAATGTCTTAGCCAATGCAACGACGCGACGATTAAGTTTTGCCAAATCGCTACCGGCCTCTTTTGCGTTTCGCTCAGCAGAGCTTGTGCCGCCAAGAGCCATTGGTCGTAGCATACCAAGTACGCCGGCTCGATTGATCGAAGGTAGGAAAAGGGAGCACAGAACGATGACAGGTAATGATATCGCATAAAGCTTTTTCATACGTAAACTCCGATAAAACTAATCTTTTACTCTCTGGGTAGTATAAAAAAAGAACTGAAGGGGCCGGCAATAGTTTAGGTAAACTGAGGCTGAAGGGCTTTAATTGCCAGCGTTTAGGTCATCGCGACCGCGAATGGAGTGTAGCGGGTGGCGATTCAGAAGCTTGCTTACGATTTAATCTTGCTGGATTGCCACGGCTTCATAAAGGAAGCCTCGCAAAGACGGCGTTGCCGCCTGATGGAATTAAGATCTGTAAGGGTAGTAATTGA
This sequence comes from Candidatus Babelota bacterium, assembly GCA_030917815.1. Taxonomy (GTDB): domain Bacteria; phylum Babelota; class Babeliae; order Babelales; family JAUPTZ01; genus JAUPTZ01. The sequence continues at coordinate 22,446 of JAUPTZ010000006.1, read as the reverse complement.
ATCTGATGGCTAGCGCTGCTCGTCGATTCTTAAACAAATATATGGCTATTTCGGGTGATTTCTTTTAATTTTTATTCTGATAAGGCATCTATGAGAATGGGACGGGGTTTCCCCGTCTTCGCGACCGCGAGCGTAGCGTGGCGGGTGGCGATCCAGATAAAAGGATTTCTCTATGAAAAAGATGCAACCGGCCGTTTATGTTATGGCAAGTGGCCGAAATGGAACTCTCTATACCGGTGTTACTTCGAACTTGATCAAGCGAGTGTATGAACACAAGATTTGTAAAAAAAAGAAGAGCTTTCAAGTGCTGGATCGCCACCCGCTGCACTGCGTTCGCGGTCGCGATGACGCGGGCTAGCCCGCGCTTAAGAAAGATTAGGTTTCTAATTCTTCTCGCACAGTCTCTTAATTTCAGGCGGTGATGGCCGTTGTTGCCGCTTGCCAACTGCTAGTGATATCATTTGAGGCTGGCGGTATAGTTGCTGTTGGATCTATAACGATGCAGCCGGAGAACGTTAAGAGCTCATCAAATCTATTGCTTTGGATGGTTGGAATAGTGATTCCGCTTAGCGCTTGTGTTGGTTTCACGAGATCGACAAAATCGCTCTTGCTTGGTACCGCGTTAGAGCCTCTCTCGGTAGCGCCGGTGTTCTCGTTAGCTCCTTGTCCGGCCCCAGCGCCACTGCCGCCACCGCCACCGGCAATGGCTGTGCCACCGGCTCCCGCGGCGCTTGCAGCGCCACCAATGCTGTTTACTACGTTTATTGTTGGTGCCGGTGCTTGAGAATAGCCACCCATGCCACCTTGCATCCCCATGCCACCACCCATGCCCATACCCATACCGCCACCCATAGCCATGCCCATACCCATACCGCCACCCATTGGCATTCCCATCATAGGTGATGGCGCGAGTGCGCGCGCAAAAAAGCCAGGTTGTTGCTGTGGTGAGGTTGTGGAGTCACGGTCAGATTTACCATGGCTATCGCCAACTTTAATAATGATATTGCCTGAGTTTGCCGCTGCTGAGCTGCTGCCTCCGGTACTGGTGGTTGGTGCACTGCCGTTGGGATGAGTTGTCGATCGGCCATCGTCATCATTATGAGAGCCGGTACTCTTCGTTGTGGCTCCATTTGATGGGTTATGCCCGCCATCGCTACTGTTGTTGTTATTGGTGTTATTGTTGGCGCCGTTACTCGTATTATTGCTGTTGTTTCCAGCACTGCTGCCGGCTGTGCCATCGCCTTTTTTGGCACTGCTACCAGCTTCTGTGGCTTCTGGGGTGGCGTCGGTTGTTGGCGATGCCACATTGTTTATATTTGCTTCGCGTGGTTTTGGTGGTAGCAACGCGGCCGCTTCGGGGCCCAACTTTTCCACTTTGGCGACCAACGCATCCCGTTGCGTGATGAGCGTGATTCGTTGTTTCTCCGTTACTTTTTTAAGGCGCGTAAGAGTGGTTTGACCGGTGAGTTTTGCATCGATTTTTTTAATGGCGTCTATATATTTTTCTGCTGCTTTTGCCGGGCTTACATATTTAATTGAGGTAGTAAGTTCAGGAATGGAGAGACTGCCGGTAAGTTTTTCACCAACTGTTTTAGTAATTTTTCCGATTTGTGCTTCAAGATCTTTTGCCTTTGTATAGGTTCCTTTGAAGAGCTTTGTTTGTTGATCGGCTTCATCATGGGTTACCCCGCCCAATCCAAGCGTGCCACCGCTGAGCATTTTATTTATGGCTTTGAGTTTGGTGACCAGCGTTTTAAGCTGGCGTTTTTGGCGGCTACCATCATCCGGTTTAGGCGCTTTGATGGCGAGATCTTTAGCGGCCGGAAGCTTGTCTGCCAGTGATGGGTCATACGCAACGGCGAGCTTGCGCTCATTGCCGTATTCGGAAGTGAGTCGATCGATATCTTCCTGGAATAAGCTTTTTGAGCCGAGTGTCATTTTTATTTTAATTGCTTTTGCATAATGAGCCTGTGCGACCGGCTTAGGGTCTCTCAATGTTCCTTCAAGCTCGGCCCAGGTTGCGTGCGGTGTACCGCCGGCCGCTTTAATCTCTCCTTCTAGTTTCGTAATGCTGTTTTTTGCACGATCGCGCCGTGCTATGGTTAGAAGCTTGCCTCGGACACCTTTGGCCAATGTGTCGAGCTCTTTATTAAGATCATCAATCTTTGATTTCCAGGTAATCCCGGCGCTAAAGGTTGACCACGGGGTATTTGGTGGTGGCGTGGCTGAGGCACCGAGTGCAAGCATGGCTTTATAGCTTGCCTGTAGTGTATTGAGGTCGGCGGTGTAGGTTGCCGCGTACGTCGCTTGTTCCTCACGGTAGGGCTTGCTTTTAACTTTTTTCTGAAAAGCATTAAATTTGCTGAGAGCGGCTTTGTATTTTGTAGTAGCGGTTTTGCTCTTCCGTTGTTGCGCGGCCGTTGCACTGTTGAGTACGAGGGGCGAGCAGGAGAGGAAGACGAAAAGAATACGTACTGCTACATATACATAAGAATGATTCATGGGCCATCTCATCGTTATTAGGATAGGTTTCGTCACAAGCTATGAGATTTTTGTGAGCGTATGCAAGTGATTAAAGAAACAGTATACTGACCTCCTCGTTGCCTTACTCTCTCTTGTACAGGATTGTGCGCATGTCAATTAAAGAAAAAGATGTCAGTACTGAACACGAAGTGCGTGTTCAGAAAATAGATCAACTTGCTACACGGGGTGTTTCAGCATGGCCTGAATATCGTCCCGTGTCGGCTACTACTCAGCAACTACACGATGCGTTTGGTGCTACCAATGATGAAGCGACGGTGCATACTCTCGCCGGTCGGGTGATGACCAAGCGTGGTCATGGAAAAACGGTTTTTGCCCATCTACAGGATAGAGCCGGGCGGTTACAGGTGTATGTACGGAGCGACGCGGTGAGTGAAGCGGCTTTTGACCTGCTGACGCATTCGATCGATATCGGCGATATTCTGTGGGTAACCGGTACGATGTTTACGACTAAGACCGGTGAACCAACCTTAAAAGTGACCGATCTAGTACTGCTCTCAAAATGTCTTCACGCATTACCGGAAAAATATCATGGATTGACCGATGTTGAACAACGATATCGTCAGCGCTATCTTGATTTGATGGTGAACCCAGAAAGCAAACAAAAATTTTTGCAGCGCTCACGTATTGTGCAGCAGATTCGTGATTTCCTCTTGCAGAACGATTTTGTTGAAGTGGAGACGCCAATGCTCCACCCGATTCCTGGTGGTGCGGCCGCTCGTCCTTTTAAGACACATCATAATGCGTACGATATCGATTTGTTCCTTCGCATTGCGCCAGAGCTCTATTTGAAGAGACTGGTGGTAGGCGGGATTGAGCGGGTGTTCGAGATCAACAGAAACTTTCGTAACGAAGGCGTTTCGACACGACATAATCCGGAATTTACCATGCTTGAGTATTACATGGCGCATGGTGATTATGCCGATGGTATGCGATTAACCGAGGATATGCTGCGGGCCGCTGCGCGTGCAGTGCACGGAGAACAAGCGTTTGCCTTCGGGGCCCACACGCTTGATTTTGAAAAACCGTTTTTGCGGGTAACGATGCAAGAATCGGCGACCGTTATTGGTGGCATTCCGGCCGCCGACGTTATGCCGGCAACGATTGAAAAAACGCTGGCTGCGCGTGGTGTGACCGGGATAGAGAAGAAAACGTTTGGCGAAAAATTATTGATATTGTTTGAATTGGCCGTTGAGTCTCGCATTGTGCAGCCAACGTTTATTACCGATTTTCCGATTGAGATATCGCCGTTATCAAAACGTAAAGATGATAATCCTGCTATTGCGGCACGGTTCGAGTTGTTTATTGCCGGTATGGAGCTGGCCAATGGCTTTAGTGAGTTGAACGACCCATTTGATCAAGCTGAGCGGTTTCGTCATCAGGCCCATGCGCGAGCGAGTGGCGATGATGAGGCTCATTTCTTTGATGCCGATTATATTAAAGCGTTGGAATATGGCTTACCACCGACCGTTGGTGTGGGAATTGGTATCGATCGGTTGGCCATGTTTTTGACCGGTACGACATCGATTAAAGATGTGATTTTGTTTCCGACAATGAAGTTGCTCCATGAAGTTGAGTAGGCTTACGAGTCAACAAAAACGGTCTTGACAGTCTTTGCGAGGCGCCGTTGTGCGCCGTAGCAATCCAGTTAGATTGGTATTAATGCTTAATTACACTGGATCACCACGGGCTGACAATGCAGCCCTCGTCATGACGTGCACTGCACGTCATGAGTAAACGCGTAGAAGAAGTAGGTGAGGTATCGTGGAAAAAATAGGACTGAAATACCGTTGGCATCTCGCTCCGGCCGATGAAGCGGCGGTGCATGACCTTGCTAATAGATGCAGCATTGATCGTGCGTTGGCTCGGGCATTGTATGTTCGCGGCTACACAACAGCCGATCTTGCGCAACGGTATTTGGTGATGAGTAGTGATTGGGTTGCCGATCCGACGATTCTCAAAGGTGCCTCTGCTGCGGCGCAGCGGATTATGGATGCGGTTGAGCGAAAAGAAAAAGTACTTATTTTTGGTGATTACGATGTTGATGGTATTACCTCAACCGCAATCATGCTTTCCTGTTTGTTACCACTTGGTGCAAACATCAATTATTTTCTGCCCAATCGCGTACGTGACGGCTATGGGTTATCTTCAAAAATTGTGCGCAAAGCGGCCGAGAATAAATATGACTTAATCGTGACGGTGGATAATGGAATCACCGCGCACCAAGCGGTCGTAGATGCCAAAGCACTCGGCCTTTCGGTGATTATTACCGATCATCACCAGGTACATGGTGAGTTGCCACCGGCCGACGTTATTGTGAATCCTCATCAGCCCGACTGTCCGTATCCGTATAAAGATTTTGCCGGTGTTGGGGTGATCTTCAAAATTATGACGATTATCTACCAACGACTTGGCAAGGAAATGCCGGCCAAGGCTTACGAGCTTTTGATGCTTGGTACGGTGGCCGACGTAGTGCCATTGCGGCATGAGAATCGCTATTGGGTGCAGCAGGGCTTGGCCCATATTAATAAAAATCGTAGCTTTGCAGTGCAGGTATTGGCGGCCAACGGCAATGTGTCCGATAAGGCGGCGTTAAGTTCTCGAGATATCGGGTTTGCCATCGCACCACAGCTCAATGCGTTGGGTCGGTTGGATGATGCCCGCGAAGGGGTGACCTTTTTGATTAGTGCCGATATGGGGCAGGTAATGCAGGTTGGGGTCACGTTAAAATCGATCAATGAGGAACGTAAACGGGTTGATAGGGCAATTTTTGACGAGATCGTAGCGACTATCGAGGGTGGTGCAATCGACTTGCAGAGTGAATATTTAATTATGGCCGGTAATACCTCCTGGCCGGCCGGTGTGATTGGTCTTGTGGCTGGTAAACTTATGCAACAATATGGGCGGCCGGTGATCCTGTTCCATCTCACCAAAGATGGCATGGCTAAAGGTTCGTGTCGTTCAATTCCTTCATTTAATATGTTTGAAGCATTGGTGGCCTGTGGTGATTTATTAACAACGTTCGGGGGCCATGCTTGTGCGGCTGGGCTCAGTCTGCCTGCGGCAAAACTGTCGGAGCTTAAAGAGCGGCTCGAAGCGCTAATTCAGGCTCAGCTGAAGCCGGAAGACTTAGTGCTGACGCTTTCTATTGATGCGGTGGTCTCATTGCCTGATATTAGCAAAAATTTTTATGCCCAATTACAGCGGATGGAGCCGTTTGGCAATGCCAATCCGGAGCCGTTGCTTGTAGTTGAGGGAGTAACATTGGTGCAGGAGCCACGGTTACTCAAAGATAAGCACATTAAGTGTATGGTATTTTGTGACGGTGTGCTCAAACCACTTATGTTCTTTAATCGGCCCGAACTGTATCGGCCTCTGTGCGAGCAGGGTGACCGACCGTTTGCGATTGCGGTGCATGTGGTGGCTAATGAGTGGCAGGGGAGCAGTAACATAGAATTACAAGGTATTGATATTGCGTTCTAAGTGTAGCGTGATTTGCCACGCACAAAGTGCGTCATCACGAGGGTCACGTTGTTGACCCGTGGTGATCCAAAAGAGTTGGGTGTTTAACGTGTCTGGATTGCCCCGACTTCGTTATAACTTCGTCGCGGCTCGCCTTAGTCTGTAAGGACGACGGCGGCACGGCTGCACAACGGCAGCCTCGCAAAGACGACCAACGTCGTCTAGTACCAAGCAGGAGCAAGAAAATGATAATTACAATTGACGGCCCAACCGCTTCCGGAAAAGGCTCAATCGCCAAAGCAATTGCGGCCCATACCGGTTATTTTTATGTTGATACTGGTTTGCTATATCGCGCAATGGGGTATATGGCGGCGCAAGAATACTCTCGTGACGAGGTTGATCGCGCCATGTTTTGGGCACCAGAACTGGTGGAAACCTATAAAGCTCGTCTTGCCTATAGCTATGCCGATGGTGCTGCAGTGGTGACCGTTGACGGTAGTGATGTAACGGCTCAGCTACGCACGCCGGAGATAGATTGGTACGCATCGCATGTGAGCAGTGTACCGATGGTACGGATTGGATTACGCGCATGGCAACGTGAGCTTGGTAGTAAGTATGACGTGGTGATAGATGGCCGAGACTGTGGAACCGTTTTGTTTCCACACGCACCGCATAAATTTTATTTAACCGCCTCTTTCGAAGTGCGGGTTAAGCGGGCGCAGGCAGATAAAATTCGCCAAGCACAGGGAATGACACCTGAAGCGATTGCAGCCGCCGTTATTATGCGAGATTTGCGAGACTTGAGTCGACCAATCTCTCCGTTAAAACCTGCCGATGATGCGATCATTTTAGATACGAGCGGACTTGGTTTAGAAGCGAGTGTGGCCTTGGTGTTGAGTTATCTTTTGTAGTCCGACTTCGCACATATATGCTACGTTGCGACGCGACGAAGTTTTGACAAAGTCGGTTGGCGGAAGTAGCGATTTTCTTGTGGTTCTATGTGTTTGATGGTTACCATCATGGTGGCATCAGCGGATAGTCAAAGGAGATTTCCGCATGAATATGTATTTTGTGTACATATTAGAAAGTCAGGTTTATCAAGGCCGTTATTATGTTGGTGTAACTCGTGATGTAGAGAGGCGATTAGTTGATCATAACGCTGGTAATACGTCGCATACAAAGAAATATAGACCGTGGTCCTTAAAGAACTATATTGCGTTTAGCAGCGAACAAGCAGCTTATGCATTTGAGTTGTATCTAAAAACTGGTTCCGGAAGAGCTTTTTGCAAAAGGCATTTTGATGCCTACGATTGAATTACAGAGTAGCCCGACTTCGCACATATGTGCTACGTCGCGACATCCACCTTCGCTTTGTATTTCTGTGATCGAGAGTCGCGCCGAAGCCTCCGGCGAAGGCGGATGGTTTAGAAGCGAGTGTGGCCTTGGTGTTGAGTTATCTTTTGTAGTCCGACTTCGCACATATATGCTACGTTGCGACATCCACCTTCGCTTTGTATTTCTGTGATCGAGAGTCGCGCCGAAGCCTCCGGCGAAGGCGGATGGCTTGGAGGCGAGCGTGGCATTGGTTTTGAGTTATCTTTTGTGAGAGGAAAGGCCCCCGTTTTGATGGGGGCCTTTCTTTAGTAATGTTACAGAAGCTCAGCCGCTTTCTGTGCCAAATTACTTCGCTCGCTGGTATGCAGCTGGACTACTCCAAAGCACTTTTCATTCATGAAGCGTCGCGTCGTCACAATAAGCCCATTCGTATCGTAGCCAAGGTGAGGAGTGTCGATCTGTTCAGGGTCGCCAGCGATGATAACTTTAGTACCTTTGCCGGCACGGGTGATGAGTGTTTTGAGTTCCAGTGGTGTCAAGTTTTGTGCTTCATCAACAAACAGATATTGATGTGGTAGTGAGCGGCCGCGCATGTAGGTGATTGCTTGTAAGCTTAATTGATTTGCTTTACGCATCTCTTCGGTCGAAATATTGAAAGGCATTTTTGCTTTACGCAATTCACTGCCAATGATGCCGATGTTATCAAAAATTGGGTACATCCAATTTTCAATTTTCTCATTAACGTCGCCGGGCAAAAATCCGATGTCAGGTCCGAGTGAAACGGTTGGGCGTGTTACCATGATGCGACGGTGAGTGCGTTCGTGGAGCACCTTGATTAATCCGACTAAAAGCACCAAGAAGGTTTTTCCGGTGCCGGCTTTACCAATTAAACTGACCAGTTCAACCGAATCATCCATAAGCAAATCAAGCGTCATTGCTTGTTCTGCATTCTTTGCCGAAAAGCAGTTGAATATCGGTGTTGATTGCACTTCTTTAAATTGGCTGCCACCAAGAAAGCGGAAAAGGCGATATACTTCGGCGTTGTTTTGGCTTACTAATTTGACGAACTGATTTACATAGGTTGGTTTGTTATCAAGAGCATCCATTACCTTACTTTGCGTAAGTGCTTTCAGATCTTTTGCCTGAAGTTGTTGGGTGATGATGCTGGCAAATTGATTTGGCATGCTGAATGAAGTGGCTTGAAATTCACGGCTCGTGATGCCGCTGCTGGCCGCCTTGAGGCGCATGTTGATATCTTGTGTATAGAGGAGGGTGTGTTTTCCTTGTAGCTGATAATGCTGTGCTGTGGCAAGGACCGCGTCGTCGGTGCTGAGAAGTGGGTCGGAAAAAAAACTTAGTGGGGCAACCGTAATGGTTTGCGCTTTGTCATCTTCAAGGCGAACGCCGTTGTGAAGATCTCCCTTAAGGCGTAACGCTTCAAAGAGGTGGATGGCCTGACGAGCTTGGCGACCAATAGCGCCCGAGATACGCTTTAGGTCGTCAAGTTCTTCAAGAACCTGGAATGGTACAATAATGTTTTGGGTGTGTAAGGAAAGTGGCGCATAAGGATCTTTTAAGAATACATCGGTATCAAGGACCGCTATTTCTACCTTAGGTAGGGCGTTCTGCATCATCACGTCTCCTCTTTCTATGTTTGCGAAAGGTTCGATTTATAGGTAAGCTCTGACAGTATGAGCATAAAACAAAAACAAATAAAAGAGTCCTCAATAAGTAAAGGAAAATGGTAATGAGTCAGCAGCATAGTGTGCTTCATTCTCAATCATCGCAAAGCAGTGCACAGTATCTTGATAATCTTCGCCACTCGTGTGCCCACTTAGCGGCGCAGGCGGTGCTTGAAATCTACCCGGGCACGCTCCTTACTATCGGGCCTACGACCGAGCATGGATTTTTTTACGACTTCCTTCCAGAACATAATTTTAAAGAAGAAGATTTACCACGCATTGAAGCGAAGATGCATGAGATAGCGGCCCGCGCCTATGACGTTGTTGGTGGCCAGGTATCCAAAGAAAAAGCTCGTCCATTGTTTGCACATAATCGCTTTAAAATGGAGATGCTTGAAGCAATTCCGGGTGACACGGTTGGCGTGTATTCGCAAGGATCATTCACCGATTTATGTCGTGGTGGTCATGTTGAAAATATCAAAGTACTCAAACATTTTAAGTTGACCGGTATTTCCGGTTCTTACTGGCGTGCCGATCGTAATGGTCAGCCGTTGCAGCGGATTAGTGGTATTGCGTTTGCGACTAAAGAAGATTTAGCGGCGTATGAAAAACAGGTAGCCGATGCGCTCACGTACGATCACCGTTCGCTTGGCAAGCAACTTGATTTGTTCTCGTTTCGTCAGGAATCGCCTGGAGCGGCATTCTTTCACCCGCGTGGCACGGTGATTTATAACGAGCTTATTAATTTCAGCCGTAAGCTGCAGCAAGATACCTATCAAGAAATTAAGACGCCGCTCATCATGCATGAAAGCCTGTGGCATACGTCGGGGCATTACGAAAACTACAAAGAAAACATGTATTTTACACAGATCGATGAACAAACTCATTGTGTGCGGCCAATGAATTGTCCATCCAGTGTTATGGTGTATCAAGAAGGGTTACACTCGTATCGCGCATTACCGCTTCGCTTGTCCGAGTATGGCCTGGTTCATCGTTATGAACTGTCCGGCGTACTTCATGGTTTGTTCCGTGTGCGTACCTTTACGCAAGATGATGCTCATATTTTTTGTACACCTGACCAAATTCAGCAAGAAGTTGCTGGTGTACTTTCGCTTGCTGAAGCGATTTATAAGAAATTTGGTTTCGAAGAGATTTCTTACGCGTTATCGACGCGTCCTGAAAAATCGCTTGGCGATGCGGCACAATGGGAGCAGGCGATCAAAGCGCTTGCCGATGCTATGACCCATCGTGGCATTGCGTATAAATTGCAAGAAGGTGAAGGTGCGTTTTACGGGCCGAAGATTGAAATTCGTATTAAAGATGCAATGGGTCGGCAATGGCAATGCGGCACGGTACAAGTCGATTTTTGTTTGCCAGAAAACTTTGATATTGACTATGTATCGAGCGACCAATCACGTCAGCGTCCGGTGATGATCCACCGAGCGATCTATGGTTCGATTGAGCGGTTCATGGGTATCTTGCTTGAGCATTACAAAGGTCGCGTGCCATTTTGGATTGCGCCGGAGCAGGTGCGTATTATGACCATTACCGATGCGCAGGCCGATTATGCGTATACAGTGTTAGCGCATTTGAAGCATCTTGGTGTGCGGGCAACGATTGATACTACCTCTGATAAGATCAACGCCAAAATTAAACGGGCGCAGTTAATGCAAATTCCTTGGATGTTTGTGCTTGGTGACAAAGAGCGTGAGCAAAATACGGTGACATTGCGGCAACTTGATGGTTCGCAGCGGTTTGGGATAGCACTTGATGCGCTTGGTGAGTTAGTACGAGCTGAGCGGGAGTAGTGCGTGATCGATATTAAGCAAACGTTGATAGAGATTATTCATAAGCATGCACCGGGGTGCAAGATTTTTCTTTTTGGATCTCGAGCTCGCGGTACTCATCGCGAGGGTGCTGATTATGACATTGCTATTGATGCGGGTGAAAAATTATCGAATGAGGTCATGTTGAATATAGCTGGCGATATCGATGAAAGTGATATTTATGTCAATGTTGATGTTGTTGACCTACATGGAGTTTCAGAAAAATTTTTGGCGGTTATAAGAGAGGATCTGGTTCCATGGACAAAAGAATAAGCTATAAAGCTGAGCAGATGGGGAAAATGTTAGAGACGCTTTATAAGGCCATTGTACTTTATAGAGAGTATATAACAAAGACCCCTTCAATCGAACATCACACCAATAGTATCCTTTTGGCATGTCAGGATTCGGTAATACAGCGCTTCGAATATACCATTGACGGTTTTTGGAAGTTTCTCAGTATGCATCTTGAAGTCGATTTAGGTATGACTTTGCAAGAAAAGGGTCCTAAGCCGATCATTCGTATGGCGGTGCTGGCCGGTGCCATTAGTGAGTTGGAGGCTGAAGGGCTCATGAAGCTCATTAATGAGCGGAATAAGACCTCCCATATTTATCATGAGGAAATAGCCGATGCGGTTGCAAAACAAGCGCCAGAAGCTTGTAAGTTAATGAAAACAATTTTTGATCGACTACAGAAATAGAAAGAGCCCCAGATAAAAATCTGGGGCTCTTTCTATAGGGAAATGCTAGGCCGCTGCTTCTTCTTCTATCGTTGAGGTATAGCGAAACGAATGCGTCCCGGTGTGCTGTGCATCTGACAAGGTAATGGCGCAGCAAAAATTGCCGATATCCATGCCGTTAGCTCTCTCGTTGTGCAAAATAGCTCTAAAGTCGATGGTGCCCAGCAGAACGGTGTCTAAGATATGTTCGACCTGCTTTGATTCTATGAAATAGGTGAAGGTAATAGTGCATTGAGCGTTTTGGTTTTCTTCGCTTTCGATAAGTGAGTCTTGTATGTGTTTGGCAATAAGATTCGTGAGCTCATCCTGATTGATGGTGTCGGTGGCACTTTGGCAGAACCAATCATCGGCCGGGCTGTTTGCGTTGATACAAAGCGAGGTGGCTGCTCCGAGGAACACCATGGTGAGTAATGTATGCTTGAACATCATAAAGATCCTTGTACGAAGGGTTACTAATGCCTGGAAAGACTCCGAAATTTTAAGAGAAAAGGCAAGAGTACGTTGAGTCCTTAGTTGCTATCAGTACCGGGCAGCATGATCAGGGCGATATCTCGATCCCGCATATTTTGCCCAAGCATGACGAGGACCTTGTTCCACTCTATCCAGTATTCTTGCGGCACCACCAGTTTTAATGCTTTCTCGGTTTCATCAGGGTTTCTTGTATGTACGAGGCCCCAAAGGTTACTGATGCGGTGTACATGGGTGTCGACGCAAATGGCTGGCACATTAAAGGCCATACCAAGAACTAAGTTAGCCGTTTTTTGCCCTACGCCAGGTAAAGCAAGAAGCTCGGCTTCAGTGGTTGGAACGTGGCCATTGTGATGTGCGAGTAGGGCGGCGCTGACAGCCTTCAGCGTGCCGGCTTTGTTTTTATAAAAACCGGTTTTATAAATTATGTGTTCGAGTTCTTCGGTTGATAATGTGCACAATTGTTGTGGCGCATTAATACGGGAAAACAGATCGCGGCATACGTGGATGGTGACGACATCACGAGCCCGGAGGCTGAGCAAGCAACTGATGAGAATGATGAACGGATCGTGCCCAAACTCGTTGATAATTGTCTCGGTCATCGGAAGGGGGAAAGGGCCGGTGATGAGGCGAAGGCGCTTAATGAATGATGGCCAGTCTTTGATATTCACGTTACTTCTTTTTTTTAAATAACCGCGCAATTTTTGCCGGAATCGACCATCGGGCGCCAAGCATTCTAGTAATAACTTTCTGTGCCTGTGCTTCTTCATCAGGTGTAGGATTTTGCAAGAGTATGAGCCAAGCATCAACCGTTTGTTCTACTTCAAGAGGGCTGTAGTTGTATTTAGTTTCCAGGTAGATCGCAAGAGCGGTGCGTAATGCCTCCTGACTTTCGAATACAACGCCAGCGAAATTATTTGCCAGTTGCTGACGAGTAGCGATTGCCGTTTTAAGGTCGCGTTCGGTTTTGTGTGCGTAGCGTAAGAGGAACGACAGTCCTACAAGAAGCGCAGTGACCTTTGCAATGGTGCCAGGACGTCTTTTTTGGCTATCCATTTGCTTCGTTAAATTTTTAAGGAGTTTTGCCTCAGTCTCTTCGGAGAGCAGTGCTGGGCGAGGATAGCAAAGGAGAGGAAAAGCTTCTACGTCAGGATAATTGGTTATAGTGCCATCATGGATTTGGCATGGTACTTCTGCATCACCAAACCAGGCGAGTAGAGAAGGGTCATTGTATACTTCTTCAACGGTGCCATGAGCAGTCAGATAGGTTATTGTCTCGAGGAACGACTCATCATTGAGGCCATCGTCACCATAGGTGTAATACCAGACAAGCATGCTTTTGGATGTAAGGGCTTTTTGTGTGGTTGCCGATAGCTTGCTTTCTTTGAGTAGTGTCTCCATTCCTTCTTTGAAAGCGGCATAGTCCGGCATGGTGTCTGGTCGGCGGGTGCCGTTGCCGGCATGCTCAAGTTCGAGTCGCTTTAAAAGAGACCAGGTTTTTTGGTTGTTTTTTTCTTTTATTCTCCCCTGAAGAAGGCGTGTTGTTTTCTCTTTTAAAGAAAGAGCGCGAGGTTTAACGTCTACTAATGTTTTTAGAAAAGTGTGTGCCTCCGACGCCTGAAGAAATTTTTCTACACTGACCGTCATGGTATCTATGTCGGCATGGTTCAGGATTGCGGCCCTTAAAAGAATCGACTCAAGTGGCATTGCCGAGGGGGCGGTAATATCATAACGCTTTACGTGATCTTTTTTTTCATCGCTTTTCCACAGAAGGCAATAGTGTTGTTCTGTGCTTGCTGAGTCGTTGTGAATGTCATCTTTGAGCGTTCGGTTGTCCTCGCTCTGAGCAAGAGCAACACATTTCTCGTGCAGTTTAGTGAGGCGCTTTTTATATGCCTCCTGCTCTGAGGGGAGCAGAGCTCCGATGGCGCCTCGTTTAGGGCTATGGCATTCAACCGCAAGTGCGAGCGTGTCAGCATCGGCATAGATCTCGGCGATAGTTGGTGGCAGAACGTTAAAGAACGTTCGATGCCCATCTTCCTCTTTTGACTGGGAAGGAATTCGGCTTTCTTCGGTGAGGCCACACGAGAAGATCCACTCCGGAATGCTATCATACACTGCTGATAGCCGTTCCATTTTTTTGAGAATCGCTTGGGCAGCAGCTGAGGCAGCAATTTTTTTTCGTGAAAGGTCTTTTGTTTCAGCAAGGTCGAGGAGTTGCTGAACGGTCATTGTGGTTCCACTAATAGGTATTTTTCTCTCAAGAGGAAACCAGTGGCTTATTTTCTTGGCGAGGGTACTCATATCGGTCGCTCCATTGAGGAGCGGCCCGGTGAGCCCGAATAAAGACAAGAAAAAAAACATTGAACGCACGCTATATTGCATACAACCCCCAGAAGTTTTGACGCCCACTATTTTCTGAAAATTCTAGCAATTTTTTCCGGAATCGACCAACGAAGACCCAATCTTTGCTGGATGACTTTAACCGCTTTGCGCATCTTTTCCGGCAGGCCGCTCGTACTCATAGAAACCGTGTCTAATTCTTTGTTTGTGTAGGAGATGGTCATTGCCAAAAGAAGCTGTTGTGTGTTCTCCGCTATGATCTTCCAAGAAGGCATCAGGACCTGAATTTCCTCTGCGGTGAAGTGGAATCTAGTTCTGAGCTCTCTTTGAAGATTCTCTAGGAAAAGATCATTGGTTTCACCACCGTTTTTATCGAGTTCTTCTGTGATATATGAGGTTACCAGGTAAATGGTTTTGTTGTCTTCATTGCGACAGAGAACATTACGTGTAAAGAGACTTGCGCCGACCACGAAGAGTGTTGCTGCCGATAGTACCGAAGCAATCATGGGGCGTCGCTTTTGTTCTGCCATTCTGTTTTTTAAGAGCTCTATTCGCTCATTTTTGGCAGAAGGCGGGCCGTCAAGTATTTGCAGGATCGTAGCCGGCTCATATATTATTGAATTGGTGATGGTTATGCGTTCACTGCCGTTGTACTCTGTGTGAGAGTCGGTGATAACTTCGCAACTCAACTTTTGATTTCCAAACCACTCGAGGAGGTCTGGATTCTGACATGCTTCAACCGCTGTCTCTTCCGAAACGGCGTTTAGGATGGTAAATAATTCCTTGTCGATGGCTTGATCACCGTTGGCATAGTACCAGACGAGCATTTTGGGGGAGGTGAGGTATCTTCGGGCTCGTGGTGAAACAGTGCCGGTTGAGTTGTCTAGGAGGGTATTCATCCCTTTTTCAAAGGTAGCATAATCTGGTAAGTGTGTGGGGCGACGAGTTTCATCGGCAGCTACACCAATTTTCTTGAAAAGAGACCAGGTTTTTGTGGGATTTTCCTCTTTATCTTGTCCATAAAAAAAGAGTGCCGCTTTTTCTTTAAATGAGAGCGGCTTTTCCTGAGCATCAAGCTTATTCTTGAGATCTGCGGCAGTTGCTTTATCTTGTTCATCGGTGGGAAAATGGGGATGAAGGGCAAGGGTGTCGAGATCGGCTTCATCGACAACCGCAAGATGTGCATAAACCGAGGCAAGGGATAGACCCCTTTGCACTGTAAACTCTCTCGTTTCGAGCGCGAAAGTTGTGGCGTCTCCTTCTTGGTGGCGGGCTAACCAACTGGCCGAATATTCTATCGAATTTTGCGCGAAATCAAGTTCATCAAGGTCGGCTTCAAGGAGCGAATTCTTATGTGCCAAGGCGACACTCTTTTGATGTATTTCTTCCAGCTGTTCTCGACATGAATCATATTCTCGATTGTAAGGGTTATCGTAAATTTCTTGAATAGTCGCTTTGGCTAACGGTCTGATCGGGTTGCTTGGAAACGGTGAGCGTCGTGAAAAAGATGGACCAACTGGTATTATCACAGGTCGAAGTGCAAGGGGAAAATAGGAAATATGCTGGGTAAGGGGGATTTGAGCTTCCCAAATCCATAGGGGAACTTTTTTCTTTTCAGCTGCTTTGCTTTGAAAGTAGGTAAGCGCTTTTTGGGCTTCAACGCGCGACAATGAGTTTGATTCAGCAACGGTAGCAAAAATAATGTCTTTGAGTGTGTAAGAGGCTTCATGGTGACTCCCATCAGCCATGACAGTGGTGCCCGTGACCGATTCATCTAGGGAAATCCAGGGGACCATTTCTTCAGAAATCCGGTTCATTCGATTTACGAGACTTTGTGCGTGTTTCTGTATTTTTGCTGCAAGAGCGACATCTTCATCATCGCTGTCTTCATTTTCCTGAGTGCTCCATGCCTCGGCAATGCTCATGGATTCTTCAGCGTCCCAGTGTCCTGTGGCGGGGAGCGTTATTTCAGCGTCCGGCTTGAACCAGGCTAAAATCTCGGCAGGGATGTTCTCATAGTCTTCATCGGGCGCTTCGGTAGAAGCTTGTAGGGTTGGGTTGATGAATGGGAGAATAAGGCCGAGACCAAGCGTTAAAAGAAGGGCATTTTTTTTCATGAATGATAAACTTTCTCTATGAGGCGAATGCGGTACCGGAAGAGGTGGTTCTGTCTTTTCGTGAAGACCGATTTTTCTTAAGATTTTTCCGTATCTTTGCTACCGCTTTGCGGAGTCTGGGCGAGAGTTCTTTCATATCTATTTTTACGTCCGAAATAATACCCCGAGCCTGGTCGATGTAGCCGGCGTATACCCTGGTGAGGGCCGCGGCAAATTCTTCAAAGGAGCCCATGACGGTTTGCCATGAAGCGACTATGGCTGGAGTTGGGTCTACGTTATGGCTACGTAAGGTTTCTTTTATTTCTTCCTCATCATCGGTGACCTCTTGTGAAGATAAAGAGAGGGCGATGTCGTATATAAGCTTTCTATCTTTTTTGTCCGGTTCTACCAGTAGCTTATTGTAGGCAAGAACGCTGAGCGCGATAACCGCAATTGCGCCTACTTCAAGCGCGACCGGGTTTATTCTGCTTTTGAGGGGTGCGGTGGTGAACGAAGCGATACTCACAAGTAGTACAAGAGCTAGATATTTTTTCATGGGACCCTTCTTGGTAATAACTTTCTTTATTTTTTTAAAAACAATGCGGTATCTTTCCCTCTATAATACAAGAATTCTATAAGAAAATAAAAGGTTTTTGCCATGAACAGCGCCTCATTTAAAGATAAAATTGTCGACTTCCTGGCCTTTATGGAGCAGGAAAAGAACGTTTCTCACCATACTTTGCGTGCCTACAGGTCTGATTTAGCACAGTTTTTGGCATTCTGGGAGCGGGTTGAAGAGGCCGGGCCGGCTATTGCCGCAACACCCGAGTATGTGATGCGGCGCTTTGTTGTTTCGCTTTTTTATGAAAAAATGCTCAAAGCAACGCTTGCCCGCAAGCTTTCTTGCCTTCGATCATTCTCGGCCTATCTCAAAAAAGAAGGCATTGTTCTTGAGGTAGCCACTAAAACGCCGCGACAAGAAAAGCGGTTGCCAGTGACGCTGAGTATCGATGAGATGACCTACCTGCTTGATACGGTTAAGGTCGAAGAGCTGCCTTCTCGCTATCCCTATCGAGATCGAGCGGTAATGGAGATGCTCTATGCGACCGGAGTGCGGTGCAGCGAGCTGACCCATATGAGGCTTTGTGACATTGATATGCAAGCAAAAACGGTGCGGGTGTTGGGCAAGGGCCGTAAGGAGCGGGTAGTGCTTTTTGGTGAGAAGGCAAAGCAGTCTATTGAAGAATACATAGCCCATGAGCGGGGGGCTTTTGGCTTTACCGAAAGCACCTTCTTGTTTGTGGGTCCCAGTGGTAATCGACTTGCCGAGCGTACGGTGCAGCGAATTTGTGAGATGTATCGACATCTTTTAAAAATTGAACGTCCATTGACGCCGCACAAGATTCGCCATTCATTTGCTACGCACCTTCTTAATCAGGGAGTTGATTTGCGGGTAATTCAAGAATTATTAGGACATTCTTCGCTTTCTACCGTAGAGATCTATACGCATGTCTCTTCGGCTGAGTTGGCGCGTATGTGCGACGACAAGCATCCGTTAAATACGATGCAGTTCGTCCCAGTTGTTTCTAAAAATAACCGCTAAACCGTTTCCCGAACCGATTTGTCGTGATACACTGTGGCTCTAATAATTCCTTTTTCATCATGGTGTTCCAATGCAACGCGATACTTTTGCGGGCGATATAATATTCTTTTATGCCTACGATGTTGGTGACGATATCGATCTTGAACTCATCAAGTCTCAGCACTTGGTACCTACGTATAGCACGCCGCTGTCGGTGCGTTTCAAAAATTATCACATTCCTATTTCATATCATCTTCGTGGGCCTAATTTGGTTTCTGAAGGGGAAGGATATGAACATTTTACTGGTACCGATGGTGTCGAGCATGCACTTGCCGAAGATGATGTGAACCTTCGTCCGCAATGTTTTGTATTAAGTAAGATTCATGGGTTTGGCGTACTTTCGTATTGCTACCGCATTCCTTTTAAGGGCACGCTGAGCACGCTTAAAAAGCGGTTAATTGAGCTTAAAAGCGAATATGATCAAATCTCCGATTCGTATGCCTATGAGACGTTTAAAAAGATTCATAGTGCTATAGTTAGTCCGCAGTTTTGTAATTTGAAAAATGATTATTTTACGGTGCATATTAGCCCGCAACGAAGTACCATATCGAGCGAAAAATTAATGGAAACCTACGGGGGTGATATTGCGTCCCTACTTCGCCTTGAAGTTAATCTGCTCTCTTTTTATCAGCAAGACACAATTTTACGTTCACGTACCGGGTATTATGGCGATGAACTTATGGTAATCGATAGTGGTGGATCGTTTGTATACGACGACACCTGCTATGATTCCATGGAGCTTTTTGAGTTTGTAACGATTCAGTTACTGGAGCTTCAGTATTTTGACCGATTGCTCGATAGGCGGCTGCATACGTTTTATACCTACCATTTGGATTCGGTTAAAGCTCGCAACGCAACCTCGATTTCTGAGCTTGCTCAATTGCGTGTTGATATTTCGGTAATTACTGAGCGGTTAGAAAACAGTATTCGCATGTCGGGGGATGAATATTACTCCGATATTTATGAACGACTGGTGAAAAAGCTTTCGATTGATCGTTGGCGTGAAGGGGTGCAGCGCAAACTCGATATTATTCGTGACTTGTATGAAGTACAGCAGACCGGTCAGGATCTTGTATTTCATAAGCGATGGACACTGGTGATTGTGGGGCTAATAGCGCTTGAATCGTTTATTGGACTGGTCCACTTTCTTCATTATCTGTACAACCGATAATCTTAAAATTGTAATCAACCTGTTGGGTGGCCATAGTTCGAAGCAAAATTCCTTGCTTATTGCTGCGGCAATGTATTTCTCGTACCGTTTGTATGAAGCGAATGTCTCGTTTTGGATATTGCAAGATATGGAGCAATCGTTGCGCGCATTCGCTGGCGAGCGAATCGAGTGGATAGCCAAAGGCAATATCGGCGCCGTAGTGGAGCGCGTGGAGTTCGCTCGTAACGACAGGACATCCATGTTCACGTGCAATTTCGATGATGTCCGGCATAAAACTAAATGCTTCGGTGTCGATTGGCATAAATAATGCATCGGCGGTAGCGGCATGAGTGTGCAGCTCAGTTGCCAAAATGGCGGTCGGCTGAGGGAGAAATATTGGTACAATTTCAATGCCTTTGCTACTGCAGAGCGAGGTTAGGTCGGCAATTTCTTGCGTACGTTGAAAGAGTACCGGATTGGTGCAAACCAACAATTTCTTAAGTTTTGGAATGCTGGTCGTTAAGAGCTGAAAAATAAACGGTGCGCTATTGGCAATCAGCAGCGCACTGATATGATTGGGCATAGGGTAGGGTAGTAGCTCTTGAGCGGTTATGATGAGTGTCGGGATAAAGATGCCATGTTCGATATATATTTTTCGTGCCTGTGCTGCAGCAAGGCCGGTTATGGCAAATATCAAGTCGAAGTGTGTGTGCTCCGCTTCTTTAAGAAAGAGGGAAAACTGGGTTTGGTCGGTGACCCCATTGAATTGGGTAATACTCACCGTTCGTGCAGTGGTTGCCTTTAGCTGCTGGATAGTTAAGTTGATAATTTTTTCTATGGTGCCGCTAGAACGTGGTGCCAGTATAGCGATATGGAGCTCGGGGCGACTTTCTTGGTGGGTTAATTTTTGCGTGATAAGTGACCATAGTCCCATGAGCGACCCTCTCGGTTGAATCCTGATGCTTGAAAACGATTGATCGCCAATCACTCTATCACGTTTTTTGCATCTGTCCATGAGGCCTTTTGTTTGAAAGCCAGGTTTTTGTGGAAGAATTTGACACCAAATTCTTCAGGCAGTCCAACTTGCTGTTTTGTCTGGATACAGCAAGTTTTTTTATTTAAAAAACAACTTGCACCGGTATTGGACTCGTGCTACTGTGGTATCACATGCGAGGTAGCTACTCATAGTGAAGATACTCCTGTTGGATGCGTACGTTGTAGCAACGCTGCTCGGTCTAAGACGCGTGTGTCGAGACAAACCGAGCCGGCGCAATCCCTTTAAACTGTCTCGAATGTGCTAGTGTAAGACTATACAAACAGTGAGTGAGGATTATATGAATATTCATGTAGAAAAAAGATGGCTTAGACTAATGGCCTTATGTGTAGCGGCGGTAACGGTTTCATGCAGTGCGTCAGACAGGACGCCTCCCGGTCTGTTGGCTCCTCTTGATGTGAGTGGTGATATGGGGGCGGGGGCACCAGGTGGTGGTGATACGCCAGGGCGCCCGCGTAGTAGTAGCAGTGGCAAGCGGAGCGTGGATAGTAGCGAGGATCTTAGCGCAGCAATGATGAAGTCTTTTTTATCTTCGGGTGTTGATAGTCTGGTGACTCGTGATTGTAGTGCCCATTATGGTGATTCGTGCGGGTTTGCCCGATTTCTTATCAGTAAAGACTATGCGGATGCTTATACCGAAGCAAAGGGGCAAGCAGCGGTGTCGGCACTTGGTCATGACTTGAATGGCAGTTTCCCTGGTGTTAGTATGGTGATGACTGCCTGTGTGACGCCGTGGAGCGGAATGCCTGATGTTAGGATGCGAGTGACTCAATTGGTGACGCATACCATCCATGCGTATGCTGCGCTTTTAGCCGGGCATCAGGATGATGCAGGTAAGTCGCTTGAATATGTACGTGCAAATTTGAGGACTACTGGACAAGTGCATGCGCGACCTTTGCCGGATGGTGATCACCGTATTGCTCCAGCGGCGATTCATCATGCGCCTTATCTTATGGTTAAATTTGTAAACGCAATGCAAGCATCTTTTATCGCTTCGACTTCTCTTTATTTGGATAAGGTGAGATTTTGGTCTTGTGTGAGCGAGCTTGACCCGGCTGCGATTGGTGACGATCTTATTAGGTCAGCAGCAGCTAGTACTTTTACAGGGAAACAATTCGGTATATATACGCTCATGGTGATTTATCTTACCGATCGTCTTGCCCGGTATAAAGTTAGGTTTGAGCAAGCTATGCGATCGTTTATGGACTCTGGCGGATTTTCGCCTGAGTTCGCAATTGCGTCGGCCGCAGAGGTAGTTGATGGATCGCCGGAAAATAACGGAGTTCTTCAGTAAAAAGGTTTACTAAAAAAAGGTCCTGCTAACCAGAAGGTTAGCAGGACCTTTTTTTATGTATGGGTAGTGCGTTACGAGTTCTTTGTTTCGAGACGTGCCGGTGCGATGGTGATATTTATATGATTACAGTGGCTGAGTAAGTTTCCAATAGCGGTAGTGGCGATGATGGGAGAGGTTGTATGAGGGTGAATAAAGATCTTCTTGCGATCTCTGATCTCTTTGAGTGGAAGGTCGGAGGCGTTTACGCCATCTTCAAGAACTTCGATCGCGTATTTAGCGCTTTGTATGCCGATTGCGCGCTCAGGACATTCTGATATTGCGATGAATACGTCGGGGCAATTTATATCTGAGGAGAATACTGGAACGTTAAACTGAGCCGCTTCCGATGCAATGCGAGAGGCATGACGCAGAATCTCACTGCTGCGTGATAAGACGATGATGTCAACGCCTTCTAGGAGTTGTGCAGAGAGATCGCTATTCTTTTCAATATTACTTACGTGATGCATTTTCCATGCAATATGTACCTTGCGCAACGAAGCGGTAATCGTATTTTTTTCTTTTAAATTGTTATGTGACATCTCATCGATAGAGCGAAAAATGATAAGAACATTTTTCGCGTAGGGGAGAATTTTTTTGAGGAAGCCTATTTTTTCTGGCCAATCGAGCTGGGTTGATACCGCGGTAAGTGGTGTATTTGCTTGCATAATCTCAGGTGGCGTATCGTTATAGCCAACCGGTACGCCGGCCGATATCATTGGGATTTTTGTGTGACGCGTTTTTATCGTGTTGTACATAACATCGGTAGAGAACTTTCCA